>WGNP01000018.1 GCA_016124495.1 Hyphomonas sp. | reverse complement strand
GGCAGCACTACAACACCGCCCGGCCACACTCATCTCTCGGCTACAAACCACCAGCCCCAAAAGCCATCTTGCCCGCAGCGTTCATGCCGCCTTACTATGGGGAGGTGGCAGCATGAACGCTGCTACCTTGAAGCCGCCGGGATAACAAATCTGGTGGACCACTGCTGAGGGGGAGGCCCACAGCGCTCTGAAATTCATGACTTCCCAATTCTTCGGTTCGCGAAAGCGTAAGGCTAAGGCGCTGACGAAGTTGATCAATTGCGACACCTCGCCCGTATGACACGCACGCCACATTTGACTTTTGGCTGCGGGGGGACAGGTTGCCGATCAGTTCCAAGGGTCGGCACGGATTGAAACTGACACGAACATGTCAAGGCTTGTCATTGACACTGCAACCGAGAGCGAGATCATTGAGATGGCACTCAGTGATCATGTCACCTTTGCACAGATCCGGGCTCTGCACGGGGTCGGTCCTGACGACGTCAAGGCCTTGATGCGCCGGCGGCTTAAGCCCGCCAGCTACCGGGCCTGGCGCAAGCGCGTGCGCCGGTTCGCCGACCGGCGCGAGGCCTACAAATGACCCGTGACCCTCATCCCTGGGCGGCGAGCCTTGCCTCCATACATGCTCAGGTCTGGAACTGCCTTGTTCGCGGCGTCCATGACCGGCGCGCACCCGTGCGGCATCCGGCCCTCGGGACTGTAACCTGCGACGGCATGCCAAGTGTTCGTACGGTTGTTCTGCGCAGTGTGGACCGGCCAACCGCATGCCTCGACATCCACACGGACGTCCATTCGGCAAAGGTGGCGGAACTCCGCGCGAGGCCCCACGCGGCGCTGCACGTCTGGGATCAATCTGGCCACCTGCAGGTGCGGTTGGACGCAGATGTGGCCATTCTTTCAGGTGCGGAGGCGGCGGGAACCTGGGCGCGCGTTCCGGAAGCCTCCCGAACAAGCTACGGCAGCATTCCAGAGCCTGGACAGCCGATTGAAAGTGCTCTCGCCTACACAAAGAATAGTGATCCTGACGCCTTCGCGGTTTTGCGCCTTCAAGTCCTCACGATCGATGCTCTGCATCTGGGACGAGAACACAGGCGCGCCCGGTTCGACCGGAGCAATGGCTGGCAAGGGCAATGGCTCGCGCCGTGACGCGCATTGTCTGTGGTAGCTGCCAGTGCTGCCTCGCAAGAAAGCTACTGGCTGCCTTCTTCGCCGCTTCGATCCGCGCTGCGCATGGCAGGCTCCAACTTCATCAGCTGCTGCGTTAGAAGTGTCTTGTATCGTCTTTGACGCCGGCGCGCCGTCTCGATACGGAAAATGCACAGGCAAGCGCCATCCTTGGCCACGGTCGAACCGGGAATGGTATTGGTTTCGTGGCTGATGTCGGCGTGTCTCCCTTGGCGTCGCACAAGCTTCAGCTAAATCGCCGTCATGAGCGATCCACAGACCCTCTTTGAACGTGCCCACCACCTGCTTGCGCAGACAAGTGGTGGGGACCGGTTGGATGCGGCGGCCAGACTTCCGAGGGAGGCCGCCGACCGCGGCCATCCGGGCGCGGCGAACAATCTTGGCGTGCTACTGCAGCATGGCCGCGGCACGCAGACTGATCTGCGGGATGCGCGGTCGTATTATGCGAGGGCTGCTGACGCAGGTTTGCCTGCAGCCCAATTCAATCTCGGCTTCATGTATCTGAACGGGCTTGGAGGCAATAAGGATCCGGCGATCGCCAGGCAACTCTTCGAACTGGCCGCAGCCGGAGAGGACACAGATGCCCTCTCGCATCTTGGACGGATGGCCATGCTCGGAGACGGCGGGGCGCAGGACACTGAGGCAGCAAGGGCCTATTGGGAAACGGGCGCGGCCCTCGGTGACAACCGCTGTGCCTTCAATCTGGGTGTTGCCGCCGCCGGCGGGCATGGCGCGCCTCCTGATTTCGTGCGCGCCCATGGCTGGTTTCGCCGGGCAGAGAAGCTCGGCAATCCGGGCGCAGCGGGCGAACTTCGAAAACTGGACGCCGTCATGGATGAAACCGAGCGATCCCAGGTGATGTCTGATCGGGCTGACCAGCATCAACCATGATCGAGACAACATGCTTAAGGCGCGTGACCGGTAATTCGAGCTGGTGGAAAGCGAAAAAGTACAGGCGCGAAACGGCTGAAGCCCTATCTGAGTATCGTGCCCGGGGCTGGCGCCTCGTCGCCATTCGCCGCCTAGCAACGGCGGGCGTCGATACCCGCATCTTTTCCGAATATACACTTGAGCGGGAGCGCGCCGGGGGCTGATGATGTGCTTTCATATTGACATAATGACATCAATGCGATCATATATAGATATTGATATCAAAATGGAGAGGTGCCCATGCCCAGCATGACCGTCCGGAACCTGCCCGAAGACCTGCATCGCCGCATCCGTATTTACGCCGCCGAACACGGCCTGAGCGCCGAAGCTGCCGTTCGGCGCCTTTTGGACGAGGCGACCCGCCCGGCCGAACGCCTCGGCGACATTGTCGCCGACTATGCCCGCGTCCGCGCCGCCGATTTCCCGGACACCCCGCGCGACCGCACGCCGGTCAGCCCGGCGGACTTCTCTTGATCGTTCTGGACACCAATGTGATCTCAGAGCCGATGCGCGCCGCGCCGGACACCGCCGTCATAGCCTGGCTGAACGGGCAGGCCCAGGCCGCCCTGTTCACCACGAGCATCAACGTCATGGAGCTGCGCTTCGGCGTCGAACGCCTGCCCGAGGGTCGGCGCAAGACTGATTTGTGGGACGTGCTGGATTTCACCCTGTCGCGTCTGGTCGGCCCGCGCGTACTCGCCTTTGACGCCCCCGCCGCCGCCCTGGCGGCACGTATCGTAGCCAAGGCGGAGGCGTCCGGCGCGCCCATCGGTCAGACTGATGCCCAGATCGCAGCCATCACCGCGGCGCATGGCTTCGTCGTTGCGACGCGCGACGTCGCCCCCTTTCACATGGCGGGACTCGCCGTGATCAACCCATGGACACAAGCATGACGCCGCCCCCACCGACCGGCTGACGCAGCATGTCCACATCCTCGAGCTGAAGGCAGACAACTTCCGTCTCGCCACCCGCCGCAAGCGCCAGAAACGACCCACCCCCGACAACGCAGGTGCCGCTTGAGACAGAAGCAGAAAAAACCGTCCGCGCCTCACCCGGCCAGACACCCATCGAGGCGCAAGAAACCAGCCTCGCATGAGGGGCTTTTTATGGAACCTGACTGTCCCCTGTTTAAACCGGCAAATGGCCGATTTTTATCCCGGCGTTGACAGTGATGCCACTTGCCTCGCCGATGGCCGCCTCGCCTCGCCGCCTGTCCTGAGAGTATCTAAGGACATAACTCCGGGCGCCGCCCGGAGTTAGGCGCAGGAAGAGCCCCTTTACTTCATGGTCCGCGATCCGCTGCCTGAAACCAGTGACCGGCGCGTCGTTCACGAGCCGCTGTGTAAGCCGCAGCGCCGGCGCTTTGAGGCTCGGCACCGGGGCTGATCGGAGGAGACAGGCGGCGCGTTATGGCGCGGATTTTTGGTTTGGGTCGTGGTGCCCGGTCATTGTTTCAGGTTTAAATGCGAGGAGGGCACTGACAGCAACCTGGAACGGACGCTGACTTTAAGAAAACTGTCTCACGCGGACCCTGGCATCCAGCGCAGCGGTGCGCGCCATTCTGACCCCGGCGCTCCGCCTTCGATTGGTAAGGTGATACAGCTTGCTCAACGCTTCGGGAGCTGCGAACTTCAGATTTACCGGCAGGCCACTCAGGCAGTGTTGCGTTTAGAACTTCAACTCGTTTCCGGTCCGGTCAAGGAGCGTTCCCGATGTATGCACCCCGTCTTCTGCTGGCTGCATCCGCATTTTTTCTGAGCGCATGTGCCGGTGTAGCCCCCCCTGCATCCGGATCGCCCGGCGAGAGTATTGCTCAGACCACGGCAGAAGCGCCCGCAACTCTGTTGCCGTATCAATCGTTTGTGCTGGACAATGGATTGACGGTCCTTTTCCATGTGGATCGTTCGGACCCTGTCGTCGCTGTATCCCTGACCGCACACGTTGGATCGGCCCGCGAAAAACCCGGCCGGACGGGGTTTGCGCATCTGTTCGAGCATCTTCTCTTCCTCGAGTCGGAAAACCTGGGGCAAGGCGGACTCGACCGGATGTCCGCGCGGATTGGCGGGTCGGGGGCCAACGGCTCGACCAGCCGCGACCGGACGAATTATCTGCAAACAGTTCCCAGTGACGCCCTCGAAAAGATGCTTTGGGCAGAGGCGGACAAGCTCGGATGGTTCATTAATACGGTGACCGAGCCTGTGCTCGCCAAGGAGAAGGAAGTCGTCAAGAACGAGAAGCGTCAGGGCGTTGACAACCGGCCCTACGGTCACACGTTCTACGTGCTGCACAAAGCGCTCTACCCGGAATCGCATCCCTACAACTGGCAGGTGATCGGTTCGCTCGAAGATCTGCAGGCCGCTACGCTGGAAGACGTCAAGGAATTCTTCCGTGCCTGGTACACGCCGAACAATGTCACCCTCGTCGTGGCGGGAGATTTCGATCCCTCGCAAGCCCGCATCTGGGTCGAGAAGTATTTCGCCGAGATTCCGCGCGGCCCTGAAATTGTTCCTTTGGAAGCCCAGCCCGGCATCGTTTCTGAAACGGTCCGCCTGTTGCATGAGGACAATTTCGCGAAGCTGCCTCAGCTGACCATGGCCTGGCCGACGGTTGAGCAGTTTCATCCGGACAGCTACCCGCTCGCGGTGCTCAGCCAGCTGCTAACCGATGGTAAGGAAGCGCCCCTCAATGAAGTGCTGATTGATGAGGCAAAGGTTGCTGCCTCGGTCGCCAGCTTTCCCTATGACAGTGAACTGGCCGGCGAACTGCTCCTGCAGGTCAGCGCCTTCAATGGTACGGATCTTGATCAGGTTGCTGCCGCGATTGATGCAGGCTTTGCCCGCTTTGAAGCCGAGCCGATCACCGCTGACGATCTGCAGCGCATCAAGACGCAGCAGGAAGTGGCCTTTTACAAAGCGCTCAGCAGTGTGCTCGGCAAAGGCGCGCAGCTTGCCCAGTACAGCATCTTCGCTGGCAACCCGGGATATATCGACGAAGACCTTGCCCGCTTGCAGGCCGTGACGGCCGAAGACGTCCGGCGCGTCTACGATACCTACATCAAGGATAAGCCATTCATCGCCGCAAGCTTTGTCCCGAAGGGCGCGCCGGAGCTGGCGCTCGAAGGCTCGGTTCAGGCCGAAGTCGTTATTGAGCCCATTGTGCAGGGCGCCGAAGCCGAAGTCGATCTGACGCAGCCGGTCAGCTACGAGCGCACACCTTCACTGATCGATCGCAGCGTTGAGCCGCCTTGCGGCCCTGCACCGAAGCTTTCTGCGCCAGACGTCTGGAAAGACATGTCGGAAAACGGGATCACGGTCTTCGGGATCTCGGATGATGAGTTGCCGATGGTGCGTTTTTCCATCGTGATGAAAGGCGGGCATTTGCTCGACACGCCGGAAACGGCGGGGACAGCCAATCTGCTCGCCGAGATCCTGCTCAAGGGCACGGCGACGAAGACACCGGCCGAACTCGACAAGGCGTTTGCACTTCTGGGGGCGAACGTTTCGGCCAACGTGACGGCCGAGACCTTCGAGATCAACGGCGAAACACTCGCCCGCAACTTTACGCCGACGATCGCTCTGATCGAAGAAGCGCTGATGGAGCCGCGCTGGGATACGGCCGAGTTGGATCTGGCACTTGCCCGCACGCGCGATGCGATCGACGCATCACGGTCCGAACCGAACGAGATTGCAGGATGGGCCTTCAGCTATGTGACCTACGGGCCCGCAAGCATGCGGGCGCTCAGCCTGCTTGGCAGCGAAACCGCTCTGGCCAATATCGACCTGGAAGACCTCAAATCCTGGCATGCGCGTAATCTTTCTCCCCACCTGACGAGCGTACGCGTCGTGGGTGACGTCAGCGCCGAAGACGTCAGGGCGGCGTTGCAAGGTCTGTCCACACGCTGGCGGAAAGTCGACATCACCTTGCCGCAGGAAGCGGCGACCGCGTCGCCCGAAGCATCAAAGGTCTACTTCTATGATATCCCGGGCGCCTCGCAGTCCGTCCTGCGGTTTGGCTATCCCTCACTGAAGCGCATGGACCCTGACTACGATCTGGCCGGCGTGATGAATTACAGGCTCGGCGGCGGCGGGTTTGCCTCGCGGCTGACGCAGGAACTGCGCGAAGGCAAGGGCTACACCTACGACATCGGGTCAGATTTCACTGCCACGGCCGCCGAAGGCACCTTCATGATTTTCAGCGGTGTCAGGTCCAACGTTACACTTGAGGCCACGCAGCTCATTCGCGACATCATGGCCGACTATGCATCGACCTTCACGCAGGAAGACCTCGATGTCACCCGCGGTTTCTTCATCAAGAGTCAGGCCAGGCGATTTGAGTCTCTGGGCGCCAAGCTCGACGTCCTGTCGGAAATAGCCGGCTACGATCTGCCGAACGACTTTGTGGTCCAGCAGGTGGCGGCTGTGGAAGTCCTCACACTTGCTGAAATCCTGGCGCTTGCAGGCACGTTGATCCGGCCGGATGCGATGAATTATGTCATCGTCGGAGATGCAGCAACGCAGCTGCCACGCCTGAAATCGCTCGGCTTCGGAGATCCGGTTGTGATCAACGAAGCCGTGGATGCCCTGACGCGTTAGACTGATGGCCTGGGGCGTCGCGGCCGGCAAACGGATGGTTCACGCCGTCAGAGTTGCAATGCCCTGGTGCGCCACAGTAAGGCGCTTTCGATGTCCGGCGATGCAGAGATATTCCGCTCTGCGATTGGCGGTGACCCTATTGGGGAAGCGGGGAGACGCCCGCTCTTCGGCAAACGTGAAGAAGAGCGTGGCCGATCGGCTGTTCGGGGCCAGGCCGGCTCTGGTACCGGGCTTCCGCGTCCGGCGGGGTCACTTCAGTCCTGCCACCGGGGCGCTTCACCAGTATCAGGATGATCTGGAGCGAGGTTTTGAACTAGCGGAACCTGCTCTTGCGCGCTCCCACTGGGCTGAATAACGCCCACCCTGGCTCAAAGCCGCGTCCACTGACATCGCCCCGCTGAAACCAATGATGCGAAATGATAAAGCCATGCGGCCGGGACAGAGAGTTAAGCAGACCTGCGTTCGAGAGACCGTCCGAGCCAGACCGCGAGGTTTGCTTTCAGTGCGTCGATGATGATTGGCTTCGAGACGAAGCCGTCCATCCCGGCACCGCGATAGCGGGCCTCACTGTCATTCAAGACGTGCGCAGTGACTGCGACAATCCGTGTGGTAACGTTTCGACCTTCTTGCCGCTCAATTTCACGTATCGCGGCCGTCGCCTCAATGCCGCTCATCTTCGGCATGGAGACGTCCATCAGGATAACTTTTGGGCTCAATTGCTTCCAAGCTGAAACGGCAGCTTCTCCGTCACTGACTATTTCATAGGTCAGGTCGAGCGAGCCAAGAAGGGCCCGCATGAAGTTTTGATTCACCGCATTGTCTTCAGCCACCAGAACGTCAACGAATCTGCCTGTAGTATTTGTGTGCGGCGGCGCGGGAGCAACACCGGGCACCGACTGCAATTTGGATTTATCGCCGGATGGATTAAGATCGTTCTGCCGGGCGGTTGCATTGGCAATCGCGTTGAACAGATCCGATTGGCGGGCGGGCTTCAGAATTGTTTCCGTGACATCCATCTGCGCAAAGCGCGCGGCCAGACTTGGCGAATCAACCGAGCTCAGGACGATGACAGGGGTATTCCGGTAGGTTGTGGTTTGGCGCAGTTTCTGAAGGATCTGCTCTCCGTCCAGGTGAGGCATCTGATAATCGAGGATAATCAGGTCGACCTTGACACCGCGCCGTTCGGCTTCCGCCAGGAACTGGAAAGCATGCATACCGCTGGGCACGCACTTCGGTTTACATTTCCAATAGAGCAGCTGCTCGCGCAGGATATCGCGATTGACAGGATTGTCGTCGACAACGAGCACCTGTGTGCCTTGAATTGACTTGGTCTGAAGGCTGCGGGTTACGGGCTGCAACTCGGCCGGGACAGGCAACGTGAGTTCAATTGTGAAGAGTGAGCCCTCACCAAGCGTACTTTCCACGCTGATCCGGCCGCCCATGAGTTCCACCAGACGACTCGTGATCGCAAGGCCAAGACCGGTACCATCGTGCTGGCGGCTGGCTGAGCCGTCAACCTGGCTGAACTTATCAAATATCGCTGTGAGGTGATCGGCGGGGATGCCAATACCTGTGTCTTTGATCTTGATAGCAAGACGTGCATGACCGCCTTCGAACACACCTGACACGTCAAGTAGAACATGTCCCTTTGACGTAAATTTCACGGCATTGCCAACAAGGTTGAGCAATACCTGCCGTATTCGGCCGGCGTCGCCAACATAAAGATCCGGCAGATCCGTCTGAACTCGGACGAGTAAGTCTATGCCCTGAGTCGATGCCACACCGCTTAGAAGGCTGCCAACACTTTCAATACTTTCGCGAAGATCGAACGGTGCTTCGACCAGTTTCATCCCACCTGCCTCGATCTTTGAAAAGTCGAGAATGTCGTTGATGATTTTCAGCAGCGCATTTCCGGAAGAGACAATTGTATCGACGAATGACATTTCCCGTGATGCGAGACTTGAACTCTGAAGCAGTTGTGCCATGCCGATCACACCATTCAGAGGTGTACGGATCTCGTGGCTCATGTTCGCAAGAAACTCCGCCTTTGCGCGCTCGGCGGCTTCCGCTTTTCTCTGCCCGAGCACCTGCTGGCTGATATCCACGAAAAGTGAAATATGGCCGCCCGCGGGAATCGGGTTGGTGCGAACCAGGATCCAGACTTCACCTTCGAGCCCGAAAATGGCTTCCCGACAATCCAGGAAGGCATCCACCGAACTCAGCCAGAGGAAATCGTCATTCACACTTTTCAGATCGAGGGCGCGCAGCCTTCCTACCAGATCTGAAACGTGGCCAACGTCGCCGAAATCACCAATCCATTTCGTGAAAAACTCACCTGCAGATTCATTTACCCGCGAGACTTTTCCGTCCCCGGACCAGATGATGGCGCCGTCCTGTGTCGCATTCAGCGCGGAATTGAGCAGCTGCGCCGCTTCCTCAGCGGCATCTCTTGTGGCCCGAAGCTCGCCTATCATTCGCTCGTGTGCGGCGGCTACTTGATTAAAGCTATGCGCCAGTTCGGCGTTACCGTCAGAAACTGCCAGGTGACTGGAGGGCCGGTCAGTTGCGGGATCATCGAACTGACTCAGCACACGTTCGAGAGCCTCCTCTTTCATCGAGTCTTGCTGAGCAGCATAGTCGAGGCCCAAACGCTCCTGACGAACTCCGACTCGAACGCCAATCGTCTTCTTCAGCGCAAGGAACGTCAAAAGGCCAGGAACGAACGAGATCACGAACGCCGCTGCAACCCCAGTTGCCTGAACCGCTACCTGCGAAAGCACAGAGCCAGCCGGCAACTCGCTCGTCGCAAAGAAAGGAAAGCACAGGCTTCCGACCGCTCCGCTAACTCCGTGCACAGCAATGCCGGAAACCGGATCATCAAGCCTGGCATAGACAAGTAGCAGATGGCCGGCGCCAACAGCTGCCAAGCCGCCAAGGATGCCGAGCCAGAGCGCACCGTCATAGCCAACGAGGTGAGCCGCTGACGTGATTGAGACGAGGCCGCCCAACAAGCCAGTGCAAGCATCGAACGCGACGGCCTGGCCGCGCCGCATCGCGAGACCGAGGATTTGACCAGCCATCGCCCCGGAAGCGGCCGCGAGAATCGTGTTCTGACCAACCCTGGCAAAGGTCTCAGGGTACGCCGCAAACCCACCCGTATTGAATGGTATCCAGCAGACCAGTAGCAAGAGCGTGCCCGCCATTGTAAGCACCGGCGCACTGCCTGAAATGGGGTTGACATTGCCGGCGTCGTCAAACCTGCCGATCCTTGGACCAATCACGAGAAGCGCAGCCAGCCCGAACCATGCTCCGATCGAGTGAACAGTGATCCCTCCGGCCATGTCCACAAAGCCAATATCCGACAGGAGCGCTGGATTGTCCGGGATCAGAAGGTTTCCCCAAACCATGTGACCGAATACAGGATAGACCAGGCCGGAAACAACAATCACTCCGACGATATACGCTCCGAACTTGACACGTTCGGATAGGATTCCAGACGCGATTGTTGCTGCGACGCTGCAGAATGCCAGCTGGAACAAGAGGTACGCTTCGATCGGAACATCATTTACTTTGTCCGGAAGCCCGCCGAATCCGAAGATGCCGTTAGCGCCAGCCCCGAACATGACAGAGAAGCCGAAGGCCGCAAATATGACCGCGCTAAGCACAAAATCAGCAATGTTCTTGTGAGCGACATTCGCCGCATTCTTGGCACGGACGCTTCCCGATTCGAGCAACAGGAACCCAGCCTGCATCAGCAGGACAATGCACGCCGCAAAAACGAGCCAGACGGTGACATCCATGCAGCTTCCCCATAGAAATCACACATAAACTGTCATAGTTCGCCCTAAAGGATTGTTAACTATCGAGCAGACGGGGCCAGGAGGCGGTGCATTCACGTGAACTTGACTCTGGCCCGTCAAATCGCATGGGCACATAGGGTCAGGTTAGCTGTGATTGTCATTTTCGATGACAGGCAGGATCGCCTCAGCCCATTACTCGGCTGCTATAGAAAGAAACGGAACGAAACACAGACCGAAAGAGACGGAAGAAAGCTTACGCAGCCCTGCGCGCGCGGGCCGCATCAATGCGGCTCTTGATATCGGCCAGTTCCTGCAGCACCCCCTCAAGACGCATCTTGCGGTCCGGCACAGTGAAGGCACGGGCAACGCTGGCCTGCAGTTCACGCGCCGGGCTCGGCACCGCTTCGAGGGTGGCCGCGGACAAGGTTGCGATGCCTGCGAGAACCGCCTCGATCCCCTGCTCCGCAAGGATCGTCTTTGCGCCCTTCAGCGTCATGCCGCGCTCGTGCACCAGAATCCGGACGGCCCGCAGGGCGTCCATGTCCTGCGGGCGGAACATGCGGCGGCCATCGTCGCGCTTGATCGGGCGGATGTCTTTCGGGAAACGGGTTTCCCAGTAGCGCAGCACGTGCGTTTCGAGGCCCAGCTCGCTGGCCGCTTCACCAATCGACCGGAAAGCAGAGGACGACTTTTCGATCCGGGATCTGAGTGCGGTCATTCGGTCATCCTGCTGGACTTCAGCCGCGGCCGACGAGCGACTTGAGCATCGGCGAGGGACGGAAGGTGACGACACGGCGGGCCGCGATGGGGGCCTCTTCGCCGGTCTTGGGGTTGCGCCCTTCGCGGGCAGATTTGGAGCGTACGACGAAGTTGCCGAAGCGGGCGAGCTTCACTTCTTCCTCATGCTCCAGGGCGGCGCCGATGAGTTCGAGGGTGCGGTCAAGCAGGTCGGCGGACTCCTGACGGGTCACGCCGACTTCGCGGACGATGGCATCGGTGACTTCAGCCCGGGTAACGGTCTCGTTGCTCATGTGCCCACTCGCCTT
Source organism: Hyphomonas sp. (assembly GCA_016124495.1). GTDB lineage: Bacteria > Pseudomonadota > Alphaproteobacteria > Caulobacterales > Hyphomonadaceae > Hyphomonas. Next base: position 59,332 of record WGNP01000018.1, on the reverse strand, counting down.
TCATGAAAGCCTAAGCCCGGTATCTTAACGAATTCCTAGCGTTCGCGTTAGTGAAATCTGGAACAGGCCGTCCGGTCAGAGACGGAAGAGGGCGGCGCCCCAGGAGAAGCCGCCGCCCATCGCTTCCGAAAGGATCAGGTCGCCGGGCTTGGCACGGCCGGTGCGGACGGCATGGTCGAGCGCCAGGGGAATGGACGCAGCGGAAGTGTTGGCATGCTGGTCAACGGTGATGACGACTTTCTCTTCCGGGATGTGCAGCTTCTTCGCCACACCGTCCAGGATGCGCTTGTTGGCCTGGTGGGGAACAAACCAGTCGATGTCCGCGGACGTCAGACCGGTCTGCGCCAGCACCGTTTCGATGGCCGAGGAGATGTTGGCAACGGCATGTTTGAAGACACGGTTTCCCTCCATCCGGACATGGCCGATCGTACCGGTGGAGCTGACACCGCCATCGACATAGAGAAGATCAGCCTTCGAGCCGTCGGTGCGGATATGGTGCGTGATAATGCCTTCGTCCCTGGCAAACTCGCCCTCGCGCACTTCGATCACCACCGCACCGCCGCCATCGCCGAACAATACGCAGGTGCCCCGGTCCGACCAGTCGATGATGCGCGTGAAGGTTTCGGCGCCGATCACCAGCGCCCGCTGGAACAGGCCCTGCTTGAGCATGGAATCAGCAGTGGCGAGCGCGAAGAGGAAACCCGAACAGACCGCCTGAACATCGAACGCTGCGCCGCCCGTGATTCCAAGCTTAGCCTGCACGGCGGTCGCAGTGGCCGGGAAGGTGCGATCCGGAGTCGTCGTAGCCAGCACGATGAGATCAATTTGCGAGGCGTCGATGCCGGCAGCCGCCAGCGCCCGGCGCGCGGCGGCGGTGGCGATGTCGGACGTGACTTCCCCATCAGCGGCGATGTGGCGCTGGCCGATGCCAGTGCGTTCCCGGATCCACTCGTCGGAGGTCTCGACCATCAGGGCGAGCTCCTTGTTGGTCAGCACGCGTTCGGGCAGGTAACTGCCGGTTCCGAGAATAAAACTGCGACGCGCCATCCTCATCCTTCCTTTCGATCCAGTGTGCCGCCGTCAGGCCGCGACGCCGCCGGTTCCGATTTTTGCGAGGTTCGCAGCGATTTCACCCTGGAAATCGCTGGCCGCCAGGTCGGCAGCCATTTCACACGCCCGCGCGAACCCGCGCGCATCGGCGCTGCCATGGCTCTTGACGGAAATCCCGCCGAGGCCGAGCAGGACCCCGCCGTTCACATTGCTTGGATCCATGAGCGACTTGAGGCGCTTCAGGCCGTTCATCGCAAGTATGGCGCCAGCTTTAGACATCAGGCTTTCCGTAAAGGCCTCACGCATGTGGCTGGCCAGCATCCGGGCGACACCTTCGCCTGTTTTCAGGGCAACGTTGCCGGTGAAGCCGTCCGTGACAACGACATCGACCATGCCCATCGAGATATCATCACCTTCGATGAAACCACGATAATCCAGATCAAGTCCGGCCGCGCGCAGCCAGTCATGCGCCTCGCGCACTTCCTCATGGCCCTTCATCTCCTCCGAGCCGATATTGAGCAGGCCGACAGATGGCCGCGCAATGCCGAGCGTTGCACGCGCGAACGCCTCGCCCATGATCGCGAAGCTGACGAGCTGCTGGGCATCGGCTTCGACATTTGCGCCGACATCCAGGACGATCGTACGCCCGCGCAGCGTCGGCCAGACGGCCGTCATCGCCGGGCGGTGCACGCCGTCCATCTTGCGCAGGATCAGCATCGACATCGCCATCAGCGCGCCGGTATTGCCCGCCGAAACAGACGCGCCTGCCTTGCCGTCGCGGATCGCCTCGACGGCGTTCCACATCGACGTGCCCTTGCCGCGGCGCAGGGCCTGGCTGGGTTTCATGTCGCTGGTGATCTTTTCGCCAGCATGCGCCAGTGTGGCGCGGGCCTGCAGAACGCTGCGCCCCGCCATCAGGGGCGCGAGCAGCGCCTCGTCGCCGTGCAGGAGCGCCTTCATGTGCGGGCGGCTTTCCAGGAACTCGGCGACCCCGTCGACGACGATGCGCGGGGCATCGTCTCCGCCCATGGCGTCTATCGAAAGCGTCTGCGAGGGGTTCATCCGGTCCTGTGCCTGCATGAGTGGCCAGATTCGACGTGTTTTGCCGTGGTTTAAGCGTCGGCGGGGGGCAAGGCAACGGGCGACATGCCGCGCATGTCAGGGTTGCGCGGCGCTCTGCCCGGCAGAAGCCCCGATCCAGTTGAACCGGCCCTGGAGAATTTCGCTGTCCGGCTGCTGCGCGAGACAGGCGCTGATAGCCCGCAGCGATTCGGCCAATGCGCCGGCCTGGTCCGGCCGGGCGACCCCGTTGCGGCGCAGGATGGCATCAACCGGCTCTGCTCCTTCTGCCCCCGTCAGGGCCGCAAACAGGGCCTTTCCGAGACCCGCGTGGCCCTGCGCCAGCTTGCGGACTTTCCGGGCGATCGAGGCATCGCCGACGCCCTTTTCCCGGTAGGCGGCGTCGAACCCGTCGAGCACCAGTTCATCTATCCGCAGGATCAACCGCGCCGGCTCCGCGCCCTCGATCCGGCTCAGGCGGGCGCAGGCCAGACTGGTCAGAACCGTCACCATCCCGGCGCGCCCCTCAAATGTGTCCGGTACACCGCCGGAAAGATAAAAATCCGGCTCCAGCGCATGGCGCAGCAGGCCGCGATAGGCCTCTGCCGCTGCCTTCCGCCGCGCTGAACGCCGATGGAACCAATTGCCCGAAAATGCCGTCAAGGGTGTACTCCCATGCTTGCCAAGCCCGGTTACCTGCCGCTAGGTCGTTGGTCAAAGCCCATCCGGAGTGACTCCATGCGTAAAAGTGCCATCCTGGCGGTCAGCCTGCTCGCGCTGCCCCTGGCGGCGTGCCTTACGCCCGCACGCGATTTCCACGGCTATATCCCGGACGAAATCCAGCCCTACGACATCAAGCCGGGTGAAGATACCCGCTCGTCGGTTACGGCGCAGCTCGGCTCACCCTCGACGAAGGGCCTGTTCGACACCAACACCTGGTTCTACATTTCGGACGTCCAGGAGCGTCTGGCCTTCTACAAGCCGCAGGTCGCTGAGCGTGTCATCACCGCCATCCGTTTCAGCGAAGATGACAAGGTCGATGAGGTCCTGCGCTACACGGCGGAGGATGGCCAGGTTATCAGCTACGCCGCGCGCGAGACCTCCACACGCGGCCGCGAACTGGGTCTCTGGGAGCAGATCTTCGGAACGGTCGGCACTGTTCGCCTGCCGAACTCCGACGAAGTGACACCCGGCAACCCGACGGGACGCCAGGGCCAGTAATTCCGGCGCTGCCATTCAGCTTCAAATGAAAAGCCCCGGAACAGAAGTTCCGGGGCTTTCGTTTGATCCGTATCCGGATGTCTAGTGCGCGAGCACGGCGAGCATCAGGAGCGCCACGATGTTGGTGATCTTGATCATCGGGTTCACGGCAGGGCCGGAGGTGTCCTTGTACGGGTCACCCACCGTATCGCCCGTGATGGCAGCCTTGTGGGCTTCGGAGCCCTTGCCGCCATGGTGGCCGTCTTCGATGTATTTCTTCGCATTGTCCCATGCGCCGCCACCCGAGGTCATCGAGATGGCCACAAACAGGCCGGTCACGATCACGCCGAGAAGCATTGCGCCGACAGCCGCGAGTGCAGCGCCCGAACCGGCGATCAGGTAGATCGCGATGAACAGCACGATTGGCGACAGCACCGGCAGGAGCGACGGAACGATCATTTCCTTGATCGCCGCCTGGGTCAGCATGTCCACGGCGCGGCCGTAGTCCGGCTTCTCCGTGCCCTGCATGATGCCCGGCTTTTCGCGGAACTGGCGGCGGACTTCCTCCACCACCGACTGCGCGGCGCGGCCCACGGCCATCATCGACATGCCGCCGAACACGAACGGCAACAGGCCGCCGAACAGCAGGCCGACCACGACATAGGGGTTGGCAATCGAGAAATCGACCGAGACGTTGTAGAAGAACGAACCTTCGACGGCGCGTGCCGAGAAGTATTTCAGGTCTTCCGCATACGCCGCAAACAGCACGAGGGCGCCGAGACCGGCAGAGCCGATCGCGTAGCCTTTCGTGACAGCCTTGGTCGTATTGCCGACAGCGTCAAGCGCGTCGGTCGTCTTGCGGACTTCCGAAGGCAGTTCAGCCATTTCAGCAATGCCGCCTGCGTTGTCGGTCACCGGGCCGAAAGCATCGAGGGCAACGATCATGCCGGCCACGCCGAGCATGGTGGTGGTTGCGATCGCGATGCCATAAAGGCCGGCGAGGTTGTAGGTCAGCAGGATGCCGCCGATGATGATCAGCGCAGGAAGCGCGGTGGCTTCGAGCGAGACGGCAAGGCCCTGGATGACGTTCGTGCCGTGGCCGGACTCGGACGCCTTCGCGATCGAGCGGACGGGACGGTACTTGGTCTCTGTGTAGTAGGCCGTGACCACAACGATCAGCAGCGTCACGAAGAGACCCGCCACACCGCAGGCAAACAGCTTCCAGCCGGTGATGTCGGCAGGTTCGCCGGTGACCGGATTGACAAGACCAAGCAGGGCCCCGGCGCCATCCAGCGTTCCGGCGAGACCGCCGGGCAGCACGGTTTCAAGCGCCAGTGCCAGGCCGCCGACGGAGAGGATTCCGGTGACGATGAGCGCCTTGTAGAGCGCGCCCATGATATCCGTAGAGCCCTTCGAGAGGGTGGCAAAGAAAGTGCCGATGATCGAGGTGACGATGCAGACCGCGCCGATGGCAAGGGGCAGCATCATGATTTCGCCGATATAGGGCGTCGCTGCGAAGTAGATGCCGCCGAGAACCATCGTGGCGACGAGCGTCACCGCGTAGGTCTCGAACAGGTCCGCCGCCATGCCGGCACAGTCGCCGACGTTGTCACCGACGTTGTCGGCGATGGTGGCGGGGTTGCGCGGATCATCTTCCGGAATGCCGGCTTCCACCTTGCCGACCATGTCGCCGCCAACATCCGCACCCTTGGTGAAGATACCGCCGCCGAGACGGGCGAAGATCGAGATCAGCGAAGCGCCGAAACCGAGCGACACGAGCGCGTCGATGATTTCGCGTTTCTGGCCCTCGTCCGTCAACGACAGGCCGAGCGGGCCGGTCAGCAGGCCATAATAGCCAACGATACCCAGGAGGGCGAGACCGACCACGAGCATGCCGGTGACAGCGCCTGATTTGAAGGCCATCTGCAGGCCTTCGTTGAGGCCCTTGCGGGAGGCTTCCGTGGTGCGCACGTTGGCGCGCACTGAGACAAGCATGCCGATGAAACCTGCGAGGCCCGAAAGCACGGCGCCAACCAGGAAGCCGAGCGTGGCTTTCCAGCCGAGCAGGAAGAACAGGAGAACAGCAACGCCCGCGCCAACCATGGCGATCGTGCGATACTGACGGCTTAGATACGCGTTAGCGCCTTCCTGGATCGCCTGAGCGATCTCGATCATGCGCGGATTACCCGAGGGCGCTTTCATGATGGATGTGATCTGCCAGTAGCCATAGGCGACTGACAGGAAGCCCGCTCCGAGCGCGAGTAAGTACCAAGTCATCGGCTTTCCTTCCTAACCCCTAATACCAGTCAGCCCCGCGAAGGCAGGGCTGAGGTGTGTTTTGACGACGGTTCTGCCTGCCAGCCGGCCCCTCAGGGTGCAACTTGGCTCACTTTATGGGCGAGTGACAGACATTCCGATACCAGCCATGCTGGTAGGCGACGGTTTCCGGGAGGTTAACGGGGCGATTTTCGAAGGTCGCGGCGAGACCCGGCTCCGCCCGGATCCGCCCGATGCGCGCAATCCGGATGCCCAGTTCCCGCGCGTCCGCCAGCAAACCGGCCGCATTTTCAGGGCGGGACGCAAAGAGCAGCTGATAGTCGTCGCCCCAGGTCGCAAGATCCACCCTTTCGGCCAGACAGGAAGCTCCGCCCGCGAAGGGCACTGATTCGAGCGCGATTTCGGCCCCCGCTCCGGACGCCCCCGCCAGCGTTCCGGCGTCGCCGAGCAGGCCGTCGGATACATCCATGGCGGCAGAGGCATGGCGGACCAGAAGCCCCGCCGCAGACACAGGCGGCAAAACCGGGATTCGAAGGCTGGCAATCCACGGACTTGCCTCCCCCGCCGCCCTCGCGAGGAAGCCGCGCCGGGGTCCGCCGATCTCGCCGGTCACCCACAGGTCGTCGCCGGCCGATGCGCCGCCGCGCCGGATGGGAGCAGGGCCGAGGCAGCGCCCTGTGAGCGTCAGGGATACAAACAGGCCGCCGGGACTGGTCACCGTGTCGCCGCCGATCAGCGAGGCGCCCCACAGGCCGAGTTCCTCGCCCAGCGCCGCAGCGAAGCCGGCGAGTTCCCCTTCGCTCCCGCCGGAGGGCCAGCCGAGCGTCAGCAGGGCTTCGGCCGGTTCGGCGCCGCTGGCCAGGATGTCGGACACGTTCACGCGCACGAGCTTGCGCGCAATGGAGCCTATGGGGTCACTGCCGAGGAAGTGCACGCCTTCGACCATGGCGTCGGTCGTGATGACGACTGGCCCTGTGGCGGGTGACAGCTGGGCGGTGTCATCGGTCAGCCGGGCAGCGCCCGGCGCTGCGGCGAGCGGGGCAAAGTAGCGCCGGATCCAGTCCTGTTCAGCCATGCCGGCGCACCGGAGACGGAGGGGCGCTACAGCCCCTCACGGCCAATCGCATAGAACCGGTCGCGGCGCTGGCGACGAAGCTGCGCCGGTGTCAGGCCCTCAAGGTCGCGCAGCGCGGCGTCCAGCGCCTTGGCGGCGGAGGCCATCGCCCGTTGCGGATCGCGGTGCGCGCCGCCGACAGGCTCTTTCACGATGCTGTCGACGATCTTGTGTTTCAGAAGGTCCGGCCCGGTGATGCCCATCGACTGGGCGGCCTCGCTGGCCTTCGCCGGGTCGCGATAAAGGATTGACGCACAGCCCTCAGGCGAGATCACCGAATAGATGGCGTATTCCATCATCAGTACACGGTTGGCCGCCGCGATGCCGATGGCGCCGCCGGACATGCCTTCACCGATGACCAGTGTCACGAACGGAACACCCAGCGACAGGCCGCGCTGCGTGCCGCGCGCAATCGCCTCGGCCTGGCCGCGCTCCTCACCGCCCTTGCCGGGATAAGCGCCAGCCGTATCGGGGAAGCTGAGAACCGGCATGTTGAACTTCTCGGCGAGGTCCATCAGGCGCACGGCCTTGCGGTAGCCTTCCGGGTGCGCCATGCCGAAATTGTGCTTCAGGCGCTTCTCTGTGGTGCGGCCTTTCTCATGGCCCATGATCATGACCGAGCGCCCGCGGAACCGGGCGAGCCCGCCGATGATCGCCTCATCATTGCCAAAATGCCGGTCGCCGGCGAGTTCTTCAAAATCCTCGAAGATCGAGCCGATGAAATCCGAGAAGTGCGGCCGTTCGGGATGGCGCGCCACCTGCGTGATGCGCCAGGCATCGAGATCGGAGTAGATCTGCTTCAGCTGCTTGACCGATTTGGTCTTCAGCCTGGTCAGCTCGTCAGTGATCGACGGACCATCCTTGCGCGCCGCCAGGGCTTCCAGTTCGGCGATCTTGGAATCGAGTTCGGCGATCGGTTTTTCGAATTCAAGATAGGTTGCCATGCGCGTTCCCTAGCAATCTGGCCGCGCTTCGCCTAGCCCGTTGACGGCAGGGTTCTGCCCAACATCACGACCGCTGGCAGCGTCAGCACCCCCAGAAGGACGGGAAACACAAAGAAAATCAAGGGCAAAGTGAGCTTTGCGGGCAGCGCCATGGCCTTTTCCTCGGCATAGAGGATGCGGCGCTGGCGCATGTCCGCCGAGAAAACGCGCAGGGTCTGGCCGAGACTGGTGCCCATTTCCTCGGCCTGGCGCAGCATCGTGGCGAGCGATCCCGCCTCCTCGAGCGCCAGCCGGTCAGCAAAAGTGCGCCACGCCGTCTTGCGCGCCCGGCCCGCCCTGAGCTCCAGCGACAACGTGCGCATATGACCGGAGATGACCGGGTGGCGCAGCTCCAGCTCCTCCCCCACGCGCTGGACCGACGCATCGAGACTGAGGCCCGCTTCCACGCAGGCAACCATCAGGTCCATCATATCCGGAAAACCGAGCGAAGCGGCCTGCTTGCGCTTCTTGATCCGCGCATCAAGGAACATGCCCGGCGCGGCGAGGCCGACAAGAACCAGCAGGATGGAGGCGCCGACAGGGGCGTATTTCGGCAGGCCGGCAAAATACGGCAGCGAGAAGAAGAGCGCGATCTGCGGAATGACCACGCAGACAAAACGCGCTGCGAAATAGCGCGGGACGGCATTTGCCTGCGTGAAGCCTGCAAGGTTCAGCTTGCCGCGCACGGCATTGACCTGCTCGCCCTCGGTGGGCGCAACATTGTCGGGAAGCCCCATCAAGGCGCGGCCGATCAGGCTGCCGCCGCGTTTGGACTGGTTGATCGCTTCCGGATTGCGGCGCGTCAGGCGGCGGCTGATATCTTCCTCAGCCTTCTGGTTGCGAAGGAAAGACAAGACGCCCGGAATCGCGATGAGCATCGCCAGAACGAACAGCGCGACGGGCACCACCGGGCCTGAGAGGAAGGACATGCTCATGGTGCCCGCATCACATCTTGAAGTTGATCATCTTGTTCATGACGATGTTGCCGATGATCATCCACACGAGCAGACCGGCGAAGCCATACTGGATCAGCGGATCATTGATCACGTTGCCGTAAAATTCCGGGCGCAGCATGTGGATAGCACCCATCACCATGAAGGGCGCCGACGTCAGGATCATCGCGGACGTACGCCCTTCCGACGAGGCAGCACGCACCTTGAGGCGCATGGTCTGGCGTCCGCGGATGGTATCGGTATTTGACTTGAGGAGTTCGGTAAGATTGCCGCCGGTCTTCTCCTGCAGGCGCACCGTAGCCGCAAACAGCTCGACATCCGGATCGCCCGACCGCTCAGCCATCCGCTGCACTGCGTTGGTCAGCGACATGCCGTAGGACACCTCGTCCGCCGTCATGCCGAACTCCGTGCCGATCGGATCCGGCATCTCGCGCGCCACCAGCGCCACAGCCGTCGCCACCGGGTGTCCGGCCTCAAGGCTGCGGCAGACGATCTGCAGCGCATCCGGCAATTGCGTCGCCATCTTCCTGGCACGCCGGGCAGCAAGATGCCTGATCACCACCAAGGGTCCAAGCGTGAACACCGCGACATATACCGGAAGAGCAACCCACAGCCCGCCCGCATAGTACCAGGCGGCACCGGCCGGACCCAGCGATCCCGCCGCCGACATGGCAACCCATCTCGCGGGCTCGAACTTCAGCCCCGAGCGCACGATCAGCTGGTTCAGCCAGCGAAGCGACATCGCAAGGTTGCCCTGGCGGTCGAGCCCCCGGCTCTTGCGCAGCTCGATCATGGCCTCATTGTGTGTCGCATACCGCTCCTTGAACTGCAGGCGGCGGTTGACGATGCGCTGTGCCCGCGCGGTCGAGACAAGTCCAATCACGGACTGGATCGCCATGAACACCGCGCCCATCGCCATGATCACCGGGATGATCAGCGAGGCCTCAAGGCCTGCAAGGTCTGGAAGGCCCGGCACGCATAAGCCCCCTGATCAGAACTTTCTGGACGGATCGAACAGGCCGGCCGGCATGTGCACGCCGCGCCGCTCCATCTCGTCGAGGAATTTCGGACGAAGCCCCGTCGGCGCGAAATACCCCATGACCTTGCCATTCTCCGCCGTGCCTGTCCGCTCGAACCGGAAGATTTCCTGCAGCTGGACGACCGAGCCCTCCATGCCGGTGATCTCGGCAATCGAGACGACCTTGCGCGAGCCATCCGACAAGCGCGTCGCCTGCACGATAAAGTTCACCGCTGAGGCAATCTGTCCACGGATGGCCTCTTCAGAAATTTTCAAGCCGCCCATCATCACCATCTGCTCGAGACGCGTCAGCGCATCACGCGGATTGTTAGCGTGAATCGTTGCCATCGAGCCTTCGTGGCCAGTGTTCATCGCCTGCAACATGTCAAACGCTTCCTCCGAGCGCACCTCGCCGAGGATTACCCGGTCAGGCCGCATCCGAAGCGCGTTCTTCACGAGCTCGCGCTGGCGGATCTCGCCCTTGCCTTCAATGTTCGGCGGGCGGGTCTCCATCCGCGCGACGTGCGGCTGCTGCAGCTGCAGTTCGGCTGCATCTTCAATCGTAATCAGGCGCTCGTCCGGATTGATAGCCGCTGACAGAGCGTTCAAAAGCGTCGTTTTTCCCGATCCCGTCCCGCCCGAGATCACCGTCGAGGCGCGACACTTCACGGCCCCCAGGATGAAATCCGCAACGGGGCGCGGGATTGCTCCGAAGTCTACCAGCTTGTCCATCGTCAGGGGCGACTTCGAGAATTTCCGGATCGAGACCAGCGGGCCGTCGATGGAAATCGGCAATACCGCGGCGTTAACGCGGCTGCCGTCCAGCAGGCGCGCGTCCACCAGCGGCTGGCTTTCGTCCACGCGCCGGCCCACTGCCGCCACGATCCGCTGCACGATGCGCAGCAAGTGATCATTGTCCGCAAACCGCACCGGGGCCAGCTGCAGCTTTCCATGCCGCTCGACATAGACCTGGTTACAGCCGTTGATCAGGATGTCCGAGATGGAATCATCCTTGAGCAGAGGTTCGATGGGGCCAAGGCCTGTCATCTCGTCCATCACGGCATCCGAAAAAGAGGCCTCCTCTGCAGACGACAGCGCCATCTGCTCCTTGCGGAGGATCTCGCCGATGATGCCGCGCACGCGGCGCCGCATCGTTTCGTCATCCATCTTGTCGAGGGCGGCGAGGTCGAGCTCATCAATCAGCTTTGCATGCACGCGAAGTTTTGCATCGAGCAGATCGAAGCCCGCCGATTCCGGCTTGGAGCGCATGTTGGACGCTGTGCCGGCAACCGGTGCGGCTGCAGCAACCGGCTCGTCCTTCCTGACAGCGGGTGTAAATCCGAAACGGCTCATGCGCGTACTTTCCTGGCTGACCTTGTCGTCTGGGCGTTCTCGATCATGCCGTCCGGCACAAACTTGCGAACCATTGCGTCCACATCGATGACAAGCGCGCTCTTCGGCTTCACTTTGGCAATCGGCTTGCCAAGATTGACCGCCGTGCGCGCCGCGTCCCAATCGGACGTGACAGTAACATCAATCTTGCGCTCGATGGCCTTCTCGGCCTGACCCACCGGGACCCCGGCAAGGAACTGTTTCTTCTGCAACGTCCGGTTCAGCACCAGACGTGCCTTGCTCGCGTCACCGCGCAGCGCGTCCACATCCCGGCACATGTCAGCGGCGGCGTGCAAGCTGGGGACAGTCAGCTGACTGACGATCACCGCCTGGTCGACTGCCGCCATCACTGATTTTGTCCACGGCATCATGTGGCGCGGCATGTCGAGGATCACAAAGGGAAATGCGGCGCAGGTCACATCCAGCAGGCGCAGGATAGCCGCTGCGCTGGCCAGCGCATCCGCTTCGGGATTACGCGGCGAGGCAATGATCGAGACGCCGTCCTCATGCTGCCAGCACCAGGCCGCGAGCAACCGCGCATCAAGACGCTCAGGCGCAGCCGACAGCGCCTGCAGGTCGAGCTTCGGGACCGCTTCGAGGAGGGACGCCGACATCCCGTCGGCGAGATTCAGGTCGACAAGGCAGACCTTGCCGGGCCCGACGAGACGCGCCAACGCGAACGCGCTTTCAATCACCAGTGTCGAGACGCCGGCTCCGCCAACGGCGCCGCGAAACGCCCAGCAGACAGAATTCGCCGGCACGCCCTTGGATTCGGAGCGCGCTTCAGCGAGGCGCGCGGCGGTCTCCATGACATCCCCAGCACCGGCGGCAACAGCAAGCACATCCCACGCCTCAAATTTCATCAGTGTCCGGACCATATGCGCCGGCAAATGGTCGGAGACCACGATGACAGCAGTGGACGGATATTCGACCGCGAGCAGAAGCAGCAGCTGCTCCCAGCCGGCCAGCCCCTGCTCGATCAGGATCAACCCGCCGCCATGACGGATCACGACATCGGGTGCAGCCATTTGCGACAGGTCCTGCACGTCCGGACAGATCGCCTTCAGCGCCTCTATCCGCTCGGGGCTGGTCAGCACGGCCATGGACGGCACGGCGCGCCCCGAAGGGGCAGCCGGCAGCCCAGGTTGAAGCTGGGCGGCGGATTTCATTATTCACCGCCCCCGGTGCTGGTGCTGGCGAGTTCCCTGGTCTGGCCTTCGTTGAGCGCCTTCATGGCGTTAACGGCGCGCACACCGGAGGTGGAGTCCACCGTTCTGGAGTTCGGCAGGTTCACATCCCGGCTTGCCTGCGCCGCCACGTTCGTACGGTTCGCCTCGCCAAGCAGGAAGCGGTCATGCGCGTCCACCGAAGCACACGCGCCAAGAGTTCCTAAGGCCATCAGCAGCGAAAGTTTCCTGAGGTTTATCAATATAATCAGTTCCCTGATGTACTTGTTTCGAGACTTGCCGTCTTTCCGAGAAGGAACAGATCGCTCTCGGACGGCTCTGCAAAGGCATCCAGCGGCGAGGCCAGCTGATCCGGATGCGGCATCGGCTGCACCAGGCGGGGTGTGACGATGATAACCAGTTCGCTTTCGTTGCGCTGGAATCGCTTCGACGAGAACAGCGAGCCAAGTATCGGCACATTGCCGAGCCAGGGCATCTGGCGCACATCGTTAGAGTAATTGTTCTGGAGGAGCCCCGCAACGGCAAACGCCTGCCCGTCATGCAGCTCCACCGTCGTGTCGGCCCGGCGCACCGAGATGCCCGGAATTTCGATGCCGGACGTACGGATTCCATTGGCCCGGTCGATGGATGACACTTCCGGACGTACGCGGAGGTTCATCAGCCCGTCGCCGAGCACCGTGGGCGTAAAGTCGAGGCTGACGCCGAACTTTTTGAACTCGATGGTGATCTCGTTGTCCTTGCTGGCCACCGGGATCGGAAACTCTCCGCCCGCAAGGAAGCTTGCTGTATCGCCCGACAGCGCCACGAGGTTCGGCTCTGCCAGCGTCCGGATGATACCCTTTTCCTCAAGCGCACGGATCTGAACATCGATATTCTCGCCGCCGACATTGGTGAACATCGCGACCGTCTTCGCCGCAAGGCCGGACACAGTGCCGCCCTCGGTCGCAGTCTGAAAATCATTCGCGTCGACGCTGTTGCCAAAGCCGATCTCACGCACCGCGCTGCGGCTTGCCTCCAGGAAGCGCACTTCCAGCATCACCTGCTGGCTCTGCCCGACAGACAGCCCGTTCGCCACGCCGCCCGGCACATACCGCTCGGCCAGCTGCAGCGCCATTTCGGCTGCCGCCGCCGTCGTCACGCGTCCGTCCAGGAACACGCCGTCATGCACCGGATACACATCGATCGGCTCGCCCGGCAGCAGGCGGTCCAGGTCCGCGCGCAGCTCCTCCAGACCCAGTTTCACTTCGACTTCGATCAGTTCCGCGATCGCGCCGGCCGCATTGTAGACGAGCACTGTCGTCGTGCCTGGCTGCTTGCCGCGCAGGAAGAAGGAACGGTTTGAGGTTGCCATCGCTTCAGCGATATCAGGATCCGCAACAACAATCGTTGCAAACGCCGCGTCGGCTTCGACTACGGCCGACTGTCCGCGCTGCACTTCAAGCCGCTCTGCCCCGTCTGCGGCAGAGCGCTGCGTCCAGGCCGAAACCGGAAGCGTCAGGCAAAGGCACGCCGCTCCGGCGGCCAGAAGATGTTTCAGGCGCATCAGCGTTTCTCCCCCGTCGCCGTTTCCGTCCGCGCGATCGGCGCCGAGACTTCGACATCACTATCGCCGTTGATCACACGCACGGTGGTGTTCACTGGCGCGCGGCGCACGGTGGCCGGCTTCACCACGCGCTTCACTTCGACCTTCTTGTCCGGCGTGATCGCGGCGACCATCGCTTCCTCATCGCGGCTGATCAGGGCAAGGCCGAGCGCAGCGCGCTGGCTCGATGCGCCAAGCACGAGCGCGTCATCCGGCGTCACTTCCAGCGTCACGGTTTGCGAGGGCTTGGCGCCTTCAAGATTTGGCTCGAACGACTGGTCGACCGCCAGTACTTTGACATACCGCAGCACCGGCCGCGCCAGGATATCGGCTGAAACGCGCGCGCCTTCGGGGCGGCCGCCCGCATCTTCCAGCGACATGAACTCGTTGACGTCCACCCGGTCGCCCGGCAGCACGAAGCCCGACACGCCAGTATCATTACGAACGACGATCGAAACTGCCCGCATGCCCGGCGTAATTGCCGCCGCCAGCGTCAGCACCGCACCGGTGGTGTCGATCTTCGGCGCCAGCAGCGGTTCGCCGGGCACCATCAGCCCGCGCGAGTAAGCCTTCGGGCCGAGTTCGGAAACGTTCTTCAGCGCGCCTTCCGGCACCGCCTGCTCCGGCCATTCGACTTCCTTGACGAATTTCGGATCGATGATCGCGCCTGGCTCCACCGCGGCGGTGGTCACTAGAACGGTCGTCATCACCATCGCGGGCACAACACTCGCCTGCGCGTCCGGCGCCTCGCCGGACATAAAGGCACGGCCGAAGAAGAGGGCGCCAGCTCCCAGTGCAACCGAGACGCCGAGGCTGATGAGCGGTGCCGCTTTCATTCTGAATGCCCTCATGCAGACAGCGTTCGGCTGACTTCAATGTTCAGGATTAACACGCGGCGAATAAAGCCGGTTAAAGGTTGGCGGGCGAATCTCGTCCTCAGACGGAACATGCTTTTAACCAACAGAAAGGCGGGGTGGGCCGCGTGGTTTAAAAATGATTTGCGAAAGCCTGAATGCCGTATTTCTGCAACAGGACCGGGGATCAGGTGCGCAGGAACAGGACCGGTTCGCCGGCCCTCAGCGGCGCAGCCGTCAGCCGCCCGCCTTAAACACCGCCGGTGTCTGCGTTAAGCTTTATGCCGTGTGCCGCCAATTCCGGCAAAGAAGCCTGCGTCGGCGTATGTCCGTATACCATGCGCTGGCGCCACAGGCGCGGCGCCGTCCAGCAGCGCGGATCCAGGAACTCACGCCGCCGCGTGCGCTTGTGCACCTTCTCGCCGCACGCCGGTAACCGGTCGGAATCGACATCTTTATGCACGAACACCTGCCCCTCCGCCTCTGCCTGATGCAGCGTCGGCAGCGATCTCAGCCAGGTCAGGTGGCGTTTCATCAAAGGCCTCGGCTGGCCGACATAGCTCTCCAGCGTCTCCTGCCCGCCATTCATGATCCACGACCGCCACTCGGCGGGATCCCTGTCGCTCGACCCGGCTGCATCGATCATGATCTGCTCGTGATTGCCGCGCAGCGTCACCGGGCGGGGCGAAAACTGCGCTTCGAATTCCATCAGGTAATTGATCACCCCGCAGGAGGCCGGGGCCCGGTCGACCAGGTCGCCGAGGTGGATGAACTGCACGGGCCGGTCCGGAAACACATCCCGCGTATAACCGGTCACCTGCCGGTGCAGGTCCTACAGCCGCTCGAGTTCGCCGTGAATGCCGCCTATGGCGCAGCAGAAGGGTATGCTCATCCGAGCGCTTTACGGCGTGAAGCGGGCCTGTTTTCGGGCCAGCCTCAACTGCGCTGCGAAACGATGCGCGCAAAGTCTGGCGTATCGACATTTCCGCCGGTGACCAGCACGCCCACGCGTTTGCCCTTCAGCGTCTCGGGCAACCGGTGCAGCGCCGCGGCCAGCGCCGCTGCGCCGCCCGGCTCGGCCACGATCTTCAGATGCCGGAACGCCGTGCGCACCGCGTCGCGCACATCGTCATCACTCACCCGAAGGCCGCCCGCGAACAGCCGTTTCCCGATCGCAAAAGTCAGCTTGCCCGGCTGAGGCGTCAGGATCGCATCGCAGATCGAGCGAGTGCCCGGCGCGTTGGCGAGGATCTCGCCCGCCTCCAGCGACCGCGCCCAGTCATCATGCGCCTCAGGCTCAGCCGTCCAGATCTGCGTCGCCGGCGACAGCCGCTCGAACGCCAGCGCGATCCCCGAGATCAGCCCGCCCCCGCCCGTGCAGCAGATCAGCGCGTCGAGCGCCTTGCCGCCCGCCGCCATCTGCCGCGCAAACTCCAGCCCCGCCGTGCCCTGCCCGGCGATGATGTGCGCGTCGTCATAGCTCGGCACCACAACTGCGCCGCGCTCCGCCGCAAGCCGGCGGCTGATCTCTTCGCGGCTCTCGGTGTCGCGGTCGAACAACACAACTTCGCCGCCATCCGCCTTCACGCCGGCAATCTTAACCTGCGGAGCATCCGCGGGCATAACGATCACCGCCGGCATCCCCATCAGCCGCGCCGCCCGCGCCACGCCCTGCGCATGGTTGCCGGACGAAAACGCCACCACGCCGGCTTCGCGCCCCTCCGGCGGTATCTGCGCCAGCCGGTTGGCCGCCCCGCGCATCTTGAAACTGCCGGTCACCTGAAGGCATTCCGCCTTGACGAACACCTGCGCGCCCGCTGCCGCATCGATCGCGCCGTGGGTCAGCACCGGCGTTTCGCGCACGTAGGGGCGTACGCGCTCTGCCGCGGCGCACACGTCATGGTAATCCGGAAGAACAGGCTCAGGCATCATGCGCGCCTGTTTATCCGCCCGGCGCCGGGGCACAATCAAAAAAGCCCGCCGGTTTCCCGGCGAGCTTACCCCCGCGTCGGCAGCGCTCCCGTCCCCGAGAGACCGCCATCCCGTTAACTGATTGTTTTAATTCAGGCCAAACCGGACCGGCCCCACACCTGCGGCACCCGGCAAATGCCGCACGAACAGTGCCGGAAGAAAAGCGGCCACTCGATGGAGTGGCCGCAGAAGGCTTGGCTTGCTATGTGGAACGAAAGGGACGTCAGGCGGCGGCGCTCACCTCTTCGCCCGCGTCATAGAGTTCGCCGTGGATCACGTCGTTCGGCTCGGCGGCGAGGCGGGCGATGATGTCCTTGCCTTCAGCTTCGCCTTCAGCGTCTTCCCATTCCATCTTCGCGGCTTCGCACATCCATTCGACTTCGACGAGGCCGTAGCCCTGCTCTTCAAAGTCAGCTTCAATTTTCGAGACGGCATCTTCTTCGCTGGACGCATTCACGCCCACGACCATGAAGGCGTGTTCCATGCCGGCCAGGGCGCCGTCGCTGCCCTCGCCGCACACCACTTCGCACGATACCAGATAAGCAGTTTGCGACATAATCTTTCTCCATAGATGTTCGCGGGATCGTTCACAGGAAGCGCAATAGCCGGAGAGCGCTGGCCAGGCGCGCCCGCCAGACCACCCGTTTCCGCATGCCACAAGCTTCTTGCTCGGAGCAAAATTCTCAGGACTTCTTTAAGAACGCGCTAACCGTTTCGGCCGCGGGGCCTGTTTTACGGGTCTTTCCGGAGGAAAAGGCTTAACGCGGCCGGTTTTTGCAAGCGCTATCTAGAGCTTGCCAGCGGCCTGCCTGACGAGGTCGCGCGCAAACGCGGCCGTATCCGGATTGTCGAGGGCGTGCGCGAGCACCGCTTCGAAATACCCGGTCTTGTTGCCGCAATCATGGACGGAGCCTTCGAACTCGTAGGCATAAAAGTCCTGCAGATCCATCAGCCGCGCCATCGCGTCCGTAAGCTGGATCTCGCCGCCGGCGCCGGCGCCCTGCTTCTCCAGCAGGCCGAAGATTTCCGGCTGAAGAATGTAGCGCCCGGTGATCGCGAGGTTCGACGGCGCACTCTCGCGCGGCGGCTTCTCGATCATGCCCGACATGGCGATCAGTCGCCCGTCGCGCGACTTCGGCGCGATCACGCCATACGACGACACCCGGTCCTGCGGCACCGGATCGACGGCGATGATATTGCCGCCCACCCTGGCAAACGCATCTACCATCTGCTTAAGGCCGGACGGCTTGCCCTTCACGATCACGTCCGGCAGCAGCACCGCGAACGGCTCATTGCCGATCACGTCGCGCGCACACCAGACAGCATGGCCAAGGCCGAGGGGTGCCTGCTGGCGTACGAAACTGGACGCTCCCGCCGGGAGGCGCGAAGCCTCGACCGCCGCCAGAATGTCGGTCTTGTTCTTCGCCTTCAGCTGGTCTTCCAACTCATAGGAATGGTCGAAATAGTCCTCGATCGCGCCCTTGCCCCGGCCGGTCACGAAGATGATGTGCTCGATCCCGGCCTCGAGGGCTTCGTCGACCACATACTGGATCACCGGCCGGTCGACGACCGGCAGCAATTCCTTCGGAATGGCCTTGGTCGCGGGCAGGACCCGTGTGCCAAGCCCGGCCACCGGCAGAACGGCTTTCCTGATGCGCATCAATTCGCTCCTGATGGGACTGGCCTATAAGCCGTAAATTGGAAGTGTCCAGCAAATCGCCTGCCAGCGGGGCCGGGTCAGAAACCCGCGTTCAGCATCATGCCCGCCGCCCAGAGCGCCAGGATCGCGGTCAGGACCAGTCCGGCCGAATGCCACCGCCAGGACCGGTTCGGCTGGGTCATTTCCCGGACGAGACGGTCCTGCAACGCCCGGGCCGGAGACGCATGGGCGAGCCCGCGCGTGCCAGCGTCGACACCTTTGACATCGGCCGCCGGGGCTGCATCCGGCGTCAGCGCCGGCGTCTGCACGCTATCGCGGGGTTTCGGATTGGACTGCATGTCAGGCTGGCCTCGTGATAAGGCGGCCATGCTACCCCGTTATCCCTAAACCTTGACTAACGCGGCCCGCGAATAAGCTGCCTTTCGGCGCTGCGTTGCACCCCGAACACCCGCCCCAGAACCTCGCCGGACAGTGCCTCGCCCGGCGCCCCGTCCGCCACCAGCCGCCCGGCGTCCATCACCAGCACCCGCTGGCAAAAGCGCGCCGCCAGTTCCAGGTCGTGCAGCACCACGAGCACGGCCCGCCCTGAAGCCGCCTCCGCCGCCAGCGTCTCCATCAGGGACAGCTGATGCGCGATATCCAGCGCCGCGCAGGGCTCGTCCAGCAACAGGCACGGCGCCGGGCTCGCCAGCAGCCTCGCGAGATGCACCCGCGCCTGCTCACCGCCAGACAAGGCCTGGAACGCCCGCCCCGCCAGATGCGCCGCATCCGCCTTCGCCAGCGCTCCGTCGACCGCCGCCCGGCCCTCTTTTCCCATCCGGTCGTAGGCCGCTGGCGCCTCGGCAAACCGCCCGAGCGAGACGACATCTTCCACCCGCAGGTTCCACGCCACCGGCCGAGCCTGCGCGAGCCAGGCTACCTGCCGCGCCCGCGCCAGCGCGTTCATTGAGGCCGCCGGAGCGCCGCCGATCTCGATGCGGCCCGCCTCCACTGCCGCCACTCCGGCCAGCGCCTTCAGCGCCGTACTCTTGCCCGCCCCGTTCGGCCCCGTCAGCGCCGCAAACTCGCCTGCGCCAAGCGCGAAGGACACGTCCATAAGCACACGTCGCCCACCAAGCGACACCGACAGTCCGTTCACAGAGATCATGATAGGAGCCTCCCCATCCGCGCTGCAATCCAGATAAACACCGGCCCGCCCACCAGCGCCGCAGCAACGCCCAGCTTGAGTTCCTGCTGGAACGGCAGCACCCGGATCGCGATATCCGCCACCAGCAGCACAATCCCCGCAAAAAGCGCCGACGGCACCAGCAGGCGCTGCGGATCATGCCCCACGAACGGCCGCATCACATGCGGCGCCACGATGCCGACGAAGCCGATGGTTCCTGCCGTCGCCACGCTCGCGCCTGCGAGCAGCGACGTGCCACCGATCACCAGCAGCCGCGTCCGCTTCGGGTCTGCCCCGAGACTCGCCGCCGTCTCGTCGCCGAGGCTGAGCGCCCGCAGGCCCGGCCCGGAGGCCAGCACCAGCGCCGCGCCAATCGCCAGCGCCGGTGCAGCCAGCACAATATCCGCCCACGAACGGTTCACTACAGACCCCATCATCCAGTTCACGAGGTCCGCAAGGCTATAGGGGTTCGGCGCCAGGTTCAGCGCCAGCGACATCAGCGCGCCCGCAAAGCTGGAAAGGCCGATGCCGATCAGCAACAGCGTCACGCTCCCTGCCCCCCGCATCGCCGCCGCGCCGAGCAACACCGTCGCGACACCCGCGCCAAGAATGGCCGCAACAGGCACCGCGAGACTGCACACCGCCGCAAGGCCGAAGAAGATCGCAATCACCGCGCCGAGCGCGGAGAAAGCCGAAACGCCCAGCACGCCCGGCTCCGCCAGCGGGTTCTGCAACAGACCCTGCA
The DNA here is from genome assembly GCA_016124495.1 of Hyphomonas sp. Lineage (GTDB taxonomy): Bacteria > Pseudomonadota > Alphaproteobacteria > Caulobacterales > Hyphomonadaceae > Hyphomonas. The sequence goes on along the minus strand of WGNP01000018.1, from coordinate 39,122 downwards.
AGCCCGCCCCCGCCAGTCCCAACGCCGCGCCGACAGCAAACGCCGCCGCCGCCCGCGGCAACCGGATTTCCCAAAGGATCGTGCGCGTCGCCGCGTCGCCCTGCCCGGCCAGCGCGGCAAGGCTCTCACCCAGCGAAACCGGCGCCGTACCGGCAAGCGCTGAAACGGCAAACAGCGCCGCAGAGATCAACCCAAGGATCAACGTAAGCCGGCTCATTGCAGCGCCTTCGCGATCGCCTGCGCCTCATCTGCCACCAGCCAGGCGGGGCACGAGATACGCGACTCCTCCATCGCGATCACCTCGGCCCCCGCCATCAACCGCAGCATCACAGGATGCCGCGACACCGACCAGCGATCCGTTGCATCATCATCAAACCCGAAAAACGCGGTCAGCATCAACGCCGGCGGCGCCTGCACCAGCCGCTCCAACGGCAGGTCTGTCCAGCCCTCGCCTGTGTTCGCATTGGAAAGACCCGCCCGTGCCATGATCGACGCAATCATCGTGCCCTGCCCCGCGCTGACGCCGCCCGGCGTCACGTAGAGCGCCGAACGCCCCGTATCCGGCGCCGCGTCCGGCATCGCCGCGATCAGCGCCTCAGCCCGCGCCCCTTGCCCGATCTGCGCCGCCACGGCCCGCATCACATCCGCCGTACCCTGAACATCGTCCGCATAACCGAGCTGCACCGTACGGATGCCGAACCGCGCATAGAACTCCAGCGCCCGCGCATCCCCGCCGAAGCTGCGCACCACCACATCCGGCTGCAGCGCGATCACATCCTCCGCCGCCGCACGCACCTTGGGAAGGCCAGCCGCCTTCGCCCGCAGATGGCTGAACCGGCGCTCCGCATCTTTAGACACCGCCAGGATCTGATCGCGGTCGGCAAGAGCCAACACGAACTGATCTGCACAATAGTCGAGGGAAACGAGCGTCGGGCGGGCCGGCTCCGCCTGCGCGAAACCGGCCGCCATCATCAGGAAAAAGGCGGCGAGCGCGGTTTTCATCTCAGCTTCAGCCCCAAAAACACGCCGGCGCCCGGCCCGTTATATCCAAACACATCGGTGGCCGCCTCGCCCAGCAGGTTCTCCCCGCGCAGCGTGAGCGCGAGACGTTCCGTCAGCGGATATTCCACCGTCAGCGACGCCAGCGTATAGGCCTCCAGCGCCACCAGACGCGGCGGGAAGGGCCCGAAATCGAAGTCCCCCTGCTCGCCCACATGGTCAAGCGCGAAGCCGAGCCGCAGTCCGCCCGGCTGCACCTGCCAGTCCGCCGACAGAGACGCCGTCATCTCCGGCACCCGGATCTCGTCCGCCCCCGTATCATCCTGCGAGTCGAAGAGGGTCGCCTGCCCCGAAATCGAGAGGTTCGCCAGCGCCTGCCAGCGCCCAGCCAACTCAACGCCGCTTCGCTCGCTCTCGCCCGCGCGGTTCAGCGCCGTCGAGGTAAAGTCCGGATTGAAGGCGGTGTAGATTTCATTCTTGAGGTTCGCATCGAAATACGTCGCCGAATAGGACACGCTCCCAAGCGCCTGTTCCCACCCGATTTCCCAGCTCTGAGACTCTTCCGGCTTCAGGTCCGGGTTACCGATGAAGCTGCCGGTGAAGAAACCGTAAAGCTCCGTGAACGTTGGATTCTTTATACCCGTGCCAATCGATGCGCGTACGCGCCCGCCGACGCTTTCCAACGCATAGCCGGCGCCCAACCGCCAGGTCGTTGCATCATCGAACCGGTTCTTGTTGTCGTCATGGCGCACCGAAGCCGCCAGGTCGAACGCCCCGGCTGCCAGCCGGTACTCGCCGGCAAACGACACCGACTCGAACGCCTCGTCCGCATCCGTCGCCCCGCCAAACTGCACATCCGAGCGCTCATACGTTTCGCGCTCGAAATCCACGAGCCCGGTCGCCGTCTGCGCACCGGCCGTATAGCTCGGTGACCAGCTCACCTTGGTTCGCCGCCCCTTCGCCACATCCGTGATGACGCCATCGGCGAAATTGTCCCGGTCCACCTCGTTGAAGCTCGCCCGCACCACATGGTCCAGCGGCCCGAGCGTGCCTGCCAGCGCCGCGCCTACGAGGCGCTGCTCCGCCTGCGTGCGGCGGCCCACATCATTCAGCAGGCCGTCAAAGTCCGTATCTGAATCGAATTCCGAATCCGCCTTTCGCGCAAGTCCCACCCATGAGAGCGACCAGTCCGCCCCCAGATCAAATCTGCCGGTAACGGTTCCGGACAAGGCTTCCGAGCCATCCTTCTCGCCACCGGCGCCGGCGGCGTCCACGCCGTCGGTCGTCAGCCCTGAGACCGCCGCGGCGAGATGTTCGCCGCTCCAGCCGAGTGCGCCCTGGCTGGTGGCGAAACTGCCGCCCTCGGCAAAACCGGAAACGCCCGCCGTCCGCGCCGCGTCAATCGAGACCACACCGCCGATCGCATCCGACCCATGCACCGAAGACGCCGCCCCACGCAGCACTTCGATCCGTCCTACCGGCAGCGCCGTCAGCAGCCCGAAATCCGTCGCGCCATTTACCGGATCGGAAATCTCGATCCCTTCGAACAGCACCAGCGTATGGTTCGCCTCGGCACCGCGAAAACGCACCTGCGTCAGCCCGCCGAGGCTGCCCGAGCGCGACACCGCCGCGCCCGGCACGCCGCGCAGCTGGTCTGCCGGGTTCGGCGAGGCACGTACCACCAGGATGTCCTCTGTCAGTACAGAGACGGAAACCGTCGCCTTGTCCGCCTCGACCGGGCGCAGCCCCGTCACTTCGACCGGATCAAGCAGGCGGGCCTCCTCGGCCCACGCCACGGAAAAATTGAAAGCCAGCGCCGAAGCGCCGAGCAAAGTCAGCCTGAGGATCATGTCCGCAGCTCCTTCAAATGCCAGAGGGAGCGCATCCCTGCGGCGGTTCATGACATGTCGCATGAACGGAAGGCGCGCCTCCGCAGCCCTACGCCTGGTCCCGGGCGGCAAGCTCACGACGGCGAGAGGCAGGTCTCCTGGCTCTGCGGATCAGCGTCCTGAGGCGGCCTTCCCGGTTTCCCAGTGGCGTTTGGCCCCAAAACTCCCCGCTGACAGTTACGGGCATAGCGCCGGATTCCCACCGGCTTCCCTTTTCACCCAGGTTTTTGACCCGGGCACCTTTCGCGTTCTTGACTGTTAGTGCTTCCTTGGCGGGGCGGCAAGTCCGCGTCAGTCTTCCATGTCCCACTCGTAAAGCAGAAAGGTTTTCGGTCCTTCGGCCTCTGGAACACTGGCAAAGCACTTTTGCGCCGCGATGTTTTGCGATTCCGTTCCGAGCCAGGCGTATTGGCAACCGCGACGCTCTGCTTCCTCCACCAAGGCAGCCGTGAGCTTCCGGCCCAGACCTTTGCGTTGCCAGCCAGGCGAAACGCCGACTTCGTTAATGAACATCTGCGGCGGCTTGTCGGGGTGAAAATACTCGAACGCCGTTGCCATGCCCACCACGCAGCCGTCGTCGATCGCAACAATCAGAACATGCCGGGGATCGCTAAGGAACGCCAAGAGATAATCCGGCCGTACCGGAAAGTCGAAGACCTCCGGCGCCATGCTATCAAGACAGACAGCGTTCGAGGCATCAATCTTCACGATCTCAGTTGCCATCGGCCCATTCTCCGTAACTCACAAAGAAGATAGCAAATGCCCGCCATCCACGACAATCGTCGAGCCGGTCATGTAGCTCCCCGCCTCGGACGACAGCAGCAGCAAGGCCCCGTCGAGTTCCCGGTATTCGCCAAACCGGCGGAAGGCGATCCGCTTGCGCATCGCCTCGCCCGCTTCGGAATCGAGATACTCGTCATTGATCGCGGTCTTGTAATAGCCCGGCGAGATGGCGTTCACGCGGATGCCATAGCGTGCATTCTCCAGCGCCATGTGACGCGTCAGGTGGTCGACGCCTGCCTTCGAGACGCAATAAGCCGTGGTCATGAATTGGGTCCGGTGCGCCGTGATCGAGGCGATGTTGACGATCGATCCCTTCGCCCCTGCCGCGATCATGGCGTTCGTCGCATGCTTGCCGACGCGCCAGACGCCGGTGAGGTTGGTATCCATCACCGCGTTCCAGTCCTCTTCGCTCTGCTCGCGGAACCAGCCTCCGCGCGACATGCCGGAATTGTTGATCACGATGTCGCACGGCCGCCCGAGGGCTTCCCGGATCGAATCGAACGCGGCAACCACGCTGCCGTCCCGGGTCACATCCATTTCGACCGGCAGGGCCTTGCCCCCCTTGGCGGCGATGTCGGCGGCCACGTCCTCCAGCCGGTCCATCCGTCTCGCGGCGATCACAACGGTGGCGCCTGCCCCCGCCAGCACATGCGCAAAATGCTCGCCCAGCCCGCTCGAGGCCCCCGTCACCAATGCCGTCCTGTTAGCCAGACTAAACAAGCTCATGCCTCAAACCTCCAAAATAACAGTTGCACAGCGCAAGGTTTAACCTAATTCAGGGCTTCATGAAGATATCAGTGCTCAAAGAACGTAGAGCCGGTGAAACCCGCGTTGCGGCAACCCCGGAGACCGTCAAGAAGCTCGTGGGCCTCGGCCACACGGTGACGATCGAATCCGGCGCGGGCACCGTCGCCGGCTTCCCCGACAGCGCCTTCACCGAAGCAGGCGCCGCGATTGCTGCCGGCCCCGCCGCTGCAGCCGGCGCCGACATCGTCTTCAAGGTCCGCCGGCCGGAGCCTGCGGAGATCGCGTCCCTGCCCGAAGGCGCGGCCCTGATCGCCCTGATGGAGCCCTTCGCCTATGCGACAGACGAGGTCGCGGCGCTCAACGCCCGCAGGATCGCCGGCCTGTCGATGGAATTCACCCCGCGAATCACCCGCGCCCAGTCGATGGACGCGCTCTCGTCCCAGTCGAACCTCGCCGGCTACCGCGCCATCATCGAAGGCGCTCAGATCTATGGCCGCGCCATGCCGATGATGATGACCGCCGCGGGCACTGTCGCTCCGGCCAAGGTGTTCGTCATGGGCGCCGGTGTCGCCGGTCTCCAGGCCATCGCTACCGCCCGCCGCCTCGGCGCGGTCGTGACCGCCAACGACGTGCGTCCTGCTGCCAAGGAACAGGTCGCCTCTCTGGGCGCCAAGTTCATCGCTGTCGAGGATGAAGAGTTCAAGGCCGCCGAAACCTCGGCCGGCTACGCTAAGGAAATGTCTCCGGAATATCAGGCCAAGCAGGCCGCGCTCACCGCCAGCCACATCGCCAAGCAGGACATCGTCATCACCACCGCACTGATCCCGGGCCGCGCTGCGCCCGTGCTGATCACCGAGGCGATGGTCCATTCGATGAAGCCTGGCTCGGTGATCGTCGACATGGCCGTCAGCCAGGGTGGCAACTGCCCGCTCTCGAAGGCCGACGAAATCGTCGACGTCAACGGCGTCAAGGTCGCTGGTTTCTCGAACCTGCCCGCGCGCCTGCCTGCCGACTCGTCTTCGCTCTACGCCAAGAACCTGCTCGCCTTCCTGCCATTGATCACCGGCGAAGGCGGCAAGCTCAATCTTGATACGGACGATGAGATCGTCAAAGCCATGCTGCTCACCCGCAATGGCGCCACCGTCAGCGAAAGGCTCAAGTAAATGAAACGCGCCCTTTCCGTCCTCGCCCTCGCAGCGCTCGCCCTGCCCGCCTACGCAGACGCCGGCGGCATCGACTCCACTGTCTTCCTCGCGGCCATCTTCGCGCTCGCCTGTTTCGTCGGCTACTATGTCGTCTGGTCGGTCACGCCCGCGCTGCACACACCGCTGATGGCGGTAACCAACGCCATTTCGTCCGTGATCGTCGTCGGCGCCCTCGTCGCCGCTGCGGCCGCCGGGCTCACATCCGAAGGCTGGGGCGCCAAGATCCTCGGCGCCGTCGCCGTGATGCTCGCCAGCGTCAATATCTTCGGCGGTTTCCTCGTCACCCAGCGCATGCTGGCCATGTACAAGAAAAAAGGGACCTGACCCGTGGAACAGTTTCAATCCACCTGGGCGCCCCTGCTCTATCTCGTCGCGGGCGTGCTCTTCATCCTCGCCCTGCGCGGCCTCTCCAGCCCCGCCACCAGCCAGAAGGGCAACCGCAATGGCATGATCGGCATGATGATCGCCGTCGCCACCACCATCGTGCTGCTCTGGGACCAGCTTGATCCCACGACCTGGGCACTGATGATCGGCGCCGTCGCCATCGGCGGCACCATCGGCGCCTATATCGCGCGCAAGATCCCGATGACGGACATGCCGCAGCTCGTCGCGGCCTTCCACTCCCTCGTCGGCCTCGCCGCCGTGCTCGTCGCCGCCGCCGCGCTCTATGCGCCCGACAGCTTCGGCATCTTGGGCCTCACCGGTATCAAGACCGCCTCGCTGATCGAACTCGGCCTCGGCTCCGCCATCGGCGCGCTGACCTTCACCGGCTCCATCATCGCCTTTGCCAAGCTCAACGGTAACATGAGCGGCGCGCCGATCCTGCTGCCCGCCCGCCACCTGCTCAACCTCGGCCTCGGCTTCGGCATCATCGCCCTCACCGTCGTCCTGATCATGAGCGGCGGGCAGGCCCAGTGGGCCTTCTGGGGCCTCACCGTCCTCGCCCTGATCCTCGGCATCACGCTGATCATCCCCATTGGCGGCGCCGACATGCCGGTCGTCGTCTCGATGCTGAACTCCTATTCCGGCTGGGCCGCCGCCGCCCTCGGCTTCACGCTCGGCAACTTCGCGCTGATCATTACCGGCGCCCTCGTCGGCTCGTCCGGCGCGATCCTGTCGTATATCATGTGCAAAGGCATGAACCGCTCCTTCATCTCGGTCATCCTCGGCGGCTTCGGCGGCGAAGATGCAGCTGCCGCAGCCGGCGGCGCACGCGTCGACCGGCCCTACAAGAAGGGTTCTGCCGAAGACGCGGCTTTCATCATGAAGAACGCCTCGAAGGTCATCATCGTCCCAGGCTATGGCATGGCCGTCGCCCAGGCCCAGCACGCGCTGAAGGAAATGGCCGAGAAGCTGAAGGCCGAAGGCGTCGAAGTGAAATACGCCATCCACCCGGTCGCGGGCCGGATGCCGGGCCACATGAACGTCCTCCTCGCCGAGGCCCAGGTGCCTTACGACGAAGTGTTCGAACTCGAAGACATCAACTCCGAGTTCTCCGCTTCGGACGTCGCCTTCGTCATCGGCGCCAATGACGTGACGAACCCGGCCGCCAAAACCGACAAGACCTCGCCGATCTACGGCATGCCCATCCTCGACGTCGAAAACGCCCGCACCGTGCTTTTCATCAAGCGCTCGATGGGCTCAGGCTATGCCGGCATCGAGAACGAACTCTTCTTCCACGACAACACGATGATGCTGCTCGCGGACGCCAAGAAGATGGTCGAGGACATCGTCAAGAACCTCTGATCGGATACACCGTACGCAAACAGAAGGCGGGCCTGCACAGCGCAGCCCGTCTTTTCATTTCAGCCCTTCAGGCGCCTGCGCCACGCTCCCCGAACACTACGATCTTGTTGTCCACATCGTGGCCGATATCCGCGCGCCCGAGATACGCAATCGCGCCCCGTGCGCACCAGTCCCGCACGATCTCCTCTTCATTCCTGCCGAAGTCGATATCGTTCACCGGAATCGCCCCGCACCGCCCGAGCCGGATACCCGCCACCTTCTTCACCTCAGGGTTCGAGGTGATCGTGAACATCATCCGGTCGAGCCGGTAATGATACTCGCCCACATCCTCCAGCATCAGCACATGCCCGCTCAGGTCCGGCAGCCAGCCGGTGCCGATCAGGCTTGCGAAGACCGAAATATTGAATGCCGCATACCTGCCCGGCGCCTGCGCCGCCGCATCAATCCCCGCCCCATCATCCGTACCCGTCAGGAAGCCGAGCGACCGGCGCACCGCCGCCTCGCCGCCTTCGCGCAGGATATCCGCTGGCATCGGCCCGTGCGCCACCCGGCCGACGCGATCGCGCGCCAGGCGTGCCAGCAGGCTGCCCGCATCGCTATAGCCGAGATAGGTCTTTGCCCGCGCCGCCGCGCCCAGATTACCGAATGCCAGGTCGAGGATCCGGCAGGCGCCATACCCGCCCCGCGCAAACCACACCGCATCCAGCGAAGGATCATTCGCATAGTCAGCAAACGCAGCGGCCCGCGCGGCATCCGGCCCCGCAAAATGCCCTTCCCGCAGGAAACATTGCGGATGAAACACCAGCTCCGCCCGGTCGCCCGCGAGCGCGCTGACGCGCTCCGCCACCCCCCGGTCAATCGCACGCCCCGGCCCGACAATCCCGATGCGCGTTGTTTTCCTTTTCAACTTGATCTCTCCGCGTCAGACCGAAGCTCAGTCCCCCTCAGCATAAACCATCCGTATCGGAGCGCCATTGCCTGACCCAAGACGACCGCTCGCTGAATACCTGCAGCTCAGGCGATGCCGTCGATAAACTGGCCCATTTCTTGTAACTCCTTCAGCTTGCTTAACCGGCTGCCACCATGCAAGAGCACCTCAGCGTTTCCAAGACGCAAGTTCCTGCGCCTGACGCTGCCGCGCCGCGCCGCCTGTTCGAGCAGATCGAACGGTTTGGAACCTCGATTGCCTTGATCTGCGAGGACGGTTCAAGTCTTTCCTATGCTGAACTTGCAGAGCGTGCCGACGCCGCGGTGCGGTCTGTAACCCTCGCGCGCGCGCTGATCTCAGTTGAGATGCCGAACCAACTCGAGGCTATACTGTTCTATATTGGTGCACTCCGCGCAGGACATGTGGTCATCCCCACTGCAGGCGGGGATGCTGACAGTTCAGTCCGGATAGCCCTCAGGCCCAACTTTGGCTTTGCAAGCACCGGCGGGAAATGGGCACTGACCGACTTTGAAGCCGGCCCGATCGAGATGGCGCCGGATCTCGCTGTACTGCTCTCGACGTCCGGATCTACCGGAGGCCAGAAGTATGTGCGCCTGTCGCATCAGAACCTGCTGAGCAATGCCTGCGCGATTGCATCCTACCTTGAGCTGCAGACTGGCGAACGCGCGATTATGTCCTTACCGGCGCATTATTCTTACGGCCTGTCGATTTTGCACTCCCATCTGCTGATGGGCCATACCATTGTAATCAGCGAGCATTCGGTAACCGATGCGCGTTTCTGGGAACGCGTCGAGCGTGACCGCGTAAGCAGCATCGCTGGTGTGCCGCATACTTATCAGATGCTCGAGCTGGGCGGCTTCCTTGATCGCGAGTATCCCAGCCTCAGGCACCTTACACAGGCTGGCGGAAAACTGTCGCCGGACCTCGTAAGGCGTTTTGCTCAGTGGGCGGAGCGGTCCGGAAAGCGCTTCTATGTTATGTACGGGCAAACAGAGGCCGCTCCCAGAATAGCCTACCTGCCACCCATTGATGCTGCGATTTTTCCGGACTGCATAGGGATTGCCATTCCCGGCGGCGTGTTGCGGCTAGAGCCGATTGGCGATTCTGCAGGCCTACCGGAAGGCGCCGGCGAGCTAGTCTACCGGGGGCCAAACGTCATGCTGGGTTATGCAACCTCCCGCGAAGATCTGTTGAAACCTCAAACTACAGATGAACTGCGGACAGGCGACATCGCCGTTTGCAACGACCGGGGATATTTCCGAATTGTGGGCCGCACCAGCCGCTTTGCCAAGCTGTTTGGATTGAGGATTGGCTTTGACGATATCGAACGGCGTCTGTCTGATGCCGGCATCGAGGCGGCCGTTTCGGGAGATGATAAAGGGCTAGTTGTTGCAACATCAGAAAAGGGATCTGCAGATAGAATCCGCAGTTTACTGGCGCAGGACCTGGACATTCCTGCCTATCTGATTTCGGCTGTTGAAGTGGGGGAGATTCCGCGGCTTGCATCCGGGAAGACTGACTATGCGACGATACGGACTTTCCGTCCTGACACGCCGTTATCCAAGCCATCCTCGCTTGTCGCAGAAATAACGATGGTTCTCGATCAAGAGGATCTGGACACCCGGTACAGCTTTACCGAACTGGGCGGCGATTCGCTCAACTATGTGCAGATGGTCCTCGCTCTCGAGAAGCACCTCGGTTACGTGCCAATCGGTTGGGAGAATACGCCGATAGGCCAACTCGCTAAGCTGACGCAGACGCCCGGCATCGGTACTGAAGCCGCAGCGGCAAAAAGGTCGAGCATGTCGATCAAGGCGCTTGATCTGGTAAGGTCAGGCGCAATATTCCTCGCTCTATTGACGCATTGCTTCTATCAGGTCAGTTTTCACGTTGTTCCAGAGTTGCAGTTTGTGGTTCGGACCGCGACCCCGATGCTGATGATCCTGTTTGGCGTGATGATTCATCTCCTGTATGCTCCGTATACCTCGCAGGCCGACCAAAGCAAAGCGTTCGAGGACTTCCTCACAAAATCCCTGCAATGTTATGCCTTGTACGCGCTCAGCGTCCTCGCCTTCTGGCTGACAGTCCCGTCAGGCTGGCTGTATGCGCTCGGATCCCTCGCGCTGGTCGGCGCCATGCCCTTTTCGCAGATCCTGATCTTCTACAGCGTCATGTTTCTGCTGGTCCCGCTTATCCTCTTTGCGATCAAGAGAGTGGGATTCTGGACGCTCTTTGCCGCGGCCCTCGCCGCTCATATGGCCTTCATTCCCTTGAAAATGGTTCCAGCGCCGCCAGAGCTTTACGGCCAGCCAGTCTTTCAGAGACTGCTCGATCTCTTCATCGGCGTAGGCACAGCTCCGCATGTCTCAGGGCCGTCCATACTTCACAGTTTTGTCCTGCTTCTTGCCGGCTATTGGCTCGGGTTCGGCCTCAGGCGCAGCTCGGACAGCCCGCGCCCCGGCCTGCAGTTCATCCGCTCGCAGATACCGATGATGGTGATGTTCGCAGTGGGGCTTGCCTATGCCGTCTCGATCCCCGCCTATCCCGTTGACTGGATAAGTCTCGTCAGCATGGATCTTCGTAACCTCAACCATCCTGCTTATGTCTTCTTCTTCGGGCTCATCTGCATTGCGTTGTTGATTCTGCTGCTCGTCTCAAACGTAAGCGCCCACGCGCCGAACTGGCTGATGACGATGGGTCGGCGCTCACTGTTTGCATTCGGGGTCGGAAACGCCATCATAATGTTCTGGCCGCGCGACGGGCTGCCCTTCCTGAGTCCGCTTCCCGACGGCCTTCTGCTCATGTCCCTGCTGATCATGCTAACCTATGCCTTCGACCATTGCATGCGCACAGGCCGGTATGGGCACGGTTTGGCGCGCCTGGTCTTTGATCTAACCACCGGGGGCAGTCGGAAGATCGCTACATTGGCCGGCCTTATTGTTCAGCTGTTCACGAGGAAGAACGCGCTGATGCGCAATCCGGATCACAAGACCGCACGGCAAACGGAATGAGCGCTTCAGTTCCGGCGGCTTGATCCGACTGATCCGGCATAGAGAGTTCCACATTACATCTCCGCAGGACACTGGACCTCGGTGATGGTGCAGATCAATCCGTTGATATAGAAGGCACGCCATGATCAGAAAGAATCGCTATTTCTTCTGTGGCATCGGCGGCTCCGGCATGTTGCCGCTGGCGTTGATCCTGCTCGGCCACGGCCACACCATCGAGGGCTCGGACCGGTCGCTTGACCAGGGCCGCACGCCCGCGAAGTTCGACTATCTCCGCAGCAAGGGCATCCGCCTGTTCCCGCAGGATGGCAGCGGCGTCACCAGCCCCGAGCAGATAGTCGTCGCTTCCGCCGCCGTGGAAGATACCGTGCCGGACATTGCCGCCGCGCTCCGCGTCGGCGCGAAACGGATGAGCCGGGCAGACATGCTGTCGGCCCTGTTCAATGCCGCGCCCTTCGCCATCGGCGTGGCGGGCACGAGCGGCAAGTCCACCGTCACCGGCATGATCGCCTGGATCCTTCACCATGCCGGCAAGAGCCCCACGGTGATGAACGGCGCGGTGATGAAGAATTTCCGCACGCCCGAGGCTCTGTTCTCCAGCTCCCTTGTCGGCAACGGCGACATTTTTGTTTCGGAAGTGGATGAAAGCGATGGCTCGATCGCCGCGTATAATCCCCGCGTCGCCGTGCTGATGAACATCGCGCTCGACCACAAGACGATGGACGAACTGCGCGCCCTGTTCACCGGCTTTGCCAAGCGCGCGCTGGATGTCGTTCTGAACCTCGACAATGACGAGACGAGGCGGCTCGCGGCAGAATTCCCGAAGGCAATCACCTACAGCCTCGATAATCCCGCTGCGGGCCTTACCGCCAGCGAGATCATGCCCGCGCCGACCAGTATCAGCTTTACCGTGCACGAACGATCATCCGGCGCTTCAGCCGCGATGCGCCTCGCCACACCCGGCCGGCACAATGTCTCCAACGCCCTCGCCGCGATCGCCGCCGCGATGACCTGCGGCGTCACGCTGGCACAAGCCGCCGCAGCGCTTGGCGAATTCGCCGGCATCGCCCGACGCTTCGACATTGTGGGAACCGAAGGCGGCATAACCGTGATCGACGATTTCGGCCATAACCCGGACAAGATCGCCGCCACCCTGCGCACCGTTAACCAGTTCCCAGGCCGTGTCCTCGTGATGTTCCAGCCTCACGGCTTCGGCCCGATCAAGAAGATGCGGCGTGAGTTCGCCGGATGCTTCGCCGAAAATCTGGATGCGGAGGATATTCTCCTGATGCCGGAGCCCGCATATTTCGGCGGAACGGTAGACCGCTCCGTCGGCAGCCAGGACCTCGCCGCCGACATCTGCGCCCTCGGCCGCCGCGCCGAAGCCCTTGCCGATCGCCTCGCCTGCGGCGCGCGCCTCCTCGAACTGGCAAAGCCCGGCGATCGCATCCTCATCATGGGCGCCCGCGACGACACCCTGACGACCTTCGCGCAGGAACTGCTCGCCGCTCTAAAACCGAAGGCGTAAGGAGCGCGGAACTTACGCCTTGATCGGCGTCACTCCGGCCGCCCCTGCGAAGCGACAAAATCTGATAAAATTCGAGACTGGATGTCGAACGCCTGTGTACCCGGCGAGACGAGTTCGACATGGCCTGTGGCCGGAATGACGACCAATGAAGCGGAATCTCCCGCGCCTTGCGCCTTGCGCGTCAGCGCGTCGCCCAGCATCGGCGGGGCAATCCTGTCCTCGCTCCCGTTCACGCTGACGAACGCCACCCCGAACGGAAACAGCCGCGCGGGCGAAGTGTCCGACAGCGGATCCGGCCGCTCCGGCGAGGCCGGGCCGGTTAGCTTATCGTAGATAGCATCAAGACAGGTCGGCGACGTGACGGGCCGCGAAGCCTCCAGATCAGCGAGGCCGCCCGAGACCACAACACCTTGAAACTGCAGCGGATCGGACACCCGCAGCACGCTGTCCTCCGGCAGCTTCAGGCGCGCAGCCAGCCATAGGATCAGATGCCCGCCCGCCGAATGCCCGATCCCGGTCACCCGGGAGAGATCGAGATTGTATTCAGCGGCATGCTCCCGGAGCTGGTCCGTCGCCGCGCCGGCATCCAGGAACGTGCCCGGATAGCCCCCGCCGGCCTCGTCCACACCCCGGTACTCGATGTTCCAGACCGCCCATCCCTTCTGGCGCAGACCGTCCGCCATCCAGTCCATCAACGCCTTGTCGGCAATGGATTTCTGCCAGCACCCCCCATGTACCATGACGACCACCGGATGCGGCCCCGCTCCCTCCGGAAGCCAGAGATCCACGACATCCGTCACCCCCTCACCCCATCGGATCGAATGAGACGCCACCGGACGCGGCAGGGCTGAAAGATCATCCCAGGTCATCAGCTTTACCGGCTCAGCCATGACAGGTGCCTGGGGAGGCGCCGCCTTTTCCCGCGCCGGCGCGCAAGCGGCCAGCAGGGCAAACGCCGCCGCTGCAAACTGTTGTTTCCACACGCTTCTCTCCCTTGCCGCCGGGGGCTTCGCCTCTACTGTTGCGGGCTTCACCCCACGAGGCAAGCACCGGCATGATCAAGGCTCCCAACACGCGCGCCGAAGCGCTGCAGCGCGACGCCGCTGATCCATTGGCGGACCGGGCCGCGCTGTTCGACCTGCCGGACGGCGTGACCTATCTGGTCGGCCATTCGCTGGGGCCGCCGCCCAAAGGCGCTCGGGACCGGCTCGCCGCCGCGCAGGCGGACTGGGCTGGGGACCTCGTGCGCAGCTGGAATTCGGCAAGCTGGATTGATCTTGCCGAACGCACAGGCGACCGGCTTGCCTCGCTGATCGGCGCGCAGCCCGGCGAAGTGATCGTGGCCGACAGCGTGTCGGTCAACCTGTTCAAACTTGCCGCCGCCGCGCTGCCGCAGGCGCGAACCTACGCCTTGTTCGTTGAGGAAGACGAGTTTCCGACGGACCAGTATATCGCGGCAGGTCTCGGCGGACTTTCGGGCGCCGAGGTGCGCTTGCTGGCGCCGGGTGGCAGCTTCGAGGCGCTGAGGGCCGGCGGCGTGGTGATCAAGAGCGCGGTGAATTATCGCTCCTCTGAAGTGACCGACATCGCGGCGCATGAGCGCGAGGCGAGGCGTCAGGGGGCACTGATCATCTGGGACCTCAGCCATGCGACAGGCGTACTCAATCTGAAACTTGCAGCAGACGGCGCGGTGCTCGCGGCGGGGTGTACGTACAAATATCTGAATGGCGGGCCGGGTGCACCGGCCTTTGTGTTTGTGGCCGGAGAGCTGTCGCCGAAGCTCGCCACTCCCCTGCCCGGCTGGATGGGGCATGCGGCGCCGTTTGCCTTTGACGGCAAGTACGTGCCGCGAGATGGTGTCGCGCGCTTTGCCAGCGGAACGCCGCCAATCCTGTCTCTGGCGGCGCTCAGCGGGGCGCTGGAGGCGATCGAGGGCGTGGACCTTGGCCAGCTTCAGGCCAAGGCGCGGGCCCTTGGGGCTCTGGCGGTCGCGCGGGCGCAGGCGATGGGGCTGGACGTGCTCAGCCCGGTAGAGGACGGGCGGCGCGGCGGGCATGTCAGTCTACGGATTGCTGAAGGCTATCCGGTGGTACAGGCTCTGGCAGCGCGGGGTGTGATGGCGGATTTCCGGGCGCCGGACACAGTGCGGTTCGGCTTTTCGCCGCTTTTCCTGAGTTATCAAGCGGTCTGGAACGCGATGGCGGCGCTGGCCGAAATTCTTGAGAGCCGGAGCTGGGACCAGCCGCAATTCCACGCGCGCGCAAAAGTGACCTGATCACTCCGGAAGTCTGGACGTCCAGCGTGTGCCGAGCTTGTCCCTGATAAGTGCGCGAACCGCATCGTAATGAACCCCGAAGTCTTCCGCCGCCAGGACGATATCTCCAACGCCGCCGGACTGGTACCTGGTGATGCGGGTTGCGACCTGGTTGATTTCGCGCAGAAGCGGATTGTAAACGTCGAACACCGCATCTGGATCCTTCAATGACAGGACGATCGTGGGCCTCGTCCGCGGGCCTCCGATATTTGCACTGCCGCTGCTCAGCAGCGCCGCCTCTGCGCCTTCGGAAATGTCACTCCACTTGATGAGACCGGGCGAGACATCACCCGGCTCGTAGATAAACCCTTCCTCGGTCGCAACGAAAAACGGCATGTTGCGGAAGGCTCGCAGGCTGAAGGCTATCAGCAGGAAATGCGCGACGGAATAGAAGAAGAAAAGGAAGAGCAAAGGTGCCAGATCGAGACCGGAAATACTGAAATCTACCGTTCCCGGAACAAAGATCATCGCGTTTATCCCGACCACGAAGAACGCTGCCAGGACGGGCAGGATGAACCGGGTTGCGAAGCGGGGCGGATACAGCTCGATCAGGGGCGGCCCGATTTTTCGCCGCAGGCGCGGACGGGAAAACTCGATCAACAGGAACTGCCAGACGAGCGCCACAAGAACGATGTAGAATAATCCGATCACGATGATCGCAACGGGATCTTCCGCCCGGTCAAAGAAGCCCCAGACAGCGTCCGTCCAGTACCGGTATCCGCCGAAGGCATCTGCGAGGAATGCGAGCAGCATCAGCGCTGCGACCGGGTAGAAAATCCACTGCAGCAGCGAAAGGATCTTAAACTGGCGTTTGTTCA
Organism: Hyphomonas sp.; assembly: GCA_016124495.1. GTDB lineage: Bacteria > Pseudomonadota > Alphaproteobacteria > Caulobacterales > Hyphomonadaceae > Hyphomonas. The sequence goes on along the minus strand of WGNP01000018.1, from coordinate 23,136 downwards.
AGGGGACAACCTGCAGGCTTCTCAGTTTTATAATCTTACAATCATTTTGCCGGTTGTCGATGAAACTGACATGAACCACCGCTCACCCAGGGCCGCAGACGGGGCCCCGGATCAGATTGACCGGATCTGTTATTGGCACTAATAATGTCATAATACCGCTCATAGCTTGCAGGAGACCCGGACACGTGCAGATTCTCAGGACGCCGGAGGCGCAGTTTACCAACCTGTTCGAGTTTGGCTTCGCTGCGAACTATGTCGACATTTCCGGCCCCGGCGGTGAGACGATGCGGATGCATTACCTCGACGAGGGCCCGAAGGATGGCGAGCCGATCCTCTGCCTGCATGGACAGCCGTCGTGGAGCTATCTCTATCGCAAGATGATCCCCCTGCTGACGAAAGCGGGCTACCGCGTCCTGGCGCCGGACCTGATCGGCTTCGGCAAATCCGACAAGCCGGGCGCGATGGCCGACTATACCTATGCGCGTCATGTGGACTGGCTGGGCCAGTGGCTGAAAAAGATGGACCTCAGCGGTCTGACCCTGGTCTGCCAGGACTGGGGCGGGCTGATCGGCCTTCGTGTGGCGGCCGACCAGATCGGCCGGTTCAGGCGGATTGTGGTGGCCAACACAGGCCTGCCCAGCACGGCGATGATTTCGGACGAGATGTCGGCTTTCCTGGGCCAGATGTATCCCGCAGTGCCTGTGCCCGATGCGGGCATGGTACGCGAGCAGTTCCAGTCCGGCGGACCGGGGGCATTTCTCTACTGGGTGAAGTATGCGAGCGAGTCGCCCTCCTTCTCGGTGCGCGACGTTTTCGGACTGCTGTCGGGTGTGACCGACGCGCGCATCCTTGATGGCTATGTCGCTCCGTTCCCGGATGATCGCTACATTGCGGGGGCGCGGCAGTTTCCGGCGCTGGTGCCGCTGCTGCCACAGCATAAGGAAGACCGGCTGGCAAATGACCGGGCCTGGGCGGTTCTGGAGGCCTTCACAGGCCGTACGCTGATTGCATTCAGCGACACCGACCCCGTCACCAGGGGCGGTGACGCAATTTTCAAGGCTCGCATTCCCGGTGCCGATTGTGTCACCATCAAAAATGGCGGACACTTCCTGCAGGAAGACCAACCGGCCGCATTTTCAGAAGCGATCATCGCTTTCATGCGGCAAGGATAACAAAGGGGGAGCGCGACATGAAACGGATCCTGCTGATCATTCTGGCAATCATCGTCGGCGCGGGCGCGCTGGGATTCTACTTCCGCAAAGAAATCATCCTGTTTCTGGTGACGCGCGCCGACCGGGCTGAGATCGCACCTTATGAGCCGGTAGCCTGGATGCAGGGTCCGGCCGCAGCCGTGACCGCGCCAAGCGACCGGCCGCCGAACATCATCTTCATTCTCGTGGATGACCTCGGCATCAACGACCTCACGACATTTGGCGGCGGCCTAGCCGGGGGGCGCGTGCCGACACCCAACATCGACGCGCTGGCCGCACGCGGCGCGAACTTCAGAACGGCTTACTCCGGCACCGGCACCTGCGCGCCGTCACGCGCGATGCTGCTGACGGGGCGCTATCCCACGCGGACGGGATTTGAATTCACGCCGACGCCTAACGGCATGGGACGCATCGTCACGATGATTGCCAATGACGATACGCGGGGCCGGCCAAAGGTTGGCTATGACCGCAAAGCTGCCGCCACGCTCCCCGATTTCGAGGATCAGGGACTGCCTGGCTCGGAAGTAACGATTGCTGAAATGCTCAAGGAAAAGGGCTATCACACGGTCCATATCGGCAAATGGCATCTCGGCAATTCGGGCGATTTCCATCCGAATGCACAGGGCTTCGACGAAAGCCTCATCATGACCGGCCTGCTTCATTTGCCTGCAGACGATCCGGAAGTTGTGAATGCGAAGGTGGACAGCGACCCGATCGACAAGTTCCTCTGGGCCCGCGGCGATTTCTCAACGTCCTACAATGGCGGCCCTAACTTCGCGCCGGGCGGGTACCTCGCCAATTACTGGACCGAGGAATCGCTGAAGGTGATCGAGGCCAACAAGAACCAGCCTTTCTTCCTCTATCTCGCCCACTGGGGCGTGCACACGCCTCTGCAGGCAACGAAGGAAGACTATGAGGCGGTCGGCGAAGTCGGCTCGCACAAGCTGCGGGTGTACGCCGCGATGCTGCGCGCGCTCGACCGCAGCGTCGGGCAGATCGTTGCAAAACTTGAGGATGAGGGCCTGGCCGAGAACACGATCATCGTGTTTTCCAGCGACAATGGCGGCCCGGGCTATATCGATCTGGCGGGCATCAACGATCCTTATCGGGGCTGGAAGCTCTCGCTGTTCGAAGGCGGGATCCGTGTACCAATGTTCGTGAGCTGGCCAGCCCGTATTCCGGCAGGCACGGTAATCGACACGCCGGTGGCGCACATCGATGTGACGCCGACACTGGCCGAAGCCGCGGGCGTAGGCCTGCCAGAGGGCGTGGAGATCGACGGGCGCAGCCTTCTTCCGTTGGCAGAGGGCGCCGGCGGGCTGGCGCGGCCAGATGATGCGCTGTTCTGGCAGAGCGGCTATTACCGCGTCGTGCGGGCGGGCAACTGGAAGCTGCAGGTGGACGGCAAGCAGGGCAAGTCCTGGCTGTTCGACCTTGGCAAGGATCCGACCGAGTCGACAAACCTTGCCGCGAGCGAGCCGGAGAAGCTGGCACAACTGCAAGCCCTGCTGGACCGCCACCATGAGAACGCGCGGGCCCCGCTGTACGCGTCGACCTCCGATATCCCGGTGGCGATCGACAAGACGGGCGCAGAGGAGCTGACAGCCGGGGACGAGATCGTCTGGTGGCCGAACTGACGGGGCCGGGTATGTCCCTGTTGCCCGCCTCCACCAACGACGCCTATGGCGGCATGAAAGCGGCCGCCTGGGGGCTCACCGTCATTGCCGCCGCGACGATCATTCCGGCATTGCTGCATATCGGACTGCCCGACGGCGGCGCGGGAGTGATTGCCGGGCTCGATCTGACAGGCGCCGAACGCACCATCATCAGCCTGTTTGCCTGGGCCGGGACGACGCAGCTCGTCTGGGGACTGATGTTGCTCGCCGTGTCCCTGCGCTACCGCTCGCTCGTGCCTCTCGCGCTGGGCCTGTTGACCCTCGAACGCGCCCTGCACACCTGGAACATGTGGGGGCCGAAGGGCTCGCATCTGGCGGGCGGCCACCATCCGCCGGAGGTCTGGGCTACCCTGGGCAGCGTGCCCGTTCTGCTCATCCTGCTGGCGATGTCACTCCGGCGGGCCTGAGCCGGCCGGGGGCATGTCCCTCACGACACGGAAGCCGATATGGCTTGAGGAGAAATCCGCCTCCTGGGGCTGGCGGGCTGCAGGCCGGTACCGGCGGCAGAAATTGTCCGCACACAGATAGGATCCGCCTTTGATCGTGTTATCGCCTGCCCGATAGGGCGTGGCGGTCCATTCCCAGACATTGCCGATCATGTCGTAGAGGCCGATGACGCTCGGCGCGAAGCAGCCTGCAGCCGCGCGCCCGGCGACACCGTCCGAGGCTTGATCAACCACCGGGAAAATGCCTTGCCAGGTATTGGCGACAGGTTTGCCCGAGGCGTCGAAGGCGCCTGACCGGGGATCGGCGGGATCCGGCAGGCCGATGGCGGCGGCATATTCCCATTCCTCCTCTGTGGGCAAGCGGGCGCCGGCCCATGCGGCAAAGGCCTCGGCGTCACCCAGCGAGACATGCACGACAGGGTGGTGCATACGCGCGGAAATATCCGATCCCGGACCTTCGGGCGCGCGCCAGGTGGCGCCGGGGACGAGTTGCCATGTATCGGTGGGCGCCGCGCGTTCGTCCGGCATCAGGAACACGGCAGAGCCCGCACCGGGGCCGCCGGCCGCCGCGCTGCGCTCGGCCGTCGTCAGGTATCCCGTCGCTTCAGAGAAACGGGCAAACTCGGCATTGGTGACTTCATGGGCGAGCATCTCGAAGCCTGCGATATGCAGGATCATCCCGGGCGCTTCTTCGGGATAGACGGCGTAGGCGCCCTTGCGGTACTGCCCGGCAGGTATGTTGACGAACTGACCGATAGAAGCGGCGTCCAGACCGCAGGCTGGTAGCGATACGTCAGCTGACGGAGCATCTGAGGGCGCCGCAGCACCGCATGCGGCGAGTATGGCCGCTGCAAGCAGCGCGCCTGCGCGCCTCATGCGCCGAGGAGACGTTCCAGCATAAGCCGGAACACAACGCCGGCTTCGTGCGGTGCGAGGTCCGAATCCTGGCGCAGGCGGCGCCAGGTCTGAAAGCTGGCGGAGGTTTCGATGGCGGCGAAGAGGACGGGATCATTGTTGATCTCCTCCGGCAGAAGCGCCTTGAGGGTCGAGCGTTCGATCAGCAGGCCGCGCCGGTATTCTTCCATGAGGAAGCGAGACTGGAACCGGCGCAGGTTCGCCGAGACCCGCACGGGCAGGATGTGCTCGTAGATCTCGATGCGGCGGGCGATGTGTTCGAAGAAGCGCTCGCGCCACTCACTCGCTTCAAAGGGGGCGAGGATTTTCGGCATGACTTCCGATGAGATGCGCTCGGCCATCTCCACATATAGGCTGTCCATGTCTTCGAAATGGCGGAAGACCGTGCGCAGGCCGACTTCGGCGCGTTCGGCGACACGGGCCGCGCTGGGGCTCATCTCGCCTTCGCGGATGAGGCTGAACATCGCCTCGATGATCTGCGCACGGCTGCGTTCGCTGCGCTGGCGCCGTCCGTCGGAGATATCGGACCTGGCCGCGGGGCCGGGCGGGATGACTTTCAGGCCTGTCATTCAGAACGCTTTCCTGACTTCAATCGACTCACTGTCCGCAGGCAGGGAGTAGATGAGGCCATCTTCGGCGACCTCCATCGGGCCGTCAAACAGAGCCTGAGCGTCCTTCATGAACAAGGCGTTGAGGGCACGTGACGGCAAGGGGGGGACGGTATGGTAAAGGACAAGGCGGCCGGCGCCGGCATCCTGGGCCGCGCGGGCGGCGTCGGCGGGCGTCGCATGGTAATCGAGGATGTCGTTCAGCACCTTGGCGAGGTCGTCCCTGCCCGCTTGCGCCATCGCCTCGCGCATGCGCACAACCATGTCGGGGTTCAGGGCATCGTGGAACAGGAGGTCGGCCCCGGTGGAGGCGGCGACAAGGTTGGCATCGTAGACCGAATCTCCGCTGATCGACACCGAACGGCCTTTATAGTCGGCGCGGTAGCCATAGGCGGGCTCGACCGGGGCATGGCTGACCCTGAAGGCGGTGATCGTCAGGCCGCCTGCGTCGTAGACAACGGACTGGCCACCAGGACCGGCGGGCATGGCGATCGGGACGGGCGCGCCGCCGCGCCCTTCGGGGTTGGCGATTTCGGCGCCGTGATGGCCGGTGCGGTAGGTACTGTCGATGCGGTAGGCGGCGTTGAAACCGTTCACAACTTCTTCCACGCCGGTGGGCCCGTGGACAGGCATCGGTACATCCCGGCCGCCATTGACCCAGGCCTGCATCAGGAGTTCGCCAAGGCCGTCTATATGGTCGGAATGCAGATGGGTGAGAAAGACGGCGTCTGTCTCGGCGACGGGATAGCCCATCCGGGTAAGGGTCCGGATGCCGCCCGAGCCTGCATCGATGATGATGTGCTGGTCACCTGCGACAAGGGCAAGACAGGGGCCGCCGCGCTGCGGGTCGGGGAACGGGGAGCCCGCACCGCAAACATAGACGTGGAGCCCCTCTTCCAGGCCCGCAGCAGAGTTGCGGCCGATATTCTGCTTCACGGCCCGTTCAAACAGGAATTCCGAGATCTGTACACGGAAGACCTGTGCGCCCGCGAAGAGGAGTAGGGCAGCGGCGCCTGCGATGAGGAGAGTCCAGCGAATCGGGCCCATCGTCTCAGCCCAGTGCCTTGATCATATCGAGGAAGGGTGACGCAAGACCGGTCTGCGGGAGCACGGTTTCGATGTTCAACTGGCCCTTGAGGCCAGCGGAGCGGTGTACGGCGATTTCGCGCCACTCCTCGGAGAGGGACATGCGCACCAGCGAAGCGCGGTCGGGATACATGGCAATGGCGACTTCGTCCCAAAGCTCTTCGACCTGGCCGAGCGCGAGGAAGGTGACGTCGCCGGCGAAGATGCCGCGCCCGCCGAACTTCGGCAGGAGTTCGGTCACGGCGCGGCCATAGATCATATAGGCATCGCGCCCGGACAGATCGCAGGGCCGGCCGTCGTCATACTCGGCCTTGTCCTTGAATTTCAGAAGGTTGACCATGAAGATGGGGCCGTCGGGGCCTTTCTCCATCATCGCCGAGAACCGGGCGGGATCGGTCGGGAAAACTTCGTTCAGTACCTGCATGTCTATTCCTCCTCAGGCGGATTGTCCGGACTGGCGTTTCAGTTCTTCCTCGATCACCCACAGGCGGTCCTGCCCCCAGGTGATCACGTCGCCCACCCGGAAGCTGGGGACCCCCCAGACTCCGAGGGCCATCATTTCGGCGCGGTTGGCTTCAGCCTCCGCGCGCCAGGTGTCTGTGTCCAGCTGCTGGCGGGCGGTGTGCCAGTCGAGGCCCGCAGCCTCGACAATCTGGCGCAGGCCCAAGTCGCTGCCGGCATCGATGCCCTGCGACCAGACGCCGGCGAGAAAGGCGTGGCAGAATTCATAGCCCCTGCCCTGCGCCTGGGCCCAGGGCAGGATCGAATAGCCGCGCTCCACGGGCCTGCCGACCGGGTCTGCGATCTTGCCGAAGGCAACGGCGTGGCGGCGGGCCTCGCGCGCCGTATCAAAAGTGATGTAGCGGCTTTTCATCCGCGGCACCGGCAGGCCGCGCATGACCATGGGCAGGACATAGCGCAGCTTCAGCTCAGCCCCGTACGCATCGGCGAGCGCCTTCGCCCGGGCCGCCACGATATACGTATACGGACTTCTGAACGAGAGGTAATAGTGCAGCTCCAGCGGCGCAGACGCACGCGCGCTGCCGGCAGGCGAGACAGGCGGCGGAAAAATCAGCGCGGTGCCGGTATCCGGTCTGCGGGCTCCCAGTTCGGTCAGGCGCGCCTCGAGATAGTGCAGCCGGTCAACGCCCCAGTACCATTCACCGCCATAGTGGAACGTGCCCCCCAGATAATGGCCAAGTGCTTCCCGCCGGGCATTGCCGGCGGCGAGGTCTGCTGGCCGCGCTTCGCCTTCGAGTGTGCCGTTCCAGAGCGCTTCGCCGATCGCGGGGGCTTCGGCCGCGAAACTGCCCGCATCAATGGCGACCGCGAGGCGGGCATTGGCGAGCCGGACACTGCCCGCGCCGGGCTGCGCGCCCGGATCAGCATATTTGAGCCCCGCCCGGCGGGCGAGGCGCTGTGCATCGAGCCGCGCGTAGGCTTCCAGCCGCTGCCGCTCCGGCGCAGCCCATTCGGCAGGCGGCCCAACAAGGTGGACCTGCAGAACGATATCGTAGCGCGCGAGGAGGTTTGCCAGCACCTGCGCAGCCAGGTGCGAATAGGGATCTGCCGCTTCGTGGAAGTATTCGACCGTGTGAGGCGCTGACGCAGCGAGACGCCGGGATTCATGCCTTGCCCGGTTCCGTTTCAATCTCCTTTCGCCGGTGAAGATCGCGGCAATCCGCGAAACCAGGAGGGTTTTCAGGGACATGAGGCAGCGCCTCCGGACAGGGCCCCCGGTGCGCCGCGCGCGGGCAACACGACAATGCGGACCATCCGGACACCCGAGCCTTTCCTGCGAAACGGATATAATGACACTTTAAGTGCCATAAATAAAAGGATTGCTCAAGCCTTTTGCTTTCGGCGGCGCCAGAGGAGCGCGCCGCCTGCGATGAGGGCAAAGAGCGCGATGGCGAGGCCGATCAGGTAAGGCCGGTAGCGTTCCTCCTGCCGGGCAAGCGAGTGGCGGGTGACCTCATCGAGGGAATTGTAACCTTCCGGCACTTCCAGGACACCGACGCGCTTGCTGTAGGCTGCATATTCCGCAGACAGATCATCGTAGATTTCGGGGAACGACGCGCTGAGGTCGGTCGTTTCACCCGGATCCTTCGAGAGATCATAGAGGCGCCACCGGGCGTCGCCATGCGGGAGCTGGTTGCGGGTCAGCTTGTAGTCACCCTTGATGACGGCGGCGTTGCCTGAGACTTCGATGACGATGGCATCGTCCGGGCCGTAGACGGCGCTTGTCTCGCCGCGCAGCAGGGGCAAGAGGCTGCGGCCGGTCATCGGCTTTGCGCCGTCCAGTTCCGGCCCGCCGCCCGCAAGCGCGAGAAGTGTTGGCGCCACATCGGTGACAAAGGCCCGCGCATCGACGCGGCCGCCATCACCCAGACCGGCGCCGGCCATGATGAAAGGCACACGGATGCCGCCTTCGGAGCCGAGGAACTTGAACTTGTCATGCGGCGAGGCGGCGGCCATGGCCCATTCCGGCCCGATAAACGCCCAGCTGCCCTTCTCGCCCATGCCTTCCAGGTTCAGATGGTAGCCGTTTATGTCCATCCAGAACTTCAGGCGCGGATCGGTGTCGCCGCGTGACGGTTCCGGGCCGTTGTCGGATGTGACGACAAAGATCGTGTTTTGATACCGGCCAGTGGATTTCAGGTGTTCAACGAGGCGGCCGACATGGTGGTCCATCGCTTCGAGCATGCCGGCATTAACCTGCATGCGGGCGGCGTAGAGTTTCTGCTCTTTCGGCGGAAGGGAGTCCCAGGGGCGGAAGCCAGCAGGCATCGGCGCGAGGGCGGCATCCGCGGGCACGTAGCCACGTTCCCGGGCGCGCTCCCAGCGGGCGGTGCGGATGGCGTCCCAGCCGGCATCATAAACACCGGCATAGTTGGCGGTGAATTCCGGCGGAGCCTGCACCGGGATGTGGACGGCCATGAAGGCGAGGTAGGCAAAGAACGGCGCTTCGCCGTCCCCTTCGTCCAGGTAGGTTATCATCTGGTCGACGATGAATTCGGAGGAATAGAAGTCGTCCGGCAGGCTTGCAGGCACGTCGTCCTCGTACCAGGGCGCGTCCGCGTAGTAAGGCATGTAGGACTTGTCTTCCCAGTTGTCCGCGCCGGAGGCGTCGAGGGCGAAGGACCGGTCGAAGCCGTGGGCTTTCGGCAGATCGCCCTCGCCGCTGCCGAGGTGCCACTTGCCGGTCATCAGCGTGCGGTAGCCGAGGGGCTTCAGACGTTCGGCGAGCGTGGTGACGCCGGGCTCGAGGCGCATGGTGTAGCCAGGCTGGCCTTCGTGCGCCTTCGGCAGGACTTCGGGGATGGTGGAGACGCCGGTGAGGTGGTTGTCCATGCCGGTAAGGAGCATCGCGCGCGACGGCGAGCAGAGCGGCGAAGAATAGTAGCGGGTGAACAGCGAGCCGCGTGCGGCCAGCGCATCAATGTTGGGAGTGCGCGCTTCGCCGCCATAGGCGCCAAGATCCATGAAGGCGGCGTCGTCGATAATCATGACGACGATGTTGGGGCGCGGCGGCGCGGATTGTGCCTGCGGCGCGCCTTCGCCGGCCGCCAGGATTAACGCAACGACCGCCGCTACCCCTATCCGCACCACAGCCTCCCGCTCTGCCTTTTCAAGAATGTCCCGGCCGCAGTTGCCCCGCTGGTCCCGTTCCCAATGAATTGACAGGCATGACGCCATTATCTCGCGGGATCAAGGCGCCGCAGAGGCGCGCCCAAAACTCAACCGCCCTGGAAGAAGCGCATGAACTGGTGGATCATGAAGTCAAACGCCGCGTATCCGAGCGTAAAAAGAAGCACGGCGTAGAGCGCGCCGAGGACGCTGGCGATGATGGCGAGAACGCCGTCACGCTCGATCATCGCGAGGGCAATCAGGGCGACGCAAAGCCCCGGCACGCCGTTTGTCCCCGGACCAGGTATGGCGATGATGGCGGCGAAAACCAGGATGACGATGGCCAGTACCGGCTCCGCGCCGCGGCCGGCGAGAAACTTCAGGCGCGGCTTTGTCAGCTTCTCGACGCGCCGCAGCCAGGGGTGCACGGCGCTGGTCATCTTCCGGAAGGTGACCATGCTGATCGTCTGCGTACGGACCCGTTTCGGCAGCCAGGGCCGCCGGTGCCCGGCCAGCATCTGCAGGGACAGCAGTGCGATCGGCAACGCGACCGCCGAGTGGATGCCCACGAGGAACGGGATCAGCGCGGGGATCGCAAACAGAAAGATGAGCATACCGAACGCGCGCTCTTCAAGCGCATCCACGATAGCGCCGAAAGATATCTCTGTTTCATCGGCGAGTTCGGAAATCTGCCGCAGGATATCGGACGCGGATCCGTGGAGCGCATCAATTCCCCGGGCGGCCGGGTTGTCGTTTTCAGGCGCAACATTTGCGACTTTGTCGATGACCGCCTCTTCGGGGCCGCCCTCATCTTCTGCGTCGGATAGGCTGGACATTCATGCTCGGTCCGTAAGGACCCCTGTTGCCCTGTTTGGCTGGTCGCCAGAAATTTCTCTGGTTCCCTGTGGAAGATGGCCGGGCGTCGCAATCATATCCCCAACTGGGAACTACGACTTTGCGGGCCACTCGTAAAGCTTGTGAACGCGCCCGTCATACATTCGTGACACGATTTCCCGTTCGGCGTGGCTGAGGTGCCTCAGCGGCGAAAACTGCGACGGATTGGTGTGCCCAACAGGATTCGAACCTGTGACCTACTGATTAAAAGTCAGTTGCTCTACCGGCTGAGCTATGGGCACGACCGAACGGTCGGAATCAATCGAAGCGGCCATTTAGGCTGCGCGAAGGGGGCGGTCAACCGCTACCTGCACGGCACACCTTGATGGCCCACGCTTTTTGTCGTTCCCTTTCATTATGAAGGTTTTTTATGCAGCCGTTATCCTGCTCCTTTGCCTTTCCGGGTGCGCCAGCCGCAACAAGCCTGCAGGCGACACGGAACTGGCGGGAAACATCGGCGAGGCGGCGGGCAGCACCGTTTCGCAGGCCCGGGAAGGATTTGCGGACGCGGCCCTTTCGCCGCTGGAGGACCTGAACCTGCGGCGTGACCAGATACCGCCGCTGCTGGCTGGGATGAAGAACCCCTATGAGCTGCCGGCCAACCTGAGCTGCGAGGAGATCGTCAGCATGCTTGTGCGCCTCGACAGCGTTCTCGGACCCGACTGGGATACGTCTGACCCGGACGAACGCCTTAATACCGAAAAGCTCGCCGACGAAGCCGCGGATGCAGCGCTCGGGGCGGTCGAGTCTGGGGTAACCGGCTGGATTCCCTATCGGGGCCTGCTGCGCGAGGCGACCGGCGCGGCGGCGCATCTGAGGAAATACAACCAGGCCTACAGGATCGGCGCGCAGAGGCGTGCTTACCTCAAGGGCTATGGCCTGGCGATGAATTGCGACCTGCCAGCAAGGCCGGACTTCGAGGCGATGGCGAGCGAAACGGACAGCAAGGTCATTTACAAGTAGACGCCCCGACCTACGCTTCGCGCGCCTTCGAACGCGTGGAGGCCCAGGCGGTCGAAAGCTTTGCCCGCAAGGCTTCAAACCGCCCCCCGGCAATCGCCGCCCGCATTTCGGCCATCAGCGCCTGAAAGAAGGCTGTGTTGTGCCAGGACAGCACCATGGGCCCGAGATACTCACCCGCCCTGAAGAGATGGTGAAGGTAAGCACGCGAGAACTCCCGGCTGGCGGGGCAGTCGACCGCCTCGTCCAGCGGCGCGAGGTCCTCGGCGAACCTGGCATTGCTGATGTTGACCGGCCCGTCCCAGGTCCAGGCCTGGCCATGGCGGCCGGAGCGCGTCGGCAGCACGCAGTCGAACATGTCGATGCCGCGCGCAACGCTTTCCACGAGATCGATCGGCTTGCCGACGCCCATAACGTAGCGGGGCAGATGGCCGGGAAGATGCGGCACGGTAAAATCGATCGTGTCGCACATCTGCTGGTGGCCCTCGCCGACCGCGAGGCCGCCGAGCGCGATACCGCCAAAACCCTGCGCGACGACGCCCCTGGCGGAGCGCTCGCGCAGCGCGGGGAAGTTCGAGCCCTGCACGATGCCAAACAGGGTCTGGCCGCCGCGCTGGCCGAAGGCGTCAAGGCTGCGTTCACCCCAGCGCAGGGAAAGCTCGAGACTGCGTTCGGCTTCCTGCAGCGTGCAGGGAAAGTTTGTGCATTCGTCGAGCTGCATGGAAATGTCCGCGCCGAGAAGGTCAGCCTGGATTTCGATGGAGCGGGCGGGCGTAAGGCGATGCGCGGAGCCGTCAATATGGCTCTGGAAGGTCACGCCATCGGCGTCCATCCTGCGCAGCTGGGCGAGTGACCAGACCTGGAAACCGCCGCTGTCGGTCAGCATCGGGCCGGACCATTTGGCGAAGGCGTGCAGGCCGCCGAGATTTTTCACGCGCTCGGCGCCAGGCCGCAGCATCAGGTGGTAGGTATTGCCGAGAATAATGTCGGCGCCAGTGGACGCAACCTGGTCCATGTAGAGCGCCTTGACTGAGCCAGCGGTGCCGACCGGCATGAAGGCAGGCGTGCGGATATCGCCGCGCGGCGTGCGCAGGCGGCCGGTGCGGGCCGCGCCTTCGGTTGCGCTGATTTCAAAAGGAAAGGTCGCCATAAGGGCGGCCTATAGGCTGAGGGCCGATGGAAGCCAAGCGCGCCGCTCAGGCCGCCATGGCGCCCCAGGCGGCCATCAGCATGGCGAAGGCTCGCATGTCCCCGGTGGTCGTGGGCGCCATCTTGTTCATGGCGTAGGCATAGGTGGCGCGCGCATCCATATCGCTGACAACAAGGGAGCCGCCATAGCCGCCCCAGTAGACGCTGTTCGGGTTCGGGAACGGGACCATGCCGCCGGCGAGACCGAAGCCCATGCCGTAGCGGACAGGAATACCGAGGATCATGTCCGTACCTTCGATCTGCAGTTCGAGCGCCTTGCGGACGCCGGCTTCCGACAGGATCTGCTTGCCATTGCCCCAGCCGCCGTTCGCCATCAACGACTGAACCATGGCAACGGAGCGCGCGTTGCCCGTGCCGCCCGCTGCGGGAATCTCGGCGCCGCGCCAGGCGCGGCTGCGCGTGTCAAGCGGGTTGATCGGCGGGTTGTTCGACATGTTGGCGACGAGCTCGTCCGGCGTGCCCTGCCCGATCCCGCCACCCGGCGGCGGCGGCGTAAGATCGGCTACGCGGTGATCCTCCGTGGACGCAAGGCCGATGTGGAAGTCCGCGCCCAGCGGCCCGGCAATCTCTTTGCGGAAGACAGTCCCCACGGTCTCGCCTGCCACGCGGCGGATGACCTCGCCGACGAGGTAGCCCTGCGTCATGGCATGGTAGCCGGGCGCCGAGCCGGGTTTCCAGTAGGGCGCCTGCGCGGCAAGGAGGCTTGTGGCCTTGTCCCAGTCATAAAGGTCTTCGCGCACAAGCGGCTCTTTCCAGCCGGAGAGGCCGGCTGAGTGGCTCATCAGGTGGGCGACGGTGACATCGGCTTTACCGTTGGCGGCAAACGCGGGCCAGTATTTTGCAACCGGCGCGGCAAAGTCGAGCGCGCCCTTGTCGGCAAGGTAGAGCGCGGTCAGCGCTGTCATCGTCTTGGTCGTCGAATAGACATTGACGATGGTGTCTTTTTCCCAAGGCTTTGTCTGCGCTTCGTCGGCGAAGCCCGCCCAGATATCGACGACGGGCTTGCCCTCGAGCGTCATGCAGAAACTGGCGCCGTTTTCCTGCACGCCGTCGAAGTTCGCCTCGAACGCGGCCTTTACCGGCGCGAACCGATCCTCTGCGAATCCGTGAGCTTTGACGCGGCTCATTGTAGTCCTCCCGGCCCGCCAGCGTCCGGGTTTCCAGGCTCGTTCCGGCGGGATCGGCAAGGGCTTACGCAGGGACGGCCAGTGTGACAATACCTTCCGCAGGGGCGCAGGGCGGTCACAGCCTCACCAGTTGCCGGCGATCAGAACGTGATTTCGACGCCGGCAAGTTCCGGCAGCTGCAGCACGATCAGGAGATCGCGCAATTCCTGCCGGGCCGCCTTGTGGCTCATCGTGAAGGCGACATTCGAGGAGCTCTCGCTCAGGTCCAGCAGGGTGAGGCCCGCCGGGAAGAGTTCGCGGTAAATCACCCGCTCCGAGAGACCAGGCGCCAGGCGGAACCCGATGCGCTTGGAGAGATTTTCCAGCGCGCCGCCAACGCGTTCCTTGTTGCGGGCCGCCAGCGGCGACATGCGGTTGCGCATCACCACCCAGTCGATCGGGCGCCGGGACGTCTGGGCTTTCTTCTTGCGGCAGGTCCACACCATTTCGGAGTAGAAGCTGGGTCGGAGCACGTCCAGCGTCTGCGGGTTCACGTCGCCGAGAAGGTCGAAGTCAACAAAGCTGTCATTCAGAGGCGTGATCAGCGTGTCTGCATGCATGTGCGCGAGGCGCGACAGGAAGGTGTCGCCGCCGGGGGCATCAATGATGATAAAGTCGCATTCGCGCTTCAGGCGCGCGAGCGAGGTGAGAAAGCGCTGGCTTTCCTCGGCCTCTGCCTTGTCGAGATCGCGATCCTCGCTGGCCTCAACCCGGACGATCTCCGGCATCGGGAGCTTCGCGCCGGTATTCTGCATCCAGCGCGTCCGGTTCTCGAGATAGCGCGTCAGCGAGCGCTGGCGAACGTCGAGATCGATGACGCCGACTTTCTTGCCGATGCAGAGAAGCGCCACGCTGAGATGGATCGAGACAGTGGACTTGCCTGCGCCGCCCTTCTCATTTCCGATAACGATCGCACGGGCGTCACGGGCCTGCTGCGGGATGTCGGTCAAGCCGTCGCGGCTCAAAGAAGACATCCCATCGGCGGGCATAACACCTACTCCACAACCAGCATGGCCCGGGACCAGCTAAACCAACAAATCACGCAACGCGTGAGAGTGATTCAGTAAACGTGGAGGGTTTCTGAAGTGTTAGGGAGCTTTCGATGAACAGGCCATCTTCATCGAATGCGACAACATTCGTAAGCAGCGCCACCGGCGGGGCAATCTCGTCGAACAGCGCGGGATCAAAGGCCGCCGGGGAGGCTGCGAGGGGCATGCAGGCCTCCTCGGCGTGCAGCGGCATCTTCGTAAGGTTCGACAGGACCGTCCGCAGGCTCGCCAGCGCGCCGGACACCCTGGCGTATTCCTGATCCAGCATGTGGGCTTCGGCAGAAACCGCCGCCGGCCGACGATCGAACATCCAGTCGTCGCCGGGATCTTCCGGTTCAGCGCCGCGTCGCAAGGCATCCGGCTCGCGGATATCGATACGGGCCCTGCCCAGGCCCAGCGAGACGGCCCCGTACATGGCGAGCGAACGGACGATGTTAACGATGCGGTTTGTCATGACTTGGAAATTCCGGCCTATGGGTTAACAACCCGTTTACAACAGCCTGATGCGGGACAGGATAAAAGTGAATTCCAAGACAGAAAAGTCCTTCGCCGTCGTGCGCACGCGTACGGCCTTGCAGCAGCACGTGCGTACCTGGAAAGCCGCAGCCGAAACGGTCGGCTTTGTGCCCACCATGGGGGCCCTCCATGCAGGCCATCTCTCGCTCGTTGAAAAAGCGAAGGAAAACGCGGGCCGCACCATAACCAGCATATTCGTCAACCCGGCGCAGTTTGCGCCCGGTGAGGATTTTGAGACATACCCAAGGCGAGAGGACGACGACCTTGCGTTGCTGAAGGCTGCCGGATGCGACCTGGTTTATTTGCCGACTGTTGCAGAAATGTATCCCGATGGTTCGGTTACGGACGTTCGGGTGAACGGGATGTCGGACCTTCTGGACGGAATCTACCGGCCGCACTTCTTCTATGGTGTCGCCACCGTGGTCGCGCGCCTGTTCCTGCACGCCCAGCCGGACGTCGCGGTCTTCGGCGAAAAGGATTACCAGCAGCTGCAGGTGATCCGCCGGATGGTGCGCGATCTTGGGTTTCCGATTCGCATCATCGCCGGCGAGACCAGGCGCGACGGCGACGGGCTCGCGCAGTCATCCCGCAACCTTTATCTCTCGGCAGATGAGCGGCGCGCGGCAGGCGCGATGTTTGCCGCGCTGCACCGTGCCTCAGTACGCCTGTCACAAGGCGCCCTGCCCTCGGACGTGCGCCCGGAGGCGGAGGCACATCTTCTGCGGTCGGGTTTCCGCAGCGTGGATTATGTCGCGCTGGTCGACCAGGACACGCTCGCGGCCCTTCCGGATGATGCGCCGATCCCGCCGGGCACGGCGCGCCTGCTCGGCGCTGCCTGGCTTGGGCGCACGCGGCTTATCGATAATCTCAGCGTGACGCGGTGAAGGCTTTAAGAGCCTCGAGACAGCGCGTGTTGTCCCCGGCGCTGCCGACCGTGATGCGCAGCTTCGTGGGCAGGCCGTAACCTGCGACGGCGCGCACGAGGATCGACTGATCCTTCAGGTATTTTTGCGCGGCGGCGGCTCGCTCAGGGGCGCCGAAATCGCACACGACGAAATTCGCATGCGACGGCGGTGCCGGCAGACCCATAATATTCAGGGCCTCCGTCATCGTGCCGCGCCAGGCGGTATTGTGATCGCGTGAAAGTTTCAGGAAAGCGTCATCACCGACGCTGGCGATGCCCGCCTCCGCGGCAAGTGTGTTGACGTTAAACGGACCGCGGATGCGCTGGAAGGTGTCCGCAACCGGTTTCGGCATGTAGGCCCAGCCGAGACGGAGCGCGGCGAGGCCGTAGATCTTCGAGAAGGTCCGCATCATCACGGTGGTATCGCGGCGATCGACCAGGTCTCGCAAGGCCGCTTCGTAGTCCGGGCCGAGATACTCCGAATACGCACCATCCACCACGAACAGGACATGCGGCGGCAAGGCGTCCTGCAGGGTTTTCAACCCGTCTAGGGAAAGCATGGTGCCGGTGGGGTTGTTCGGGTTGGCGAGAAACAGGATTTTCGTTTTTGGCGACACGGCGCCGAGGATCGAATTGACGCCGGCTGTCATGTCCGTCTCCGGCGCCCGGATCGCGGCGGCGCCGTGGGCGCGGGCGGAGACCTCGTACATCGAGAAGGCATGCTCGGTGAACAGCACTTCGTCGCCGGGGCCGGCATAGCACTGGGTCAGCAGGTGGATGATTTCGTCAGAGCCCGCAGAGGTGACGACGCGGGAAGCATCCGCAATGCCCTTGGCCCGGGCGATCGCTTCGCGCAGGGCTGTGTAGTCGGGGTCGGGATAGACTTGCAGCCCCTCGCCTGCCGCCTTGCGGATCGCTTCGACGGCCAGCGGGCTCGGCCCGAACGGGTTCTCGTTCGAGGCGAGCATGGCGACGGGCCCTGTCGCCCCATGCAGCTTGCCGCCGGGGACATAGGACCTGGCGCGGGCGATATGGTCGAGCGGCTTGATCGTGTTCATCAACGGGGCGCTTACACCAAAGGCAGGGCGGCGGGAATGGCCCGGCTTGCCGCGATCAGCGTTTCGGCGCGGCCGTGGATTCGCGCGCGACGAGGCGATGCGGCAGCACGCTGGAAGCCGGCGCGTCCGGGTCAGCCTTGCCAAACAGCATGCCGGCTGCCTGCGCCGCCATTTCGCGGATGGGCTGATAGATCGTGGTCAACGAGGGCACCACGACCGACGCGAGCGGTGTGTCGTCGAAACCGGCCACAGAGAGATCCTGGGGGATGCGCAGGCCCTTCCGGTAAGCCACCGCCAGCACTGCGGCGGCCATGTCGTCATTGCTGGCGAAGATGGCGGTGGGCGGGTTGCTGAGCGCAAGCAGGGTTTCCGCCGCCCGCAGGCCGGAATCGAAGTGGAAACTGCCCTGGGCCATCAGGGCTGCTTCCGGTTCGAGTCCGTTGCGCGCGAGGGCCGCCCGGTAGCCTGCCTCGCGCAGACGCGCCTGCGGGTGATCATCCGGACCCGCAATGAAGCCGATGCGGCTGTGGCCGAGCGAGATCAGATAGTCCGTCATTTCCGCAGCGGCAGCTTCATCGTCCATGCTGACGTGGCCTGTCTCCCCGGCCGCATCGACCGGCGCGAGGCGCACAAACGGAACGCCCGCTTCAGAAAGGCGCCGGAGAAAGGCAGGATCCTCGGTCAGCGGCGCCACAAGAATAACGCCGGCCAGGTTCGGCTCGCCGCGCAGTGAGACCAGCCCCTCGGGACCGGCGCTTGCTTGCTCGAAAATGGCATTGAACCCTTCAGCATTGCAGCGCTGCAGCACGCCAATCTGGATTTCGCTCGTATAGTTTCGCGAGGGATTGGAGAAATAGACAGCGATGATGCGGCTCTGGGCCGCCCTCAGGCTGCGGGCATAGGGATTCGCCCTGTACCCGAGCGTCTTGACCGCCTGCAGCACCAGCTGACGCGTCGGCTCGCGCACGTTCGGCTCGCCGTTCAGCACGCGGCTGACGGTCTTGAACGAGACGCCCGCCGCACGCGCTACATCGACGATCGTTGCGGGACGGCGGGCATGCGTGTCGATGGTTGTTCCCCAGGATAAGCGTTTGCCAAGGCCTCAGCGCTGACACTTGTGTGACTTACCTTATGATGCCGCCTCCCCGGGGCAAGCCTCCGGCGCGCGGAAGGTTCGGATGTCCCGGCGTTTCTGGGAGGGGCAGCTCTTGCACTTTGTCCTGGTAATCGCGGGGATGGATGAAATCATCCGCGAACCAGATGGCCTCCGGCGACTCGAACAGCAGCCGAAGCCAGTCAATCAGCGCCATGCCCTGCGGCAGGCGCCGGACGCGTTCCGTGTAGTTGATCCAGAAGCGGACCGGCGCGAATTCCGGCAGCTCAAGCGGCACAAGGCGTGGGTCCAGTACCGACATGAATGAGGGGAGAATGCCAATCCCGCCGCCTTTGGCGCAGGTTTCGGCAATCGCCGTGCTGGAGTTGGTGATGAAGGCGAAATCCATCATCCTGCGCAGTTCCGACATGCGCGGCGCCCATCGCTCGACCTGGTGAACGTAGGACGTGTGCAGGATACAGCGGTGTTTGTGGTAGTCGTGGATGTTCTCGGGCTTGCCGAATTCGGCGAGATAACCGGCTGATGCCAAGCCGACATAGTGCTGAACACCCAGTTTGTGCGCGATGACACCCTTCGGGCGCGATTCTGAAAAACTGATGGCGATCTGGGCGTCCTCACCCTGCAGATCGGGCTCCGTGTCACCAACGATCATCCGGACCTGTACCTTGGGATTGGCCTTGTGGAACTGCGACAGGCGCGGGGCGATCCAATAGGGTCCGAGGCCATCTCCCGTCCTGAGGGTTATCGAACCGGTGACGACCGCGCCTGTCGAGGCCGTTTCGCGGCGCAATGTTTCTGCAGCGTCGGCCATGCTGTGCACGTGCCGGAGAACTTGCTTGCCCAAGTCCGTGAGTTCGACACCTCGTGTGGAACGCAGGAAAACATGCGTGCCCAGGCTTTTCTCAAGTTCGTCGATTTTCCGGCTGATTGTCGGTGGCGACTCGCCGAGGCGTGCAGCTGCCGCACTCATGCTCGACAACTCGGCAACCACGCGAAACACGCGCAGGGTATCCCAATCCAGGCGATCAATTGACATGCGGACTCACTCGGTTGCGGACCCGCTGGCCACACTCGCGTATTACGTCTGGTTTGGTCCCTAGCGCAATTGCCGTCGAACAAAAAAACAGATGACGCAGTGTCAACTACATAAGGTTGATGCGTCTGGATGTTCGCTCCTTACTTGGCGGCAAGCTTGTCAGAAAGCATGCCGTCAAAGTACGCGATCGTCTTGGTCAGCCCGTCGCGCAGCCGGACTTCTGGGTCCCAGCCGAGGATCTCCCGCGCCTTCTCGATATTCGGCTGGCGCTGCTTCGGGTCATCCTGCGGCAATGGCATGAACACGAGCTTTGACTTCGAACCCGTAAGATCGATGACCTGCTCGGCGAGCTGGCGGATCGTGAATTCGCCGGGGTTGCCGATGTTGATCGGGCCGGTGATATCGTCCCCGGTGTCCATGAGGCTGATGAGGCCGCGAACAAGATCGTCGACATAGCAGAAGCTGCGGGTCTGCTGGCCGTCGCCGTAAAGCGTGATGTCTTCGCCCTTCAGGGCCTGGACGATGAAGTTCGACACCACCCGGCCGTCATTCGGGTGCATGCGCGGCCCGTAGGTATTGAAGATCCGGGCGACCTTGATGCGCAGTTTGTGCTGGCGGTGATAGTCGAAAAACAGCGTCTCGGCGCAGCGTTTGCCCTCGTCGTAGCAGGAGCGCGGGCCGATCGGGTTGACGTTGCCCCAGTATTCTTCCGGCTGCGGGTGGACGGCCGGGTCGCCGTAGACTTCCGAGGTCGAGGCCTGGAGGATTTTCGCCTTAACGCGCTTGGCGAGGCCGAGCATGTTGATGGCGCCGTGGACGCTGGTCTTGGTCGTCTGGACGGGGTCGAACTGGTAATGGATGGGGCTGGCCGGGCACGCCATGTTGTAGATCTCGTCGACCTCGACATAGAGCGGGAAGCAGACATCATGGCGCATCAGCTCGAAGCGCGGATGGCTGAGCAGGTGCGCGACATTGGTGCGGGTGCCGGTGAAGAAGTTGTCCGCGCACAGCACGTTGGCGCCGCTCTCGAGCAGACGCTCGCACAGGAATGAACCGATGAAGCCGGCCCCGCCGGTGATCAGGATACGGCGCTCGAGATGCATGGGAGATGTCCTTTAACTGTAAGGGCGGCCGTGGGGCGCCCTGCCTCGCGAATTTCTGCAAGTTCCGTGCAAGTATGCGCCGGACTTCGCCTGACAGCGTGTGAACCACAACTTCACAGGGAGTTAAACAGGCGCTGCTGCAGGAAACGCGCCCCTGCTCCCAGCCTCGCAGGGTACCTGCGGCGACGCCAATGCTGCGGGCAAATTCAGCCTGCGACAATCCCGAGCGCTCGCGGATTGCGGCCACATCAGGCTCCGGTACTTCGATATGATGAACCCGTGCGCCCGTCTTGTGACCTTTGGCGTGGGTGAAGGCCTCCCGGAGGCCTCGTCTGATGCTTGCAGCGGCGCTGGTCATATCACTTTCCATACGTATCGGCGATGAGGTCACAGAGTTCGATCAGTTCGGCGCGTTCGGCTGGAGAGATGTTCGCCTTTTCATTCTTCGCAACACTGGAGGTACGTTTCGATCATGTGCGAACTGGGAAATGGGTGTCAGAGCCGCGATCCGTTCAGTCCAAGGATCGTCTGACGCGACTTGACACCATTTGTCAGACTTTCAACGAGAGCGGCAGGAATGATGTTTCCTGCATTGGAAGCAATCTGATCGAGAGCTGACGGAACCGTCTTCTCAAGCTCTTGGCAAATCTCTTCAACCGTTCCAACCGGCATGCCTGCGGCGTCTGCAGTCTCCCTGAAATGCCGGGCCTGGATCTCGTCCAGGCGGTAGTGGTTGTTTGCGCCGAGTGACATGGCCATCTTGAACCGGTTGCGCCGCAGCGTGCCTGCATCGGCGAGGGGCTGGGCCGACAATACGTCATAGAGCGGCGTCAGCCTGAACCCGCCGCCCGGGCGATGCGCGATCGAAAAGTTCTTCGCGTGGCCATCGGTTGCTCCGAGCAGCCAGAAAACCATCTGCGCCTTCAGAAAGTTCTTCCTGTCTTCTATTGGCAAATCGCTTTCTTTCAGCCTTTCGAGAATCGCCAGCACTTCGGGGCCACCATCCCTCTGGTACTTGAGAGTCGAAGGTACCGAAAATGCCTGGCAGAAGTCCTCCTGCGGCAATCTGAGAAGGCGGCCATCGTCCGTCCAAAGACGATCGAATCGCGTAACGCTCAGAACGATCTGGTCATCAAACCGTTCAATAGACGCTTCAGCAACTTCAAGCCCGAATGCAGCGCAGAGTTTCAGGCACAGGAACTCGTTCTGTACGCTGTCGGCGAGGTCAAACCCATTGTGCAGGACCCCAATGGCGGGCTTGAGGATGTGCGTGGTTGCGGTTGTCCCTGTCGGGCGCTGCCACCTTCCCCCGGTCCTGAGCAAGGCAGTCTTGTCCTGCGCACCCGCAATCGATATCCGGAATTCCTGATCTTCGCGTTCCATCCCGAGCGGAGAGACACGCAGCTTTCGGACAATCGCAGCGATTTCGGTTTCGGTCAGATCATCTCCCGTAACCTCCCCTGCCAGCCCGGGCGTCTCGCCTTCTGGCAGGAAATGAAGCGCCCCGACACAATCGCGGCCTGCAACGGAAAGCAGTGAGAACGCGTCAGTGCCAGCTGCCCCCAGGCGTTCGGCGACATTGCGGCGGACCTGCTCGGCATCTGGCAGGAGGTTCTCAAAAACATTGATGACGGACGCTCCGCGAAAGTCCTCACCCGTGAGCGGCAGAGAGATCGACACAGGCATCGAACCGGGCAAGGCGAGCCAGGCTTCGTCATAGCTGAATGTTATGGCACCCGAAGCGGCACGCTTGAGATTTCCGACGAGCCTGGAGTTCAGGAAAACACTTAAGGTTTGGGCATTGGACCGGCGCGCCATCAGAACATGTCCTGGAAGCCTGATTTTCCGTCTCGCGCTGTTACGGCGAGTTCCAAACCGAGGGCCGCCAACGCATCGAAAAGCACCGCCATACGCGTCGCAGGCTCGCCGCTTTCCAGCTTTGAGATGGTTGCCTGACGCACATTCATCCGGGCCGCCAGTTCCTTCTGGGTCAAGTCCTGCGCAAGCCGGGCCTTGCGCACCAGCGCGCCCGCCATTCTTGGACTCCGGACGAGATCTACCATAACGCGCACTCCTCAATACGCATTTGCGTATAAAGCGATCATATACGCGTTCTCGTATAAATCAAGTTAATACGCAATCGCGTATCAAAGCAAAAGACCGAAGAAAATGAAGCCGGCAGAAATCCCGGCGATTTGTATCCTGCCGGCCGCCCTTTTGGGACAGCCCGGCTGATCGAACCCGGCTCCCGGCAGGATGCCTTACCTGACCCCGCCCGGTAGCGGATCGAGCTGCTGATACTGCAAGCGAGCAGGATGCCCGAAGTGACCCGAACCTCTGGCGTCCCTCATTCGTATAGGGACTCTGGCCTCTTAAGGACCTCGGGTAGAACTTCGTTGAACCGCACTGGCTTTGCCGGAGGTGACCCCGGCAAGGTGCATTGGCACGGCTATGTGCTTACATGGTGCTTATCTGACGCGCTGAGGCGCCGAGCCAGGCACGCCGACAAACCATTGTTTCTTTGAGTTCTTCTGGAGCGGGCGAAGCGCTCCATC
>WGNP01000023.1 GCA_016124495.1 Hyphomonas sp. | reverse complement strand
CACCTTCGCTTTGAAAGCCGGACTGTGATTCCGGCGCGGTCGTCTGGGCATGGTCGTCTCCTGTGCTCGGCAAAATAGCCGATCTGCAGGCAGAAATCTCACCTAACCAACCTGTTCAAATTTCCCGAGCCACCTCTCTGCGTGCTGAGGCGTGGGCCGGCTTCCTAGCTTGCACTGAGCGCGCTGGTAAAGGGGGCAGGAAGCGGCGGCGAATCTGGCGCACGAACGCGGCGCGGGCCGGACGCAAAGGTTCGCTCCGCCCCGGGACGCGGGCGCGCGGCGCACCCGCAGCCACGCCTCGGCAACTCCGGGCCTCGGCGGAAAAAGTATTCGCCGGTGAGCCGCTCAATCCGTTTGCGCCCCTCGCTGAAGGCGAGGGGGTGGGCCCGGTGCTCAGTCCTGACGGATCGGCGCCCGCCTCACCCGCAGGCGCCCGCGGCCGGACTCAAAAATTGCCCGTGACCCAGTGGTCAGTTACCCGCCCGGACTTTGAGGGGGCCTGGTGAGGCGCCTCAACTGAGGCCTGGCCCATGGACGGCTCAGGGCCGGGCGCCGGCCCGGAAAGCAGGAGGCGGCTTCCTGTTTCCGGAAACCGGCCCGCACGGCGCAGCGCTCACGAACCCGCCGCCGCAGCCTTCACCTGCACCTTTGCCGGGCGCCCGTTGCCGCTTCCATAGAGGTTGACCTCAAGCTTCGAGATCGCGTGCACGAGGGCGTTGGGCCCGTACTTGATGTCGCCCGTGAACTCGATCTTCGGGAAGCGGGCAAACAGCTGTTCGTAAGCGACCTGCAACTGCATCTGCGCCACCCTTGCGCCGAGGCATTTGTGAACGCCGTGGCCGAACGCGATATGCTTTGAGACATTCTCCCGCGTCATGTCGAAGACGTCAGGGTTGGCAAACACCTCCGGATCGCGGTTGCCGGCGCCGTACCACATGACGACCTTCTCATCCCTGGCGATCCGCTGGCCGTTGATCTCGGTGTCTTCAAGCGCGGTGCGCCGCATGTGCTTGACCGGCGAGACCATCCGGAGCGCTTCTTCAGACATGGCCGGGATCATCGACGGGTCACTGAGCACGATCGCGCGCTGCTGCGGCCATTCCGTCATCAGCTTGACCGTGCCGGACAGGGAGTTGCGGGTCGTGTCATTGCCGGCAAAAATGATCAGCAGCCAGGATCCGTCGAGATAGCCCTGCGGCAGGTCTTCGCCGTCCAGCTTCGAGTGCGCGATGACGGTCAGCAGGTCTTCGCGCGGATGGGCGCGCCGGTCTGCCATGACACGTGCTCCGTAGGCGAACATCTCCTCGACAACCTTGTTGAAACGGAAGGGGAAGAGGGGCTCTCCGAGAAAGGTTGTCAGGGGGTTGGAGAGGAACTGGCTCGCCATTTCGAGATAGTGCATCCAGTACACGATCTTCGGGCGGTCTGCCTCGTCCACGCCCAGCATTTCGCAGAGCGTGTAGAGGGGCAGTTCATTGGAGAACAGTTTCACGAAGTCGCAGACCGGTCCTGCAGCCTCAAGGTCATCACACAGGGCCTCGACCTTTGCGCGGACCTTCTCACGGAGTTTTGCGACATAGGCCGGGACAAAGAAGTCCTTCTGCTGGATGCGCATCTGCATGTGGCCGGGCTCGTCCATGCTGATCAGGTTGTCCATGGCGGCGCGGATCAGGATTTCGGGCTTCCAGTTCCTGCGGTCCGGAACGGCGAGGTTGATGCCGCCGCGCTGCGACGAGAAGATGGCGGGCTGCAGCTCGACAGCCTTGATGTCTTCATACCGCGATACCGACCAGTACCGGGAGGCAGGGCTGCGCACCTTCGACCACATCACGGGCGCGTCCTCGCGCATCCGCCTGTAGAGCTCGTACGGGTGGCCGCGTTTCCAGGAATTCGGGTTCCAGAGCTCGAAGTCTGTCTCCAGCTCAGGGTATATGGCCGGATAAACCGGCTCGGCCGCGCCCGTATCTGTGAGGATGTCGTCGCTGATCAGCTTCATGTCGGTCTTCCTTGAAACACCTGCCCCTGTTCCAGCGGTCTTCGCCGGCAAAGTCAAAAAGAAACAAGCTCGCCGTCTGATAAGCCTAGCCTGCGCCAGAGACCGGGGCCCGCGCCGGTTTAGCGCAAGGGTGGCTTTGGCGCCAGGCAGATCGCTGCCCGCCCGTTCCGCCTGAGGACCGATGGCGCCTGGCCGGGCGCTGTCAGTTCTGAGGGACCTGCCGCCGGGCAAGCGCCTCAAGCCAGGCAGAGATCCGCTGTGTCTCTTCGCAGCTCTCCATGGTCTCAAGCTCAAGGCGCGCGTCCGCAATTGAACGCCAGGGCGTGTTGTCGCCGTGATCGGCAAAGAGGCGCTGTGCGATGGCCTGTGAGACCTTATTGCGGTCTTCGCTGCTGAGCTTTTCCGGGGCGCCATCATAGACGATGCGCTGCGCGAGCTGGCGGTATCGCAGGTCTCTGAACCGGCGAACCAGATCGGCCCTCGCAGGCCAGTCTGACGTGTGAAAGCGCTCCATCAGGGCGGCGTCGCTCCGGTCCGGAAAGGCGTTAAAGATTTTCTGCTCCAGGTGTTCAGCCTCAGGCCAGGCGGGCTCTGTTTGCGCCTTCAGCGCGACGAGCCTTGCGCAGAAAGCGGGATCGGCTTTAAGCGCCTCGCTGCTTTTCAGGCACGCGTCGTCCGGATGTATCTTCCAGATGCCGCGTGCTTCTTCTTGCGAGTAGACGATCGGTGCCTTGTTCAGCCCGATGTCCCGGAGCGGTCCCGGCGATACGGTGAACGCGTTGCGAAGAGCTTCGTCTCCTGCCGTGCGAAGGCTCGCCCAGTCAGTGTCGAGGCGCGCCATCACGGCGTTGGTTCCTGACCCGCCTTTCTGATCAAGCCTCTGCCCCCACCAGACAGACGCAGCGCCCGCGAAATACCCGGCGACGAGGACCGTCGTGCCAGGCTGAAGCAGGCGGACGGTTTCCTGTTTGGGTGCGCGCCGCGCGGCGGTATCCCAGAGGTCAGGGGCGCGCGTTTTCAGGAGCCTCGCGATGTGGATCGTCGCCTCGACATCGCCGAGCGCGTCATGCGCCCGGTCGTGTGCAAATCCGTTGAGCGGTGCGAGGGCGTCCAGCCGGAACCCGGGTTGTCCCTTCTCAGTCACAGGATAGGCGAGTGCGCCGGGCGCAAGATACGAGGCGACCTGAACCAGGGGGAGCAGGTCCATGCGGGCGTTGCCGTTCATGACGGTGAGATAGGGCGGATGAAGCGTTTGCCAGAATGCACGCTGCAGCAGCGGCTCATCAAAGCGCAGGGTATTATAGCCAATGAACCGGGCCGGCGACCAGGCTTCGAGCCTGGCCCGGACCCTGCTCATCATGTCATAGAACCCTGGCAGCGAAGGATCTGTCAGCGTTGCCGGAGGGATGCCCGTGACCTTCAGGGCCATTGGCGCCGGAACGACCCAGGGCAGCAGGCGGCAGCGGATATCAAACCGGCCGACCTCTGCCAGGTCATCGTCCGTCAGGATCGCTGCGAACTGGAGGACCTGATCGAAGTCCCGGATCGTGCCGGTGGTTTCGGTGTCGTAGAAGACAAACATCTGGTTCCGGATAGCTCTGCGAAGACGGCAACTGTTTACGCCTCGCAGAAGAGGCACAAAACATCAAACTCCGGTATCGACTGAGTTCTCGATTCCGCCCCGATACAGGTATTGTCTGCGATCCTGTCCGCAACCTGCAAGGACGCGCGGCAGCCAGGATCGAAGGCATCAGCGAAGCGGCCGGGCCTCATCGTTTTCGCCGGACTGCGCTGTCGCGCGGCAAAGACAGCGTCGGGCCGGCTCACAATCCAGCTTGCACTGGCCCTGGGGCGCTGGAAGTGACCGGGCTCGATGTGCCCACTGACTGCGAGTGCGGCAACGTGCGCACCAGGCCTGAAGCTGGAGGGCGCTCCCGGCAGGTCATCAGATCCAGCGGCGCCTCACTCAGGCGCCCGGGCTTTCTCGCCGCAGGCGGGCCCGTTTATTGAGGGGGTGTTTTCTGGTCAGTCGCTCGGGCGCCTTCTGCTCAAAGCCCGCCGCGCGTGCATTCCCGCGCCGGGAATGCGGCGCCACGTTGCCAAAAATATGCCCTAAAGACAGCTACACAGAGGGCGGCTGGGGCAAGTACCGCGGCAGTCTTGAAGGGTCTTCTATGTTCACACTGCTTTCTCACTCCGGCCCTGGCCGCACGCTTGCGGCGGCGGCACTTCTGGCCGCGGGGCTCGCAGGCGCAATAATGCCCGCGCAGGCAGAGGTCCTGGACGCGCGCACGACGCCTGCCTCGACGCGCGCGCCTGTGATCAGTGTTGACCCTGCGACCCTGCCTGATTTTGCGTTGTTCCGGGAGTGTGAAGCGTGTCCTGAGATGGTTGTGATGCCCGGCGGCAGTTTCGAGATGGGCAGTCCGTCTACGGAGACAGGGCGTAACGTTGATGAAGGGCCGCAGCGGCAGGTGAGCGTGAGCCGGTTTGCCATGAGCCGGTTTGAGACGACGTGGGCAGAGTGGGAGGCGTGTGTCGCGGCGGGGCGCTGCACGTCTGCAGGCGGTGACGCCGGCTGGGGCAAGGGCCGTCGTCCGGTGATCGACGTCGACTGGAACGATGCGCGGGCGTATGCGGGGTATGTGTCGGGTCAGACGCGGGGCGCGTATCGTCTGCCGTCTGAGGCTGAGTGGGAATATGCGGCGCGGGGTGGGACCTCGACGCGCTGGAGCTTTGGTGAGGCTGAGGGCCAGCTTGGCAATCACGCCTGGTTCTCGGGCAATTCTTCCTCCAGGAGCCAGCCTGTCGGCGGGCGTACGGCCAACCCGTGGGGATTGTTCGATGTTCATGGCAATGTCTGGGAGTGGGTGGAGGATTGCTGGGCAGGCAGTTATCTGGGCGCGCCGACAAATGGAACAGCGCTAGCAGCTCCAGATTGTGAAAGCCGTGCGGCCCGCGGCGGTTCCTGGTTCAACATTCCGCAGGGCCTCCATTCCGCCAATCGCTACTGGTACGCACCCACGGACCGGGGCATCATGACGGGGTTCCGTCTTTCCCGGACGCTTTCCGACCTGGTCCTCCGTCCCGGGACATCAGAGATTGAGCGGCTTGCGACGCGAGCCCCCGGGACGGTGTTCCGGGATGGTTTTACCTCTGGCTCGGGCGAGGGCCCTGAGATGGTTGTCCTGCCTTCCGGGAATTTCATGATGGGTTCGCCCTTGGATGAGACGGGCGGTTTTGAGGATGAAGGCCCTCAGCGGAGTGTCCGGATTGGATATGAGTTTGCAGTTGGCAGGTATGAGGTGACGTGGAGCCAGTATTCTGCGTGCGTTTCTGCGGGAGCGTGCCCTGCGGCGGAGGATGACGGGTTTGGCCAGGGCAGCCGTCCGGTGACGAATGTGAGCTGGGAAGACGCGCAGGCCTACGTCACCTGGCTCAATCAGAAGACGGGCCTGACGGGCCGTTCGGACCGGTACCGTCTCCTGACGGAAGCGGAATGGGAGTATGCGGCGCGGGCTGGCAGCAAAGCACGCTGGAGCTTCGGGGATGATGAGAGCCGTCTTGGAAACTTTGCCTGGTTTGGCTCCGGCTCAGGATGGCGCACACAGCCTGTCGGCGGCAAAACTGCGAACGGGTTCGGTCTTCACGACCTGCATGGTAATGCGTGGGAATGGGTAGAGGACTGTTATGAGCCCGGCTATCGGGGACAGCCATCGGATGGCTCTGCGTTCAGGAAAAGTTCTTGCTCCAGCCGCGTGTACCGCGGCGGCGCGTGGAACAACTCCCTGCAGTACCTGCGTTCCGCCGTCCGCAACTGGGGCTCGCCCGGCTTCCGGAACTACGATCTGGGGTTGCGCCTTGCGAGGACGCTTCCCTAGGAAGCGTTACCTTCTGGCCCTCTTACATTTCTAAATTCTGCGGCCTTCGGCCTGGTGCCCTGCTATGCGTTTTGCGGGCTCCGGCGCTTACCCGCGGAGCGGGCACGCGGTATCTTCCGGGCAAGTTCCTCTGTATAAGGATTAAGCAATATTCACGTTCCTGGCTGAAATCTGAGCAGGAGCTGATTGTCGATCCAGTCTGGAGGATGGATGCCGGCAGGCGCGAGCCTCTGATCGGCTTTCGCGTCGGCAGCGCTTACCGGAGCGGCGGAAATTCGCTGACGGAGCGCTTCGGGCGCGCGGACCGCAAGGGTCTGCGCGCGCCCGGGGCGCGGTCAGCGGGAGGGGTGGTCATCGGAGCATCCGGGTAAGGGTTGTGTTGCAACACGCACCCCCGAACGAGGATCGAACCCGATGACCGATGATCGTCTGCCCCGATGTTCTCCACTCAGGTTGACGCAGCCCTGCCGGACGATAATTTCTCCTGCGTAACCTGGCGCAATCTGGCGGGGAGAAGTTCTGCATGTCCCGGAGAGCGCGTTTCTGCTGCCTGTCGGCTGCAGCCCTTTTCCTCGCCGCTCCCGCTTACGCCGAGCCGCAGCGCATCGACGGGGTCAACAAGGACGTGTTCCGGACCCTGCAGTACATCTACAACATGAACCCGGGGAACGCCTGGACGCCGGACCAGACAGAGATCTTCATGAACGCAGTCATGAAGGACGAAGCCTATGACGAGGCGGAGCGGGCCCTCGTTGCGGCCCTTCAGGAGGAGAGCTTTGATCTCATCATCGGGGCAGCCAGGGACCCTCAGTTCAACCCCAATGACCTTGCGCGCAAAGGAAGCCTGCCGCCCGCCTCCCGCGCCGCCCTCGCTGCGGGCCTCACGAGCGAGGCCTTCGCGGCAGCGGCGAAAAAGGCGCAGGATCGCGCCGCCGGGCCGGTGGGGAATGAAACTGTGCTGGATTTCTATCTCCGGACAGGCGGGGAGGGGCTGGAGAAGTTAGCCGCCTACGCTGTTGAAAGCCCCGAAAAATGGGGAGAGGCCCGTCTCGCTCTCGCGGGCGAACTCCGCGCGGCATTCGAGCAGACGCAGGGCGATTCCATCACCGACAGGGTGCGGAAGAATTCTGATTTCCGTTCGGCCTGGAGGACGCGCCTTATGCAGGCCCGGCAGCTACCCGGTCCGGGACGGAATGACGCTGCCACCTGGCTCAGCCTCGAGGCCGGCCTGACAGCCGATATCCTCCTCGGCGGGATTGTACCCAATCAGATTTATTACGACGTCCTGGGTCCGGATCAGGCGGACACAATTCTGGCGTCCATCCGCCAGCGGCTGGGGGTCCCGGCCGAAAGTCTGGGCCAATGATCGCAGACCGCGCCGCCGGCCCGGGAATGGGGCGTTATCACCGGGTCCCCGCTGCTGCGTGTTCACAATAGGTTCGATACAGTCTTCTTCGCCGGCACGGCCACCCGGGTTATCGCGCTGGCTTAACCGAAAACCGCTTCGCACTTTTCGGGCCAGTACCTCGTTCGCTGTTCTAAAGCGCATTCGCCCGTCTGCGCCGGACGCCCGGCGCCGTTCAGGCTATCGGCAGCGCCGCCGGCTTCTGCAGTGACGATCGATCGGTTCCGGGAACATTCCTGATGAAGCCAGGGACGGGCGTTGCGGGAAGAGTGGGGTGGCGTCTCATCCTGATTGCCGCGCTACGGCCTGGACGATCGCCGGCTGGACAATCGCCTTCATGACGCTCCCCGGCGAGGTCCGGACTTGCGTAAATCGCGACGGCAGGCCTGAGAACACGCCGGACATACGCCTCAGGAAAGGTCGGCGCGCCGTGTATCAGGCGGGTCGATCCCGGAACAGCGCCTCTTGTCCTGCTCAGGAGCGTTTCCGGACATCCTCCGGCCTCCTGAGACTAACCCTCGCATTGTAAACGCGCGCGTTCGTTCAGCGCCTGCACAACCGCGCCTGCGCTCCGACGCTCTGCAGGCCGTGCCGTACGGGCTTGCTATGGATCCGCGGCGGGAAGGCCGGTAGACTGGAAACAGCACAGCCGCCGATCCACCTGAAAGCCCGTTTCGCGACATCACCATGTTCCGCTTCCTGACGCCGGTCCTTGTCTGCCTGTCCCTGTTTTCGGCCGCAGCTAACGCCCAGAGCGTCCAGACGCTGTTTGAGAGGGGCATGGAGGCCGGAAACGCCGGAGATTACACCAGGGCATTCGAACTTGTCCGGCAGGCTGCCGAGGGCGGTCACGCCCCGGCGCAGTACACGCTGGGCAGCATGTATTCATTCGGCCAGGGCGTAGAGCCGTCCAAGGGCGAAGCCATGATCTGGTTCGAGCGAGCGGCGAGCCAGGACCACCCGCTCGCCCTCTACAATCTCGGGCTTTACTACGATCTTGGTATCGGCGTTGCACAGGACAGGACGCGCGCCCTTGAATGGTACCGCAGGGGCGCCGCCGCAGGTGAGCCCCAGGCTGCCTACAACGCAGGTCACATGATGCTGACAGCCGAAGGCGTAGCGCGCGATACCGCAGAGGGGCTTCGCCTGATCGAGCAGTCGGCAGACGCCGGCACGGCTGATGCCGAGGTCTCCCTGGGCTATATCTTTGAGGTCGGATACGGCGTCAGCAAGGATCCGGCGAAGGCCCTCGACTATTATGCCCGGGCCGAGAGGAATAATCTTGGCGGCGCAGGAGACAAGCGGCTCGCTCTCGCCTCAAGTGTACTGGAAGAAGGCATCGCCCTTGAGCTGGACGGTCACGGGGCTGACGCGCTGCGGCTGCAGGACCTCGCCTGCCGCTATGGCCAGTTCTATGCCTGCTACAACGCCGGGCGGCTTCGCTTCCAGGGGCGTCTTGTGCCCCGTGATGTCGATGGCGCGCTGGAGAGCCTGAGGGTAGCCTGCGGCCGCCTGCTTGACGTGGCATGCCGCATGAGCGCCGTAGCCGCGCTCTCGGCTGCGGATGCAACGCCGGCCGACAGGGAGCACAGTTCATTCTACCTTGGGCAACTTTGCCAGGCTCGCGATCCGCGCGCCTGTCATAACCTCGCCGTCATCAGTATGTCGCCGGCCTTCGGGACACCGGACCCGGACGCTGCGATGAAGCTGCTCGCGCGCAGCTGCATTGAGCTGGACTTCTTTGTGTCCTGCGAGCCCTACTACGCCATCTACAATTCCTCCCTCCCGCAGCCCTCCGCAGGCAGCGCTTCAGGCATGTCCATCCTCGAAGAAGGTGTCCTTGCCATCCTGTCCGTTGCCGCGCGCGGCGTCTCGGCCCTCAGCGCGACCGGCAGTTATTCTTCCGGCGCCTATGGCGGCTACTCCGCCTTCTCGCCTCCCTCAACGACGACCTACACCGCTTATTCGCCCGCCGATAAGGCGAACTTCTCCAACTTCATGGACTCGGTCCGCTACCCGACCGTGCAGTGCCGTCCGGGAAACCCCTATTGCTGACGGCCCCCGGCCAATGGCTGCCCAAGGGGCTGCGATGCAGATTTGCCCTTCTGTACCTGCGGCAGGGATCATCAGCGGCCGCCTCGTCCGCCTGACCCGCGCCAGACGGGAAGGGGCAAAGCCTTTCCAGGCCTGCCCTGAAGGCGGCTTCACGCGGCCAGGCGCGCCGACACGCGCGTAATTGCTGCGCTGCCTGTCAGCGGGGTGCCTCGTGATGCGGCGCAGGGCCGGTCTCTGCACCGGGCATGGCGAACGGTTATGCCCGTGCTGTTTGCATCAATGGCGGGAAACCAGCGCAGGCTCTGGACAAGGGTTACGGGGCTGAGGTTGCCTGCTGATGCAGGGCCAACCCCGCTGCACGTCCTGATGCGGGACTGTGCGCGGGCGCCTGCACAGGAGCGAGGCCTTGCCCGTCGCCGGCTTTCGCTCCTGCGAGCAGATGACAACAGCTTATGAGATATTCCGTGTACAGACAGTGCGTCGGCGAAGGCCTCGTTTGCCGTTGATGCCAGACAGCTCAAGGCTTTCGTTTATCGAGGAAGGCGCGGAAACTGTCCTGCGCGGCGGCGCCGACAGCGTTTTCGGCCATGACATCGCCGGCCCGCGCATAGGCGTCAGACTGCGGCAACTCGATCTGCTGGTAATAGGCCTGCTTGCCACAACCCTTGGACCCGGCCTGTCCGCGGGTGGCGCGGGTGATCAGGTCGAGCGTGGCAGCCTCCAGCTGGTCATCGGGCACCACGCGGTTGACCAGGCCCCAGTCGGCCGCGGTCCGGGCATCGATGGGATCCCCGGTCATCGCCAGCTCCAGCGCCCGCTTGCGGCCGAGGTTGCGGGCCACCGCCACCAGCGGCGTATGGCAGAACAGGGCGCCCTTGCCGCCGGGAAGCGCAAAACCCGCGCTTGTCCCCGCCACGGCCAGGTCGCAGGTGGCAACAAGCTGGCAGCCCGCCGCAGTGGCAAGGCCCTGCACCCGGGCCACCACCGGTTGTGGCAAGGCCTGCACGCAATCCATCATCTCAGTGCAGATGCGAAACAGCGCCCGCACCTCGTCATGGCTTTTTCCGGCCATGTCGGCAAAATGATGCCCGGCCGAAAACACCGGCCCATTGGCGGCAAGGATCACTCCGTGCGCATCGCTGCCGGCGATGTCCTGCAACACTTCGGTCAGCTCCAGAATCAGCGGCAGCGACAATGCGTTGCGCTGCTCCGGGCGGTTGAGCGTCACGGTGACAATCGAAGCCTGGCGGTCAACCAGTAAATGGCGGGTTTCGGTCATGTGCATCCTCCTGGCAGGAACGGGCTGGCTGAACCGCGCCGGCGGCCCCGAAGGCTGCCTGGCCTCGGTGATGAAACGATAGCGGCTGCCTTCAGCGCTGAAAAGCTGCCGGCCCCGGTGCCTGACCCGGGAATGTGTCCCGCCGCGCCGGGCACGCGGCGCTGCCTTGAACATTGCGCTCATCCGGGGGCGGCGCATCCGGCCGCGTCGGCAGGTTTCCGGCGCCCCCTGCGCGGGCTGTTTTGAGCTTCATACGCCTCGCTCATGGCCTGCGCGTGCGGCCAGCACAGGCGTGTCCTGCCTGATTAAAGGAGCCAGCTTCCGGGGTTTTCAACCGGCTGTCCGGCAGACAGCGCCTGCATGCCTTTGACGCAGCGGATAATGTACCAGACCAGAGTTGCCAGCAGAATGAGGAACCCGATCAGAACGGCCATCAGTACGAAGCCGATCAGCGAATAGAGCAGCCCCTTCCAGAAGATATTGATCTGGTTGTTATAGTGGGAGTCGAGAACGGGATCGCCTTTGCCTTTGCTGGTGTAGGCGATGATCACGCCGACGAGACTGGTGACGCCGACCACGATCGCAACCAGGTACAGGATATAGATAAGGTTGGCGTTGCCTTTGGAACTGGGATCAACCGAAATAGGGGTTGTGTCGCTCATAATGGTTCTTCCGTTCAGCCCTGATGGCCATACCAAGCAGATTATCTGCCATTTGCAACACTAATCATCCCCGCAGATCCGTCAGCCAGAAATCCGCGCCCGCCTGCAGGCGGGATATTCCCGCCCCGGTTCACCTCGAACGGCCCCATGCCGGACCTGGCCAGAAACACCTCGCGGGACCCATTGTCTGTCCACAGAGCAAACTGCCTGCTGAACGGGAGGCCTGTTGAAGGACTGCGAAGCGGCGCGCCGGCGCTGGCTCAGCCCATCTGAGGCGAGGCCCCCCCCGGGCAGCTTTCTCAGAAGGCGCGGGGCCAGCTGATGACGCCGCGCGGGGAGCAAAGTCCGGCGCGGCCGCAGATCCGTCTCCCGCTGTCGGCGGTGAAAGCGGCCCGGGCGGCCGCGGGAAATGCCGGACGCCATGATCCTGGCAAACCGCGCCGGCTGAGATCAGCCCCCGTCCTGAGGCAGCCGGGCCCTGAGGGTCTGCGCCGCGCCCTGGAACTGGAGGCTGGTGACGCCGGCATTCGTGCGGATGTTCACGGTATTGATCTGCTCCGGCCAGACGTCGCGAAGCGCGTCCGCCCGGATTTCGAGGCCGTCGGTGAGGGCGTCGGCGGGCCCCTCCTGATAGACCCACAGATAGCCGCGCTCGACCTCGGTGCCGAGGAGGACGAGGGCGACGGCGCCGCCGTCCGGCCGGGTCAGGGCGAAACTTCCCGCGACGGCGGCGGCGAAGAGGTCACGGTCCCCGGCCTCGGCATGAAGGTTCACGGGCCGCCCCGTCAGGATACCGAGCGCGTGTTCGGCATCGTGGATGTAGAACCGGTGCGCAATCTCCAGCAGGCCGGTGCGCGGGTTGGCCGACACTTCGGTAATCGCCGCCTTCTGCTGGTGGGCGGATGCAGCGCCCGCCAGACTGAGCCCGGCCGCCAGTGCGATCGCAAGTCCGGCCAACGCCTTAAGGAGCCGGCCCGCCCCGCCCGTCATTGCGTTGCCGGCGGCTCGGCCGGGGCCGGCGCAGCAGCCCCGTCCTGATCGCCCGCCGGGGCGTCCCCTGCCGCCGCGTTCTCGCCCGCTGCGTCCTGCGCCGCCTCGCCCGCAGCCTCCTCGTCAGCCTTCAGCGGCGTCCTGATGTCCGCCATGATGTCGCGTTGCGGGAAGCCTGACCGCTCCTGCTTGAAGGTTTCGACCCGGCTCGGGATGATGCGGCGCGGATAGTGGTTGTTCTCGGTATTCGCGTCACCGGTCGCCCATTCGGGGTCGATGACGACGCCCGTGAGTTCCTTATCGCGGTCGAACACGAACAGCTTTCGCACCTGGTGCGGGTTGCGGCGCCAGATCTCCGCCGGGATTTTAACGGCTTCGGTGCTGGCGTCGGCGAAGGTCATCTCGAGGAGGAGCGGGCTGACCAGCCCGCCGAGGTTGGAGAACTGCAGGACATAGTAGTTCTTGTCCTCAGCAACCGCGCGCTCCAGCGCGTCACGCTCCCAGTCTTCGAGCCCTTCGAGGAATTCTGCGTAGGCGTTTCGCTCCTTGTTGGTCACGGTGTAGACGTCGTTCTCGTCGTAGAAGTCGCGCACGTCCGGGAATTCTTCGACCCAGACCGGGCGGGCTTCTTCGCGGTCGAGGCGCACACCGATCGGCAGGGGCTTGTCGGCCTCTTCCTGCCGGCGGCGGGCGTTATCTATGTCGGGGTCGCGGGTATCGAGGCGCATCCGGTAGACGGCGTCGAGCGAGACGTCGACGTGTTCGGTGGTGTAGAACCAGCCGCGCCAGAACCAGTCGAGGTCGACGCCCGAGGCTTCTTCCATCGTCCGGAAGAAATCGGCCGGCGTCGGGCGCTTGAATTTCCAGCGCCGCGCGTATTCGCGGAACGCAAAGTCGAACAATTCACGCTCCATGACCACGTCGCGCAGGACATGGAGCGCGGCCGACGGCTTGGAATAGGCGTTGGGGCCGAGCGAGGTGACCGAGTCTGAGTGGGTCATGATCGGCTGCTGGGTCGAGGAGGTCATGTAGCCGATGATGTCACGCGGCAGGCCCGAGCCCCATGGCATGTCCGGGTCCCACTCGTAACTGGCGACGGAGTCGAGGAAGCTGTTGAGCCCCTCGTCCATCCAGGTCCAGGTGCGCTCGTCGGAATTGACCACCATCGGGAAATAGATGTGCCCGATCTCGTGGATCACGACACCAACAAGGAACACCTTCTCCGCCATCGTGTAGGTACGCGAGCCGTCTTCCTGCAGCTTGGTTCTCGGGCCGTTGAAGGTGATCATCGGGTATTCCATGCCGCCCACGGGCCCGTTGACCGATTGGGCCGTCGGATAGGGATAGTCGAAGGAAAACCGGCCATAGACCTCCATCGTGTGGATGACGGCCGCGGTCGAATACTTCGCCCAGAGGTCGCCGCCTTCCTTGGGCCAGAAAGACATGGCCATCACGAGCGGCTGAGCGGCGCCCGGCTGGGCGTAGCCCCTGGCGTCCCAGGCAAACTTGCGAGAGCTGGCCCAGGCGAAGTCCCGGACGTTCTTCGCCGTGAAACGCCAGGTCCTGGTCCCGGTCGGGTTCGAGCTTTCGTTGGCCAGCGCCTCTTCGGGCGTGACGATATAGACCGGCCGGTCAGCCGTCTTCGCCTCTTCGAGGCGGCGGCGCTGCGCCGCGGTCAGGACGTCGTTCGGGTTAGCCAGAACCCCGGTTGAGGAGACAATATGATCGTCGGGCACCACGAGGGAGACGTCGTAGTCGCCGAATTCGAGCGTGAACTCGCCGCGCCCGAGGAACTCCTTGTTGTGCCAGCCTTCATAGTCCGAATAGGCCACGAGGCGGGGAAACCACTGCGCCAGGAGAAAGAGGTCGTTACCGCCCTCGCGCGCGTCGTCCGGGAAATGCTCATAGCCCGAGCGCGCCGAGACAGCGTCTTCTTCCACGATGTTGAACGCAAATTCCATGTCGAAGGTGGTCGACTGGCCCGGCCGCAGCGGGGTCGCCAGGTCGATACGCATCAGGGTGCCGACGATCGTGTGGGGCAGGGCTGCGCCGCGCGGGCCGGTGACGGTGAGGATGTCATAGCCGTAGTCATTGTCAGCCATCGCGTGCTGGCGGCGCAGTTCGGCGAATGAGAGCTTGGGCGCCTCCGCCCCGCCCGGCGCGACATTGGTCGGGCCGCGATTGCCCAGCCCGCCGAAGTCGACCGTCGTTTCTGCCATGGAATCCCGGCGAAAAATGTTCTGGTCCAGCTGCAGCCAGAGAAAGCGCAGCGTGTCTGGTGAGTTGTTGGTATAGGTGATGGTCTGGGTTGCATTGAGCCGGCGCGCAGGTTCGTCGAGCGTGGCACGGATGCGGTAGTCGACCTTCTGTTGCCAGTATTGCGGCCCGGGCTCGCCGCCGGCGGTGCGGTAGACATTCGCATCCGGAAGCACTTCGTCGAGCTGGCGGAACTTGTCCTCGAAGGTCCCGGTGGTCTGCCGGATGCCCTGTGACGCAGCTGGCCCCGGCTGCGACACGCCGATTGCGATCACCGTCAGTGCCAGCACCGCTGCCCGCAGCGCGCCCGAAACTGCCATCATATGATATTCCCCGTGTTCACTGCCGCGCCGGTCTGCGGGCACTCCGTTTTTCCGGCGGTATTGACCCGGTCCTGAACACCCGTGTCAACCGGGCTCGGCTGCGGCGCCGCGAAGTTCAACCCGCGCGCGAGTGCCCCGGGGCAGCGGGCCATGAAGGCAGGTCTGCATCCCGGCCGGGATGAGCGTTCATGCGCAGACAGACGGTGTCCGGGCGGGGTGCGCAAATCCACTTGCATTTGTAACAAAGTGCCGGCTTCACAGGGCGGTACATGCTGATTTGTCCGACCGGGGCCGGCCATGGGGAATTCAGATATCCGGAAGACCTACAATCTGGCTGATCTGATCTGCACGCGCGAGGCGTTAGAGCGCCGATGCCTTGCCATCGAGACATTTACCAGCCGGTTCGGGCCTGAGGTCAGGTTCGAATTCGGGCGCACGACGCTGACGCGTGTCTCCAGGCGCATTCCGGCCGGCGGCTCCCGGAGACACCTTGCGCCGTGCCAGAGAGACCGGCTCGCCCGCCTGATTGACAAGGCTCATGCGAGTAAACTCGTGCACGGGGATATCTGTCCCAAGAACCTGATCATCTCCGGGGACAACCTCTACATCCTGGACTGGGAACCCTGTCTGCGCCAGGTGAGGGGCGGCGGTATACGATTTGTCGTGACGCCCCCCTGTTTCCATCCCTGCGACCGCCTGTCAGGTTCCATTACGGTGCTTACCGACCTGATGGGTCTCGCCAGGTTCTGGCCCGGCCAGACTGCTCTGTCTGCTTCCCGGCTCGCCAGCGCAGCTC
This sequence comes from Hyphomonas sp., assembly GCA_016124495.1. Lineage (GTDB taxonomy): Bacteria > Pseudomonadota > Alphaproteobacteria > Caulobacterales > Hyphomonadaceae > Hyphomonas. The sequence continues at coordinate 26,061 of WGNP01000023.1, read as the reverse complement.
TAAATGAGAACCGTCAAAGCCCCGCGGCGGCTCTCGCCCTTGCGCTTGACATAGAGGCAAGACGAGGGGCGGGCGCAGGGCAGGCATGATATCAGATTTCCTGGAAGCCCTTCAGGCGGCCTGCGAGTCTTCGGAGGCCAGCCTCGAATTTCTGGAAGCGGTGGACGCGGCGACCTTCCTGGCGCACCTCATCGAGGCGAAGGCGGCTGATGGCGAATTCAGTCTCATCATTCCGGGTTTCTTTCCTCTCGCCAATGCCGTGATAGAGAAGTTTTCAGAAGCCCGTCCTGCCGTGACCGGGGAGACCTTCGACGCGGCCTGGTCGGTGGTGGAGTTCACTTTCGATTATGGTGTCATGGGCGGGGATGTGTTCCAGCCCGTTATGTTTGCCAATGGCGCCTTGCTGATGCGCAACCATCACCGCGTCATCGGCATCGATGACAGGCCTCTGGCGATCCTGAAGGTGCATCCCCGAAGTCTTGCGTCAGATCTCAAGCGGTTATTCCGGGATGCCGGAAAGCGGAGGGTCCCGGACGCATTTTTTCTGCACCGCGTCGATAACAGTCATGCCGTGCGTGACGTTCGTCCGCCTCGCCGGCTTTCGGCGAGCGGGCAAACGCTTGTTTTCATTTCGCACGACCTGCCTCTGGACACATGCAAGGCTCTGCCTGCCAGCCTTATCGAGGCTGTCCGCAGCCAGTCGCGCACAGGTCATGCTGTGCTGCGCACTTTCGGTGACCATGTATTCGTCTATCCGACGCATCGCTTTTCAGATGATCTGGACGTGCTGCTTGAGGAATATGCAGAAACATACTTCCCGGCAGAAGAAACAGGCATGCCGCTGGGAATCGAGATTTCGGGCAGCCTGAAGCACCTCAGCCGCTGGTTCAGCGAGCGCTCGGATGAGTATCTGCGCAGCCGGGATTTTGCCTTTCCCCCGCCGTCGGAAGTGATGCACTTCCATGTCGCGCAGAAGACAACAGCTCCAGCCTGGTCGTCCTATTCCGGACGTAAGGTGGCAGATGTTACAGGCCTGCCGCGTTTTTTTGCTGATCGCGCCGATCGTCCGGTGAATTATTCAGACGCATACACTGACCCTTATAGCGACTTCGACAGGCTGAAATCGCTTTTGTGGGATATGAGTGTCCGTTTGAAGCACGACATGTTTGTCGTCGAGGTCCCGTTCCTGAATTTCGTCACTGAAGCAGGCGCGCCACCTTTGACCGGTGCAGCGGGGCTCACCAGGCAACTGGCTCAGATCATGCGCTTTGCGCGTACTCTGCGGATCCTGCATGTTTCTGATACCGGGAAGGCAAGTCTGATGCGGCCCGCCGACTGGGTCAGGAATTCAGGCTTCGTTGCCCGTTTCGGGGAGGCGGCACGCGCCGCCGAAGCAGAGGCAGCCGCGTCGGGCCTGGACGAGACGGACAAAGCCGAGCACATCCGGGACACGCTCTCAAACGACAACGACCTCAGGGTTCATTTTGTCTTTCAGAAACTGAGGTTCCCGCAGGCAGTCGATTTTCGGGCAGTTCATGAGGCGCTGATGGCACTGTCTGCGGGGTTTCCGGCGGGCATCGTCTGGCATTTTCCCCGCTTCGGCCTGATCCAGTCCTACTGGCAGGGCGAGCTCGATTCCGGCAATCAGGATCTCTTCTGCCTGACGGACGAACCGCTGCCTGAGCAGGAAGAAAATGCCGGAGCAGACGAGGCCGGGGATGACCCGGCACCCGGCGACAGTCCCGCCGGATAGCGCATGACAGGCGGGGCCGGCTGAAACTCATCGGAGAAACTTCAGCAAACGACGCCGTCCCCGGGCGGCCGCGGAATGCAATCGCTCTCCCCGGCCAGTCTGATCGCCGGGCGCGGGCGCTGCCTCCCAGAGCGACACAAAACTGTGACGTCTCCGACACCGAACCGTTTCAGAACGCCCTTAATGCTGGAGACAGGCAACCGGGGCAGGGGTTCCATGGGCGATCCGAAACTCATCTATTCTCTCGAGATCCGGGTTATGGACCTCGAAAAGAAGATCAATGCCCTCGAAAAACAGGTTGAAGGCATTCTCGCCGGCCGCAAATCCCAGACCGGGAGCAGCTTTGCTCCGCTTCCGGCAGCGCTGCTGAAACGCATCTCGGACGGTGAAAATCCGGTCCGCGCCGTGCGCCAGTTCCGCCTGATGACCCAGCGCGAACTTGGCGAGCGCAGCGGTATCCGTCCCAACCATATCTCGGCCATCGAGCGCGGCATGTCCTACGGTCTGAAGACCGCCAAACGCCTTGCCGGCGCGCTGGAAGTCCAGGTCGACCTGCTGCTTTATCAGCCGACCTGAGTGGGACTGACTATTCCGGCGAGCCTGGCACACGGGTTGCCGCTTTCGGGACGTAGACAAATGCATCGCCGTCGCGGTTAAAGCCCGCCAGTGGCAGCGCGAAGGCGAGCGCGCGGGAAATGCGGCCCGAAATGCGCGCCTCGAACCTGCCCGGCGTTCCGGGAGCGACCCGCAGGTAGGAAGAAAAGCGCGTGCCTGCGGCGTTTTCCGATTCGAGCGGCACCAGCAGCTTGCCGTCATCGCAGACAATATCGCCGCGCAGTTCGCTCCAGCCGGAGCCGAGGACTTCGCGGTTGCGGTCGAGCACGTCACTCGTCGCAACGCCTTCAGCAAGAACGCATTCGCTGCCTTTGAACTGGATCGCCGGGCCCGCAAGTCTGATCTTGCCACCGACCTGGCGGATCCACTTGGCAGCGCGCTCATAGTCTTCAAGATCGAGACTGATCACATAATCCCTGAGCGTAACCGTCCGGCCGGACTCCACAGAGACTTTCGCGGTGCCCTGACCATGGGTCCCGATCCAGTCGACCGTGTACTGCAGGGTGCCGCCGATCAGCGCCGAAGCGTCCAGCGTCAGGTCCGCGTTTCCGTAGTTGGTGCCGTTGACGGACAGCCCGTCCAGGCCGCCGCTGTAGATCGAGCCGCGCGCGGCTGTCCAGGAAACACCGTTCTCCGCCGCCCCCGACAGCTTCAGCGCCGCGGCGAGCGGCACAAAGGCGAGGCCGACGACGGCGCCGGTCACAAGCAGGATAATCAGAAACAGAAAGCGGATCATCTCGTTCTCACTCCGGGGCGGGTGCACGAAAGGGTGCCTGCGAGCGTCATCAAGACAACATCCCGTTCGTCATGGTCAAACCGAAACTGCAGGCACCCCTGCGCGTCAGGCATCCTTCCAGACGGGCGGCTTGCGCGTGAGGAAAGATTTCAGCCCCTCCCGGAAGTCTTCGGTCTGGGCGCACAGGATCTGGTTGCGGTCTTCCAGCGCGATCGCCGCTTCGATGCCGCCAGCGTCGAGGTTGATGTTCAGCGCCTCCTTGGACATCCTGAGCCCGAGCGGCGACGTCGTCAGCATCAGGTCAATGTCCTCCTGCGCGGCCGCTTCAAGCCCGGCGTCCGGCACAACCTGCGCGACAAGGCCAACCCGCAACGCGCGCTCCGCGCTGATGAACTTGCCCGTGAGAATCAGCTCGGCCGCCAGCGAGGCCCCGACAAGGCGCGGCAGGAAATAAGACGAACCGATATCGCAGCCGCCGAGGCCGATCCGGATATAGGCGCAGTTCATCCGCGCGCTTTCTCCGGCAATGCGGATGTCTGAAGCGAGGGCCAGCGAAAAGCCACCGCCGCAGGCCGCACCCTGGATCAGTGAGATGATCGGCTGCGGACAGCGGCGCATCGCCATGACGATCTCCGCGATCCGGCGCTGGGCCTTCAGGCCGCGCTGCACACCGCCGCCGGAGGCGGTGTCATTGGCGGAAGACTCATTCTTGAGATCAAGCCCGGCGCAGAAGGCGCGGCCAGCGCCCCGCAGCACGACAATCCTCACATCCCGGCGATCCGGCAGGCCGAGGAAATAATCGCGCAGGTCTTCGATCATGCCCGGGTTCAGCGCGTTCAGCGCGTCCGGCCGGTTGAGCGTGACCCATTCGACGGGGCCACGCGCCTCGATCAGCAGGCGCGGGGTATCTGAGGCGGATTTCGTCATGGCGGTTCTCCCTGTTTGGCCGCAATGTGCCTGCCAGCGTCCCTGGCCGCCAGACCTCCCGCCGGGGGAGGGGTTGCGCCGGATCCGGCGGGCGCGGACACTGGCGCAGACCGGCAGGAGACGAGACGTGGAACAGGCAGAAGACTTCCGGCAGGAGACGCGCGCGCTGCACGGCCTCGTTGCCTCGCTCGCGCCAGGCACCTGCGATGAGCCCACCCAGTTCAAGGGCTGGACGATCACGGACGTAATCCGCCACCTGCATTTCTGGAACCGGATGGCGCATTTCCAGCTCAGCGATCCGGACACGCTGGCGGCACACCTGAAACAGATGGCAAAGCGCGCCATTCCCATGCGCGCCTACGAGGCAGAGCAGCTGGGCCACCTTGAGCCGGCAGAGCTGGTTGCCGAATGGGCAGCGTTTGCGGAGACGGCCGCCGACCTGTTCGCAGCCGCTGATCCCAGGGCTCGCCTCAGATGGGCCGGGCCGGACATGAGTGCCCGGTCATCGATCACAGCGCGCCTGATGGAGACCTGGGCGCACGGCCAGGAAGTCTACGACCATGCGGGCGTCGTGAGAAAAAATCATGACCGGATCAGGAATATTGTGACCCTGGGCGTCAACACATTTGGCTGGACCTACGCCACGCGCGGCGAAACACCACCCGGACCGATGCCGAACCTCGTGCTCACAGCCCCGTCCGGCGGGACCTGGACCCACGGCGAACCCAGCCAAACCGAGCGGATCGAAGGGCTCGCAGAAGAATTCTGCCAGGTGGTCACCCAGACCCGGAACATTGCCGACACGAACCTCAAAGTGACCGGACCCGTCGCAACCGACTGGATGAGCAAAGCGCAATGCTTTGCCGGCGCGCCAAATCCGCCGCCGGCTGCAGGAACCCGGTTCACCCGGAAGGCCACCGCGCCCTGACACTGGACAAGAAGCCCACCCGCGTTACGAGACCTGCTTCACACAAAGCCTTTCAGGGAGCCTGCTGCCATGTCGATCCTTCTGCTTGAAAAACGCGGGCCTGTTGCCCTTCTGACACTGAACCGCCCTGACATGATGAACGCGCTCGGCCAGGAAGGTGATGGCCCCGCCGTCGCAGCAGTCTGCGCCGAAATCACTGCAGACCCCTCGATCCGGTGCGCTGTCCTCACGGGGGCTGGCCGCGCCTTTTCCGCCGGCGGCGACGTCAAGGCGATGAAGGAAAAAACCGGCGCGTTCGGTGGCAGCCCGGCTGACATCCGCGAAGGCTATCGCCGCAACATCCACATGATTGTGCGGGCTCTCTACAATCTCGAAGTGCCCCTGGTCTCGGCGATCAATGGCCCCGCCATCGGCCTAGGCTGCGATGTCGCCTGCATGGCCGACATCCGCATCGCTGCCGACACAGCGAAGATGGGCGTCACTTTCCTGAAACTCGGCCTGATCCCCGGTGATGGCGGCGCCTGGCTGTTGCCGCGCCTGATCGGGGCGTCGCGGGCCGCGGAGCTGCTGTTCACCGGCGATGTGATCGACGCAAAGACGGCTGCCGAGTGGGGCCTCGTGTCCCGCGTTGTTCCGGCGGACAAGCTGATGGACGAAGCGATGGCACTGGCAAACAGGATCGCCCAGCAGCCGCCGCAGGCGCTGCGCCTCGCAAAGACGCTGATGCGTCATGGTACGACATCTTCCTATGACACGATCATGGAAATGTCGGCCGCTGCGCAGGCGCTGATGCACGAGACGAACGACCATGTGGAAGGCGTCAACGCGATCCTCGAGAAGCGCGCGCCGGTCTTCAACGGCAACTAGGCAGCGCCTGAGCCCGTGTCAGGCAACAATGCCTGACGCAAACAGCGCCCTGATGTCTGCTTCACTGCGGCCGAGGGAAGCGAGCACTTCGGCAGTATGCTGTCCGGGGGTCGGCGAGGGACCCTTGGGCCCGTCATCCGCGCCCGGAAAACGCACAGGCGACGCAGGCGAGGCGTAAGTCGTACCATCGCCCCTGGCGCTCGGCGTCTGCACGATGGCGCCGGCCGCAAAGGCTTGTGGATCGCTGGCGACCTCAGCGAGCGTCTGCACGGGCGCCCAGGCAATAGATTCCGCGTCGAGACGGGCGGCGAGCTGCGTCATGTCCCAGGCGCCGAACCCGGCATCCAGGATGGCCACAACTTCAGCGGCGTTGGCGCGCCGGCCCTTGGCGTTGTTGAAGCGCGGATCGTGGATCAGCTCCTCGCGGCTGACCACGCGGCAGAGCGGGGCCCAGTCCGTCTCGCCCTGGCGCGCAACGATACAGAACCACTTGTCGTCCCTGGACTGGAAAAAATTCGAGATCGGCACGTTCTGCTCGCCCCGGCCCTTGGTGGAGGCAACCCGGCCGAAGAAGAGCTGGATCGCAAGATCGGACCCCATCGCGTAAAGCCCAGTGCGGAAGAGGGACGCTTCCACAAGGCGGCCCGTTCCGGTGCGCGCAGCTTCTACAAGCGCGGCGCAGATACCGGCAGCTGCGGCGATGGAGGTGGTGTGATCGCCAAACGCGGTGCGTAGCGGGAAGGGCTCTCCACCTTTAGGGATCGTGAGATTTGCGACGCCTGTGCGGCTCCAGAAGCTGGCTATGTCGAAGCCCGGACGATCCGCGTCCGGACCTTCAAGCCCGTAGCCGGTCAGCGAGCAGTAGACGAGCCTGGGATTGAGAGCTTTCAGGGATTCGTAATCCAGGCCGGAACGCGTCAGACCGCCAGGGCGCACGTTAGTAAGGAAGACATCAGCGTCTTTGACCATTTCACGGATCAGCGCCTGGCCTTCAGGCTTGCTGGTGTCGATGACGACAGATTTCTTGCCGCGATTGTCGAAATCGAAGACGGGATTGTCCTGCAGGTCCGTTCCGATGGTCCGGAAAAAGAGGCGGATGGGGTCGCCGCCCGGCGGCTCGATCTTGGTGACGTCTGCGCCCCAGTCGCGCAGGATGCAGCCGGCACCCGGCGCCGCCATGTATGTGGCGTATTCGACGACCTTTATGCCTTCCAGCATGCGCGCTCCTCCTGATGGCTCAGGAACGGTGTGGCGCGCTCAGCCCAAAATGCCAAGACTTATCGCGGCGGCAGCTTTACCCGGCTTCGGGGCGCCTCGCCGATGTGGGCAACAAGGCAAGCTTGCGGGACTGGCCCACCCAGTCATCACGCTCGATCCGGCCTTTGAAATGCAGCAGTTTAGCGTCCACGTACTCGATATCGGCGCTGCTCCATTCGGCGATCTGCCAGAAATAGAACACGCCGATTTCGTGCAGCAGTTCCGTAAGCATCGGGCCGACCCCGACAATCAGTTCCAGATCATCGCTCGTCCCGAAGGCAGCGTGGGTCAGCAGGTTGGCTTCGTCGTCTGCGCGGCGGGCCAGCGTGATCGGATCAGTGCGGCGGGCCGGACGCGGCGCCGGCTCTGGCGGGGGGACGGGAACGATGCGCGCCGGGCGCGGTACCGGGCGAGGTTCAAAGGGTGGCGGCGTTTCGTTGCGAACGCGGGGTTCAGTCTCAGCGCGAGGCGCTTCGCCCCGGTTGCGCAGCATATGGTGAACCGCCGTAAGCCCGTACTCGATCGCCGTCAGCCGGTCTTCCAGTGCGCCCAGATCGAACGTCGACTCGATAGAGCGCAGGGCAAGGTCGATACGGCTGTAATCCGGCTGCGGAGTATTGAGGACCGCCTCCTGAAGAGCCGCAAGGCGGCGCTCCAGAGACCCTGTGCGGTTCTGGCCGCGCAGTTCTGTGCGGATCGCGCCCAGCGAGGCATCCAGGGCGCCGAGCTGGCTGTAGACGGGCTCCAGATCGACCGGCCGGCGCGACAGCACGTCTAGGTCGCTCTCGATGCCTGCAAGCGTGCCAATCAGCGCTTCGGAAGAGGGGCCTGCGGCGAGGCGCGCCTCGAGGAGTGCTAGACGCTCGACGAGGGGCGCGAGATCCGGTTCAGGTATCTGGACGTCGCGCACGGCCATTTCGAGCGCGCTCACGCGCTGCAGCACGATGTCCAGATCCGGCTCGCGGGCCTTCGCAGCGACCGCGAGCGCGCCGATCTCACCCGACAGACGCTGCAGCTCCGGACGGGCAGAGAGCTCTTCGATCCGGGTTTGCAGCGGTGCCAGATCTGGTTGCGGCAGCTCCAGGTTCTCAATGGCCAGCTGGATCGCCGCCATCGCGCTGTGCACAGGCCCGAGATCCGCTTCGGGCAACCGGATCGCGCAGATCAGTTGCTCAAGGCGCTCAAGCCGGGGCTCGATCGCGCCGCGAAGGTCCGGCAGGCGGGCGTCGCTTACGTGCCCCGAAAGCGCCGTAAGGCGCGTGTTGACGCTTTCGATATCGGGCATGCGCAGATTGTCGATGCGGGCCGAGACACCTCGAAGGTGCTGGTCAATGGCTTCGAGATGCACCGAGCGCATCGATGCGATGGCGGCGGAGATGGCGGAGACAGACTGCTCCACGCCGCCAAGACGTTCCAGCATGGCCGCCGCGTTCTGGTCCGGCGCTGAGACGGCGCGCTCCAGGTCCGCCAGCTTCTGCTCCACCGGCAGGAAGTCGGGCTCGGGCGGACGGTAGCTCGCGAGAGCCATCTTCAGCGAATACTCGACATCCTCGCGCGTCAGCGCCTTGCCCTGCGCGAGGAAGGCATCAACCTGGCGGTTCAGTTGCGTGTGAGATTCCGTCACATCCACAAACCTGCGGCGCATCCACCACCAGGCAAAGGCTGCGCCCATGAGGGCCGCGAGGCAGAGCAGGACGAAGATCTTGAAAAGAAGAAAAGCCATGGTCAGGCTCCGGATGCGGAAAATGTGAGAGCGTGGGATCTGGTGTCAGTCATTCGTCGGCCCTCAGGATGCGGATTTCGATCCGGCGGTTCATGGCGCGGCCATCCTCAGTCGCGTTGTCGCCGAGCGGCTGCGCAGAGCCGTAACCGGCCGCGATGATGCGGGAGGGCGCCACGCCGCGCTGGATCAGCGCCGCGCGCACGGCTTCGGCGCGGCGGCGGCTGAGACTTTGGTTTATGCCGTCGCCGCCTGTAATGTCCGTATGCCCCTCAACGCGCAGGGTGCCAGGGCAATCGGCAGCGGCGCGGGCAGTCAGATCGAGCACAGCGGCTTTTGAACTCGCGATGCGGTCGCTGCCGGGATCGAACTCGATCCGGGACGCTTCAAGCAGGCGCGTGAGTTCTTCCTCGCAGGTTTCGACAACTTCCTGCACAAGGATCTGAATCTCGCCGACTGAACCATAGTCGAGCGGCGCGCTGGCAAGCGTGCGCACACGCTCTGCTTCACTGCCGGGAAGCTCGCATCGCAGGTCAAACTGAAGTGCATTGAAGCTCGCGGTTCCGGAATTGCAGAGCTTGAGCGTCTCGACGCCGCGCAATGCCGCGTCGCGGAAGCCGTCAGGCGCCGCAATGCCAATTGTTTCGAGATTGCTTTCCACGAGCTCAATGCGCTGCGGCCGGTTCGTGTTCGCAGCTTCGATGACCGCGTCGCGGGTTGCAATGTCCGGCACGCGCCCGTCCAGGGTCAGCCTGGCGCCGGACAGTCTGAACAGGTATTCCGGAGTGTCGGTGCCGGGAGAGAGACGCGGCGTTGAGCCGGATGCCTGACCAGGCCTTACACTCCCTTCACCGAAGTTGCCCTTTACCTTTGTGGCGGGCCGGGCGGGGCCGAGCCATGTGGGCGCGCGCGCGGTGCGGATCGCGCTCAGCAGCCGCTCGCCCGCTTCGGGGGTCGGCGGCGTGCCCGCAACGGTTACCCATTGACCCGAGACGTCCAGGCTTGCCCATTGCGCGCCCGTGTCCAGGATCGTTTGCCCGGCTGTCAGACGGACCACGTTTTCAATGCTGTGATGGGCAAAACCACTCCAGGCGGCCAGTGTCAGAAGGACAAAACCGATCACAGGCAGCAGGCCATAGGGGAAAAACGGCAGCCCTTCGCCGGACGCGGCGCGGAACCGGCGAACGCTGTGCGCCGCCTTCTCCGCAGACACTTCCGGGCCCAGACTCATTTCGTTCCCCCTTCAAGGCGCCGGCATACCCGCAAGGCACGCCCCGCCGTGTCGATAAAGTAAAGCCATAATAGAACCAGTGCAGCAATACTTCGCCCCAACGGGTTGTCGAATGGCTTCCTGCTGCCTGCTGATGCTGCGACCCCGGTATCGGCTTTCGGCCGGCGCGCTGCAATTTCCGACGATATTTCCGGATGTTGGCCGGCGCCGCCGCTCTGGCCTCGGCGCAGGCACAGAGGATACGCGGGCAGGGTGCGGGATGTCTGCAGGCGGAACGTTCTTGCTTTCAGCATTGTATTCGGCACGGTATTCGCTTTGTGCGCGAGTCATTTTACTCAATTTCGTGCATCAGCACTTGCGGCGCCTGTTTGGTGTTGCAGACAACAGTGATCGCACGTCACACTCGTGCAGATGGGCCATGACCTGAATGCTCCGATCATCCATGTAACTGATCCGATCGCCGGGGCGGGTCTGTCAGGGCATCCGCTGTGCCGGATGGCGACCTGGCCCCCGGGCGCCTCCTGCACAGACGTGGCATTCACGCCGCTCGAGGCAGAGCGGCTTGGACGCATGAAATCGCCCCGACGAAAGGCCGAAATGGAAGGGTCGTTTGTTCTGCGGCGCCGGTTGATTGCCGCAATGGCAGGCGGCGCGCCGGAGGAGGCCCGGATGAGTTCGGCCGAAGGCGGCGCACCTGTGCTGGTGCAACCATCTGGCTGGGCTATGTCCCTGGCGAACAAGGACGCCTGCACGGTTGTCGCGCTTGCCGCAGCTCCGGCGCAGATCGGTGTCGACATCGAAATCGTTCGCGAGATGGACTGGCGCCCGGCGCTGTCGATGATGAGCAGTGACGCTGAGCGCGCGCAGTTCGAGAGCGCACCGGGCGCGCCGGCTTCAAAGCTCAGGGCTTTTTACCGTATGTGGACCCTGAAAGAGGCTGTACTGAAGTCCACGGGCTGCGGGTTGCGCGCGGGGCCCAAAGCCGTTGAAATCCCATGGGCACTCTTGCTGTCGCCCGGCGCGGGCATGCTCCGGGCATTCGGCGGCCCGTACGACTTCTGGACAGCAGATACAAGCGACGCGGTCGTCAGTCTCGTTCAGAAACGGGGCTAGTCCGGATGCCGTAAGGCAATCGAAAGCGGGTTGCATTCGTAGATCCGTAAGCCATCACACCACAGCGAGCCGCGCGCGACGGCGAGGATGCGTTCAGCTGTTTTCTCAAGGCTCAGCAGTTCGATCACGGTCACCACCTCCCGCTTTTCCGGCATCACCTGTCCGCGATAGGACCACTTCACGCGCTCTCCGATGGCGGGCGTCTCGGCCACCATGCCTTTCAACTGCGCAGCCGGGACTTTCAGCAATACAGCGCGCATCAGGAGTTGTTCAAGCGCATCAAGCCCCAGGGAACCCGGTTGCACCGGATCATTGAAGAAGTGCGCCTTGAAGTACCAGGCGGATGGATCGACGGCCTGACGGCCTCGAATGAGACCGAGGCCTGCGCAGCCACCTGCGGGGTCAAAGTAATCCGCCCGGTCGAGCATCCGCAGCTGGCCGGCGGCGAGGCGGGTGTCTTCGGGTGAAATGTCCTTCAGCGATGAGGGAAGGGCGAGATAGCCACGATCCGTGTCGCTGACCGGCAGGCCTGCCTGGCGCACAAGAGCGGCGGACGGAAAGAAACCAAACCTCGTATTGAGGTTCATGACCGGCTCGCCCGTCCTGAGACGTGCCGAAACATCGAACGCGACGATCGTCATCGGCCCAACCCTGGAGAAACCTGTCAGCGTCGTCTGTACACAGATGGTTTCGTCCTGCGGCCCGATCATCCGGTGGGTCATGCCGTCGCCTTCGAGGTTGCGGAAACGGTCGCCGCCTTCCAGCGCGAAACCGCAATGGCTGGCGAGCCATCCGCAGGGCTGCAGGATGATTTCGTTGAGAACCGCGAACGGCATGTAGCCGGAGCGGTTGTCGGCAAAGTACCAGGCGTTGGGCGGGATGTCGTATTCAGCGGCAATGCGCGCCCCGGTTTCCTGAACGCCGGGGCGGGTGGAAACCTCAGTGACGCGTGACATGACGTGATAGGGCGGCTGGGGCAGGCGAGGCACGCGCCCGCCGGTGTCAAAGCGGTCATACATCGGGCCGAACGCTGCCGAGGGAGGGCCGTTGGCGCAGTCCAGAAGGGCTTCCTGATCACCCCGGCTTTCGCGCTGCGGGCCGACCCGGATCGGCGCGGCAGAAATGCGCGGCGCCGGCCAGTTGCGGCGCAGCTGGATGCCGAAGCGCGGGCAGTAGAAAACCTTGCGTCCGTCCGAACGCGCAAGCAGCGAAGCGAAGATGCGCGGGGTTTCGCCGGGGATCACTTCGTCGATGAAGACTTCATAGGTGATGTCGTGAACCTTGTCAGGGATTACCTGCCCCCGGCAGACGAACTTTGCCGTTTCGCCCGGGACCGGTTCGAAAACATAACCGTCACGCTCCTGCGTCAGGCCGAGGGCTGCGGCGTAGAATTCAAGTGCCTGCACCGCGGCTTCCGCCATCAGGGTACCGGGCATGCAGGGGTCATTGTGGAAATGGCCTTCGTAAAACCAGGCATCGGTCGCCACGCGCGAATTTGCGCGCAGGTAGCCACGCCCCCAGGGGCCGCCCGCCGGATCAAACTCCGGGACGCTCTCGAAGAAGCTGAGTTTTCCGGCCGGAAGGTGCGCGGGGAAGGATTGCGCTGCGCAAAGCTCGAACCCCTTGCCGAAACAGGCAAAGGCATCGCCCGAGCGAAACGCGAGGACATCAGCTTCACTGAACGCACGTTTGGCGCTCGCCCGGTCAATGTCGACCGGGGCGGCGTTCCTGGTTGGTGCAGGCGAGGTTGCGGCGTCCCACGCGACCCCTTTGCCAGAGGCCAGTTCGCCATCGGTGAAAAAGCCGGCCTGTCCCTGGCGCACTGAAAAGGCAGGGCGGCCGTTTGCTGTGCAGTCGTACTGGAAGAAAAACATCCGTACGCCGGCAAACGTCGCGTGCTGGGTGATTTCGATCTGGAATTTGAGCGTGTCGCCAGCGAGCGGCAGCCCGCCTTCATGAAACGTGATTTCGCAGCCGAGGAGACGGTAGACCCGCTCGCTCTGGTTCCTGAGGTCTGCGCCCATCCATCCGATCAGCGTGAGGTCGGCCTGTCCGCATTCGATCAGCGGGCCAGGGCGGACGCGCCCGTCATGGGTGTACCATCCGTCTGCCGGAATATCGGTTTCGGTCCAGATCACGCCGGCGCCTTCGACGCCCGCTTCAGCGTCGATGCCCGTGATGCGGTCTACCAGCAACAGCGGCGCAGCAGGCAGGCGGACCTGGCGCTCATACTGGTCCTGCGCACGGAACGTGTCACCGAAAAAGGCTGACATCTCTCCCCGCGCCGATGCTTCGACTTCGGCTCGCCCCCAGGCTTTGCCGGAGGGCGGCCGGGGAGCGAGCGGGGTGAGGCCGGACAGGACACCTGCCGGGGGCGGCGCCTTCGCAGGTCTGAAGCCAGGTGGCGGCGGGAAAGTGAACCTGCCTGCTGGAGCAGCCTCGCGAACCTGCGCCGCGTATTGCGGTGACGCCAGCGCGGGGGCAATTGGCAATCCATCAGGCCCGCTTTCGCGTGCGGGCAGCACCGCCGGCGGAAGGTGCGCGGGGCGGGCGACTTTGTAAGGCGCGGCATGGCGCCAGGGGTTGGCGCGGGCCTGATCCAGGCGCGCTGCAATCCGGTCGATCCTCACCGGATAGCCTCGCGCAAAGAGCGTTGCGGCCAATTCTGCAACCTGGGTCAACTCCGCGTTTTCCACCCTGTCTGTCGCAACGGCCAGATGCTGTTTTCCGGCGAGTATCTGCGAAATGCTTTGCGTCAGGGTATCGCGGGGGCCGAGTTCGACGAAGGTGCGTACGCCGTCCTCCCATGCCTGGCGGATTGTGGCGGGAAAATCGACCGTCGCGACAGCCTGGCGTGTCAGCATGTCGGCTACGCGCGCCCGGGTGGGTACGTAAGCCGCGTTGATGGCGTTCGCGTAGAGACGGACCTGGCTGACGCGGGAAACGGGCCGCGTGTGCAGTTCGCGCCACTTCTGCTCGAACGGCCTCATGGCGTTGGCATGCACAACCAGATGCTGGTGCATCAGCGTGCCGGTTCCCGGGGCGAGGCGCTTGCAGAGCGCGCGGCAGGCTTCGGCGGGTCCGCCGATCATCAGGTCATCATCGGTATAGATGATCGTGATTTCGACATTCGCAGCCGCAGATATCTCCTCGCGGACACGCGCCACCGGGGCGCGAACCCGCCAGTTCGTCCAGTCAGTCGGAACGTTGGGGCCCCAGGCTTCGCCTGCCGTTTCAAAGGCACCGCCAAGATGACGCTCATACATGGCGGCAGCTTCGATATCATCGAGCAGGCCGCCCATGTCCTTCCAGAACCCGAAGGTGAAAAGGGCGTTGCTCTCGCCCAGCGAGAGGCCGATAGCCGCATCTGGCGACAGTTCAAGAACGTCGCGCAGCAGGATGGCGTGGGCCTGGGTCACCAGTGATACGCCGCAGAGCTGTTCGTACTCGGACAATGACGATTTTGCGAGCAGCGGTGTCATGGCCTGCGCTTTGGGTAACCTGCCCAGAGCTGCTGCAACTTCCGGGAAAGCCATCAGCAGCCCGCGCCCCATGCGGGGATAGGACGCCGCCGAGCCTGTGAAGGCAAAGGCCAGCTCTCCTTCCGGAGGGCCTTCCCCGTACCAGACACCTGGGGCAGAGGGTGCGGCGTTTCTGTCAAATGCGGCTGCAGCGGCGGCGCATTTCTGCGCAAGGTCGTCGCCGTCCCTGCCAAGGACTGCGATGCGCAACCTCCCGTTTCCGCCAGACTTGCCGGCCCTGAGACGGTTAGCGAGGGCGCCGCGGGAGGCCGCTGCCGAAAAAAAGAGATACGGCACGGGGCGAAGCATGTCCGGCGATATCTGCGGCGAGGCTGGTATCACGCTGACCGCGCAGCCCTGCGACGGAAGCGTGCCACCTGCGGAGACTGTCAGAGGCGGAAGGGACGTGCCGATCGATACCGCGGCGCCGTCTGCA
Source organism: Hyphomonas sp. (assembly GCA_016124495.1). Lineage (GTDB taxonomy): Bacteria > Pseudomonadota > Alphaproteobacteria > Caulobacterales > Hyphomonadaceae > Hyphomonas. Next base: position 10,957 of record WGNP01000023.1, on the reverse strand, counting down.
TTGAGCCTGTGCGACCTGGCCGAGAGACTTAAAGAGACAGCGAGTTCGAACAGACCCGAGGCGGCAGCTGTTTCGCCGTAAACGGATGCCAGTGCGGCGCTGGGTGCAGACATCGACGCCGGAGACCATTCGACGCCGCCCAGTGTGCCGTAGATGCGCTCGCCGGCCGCGTCCGCGTCCGCCCTGCGCTTCAGAACAATGGCGACAGCGTGGTCGGCTGCATCGTTCTCCGGATGAGCCGAGCCTGAGAAGCTCCCGCTCGTCACGACCGCCATATCAAGCGTGTGTGATGTCAGCGCAGCGATCGCGATATCCAGGGCTGCGAGGCCCGAACTCTCTTCAGCCGCGACAGCAAAGCCCTGGCCCCTGAAGTCCTCGCCCGACGTGATGCGGTTGGCCGCCATGTTGGCCATGGCGCCGAGAACATCTGCCGCCACGAGCGGCGGAGCGATGGCGGCGAGCACAGCATCGATATCGGTTCGCCCGGCAGCCAGCAGCCCGGCTTTGGCACGCTCCCGGATCGGCCACCGCGCGGAATCGTCCGCGCAGCGAATGCCAGCAAACACGCCGCATTTTTCAGCGGGCGGGTGTGTTACGCCGTCAAGCGCCATCTGCGAGACATCGAGGATGGCGAGGTATTGAGCCTCAGCGCGCAGGAGGTCTGACGGCGGGATGCGGGCTTTTGCGGGGTCAGCACCGATGATCTCCGCCTTGCGGACCCGAATAGCAGGGGAATTCATCAGCCGCCGGATGACGCTGCGCTCGCCCCGGTCCGGCCCTGCCAGAAGGCCGATCCCCACGACGAAAATGTCATCTTCCGCGGTACCGGCCACTGAAGCGTGGCCGTTGACGTAGGCCCGTGCGGGCTCATGGGCTTCAAGGATCAGGTGGGAGTTGTTGCCGCCGAATCCAAAATTGCTGATGGCAGCCCGGCGCGGGCTATCGCCCCTGCGCGCCCATGAGCGCGCATCCGCGACCGGATCAAGGCCGGTATTGGCAAGTGGCCTGATGAGGGGGCCGTCAAGCGGTGTCGGCGCCAGCGTTTCTGCTTCCAGTGATGCAGTGAGCTTGAGGAGGCTTGCAAGGCCGGCCACCGTGATAAGGTGGCCGGTATTGGCTTTCAGGGACCCGATGGCGAGTTCGCGCTGCGTACCAAACACGGCCCCGGCGGACTGGATTTCCACGGCGTCGCCCACCGGCGTTCCCGTGGCATGGCATTCGAGATAGCCGATCGTTGCGGGATCAATCCCGGACATGACATAGGCCCGGCGCATCGCTTCAGCCTGGCCATCGGCATCGGGTGCGAGAAAGCCTTTCCGTTTGCCATCATTGGAGAGGCCGATGCCGCGAATGACGCCGCGCACCGTGTCCGACCTGCGCACATCCGAAAGGCGTTTCAGCACGACAGCAGCAGCCCCCTCAGAGGGAACGAGGCCATCAGCTCCCTGAATGAAGGGCCGCGAACGGCCAGTCGGGCTGAGCGCTTTCAAGGCGTCGAAACCGATGTGCAGGATCAGGTTGTCGGCGGCATTGACGGCGCCAACCAGTGCAATGTCGATATGTCCTGCCGCGAGTTTCCGGCAAGCGATTTCGAGCGCGTAGAGTGAAGACGCACACGCGGCATCAAGCGCGAGCGCCGGGCCCCTGGCGTCGATCATCTGCGCAATCAGGCGTGCGGGCATGCCGGAGTTTAATGTGTCCGTGAGCGGCCGGGCCGTGCGGCCGCTGCGCCAGACTTCCTCAGCATAGTCGACCTTCGCACGGCTGGGATAGCAAAGGTTTGCGAGGAACACGCCGCGGCGCGAAGGATCGGTCTTTCCGGCTCCGGAGGCAGCCGACCAGGCGTCCCACGCAGCCTGGAGGGGCCAGCAGTGGACGGGGTCAAGTGCCGCCGTGTCGATACCCTTGAGCCGCGCGAGGCCGCCGTGTTCAGTTGCGGGCTGATCGACCCGCCCCGAAACGTACTGGCGCCGGTGTCCGGGTGAGTTGCCAAGGCCGAGCTCCTCAGGGGTAACAGGCCGGGTGACAACCTTCCTGGTGCGGACAACATTCCAAAGCGCCTCAGGCGTTGGTGCACCGGGCAGGACACATGCCTCGGAAACAATGGCGACAGGCTCGAACGGGTTCATGAGGTGGCCCAGGCTTCGCCGACGACCAGTTCGACCTGGTCCGGCGCGCCGCCCAGCAGTTCATTGACGAAGATGCGGGCGCCCTCATCGACGGAAATCAGGGGGACACCCTGCGCTTCGAAATGACTGGCAAGGGTGCTGTCGACCATCCCACCTGCCCACGGACCCCAGTGAAACACCTTCACCCGCGCCGCATGCAGGGATCGGTCAAGGCTACGACCTGCGCTCGCGAGCAGCGCGTTCGCCATGGCATAGTCTGCCTGGCCCTTGTTGCCGAAGAACGCCGCGGCGGAGGAGAAGAACGCTATGTGGCGAAGCTGAAGCGGATCAATCACCGCGAGGATGTTCATCAGTCCGCCGACCTTCGGTGAGAACACGCGGCGCAATTCGCTTTCGGTTTTTTCCGTCGCGAGCCTGTCAGCCAGCACGCCCGCGCCGTGGACCCAGCCGGTTATCGCCCCGAACCGTTGTTGCGCGCCGCTGAGGACGTCAGCAACGGCATCGCTGTCTCCGGCGTCCAGCGGGAGATAGGCTGCCATCGCGCCAGCCGCGCGAACCGCCTGCAGGGTTTCCCGGATTTCAGCTCCGGCCAGCAGGTTACGCGCAGTTCGATCGATCCCAGCCGGCGTGACGCGCTGCCCCGCCTGGCGGCTGCGCTCAACGAGCAGGCCGCGCAGTGTTTTCAGGTCGTTCGTCAGCGGCAGATCATCCGGCCATGGTGTTTCGTCCGACCGTCCGGCAAGCAGGATGGAGCCGCCTGTTGCCCGTGCCAGTTCGATGGCGCAGGCAGCGGTGACGCCGCGCGCGCCGCCGGTGATGAGCCACACCGATGGCTTCGCAACGGGCAGGCAGGATGGCGGCGTAACCGGGGCGCCGGTTTCTGGCGTCAGCAATTCTCCCGATGCCTCTATCACGCCGTCCGCGTGGCCCTGCCGGACACCGTGGGCAACCTGCGCGGCGCCGCCGGCTGGAATTGTCCACGCGAAAGCCTGTGTGTCCGGCCATTCCTTGCGCAAGGTCCGGCTCAGGCCTTCGAGGCCGGAATAAAGGTCAGCGCTCTGCAGCAGGATGATCACTTCGCTGTTGCGGCGCGCCGCCCTGGCCGCCTGCAGCGCGCCCCAGTGGCGTTGTTCGTGGGGGTGCGAGGTGGTTCCTTCAGTCAGGATAGCGCCGTCGGCGCTGCCTGAGGGCTGCTCCACGCGCTGCACACTATATCCAAGCTCTGACAATGCGCCTGCAATTGCTCCGGCTAAACCGGGGTTGGCATTGGTGACTTCAAGGGATGCACCCGGACGCAGGTGGAAGGCCTTTACGCAACTGGCATGGCGCCAGACGACGGGGCGTACATCGCACCGGTACGGCGCAACGTCAGCCTGGGGCAGATCGGGACGGTGGGAAGCCCATGCCTCCCCGCCATCCCTCAGCCGAAAAAATCGGCAATCTTCCGGATCGTGCGCAGTTCAGCCAGATGTTCCGGATCGACTTCAGGCAGCGAGGGATATCTGTCACGAAGTGACGACAGGATTTCGACCTGTTTGATCGAATCCACGCCGAGTTCACCCTCAAGATCCATGTCATCTTCGAGCATGTCTGTCGGATAACCGGTTTTCTCGGCGATCAGGGCACGGATGACATCTGGAGAAACCAGCAGGCTGGATGCAGCAGTGAGCGCGTCGGGTATTGTCTGTGCGCGCGCGGGTGTTGCCGGTGCAGGCGATGAACGGCCACCCGGTGCGGCTGCGTCGATCATCGCGGCGATGGCAGCAATGGTGCGCAGCTCGACAAGCCGCTCTGGCTCGATTTCAGGCAGATGCGGGAGCCGGTCGCGCAGCGAGGACAGGATCTCGACCTGCTTGATCGAGTCGACACCCAGTTCGCCCTCAAGGTCCATGTCAGCGTCCAGCATGTCAGGCGGATAGCCGGTCTTCTCTGAAACGATTGCGCGCACGATGGCAGCAGCGTCCGGGACCGATGGGGATGCGGCAGACGGATTCTGCGCAGGCTCCGCCAGGACCGGAGCTGGCGCGGCCGGCGCTTTCTCAGGTTCTGCGACAAAGGCATGCGCGCCGCCAGAACCGTTGACCTTCGGCTTCGGCGCCTCCGCAGGTGCCGGCGCAGGGGCAGGCGCGAAGACGGGCTGTGGTGACGGTTGCGGAGCCACTGCGCGCGCCGCAGCGAGCAGCTGCGGTTCGGTCTGAATTGAGCCCGCCTGTCCGAGCAGGACAGCGGCTGCGTTCAGGTAGGCCTTGTGACCGTCCGCGATCGCGTTGAGGTAATTCTGATGCTGGTTTGAAACTTCCTGCCAGATACGTTCCACCGGCGAAGTGATCTCAACCCGCCCGGCAGTTTGTGCGACAGGGGTTGGCGGGGCTGCAACGGGGTGCCGGCCATTCTGATCGGGCATGGGTGGTTCGGTCCTTTGATCGGGCGATGAAGGGTGAGGGGTTGCGGCAATCTGCAAGGCTGCCACTGCATTGGCAGGTGCGCGTCCGGCGGCGCCGTCCTTGGGCGGGTACGGGCGATCATAATTTGCGCCTGTGAGGAAGACAGCGTGCTTCGAAGGCGGAGACTTCGGATTGGGGGCCGGGGTGTGCGCATAGAGTGATGCGAGGTCGAGTTTGAGCCCCGCGGCGGCGAGGGCACCTATGCTGCCCAGGAACTGTGACACGCCATTGTTGCGTTTGTTGTCGAGCGACAGGACGGTGCAGTTGCGACTGCCAAGCGTATCGGAGACCAGGCCCGCAACGACATTGCCAGGTCCGACTTCTATGAAGATGCGGGCGCCGGCCGTGTACATGGCTTCAACCTGCTCCCGGAACAGAACCGGCGAAACAATCTGAGACGCCAGAGTGTCCGCCAGCCCTCTGGCGCTGGCTTTATAAGGCTGCGCCGTCGCGTTGGCGTAGACGGGCAGGGAAGGGCGTTTCAGCTTCAACCGTTCCAGCGTGCCGCGGAAGGGCGCCACAGCGGGTTCCACAATCGCGGAATGGAACGCCGTTGCGACCGGCAAGCGGCGCGCCTTGAGCCCTTCTTGCGTGCACCATTGCTCCGCTTGCTGAACAACACTCACAGGCCCGGACAGCACGACCTGACTTGGGCCATTGTCGTTGGCGATGACAAGGTCACCACCGATTTCCTTCACAAGGGGTGCAATGCGGCTGGCCGGACACTGGACCGCCAGCATCGCGCCTTCGGTCGTATCCGCTGCCTTCGCCATTTCCATGCCGCGGGCCGCAGCGATGGTCAGTGCGGCGTGGCGGTCAAAGGCGCCAGCATAATGCAGCGCCATGATCTCGCCGAAGCTATGGCCACCCGTCATATCGGCTTCGACGCCGAGCCCTTCGAGCAATGCAAGGTGCGCAAGGGACACGGCGGCAATGCAAGGCTGGGCATGTTGCATCAAGGTCAACCGCTGTTGCTGGTTGCCAAACTCCACCTGGTCGAATGCAGCGGGCGGAAAGGACAGATTGTGCAACTTCAGCGGGCCGGTCACCGGATGGCTCGCCGCGAAATCCCACAGGGCCCGCGCGGCGGGAAAAGCAATCGCAAGGTCTGACCCCATTCCGGGATACTGGCTGCCCTGCCCGGAGAACAGGAACGCGATTTTGCCTCGCTCCGGCGGCGAAAGCGAAGCCGAGCAGCCCTGAGGCAACGGCGCCCTTCCGAACGTCCCGCTTGTAACCTGCGCAGCGAGTTTTGCCGCTTTGGCGCACAGATCCTCCGGGCCTGTTGCAACGATGGCTGCGCGAGCCAGCGCCTGTGGCTCGAAACGCGCGTGTGTACCGCTGGCCTCCCAGGCAAACGCATCCTCTGCGGGCGGAGCCTGTGAGAGGTGCGAAAGTGCATCTGCAAGGCCCATTGCATCAGAAGCACTGAAGAGGAAAAGTTCTGCCGGATGCACGCGCGCAGGCCTGGCGGCTGTGGGGCCGGTATATTCCTCGAGCGTGACGTGAAAGTTCGATCCGCCGAAACCGAACGAACTCACGGATGCGCGGCGCGGCCGTGTGTCGGCCGTAACCCAAGGACGTGCTTCAGTATTTACGTAGAAGCAGGTGCTTTCGCGGATCGCGTCGGCCGGCTCTTCGATCTTGATGGTTGGGGGAAGGACCTTGCGGCGCAGGGACTCGACCGCTTTCAGCATACTCGCGGCTCCCGCCGCGGCTTTGGTGTGACCGATCTGGGATTTGACGGAGCCGACAGCGCACCAGGGGCCGTCTCCTTTGTCCGCCTCTCCGAAAACAATGTGCAAGCCTTCGATCTCTGCCCGGTCACCCGCCCTGGTACCCGTGCCATGCGCTTCGACGAGGTCGACGGTTTCCGGTCCGTATCCAGCCTGTTCATAGGCGCGCCGCAGCGCGCGGGCCTGACCGGATGGAAGCGGCGTGTAGATCGCGGTGCCCTTGCCGTCTGATCCACCCCCAATGCCGCGAATGACGGCATGGATCTGGTTGCCGTCGCGTTCGGCATCGTCAAGGCGGCGCAAGGCGAGCATGCCGATGCCTTCGCCGAGCATGGTGCCGTCCGACTTGTTCGAGAACGGACGGCAATCGCCGGTCGGCGACAAGGCGGGCGTCTTCGAAAAACACATGAACATCAGGATGTCGTTGAGCGCGTCGACACCGCCCGTGAGAACCATGTCGGAATCGCCTGCGCGAAGTTCATGCATCGCTATCTGCAGGGCGGAAAGGCTGGAGGCGCAAGCCGCGTCGGTCACGTAGTTGCTGCCGCCCAGATCAAGGCGGTTTGCGATCCGGCCGGCGACCACGTTTCCGAGAAGGCCCGGAAACGTGCTTTCCTTCCACTCGGCATAATGGTTCTCGATCCGTGTCGCGATGGCCTGGACGTCGGCTTCAGCAAGCCCATACTGACGCAGTCCGTTCACCCATGTGGGGCGCTGTAGCCGGCCGGCCATATGTGCCGTCAGTTCGGTAGCCGAGGCGACGCCGAGGATCACGCTCGTCCGTGAACGATCGATCTTGCCGCCACTGTCGCGCTCGGCGTCGTCCAGCGTCATCTTGGCGGCGACCAGTGCCAGCAGCTGCGCAGTGTCAGTCGTCTGCAATTGCGCGGGCGGTATGCCGAAAGCGAGCGGATCAAAAGCTACTGGCGAGAGAAAGCCGCCGCGGCGGCCATATGTCTTGTCCTTCGTGAGCGGGTTTGCGTCATAATAGTCGTCAATCAGCCAGTGGGTTTCGGGCGTGTCACTGAGCAGGTCTCTCGCCTCGAAAATGTCGCGCCAGAAACCGGTTGTGTCCCCGCGGCCGGGAAAGATTGCGCCCATGCCGACCACGGCAATCGGATCGGCAACGCGCTTGGAACGGATGGCAGGGCGTTCGGTCATCGCTTACTCAAACAGGCGGGGGGTATAGGAGAACAGTTGCGGCGGCACAGCAATTCCGGCGGACCGGAGTTGCCCTGCGCGGGAGACGCGTGCTGCACCCTCAAGCAGGTTCAGGGCGATCTGGCGCACTGTGCGCGCCTCTACTGGCTCCAGCGCCGTGCCGGCGACCCACTCGTTGAAAGCGCCCATCGCCGGACCGCACCAGATCTGGTAATCAGCCGTCCGCAGGGGATCGCCTTCACGTGCCCATTGCGCGCCCTGGAAAAGGTAGCGCCGCGCCACAAGCGCAAGACGCTTGTTGCCGTCGCTTTCTGCCTTCTTCGCCTCAGCCGGGTTGACGCGACGGATATAGGACTGCGTCTCGCGCCAGGCCACTTCGAAGGGCTCTCCAAGCACATCGTCGATCCATTTCCGGTCCGGCGCGGGAAGCGTCTCATAGCTCGCGCCGCTGCGGTAAAAGCCGTGCAGCTTTCTGCCGCGCATCGCGAACAGCGTTTCCCGCTTGAGCACCTGAACGTCAACGCCTTGTTCAAACATGTCGGCCGCCGGCGCCATCGCGACGTCTGCCGGGCCGGCTTTCGCGAGCAGTTTTCGGCCTGCCTCCGAAAGACCAGACTCGACGGCGCTCTGATTGATCGATCCCGTAAGCACGTAGGCAGCGCCCATCTGGAAGGCTGCCGCGACCGCTGAAGGCGTTGCAATCCCTCCGGCGAGCCCAATGCGGATCGTGCTTTCGTCATAGCCGTGGAGCGCACAAACGCGGGCGCGCGCGGCGCTGAGCGAACTGAAAAGGACCGAAGCCGGCCGGTTGTCCGTGTGGCCGCCAGAGTCAGATTCTGCGGTGATCTCGGCTGCGACCGGGACCTTCGCGGCCAGGTCGGCCTGAAGCTCGGAAATCTTTCCCGCCGCCACCAGTTCCCGAAGCATTTTTTCCGGAGCAGGCGACATGAAAGGCACCGCGACTTCCGCCCGGGACACTTTGGCAAACAGGTGATTGCGCCGCCTGATGGTCCCGTCCGAACCGCGTTCGAGCCCGAGCGCCGTGTATCTCACCACGTCAGCGGTCAGGCGCATGAACGCCGATGCCGAGACGCGCCGGACGCCTTGCGCAAGGAATAGGTCGACGATCGCCGCTTCCTGCCCCGGCTCTTGCGGCGAATGGATCAGGTTGGCGCCCCAGGCGACCTGATCGGGCCCCAGAGCGGCCTGGATCTCTTTCACACCGGCCTTGATCTCGGCCAGCGGCAGGCCAGCGCTGCCATAGAAACCCAGACACCCGGCACGAACGGCTTCGATCACCATGCGCGGCGTTGCGATGCCGCGCGCCATCTCGCCGACAACATAGCAAAAGCGCGCCGGATGCTCAGCCAGCAAGGCGCGGTCGCCCAGCCACTCGGGATAGATAGCGGGCAGGCGACAAGCCTGCGGATCAGCGGGGCGGCCGCCGCCGACCGTGAGGATCGAAGGAGCCTGTGCCGCGTCGTAGGCCAGCCAGACTGCGGCGCGCGGAGACTCGACGGCTCTCTTCAGGAGACCTTGCACGCGATGTTCGCCCTTCTGGCTAGGCCCCGTTCCGGATACCGTTCACCCGGCTGCACGAACGGCTGCATCGGACTAAGGCTCAACCGGAAATACCTGATGTCGGTTAAACACTATCGGGCGCTCGGATAGTGCACAACTTCTAATCGTAACGTGGCGGTTAAGCCGCAGAGAAGTTTCGCTTTCGCTCATGACCGGCGTGTCGGGCCCGCGAGCTTGCAATGTTGAAGGCTCAGGCCTAGAGCGGTCTTGTCACTGGGGAGTAGCCAGTCGTCCGCCAGGGCGAGCCACTGTGTCAACATGCTCGGCCGAGAGGCCGTGGTGCAGTGGAAGCGGGCAACCGCTTGGGCGAGACCAATGACATCATTTCTCCGCCCAGGGCCGGGCGGCGGGAATGATGTCACTTGGATCTGTAACGCCGCCCGGCCTGGAGACTGCAACATGGAAGCTTTGTTCACGTCAACAGCCGTCGTGGCTCTCGCCGAAATCGGCGACAAGACACAGCTGCTGGCCATCATCCTCGCCGCCCGTTTCAAGAAACCGCTGGCGATTATCGCAGGCATCTTCGCCGCGACGATTGCCAACCACTTCCTGGCTGCCCTCGTCGGCGCGCAGGTAGCCTCAATCCTCGATGGCCAATGGTTCCGCTATCTGATTGCCGCCTCCTTCATTGCGATGGCCGCCTGGACGCTTATCCCGGACAAGCTGGACGACGACCCGGAGCCAAAACCGGCCCGGTTCGGGGCCTTCGTCGCGACTACGATCGCCTTCTTCCTGGTCGAGATGGGCGATAAGACCCAGATCGCCACGATCGCGCTCGGCGCCCGGTTTCATGATGTCCTGGCGGTCACGATGGGCACCACACTGGGCATGATGATCGCCAACGTGCCGGCAGTTTTTCTCGGCAGCAAATTGCTGGAGCGCGTGCCGCTCAGAGTTATCCGCTGGATCGCAGCCGGTCTGTTTCTGGCAATTGGCTTGTGGATACTTGTCAGTGCCAGGTGAATACGCCGCATAAGTGCCGAAGTAATTTTCCCCAGACCGGCGGCACGATTTGCCTGAAGCTTTTCCCGATGGCCGGGAAGGCGTTCCGGGTGGTCGAACTGGGAGAGGTTAGGATGATACTGGACTTTCACCGGCAGGGTATTTCTGTTTCGTAGATAGCGCGCCGGGTGGGCGTCGATCACAAGACGGTGCACAAGTATATTGACCGTGGGCTGCAGGCGCCGGCTTGTGGACCGCGGGATCGACGCATGACGTTGATTGATCCGTGTGCGGGCTACCAGCGGGAGCGCCTGGCAGCCTGGCCTGGCTTGACGGGTCGGATACTCCTCCAGAAAACGTGTCGTTGTTGGATCGCGTCTGTTACAGGAGCCAAGACGAACGTGCGCCAGTATAACAGAAGGGAAGGGGGCTTTCGAGCCGCTGCCTTCTGCAAGGCCTGCGAAAGCTTTGGTGCTAAACCGAAACCCACTCCGGACCGTCTCGGCGAACGGCCGTTTTTTTGGACCCCGAATGGCACGAGCCAGATGCCGCGCTACGACAATCATTGGCCGATTGTGTTGAAAAACCCCTCGGCATATCGGCCAAATTCTGATTCCCTCCTGGTTGTTCAGTCAGGCGCGGAGCGGTGCGATGATGGGTGAGCGGCGATCAGGTCAGGGCGCGCTGTTCTACGAGTTCAGTCTTGAGGCGCATGTGCCGGCTGATCACTTGCTGCGCAGGATCGACCAGCTGATCGATTTCTCCGAGGTGCGCGCAGAACTGACGCCCTACTACAGCGCGGCGGGTCGGCCCTCGATCTGCCCCGAGCTGATGATCCGGATGCTGGTCGCCGGATACTGTTTCGGCATTCGGTCTGAACGCCGCCTGTGCGATGAGGTTCATCTCAACCTGGCCTATCGCTGGTTCTGCCGGCTCGGGCTGGAAGGCGCCGTGCCGGATCATT
>WGNP01000021.1 GCA_016124495.1 Hyphomonas sp. | reverse complement strand
TCACCCGGCGATACATGTCTCTGGAAAGTCTCGCCAGGATCGTCGATAACCCTGTTCTCAGTCTGCCCGGCGTGGGCAACTGAAACCATCACCGCAGCCGAGACGGCGTGCACGAATTACACCACGTGATGGGACGTTACCCAAAATCCCTAAGACCTTGCCCAGAAGGCCAAGCGCGCACCGCCGCTCGGCAAAGCATCCTATTCTACCATCCTTTTCTGCGCTCCGCGATGTCGATCAGACGGGTCCTGACCGGTACTACCAGGACCATGACACTCCGTCCGGCGGGCTCATCGCTCGCTCCGGCGCGCACTGCGTGCGCGAAGACCTCCTCATCCTGGAGGTCATTGCCATTGAAATAGATGCTGGCAGGCACGCGGCGCGCGTCGCGCGTTTCAGTGCTCCGCTCGAACAGGAGACCTAGTACTTCCGAGTCCGCGCCAACTTCCTTGGCAGGCACCAGGGTCGAGGGCCAGTTCCTGGATTTCCGGTACCAGATCCGGCCCTTTGGACCGAAGCAGATCAGGATTGAATAGAGTGGATCGGTGTCAACGAAACGAAGGGCTGTCGCTGTACGACTGGTCCGGAATTCAGCCGCAAGCTCGCCGATCGAGCGAAACGATGGTCGATCATACGATTTGACCCTGGGCTCGAACATATATCTCGGCATGAGAAGTCCGGCAGAATAGCTATCGGCCTGCCGCTCTTTCCCAGAGCCGGTATCCCGGGTCGAGCCAATCACGTCTTTCGAGCAATGCAGGTTCTGGTTCTTGTGGCATTGCCAGTGGCCAATTTCATGCCCGAGCGAGAAGCGCGCGCGTTCGGGCCCGCCCCGATCATCAATTGTGATGATCGCCCTGTCCCGGATGCCCATGATCTGCGCTTCGCACCCGTCTAGAGGACGGTAACGGACCCTCGCATTCAGCAGCCAGGCCAACGCCTCCAGATCAATCTGCTCGGGCGAAGTAATGCCGTAGCGTTGCATGAGGAGTTCAGGACGCAGAAAGACCGTCACTTTTTGCTTTCATCGTCCAAGTCTATATTGAGCTCCTCAAGCAGCTCCAAAACATCTTCAAGCTGCGCCAGGGCATCCCTGTCCGAGAGCTCCGACCCGTCCGCATTTCTGGCCGCGATCGTCAGTTCACTCAGTTCTGCTTGAACCCGGTGCAGAAATGCACGCGCCTCGTCTGGCGTTTGAGGCCGGCTGCGAGCCTCCCGCTTTCGTCGATCTTCCAGGAACTCAACCCTGGCTTTCCTCAGCTCAACAAAGCCTGCCCGCCCTTTCGCCGCAATCAAGGCACGCTCAAACACGGATAGGCCATCGCCAGACCTGTAACCGAGAGATTCCAGTTCTTGTTGAACCTCCGCATTGGTCATACCGAGAATGTCGTCGAGCACAGCGTCGTCCAGACGGTCGAGCTCGTCGCGCTTTTTAGATTCGGTCATGATCCTCTCCGACCTTCGAATTCACTTATCTTGCGGCGAATCCTTCGCCTGATGGTGGCGAGCTGGCCCTTTGAGACACCTGTCTGCACGCAAAGCTCTTCGCCTGACAGCCCTTCAAACACGCCCAGCAAAACCAGCTGGGTCTCGTCATCGTCGAATTGCTCATACAACCAGGCATGAAATGCCGCGTCATGCTCCTCCCGGCAGATCGTCTCTTCAACACCCGCCCGGCCATCGCTCACCGTATCGGCGAATAAGCCAAGATCCGCTGGCGTCTCAGCATACCCGGCGTCTTCACGGCGGGCGCGCTTTTGCACTTCTGAACTTGCAATACTCTTCATGACGCCGCCAAGAAAAGCGACAATGTCTACATCCGGAGGCCTCTGGCGATCTCCACAAAGCACTCTTGTCAGGGCCTCCTGCAGGAGATCCTCCGGGCTGAGACGCGCACGTGCCGCAAAGTACCTCGCAATCAGGAGGAGGCGGTCTCCCTGATGGCGACTGACCTCCTCAATCTCGTCTTTGCAGTCTTCTGCGGACCGCTTTCGTGCAGCGTCAGCGGCGCTCATGCTCCAGCTCCTGGTATACCCTTACTCATCTATGCGCGCCGCAACCCTTCATTCGGACAAGTTTGAAAACTGTCCGAATTCAGCCGCGCGGCGAGCCTTTGTTTACGTGGGCACTGACATTGCCCGGCGCAACAAAGGAAATCCAATCATGACCTCCCAGAACCCTGAATATTTCGACCTGGAAACGGCTGCCCGCTGCGGCCAGCCAGTGACGGCCGACCGCTACTTCAAGATCCGCATCGACGACCGGTCCTACAATGTGGACGATCCCAAACTGACCGGAAGCCAGCTCCTGAGGCTGAGCGGCAAACGGCCGATCGACGAACATCTTGTCTTTCTGAAGCTTGCCAATGGTGGGTTCGAGGAGATTCGCCTCGATGAAACCGTTGACCTGACACAGCCCGGCGTTGAGCGGTTCTTGACGTTCGACAGCAGCGCTTCTTATCGCCTGGTTATCGATGGTGAGCGCATCGAATGGGGCGCTCAGCTGATTACGGGCCTCAAGCTGAAGCAAATCGCCGGGGTTGACCCTGACAAATATGCGCTCTGGCGAGAAGTGCGCGGAAGCGAAGATATTGAACTGGCGAATGAAGACATCATCGATCTCAGTGAACCTGGGCTCGAGCGCTTCTTCACGGTCATTGCCCAAACCACTGCCGGAGACGCAGGCCCCGCCCTTCCCCAGGCCGATCAGCGCTATCTATCCGAGCAGGGCTACCGGTACGAGCTCGCACAGGAAGCGGGACAAACAGCAATCATCCTGAAGGCCGTCGACCTCCCGAAGGGGCGCTATGATGTGGAACTGGCTGACATTCTGATCATGCTTCCGCCCGGCTACCCGGATGCCCCTCCTGACATGTTCTATTGTCTGCCCTGGCTTCGGCTTGTCGCACGCGGCGCCTACCCCAATTGCGCCGATGTTCCGCTCTCCTTTCAGGGGCAGACCTGGCAAAGGTGGTCGCGCCATAACAATGAATGGCGCGCTGGCAAGGACGGCATCTGGACCATGCTGAAGCGCGTTGAACATGCACTGGCGGAGGCGGCCTGATGCTGCAGGATATCATCATACCCAACCGCCTTGGCACGGCTATCCGGCGCGCGGCCTTCAATTCCGGCCACGAGGCCGGCGCGTGGCTGCTTTTCAGGCGTGCGGTGATTGGTGAAGACCCATGGACAAAGAAGCCGCACGAGCGGCTCATTCTCAGCGATGTCCTTCCGTTTGAGGGTGAAGACATCGCGTCTGCATCGCCAACGCATCTGACGGTCCGCACGTCTTCATTCGTCCGGACACTGAAATATGCAAATGACAACGGGTACACTGTGGGCTTCCTTCACGGCCACCCTTGCGGTACCGCCGCCTTCTCGGTCCGTGATGACGAGAACGAACTCGCCCTGTTCAACGCGGCCCGCAATAGAAACGGGCCGGACGCCTGCCTGGTAAGCGTGCTGGCGATTTCCGGTGGACGCCTGTTGGCGCGTATCTGGCAAGGTTCAACCGATCCCGATCCATCCCGTCTCCTGGAAACGGGACAACGCATTGCCCTCTGGTCTGATCACACCGATGACACCAGCCCGGATCTTGACCGGCAAGCGAGAGTCTTCGGCGAGACGTTCAATGTGACGCTCCGGAACCTCTCATGCCTTGTGGTCGGCGCAGGTGGCACCGGCTCTCCTCTCGCCGTCATGCTGGCTCGATCAGGCTTGGGCCGGATCGCCATCATCGATCACGACGTGGTCGAGAGCACCAATCTGCACCGGCTATATGGAGCAACCCGGAGAGATATCGGCAGACACAAAGCTGAGGTGCTGGCGGCCCACATCAACGAGTTTGGGCTTCCCACCCAGGCAATTCCCCTTGTCCGTAACTTGCTGGACCCGGAATGCAGGGATGCGCTCAAGTCGGCAGATGTCATTTTTTGCGCGACGGACGATCACGCCTCGCGGATGCTGCTCAACCGGTTCTCCGTCTTCTATGAAATCCCGGTCTTTGACATCGGGCTCGCCGTTGCCGGCGATCAGGGCAATCGCAGGCGTGACATGTCCGGACGCGTAACCCGCCTGCACTCCGGAGCGCCCTGTCTCCTCTGCAGAGGCATCATTGACCCTGTCCGTGCGCGCGAAGACGAGTTGAGAAAGCGGGCTCCGGATCAATACGCCGATCAGCAGCGCGAAGGTTATATTCTCGGCGGCGGAGAACCCGAGCCAGCCTTCATCGGCATGACCACATCCGTTGCCTGCCTCGCCATGGACGAATTTGCTCAGGCCGTCAGCGAATTTCGGGGACCGGATGGTCATGCCCTCCAGAGACTTCGCCGCTTTCACATTCCTGAGGACCGGCGAACCGGAGGGCGCAGCAATAACGACTGTCCGATCTGCGGACAAACCGACTACTGGGGACGCGGCGACGTGGTCCCTTTCCTTGATCGTATCGGCTGAACGATGATCCAGTCCGCGCTCAGATTTGTTCTCGAACGAGCAGGTATTGTTCGACGGCCCCGCTACCGGCTGCGTTATTCACAGACGCAGCCGGACCTGGAGACACTTAATGCCAAAACGATCATCATCGTAGGCACCCCCGGCGCGCCGAAATGGGCTGTCTTCCGTTGTCCGGGAACCTGTTCAACCGTCTATCGACTGCCCCTCAGCGCCGCGCAGACACCCCATTGGCGGGTTGAGCTGGACTGGCTGGGAAGACCGTCGCTTTCGCCCTCAATATTTCAGAAGTCGGCCTGTCACGCACATTTCTGGATCCAGTCAGGGACGGTGCAGCAGTGTCGGGATAGTCGCTGCGCCACCTCTCCAGCTCGTTGACAAAATATCGCTGCGAGAACCAATACATGACTACAAATCAAATTTGCAGCACTCCCGGAGGGCGAACTGAGCGGAGCTTCATCTGCATAGAATGCACCATCCAATGTAAGTTACCAAAACGGTTGCGAACCGGACGAAGCCTCGCTATTCCAACCCAACTAAAACTCAGACGGTGGCCCAATGGTGGCTTGGCGTGTGAGGGGTTAGCAAGCGGCGGCCTTCAAAGCCACTTAATGCTTTGTATTTATAGGGGTCTTGCGTTGGGGCCGCGCCGAGGACAGATCTGGTTTGGGACCAGAGGGTCGGAGGTTCGAATCCTCTCGCTCCGACCAAAGTTTCAAATCGGGCTTGAGAGTCGATACAGGTCATGGAAGCGCGGATCTACAAACCGGCGAAAAGTGCCATGCAATCAGGGCGCGGCAACACGAGGGACTGGGTACTCGAGTTCGTCACCCCGGACGCCAAACGCCGCGTGGACCCCCTCATGGGCTGGACCGGCATCGACGACATGTCCGGCCAGGTCCGCCTCCACTTCGAAACCCGCGAGCAGGCGATCGCCTATGCCGAGCGCGAAGGCCTGACCTTCAGCGTCGAGGAAGCACGCGAAAGAAAGCGCCTGATCAAGTCCTACTCGGAAAACTTCTCGGCCGCGCGCAAACAGCCGTGGACACACTGAAGGCGCCCGCGCTACTCCGGGCACACGACTCCGTAGCTCAGCTGGATAGAGCGCTCGCCTTCTAAGCGAGTGGTCGCAGGTTCAAATCCTGCCGGGGTCGCCACTCCCCTAAAACTTGAAGCCGCCAGACACCAGCCGGTCATAGCGCCCCTGTGTCATCGGCACATAGGCCGCCTCTTCCGGATCGAGCATCCAGAGCGGCTCATTCACCTTGTCCGGATCGAACCCATCCGCCACAAGCTCCACCTTGCGGTACTTGAACGTGCCGGTCGTCTCGGCTTCAGGCTGTACACGGATGAAGATCGGCACAGCATAGCTCGGCAGCCTCGCCGCCAGCGACTTATACAGCCCCGCAAAGTCCACCTCGCCCTCGGTCGTGATCGCCGCCATCCCCGCCTTACCGTCCGTGCCTGGAATGGTCACGCCGTAAACGTTAGCTGTCTTGATGCCGCCGACGCGCGACAAGGCCTCGCCGACTTCATTGGTCGAGACGTTCTCACCTTTCCAGCGATATGTGTCGCCGATCCGGTCGACGAAATAGATGTAGCCATCCTTGTCCTTGCGTAAGAGGTCACCCGTGCGGAACCACACGTCGCCCTTGGTGAACACGTCGTGCAGCAGCTTCTTCTCGGTCGCCTTCTTGTCGTTGTACCCCTCAAACCGCTGGCGCACATCGTCGCCGATCAGACCCAACGCCTCGCCCGCCTCGTCCACATCCGCCGGAATACATAGCCCGTCCGCCCCACGCACCGGCTGCTCCGTCTCGATGTCGAATTTCACAAAGGCAATGTTGGCGAACTGCGATTTCAGCCAGCCCGGAATACGCCCCACCGCGCCCACCTTGCCGTCAAAGTTCAGGAAGCTCACATTGCCCTCGGTCGAGCCATAGAACTCGCACAGGTGAGGAATATTGAACCGGTCAAGGAATGCCTGCCACACTTCCGGGCGAAGACCGTTGCCGAAACCCGTGCGTATACGGTGCGCCCGCTCTTTGGGATGCGGCGGCGAGTTCAGGAGATACCGGCACAGCTCGCCGATATAAACGATCGCCGTCGCTTTCTCGTTCACGGCGTCATCCCAGAACGCGCTCGCCGAGAACTTGCGCCGCACGATCGCCGTCGCCCCTGTCATCAGCGCCTGGCCAATGCCGCACAATCCGCCCGTGCCATGATACAGCGGTAGCGTGATATATATCTTGTCTTTCGGCGTGATCCGGCACGGCGCAATGAAACTGCGCATCATGCCTTGCGTGCGCGCCTGCGTCAGGCGCGCCGCCTTCGGCAGGCCCGTCGTGCCCGACGTGTAGACATACAGGCACAAGTCCTTGCCCAGCATCCCCTTGCGCACCGACCGGTCGGGCCGCTTTTCCGAAAACGCCTCCAGCGCCCCGCCGAGGTCGGCGCCGAACCTGCCGCCCAGCGACCAGACCGGCGGCGAACCCGAAATCAGCCCCATCGCCGCGCGGATCGGCGCGTCCTGGTCCGCCCCGGTGACGATCAGCTTGGCCTGCGCAATATTCACGCAGTGCGCCAGCCCCTCGCCTTCGAGGTTGTGATTGATCAGTGCCGTGACGAGTCCCGCCTTCGCAAAGCCCGCCCACGCCGCCACATATTCCGGCCGGTTCTCCATATAGAGCGCCACGCAGTCCCCGGGCCTCAGCCCCTGCGCTATCGCCCAGTTGGCAAACCGGCTCGCCAGCGCGTCAAACTCGCCGTAGGTCGTCGATTTGCCCTCGAACCGGAACGCGATATTACCCCGGTGCGCATCCACGGCCCGTTCGAAATCATCTGCGACCAGGAAGTCGGAGTCCGGTGAGATGTCGCCCGTCCATTTTTTCAGGAGCTGTGCGTCCTGAAAAAACTTGAACTCGCGCGTAAGAATGGCAATGGGATTCATGGTCGGCGCCTCCGGCCTTGGACGTCGTTGAAAATCTGGAAATCTGGATACCTTAGACAAGTGGGTTTCGCCCGGCTTGTCAAAGAAAACCGACGTGATCACGCGATTGCTTTGCCCGGCGTGGCGGCATATTGCTGCACCGCACAACAAGAAAGAGGAACCGCTCATGGCGACCGATCCCGTAGGCGACCTGCTGACCCTGCTCGACATTGAGCGCCTTGAACTGGATCTTTTCCGTGGCCAGAGCCCGGACGAGGAGGAAAGCCAGCGCGTCTTCGGCGGCCAGGTCATCGCCCAGGCCCTTGTCGCAGCCTACCGCACCGTGCCGGACGACCGCACCTGCCACTCCCTTCATGCCTATTTCATCCGCCCGGGCGACCCGAAAGTGCCGATCATTTATCAGGTCGACCATTCCCGCGACGGCGGCAGCTTCACCACCCGCCGCGTCGTCGCCATCCAGCACGGCAAGCAGATATTCAACCTCGCCGCCAGCTTCCACGTCGCTGAGGAAGCCTGGCACCACCAGCACGAGATGCCGAAAGTGATCGGTCCGGACGAGGTCGAAGACCGCAGCGAATGGCGCAAACGCTTCGCCGAAAAACTGCCGGAGCGCCACCGCGGTCATTTCCTCCGCCCCCGCCCCATCGACATGCGCGAGATTGCCCCGCTCCACCCGACCCGCCCCGCCATCGCCAGCGACCAGCACGACCTCTGGTTCCGCGTCGCACGGCCCATCGACGAGGCGCCCTGGCTGCACCACTGCCTCCTGGCCTACGCCTCCGACATGGCCCTCCTCGGCACCGGCAACCGCCCCCACGGCGTTTCCTGGATGACCGGGGAACTGATGTCGGCCAGCCTTGATCACGCGATGTGGTTCCATGCCCCGCTGAAGTTCGACGACTGGCACCTCTACTCGATGGACAGCCCCTATGCCGGCGGCGGGCGCAGCTTCAACCGCGGCAAGGTCTTTGATGCAGCCGGCAACCTCGTCGCCTCCGTCGCCCAGGAAGGCCTGATGCGCAAGGCCGTCCGCAAACCTAAGGACTGACCCTCTTGTTCGCCCTCTGAGCCGCCCCCCCCCTGCATCGCCACCTCTGCACTTGCATAGCAAATGCCGGGGACCCTGACTGCCTTTCGCGAAGTCGATGGCAAACCGTCACCGGGCGAAAAAAGATTATAATCAATGAAAACAGCTGAGAAGAAATCACCATCCTGAGCGCATTGATTGCATACGGATGAAGCAGGTTTTCGAATCTTGCAAAGGCCATAATCCGCGACCTGCGCCCACAAGAAACACCCCGCGCAGAAAAAATTCTGCGCCCCATCAAACCTTTATGAAATACCCGCCCCTTCGTTACGCTACACATCAGCGCGCGGAGTTATACTCCCTGCATGGTCACGCAAGAAATTTACCAAGCAAACGCAAAGAGCAGGCCCGCCGCAAAGCGGTGGGACGTGAGGGGCTGCCTCAAACAATACAGACGCCGAAGGAACCTTCCGCCTTCGGAAAGGTTAGCCTCAGGTCACCGCCCCATGCTCCACCCCCGCGCGCCAAGCCAGCCCCGCCAGAAAGCCTTCACCCTGATCGCGGCGTTCGCCTGCATGCGCTCCTTCGCATAGTCGAAGGGCGGCAGTTGCGGCGTGATAATCTCGTCGAAACATGCCGGTCACGCGGCCTGCTCGCCCAACCTGTCGCGCAAGCTGCTGCGGTTGCCTGCCTTGTCCGGCTGGTTCGCATGCGGATCGATCGCTGCGCTGCGGATCCCAGGGTGGCTTTTCAAACCCCGGTATCGGCTCAGCCATTTGCGGTTAGGAAGCGATCTGTATTTCCAGATCCTGGAATGTCTGCCGATTCGCGACGAGGAAGGCAAGCAGACAGACGGCTCGCTAAGGCAATGGCACACGCACTGGTCTTGCGTCTTCTAAGATCTTGCGTCAATCGGAACGATTAATTACCTCGAAACGGAGGCGAAGTTTGGCTTGCATACCGCTGCGGTAAAGGCGCAGCCTGCAGCCTCACAAAAAACCAGCCCCCCCCCGGAGTGAAACGCGATGCCCGATCCGACTATCCTGAAGCGCCTCAATCCAGAGTTCGCCCCCCTGTTCGCGCAATTCGCCATCGTGCCCGAAACCGCACCAACCCTGCCTGAAACGCGCGCAATGTACCGCGCGCTACAGCCCACCGCGCCGCAGCTGAAGGTCGGCGAGATCCGGGACGCCAGCTTCCACGGTCCTGCCGGTCCGGTGAAAGTGCGCCACTATATTCCCGAGGGCAAAGGCCCCTTCCCGGTAATCGTGCACTTCCATGGCGGCGGTTTCATCATGGGAGACCTAGAGACGCACGACGCGCAATGCCGCCTTCTCTGCCGCGAGAGCGGCTGTATCGTTACGGCGGTGGACTATCGTCTGGGACCAGAACATCCCTATCCCGCCGGGCATGAAGACAGCTTCGCAGCCCTGCGCTGGGCCGGCTCCAACGCTACCCAGTTCGGCGGCGATGCCAGCCGGCTTGGTGTGGCAGGTGACAGCGCCGGTGGCCACCTCGCGCTTTATTGCGCCCTGCGGGCCAAGCGCAGCGGCGGCCCGTCGATCAAGGCCCTGCTCGCCATAGTTCCCGGCGTCGTAATGGGCCCTCCGCTGACGGACGACATCAAGGCCGGGCGCGAGACGCGCAACAACAGCCTGCTCGGCACCGAGGGCATGGACAATTTTGTCGCCGCCTATTTCCAGGACCCTTCAAACGCCAGCGACCCGGCGCTGAATTTCCTCGGCGCGGATGTCTCCGGCCTGCCGCCCTCCATCATCGCGCCGGCCGAGATCGACGTGTTGCATGACGAAGGCGTGGCGATGGCGAAACACCTGGAAGCGGCCGGCGTGCCTACCCAGCTGATGATCGCCGAAGGCATGGTGCACATCTATTTCTCGGTGACGGAAGTGTTCCCGTCCGCGAAGCCCTGGGCGGTTAAGGCCGCTCAGGCAATGGGGAAATTGATGCGGGCTTAAGGGGTAAAACCAAGCCATTCATCCTGAGAAATAGAAGGATAGGCCCCAGGCGATGTCAGGTCGGCTGGGGTCATCCTCAGACTTCGCTTGGGATAAGCTGATCTGTTTGGCTGGCTTGCGTTTTGCCGGCCTCACTCCCCTGCGGGGCCCGCCACCACCGGAACGTCCGCGAACGGCTTGATGCCGAAGTGCGGATATATCTCGCTCGGGAAGTAGATCGTGCCGCCTTTCGACACGAGCCGGATGGTCTTGATCGCCTTCAGGTCCTCCACCGGATTGCCGGGCACCAGGAAGAAGTCCGCCTTCTTGCCGGGCTCAATCGAGCCGAGTTCGCTGCCGAGGCCCATATAGTCGGCGGCATCGAAGGTGGCGCGGGCGAGAATTTCAGGCGCCGTGAACCCAGCCTTCTGGTAAAGTTCCAGTTCACGGTGCAGCGTCAGCGCGCCGCCCAGATCGGTGCCGAAGACGATGAAGATGCCGCGATCCTTCATGCGTTTGATCGCACCTGCCATCTGGTCGAAGGCGCCCTTGTAGGCGGCATCTTCTTCCGGGCTGCCGATAGCGGACCAGGCGGCCTTCGCCGCGCGCTGCACAGCGACGGGCATGTTGTCGACATAATCCGCCATGCCGGCCTGAAGCTCGCCATTGCGCGAGAGAAGCAGCGCTTCGTGGATCGCAAAGGTCGGGTCGATGGCGACGCCGTTCTGCGCCATCAGATCCAGCGTAAGGGCAACCTGCTCGCTATTAAGATCAATCTTCGGCAGGCGTTGCAGCGCGGTGAGGCGCAGCAGCGTGCGGGTATCTTCTTCGGGCGCCAGCACCCAGCCGAGCATCAGCTGGTTGATATGGGTGATCTCGTCATAGCCAGCTTCGATCATGGTGTTCGCATTCGTGAAAGCGGGCACGTGGCCGGAGACGCGCAGGCCACGCGCCTTCGCCCGGTCGACCATCGCGGGCACCCATTCCGGGTTCATCGAGTTGTAGATCTTGATCTGCCAGAAATCTCCCTGATCTGCATACCAGTCGACGGCGGCGAGAGCCTCTTCCTCGGTGCTGACGAGGATGCCGTTATTGGAACTGAACGGGCTCTTGCCCTCGATGAAACCGGAGCGCACCACACGGGGGCCGGCGAGAGTGCCGGCGTCGATCTTGGTGATCAGTTCACTGAGTACGGCGTTGTCATTGCCCATATCGCGGACCAGCGTGACGCCGGCGGCGATGTTCTTCAGTGCGTCGTCTTCTCCCACATGGCCGTGCATCTCGGCGAGACCCGGAATGAGCGAGCCGCCCTGCCCGTCCACCACATAGGCGCCGGCGGTATCCGCCGCGCCCGCCGTGACGGACTTGATCAAGCCGTTCTCGACGATAACCGTAGACGGCGCGGTCATCGCCTTCGCCTTCGGATCGAACAGGCGGACATTGGTGATCGCCAGCGGCGCGTCGTACCTGTGCGCGGTCTCAGCCTGGATCGTCTCGAGGCGCTGCGTAGACAGACGGGTCGCCATCTCCTTCAGCTGGTTGTCGGCCTCTTCATACCCTTCGCGCACGATGACAAAGCGCGGCGACATCATGGCAAACAGATCGCCTTCCGCATCGAGCATGAAATAGCTGGGGTCGGTATTATTGCCGATGAGGGCATAGGCAAAGGCGTCCACCGGGCCGCCCGCGCCCTCGAGGCGCGCAGTTTCCAGCGGGGTCATTGACAGGGCGCCGGCGGGCCAGGCCGGCAACGAGAGGTCGGCGTCCGCCAGCAGCGCCCTGGCATAGACCGCCAGGGTATAGGGCGAGGCATTCTGCGGCACGTAGATTGTCGCCTCCGTCTTCGCGGCGGTGGAGGAGCCGGTCGTGTCGGTCCAGCTCGCGACACCGTTCTCGAGCGCGAAGGTCTCTTGGATCTGGTTGCCGAACGTGGTTGCGCCGTCGACCGTCCAGCTGACCGGCAGCCCATCTGCGCCGAGCTTGATGGTCTCGGCGAGCGTCGGGCCGCGGCCATTGTCCCGGTATTCGTAGTCGACCCTGACGGTGTCGCCTGTCGTGACAGCGACGAGCTGGCCGAGCGTCTTGTCGAACAGGCGAACCGAGAAGGTCTCGGTGGTCGCTTGCGGCTCCGCCCGCGGGGCGCTCGCCTCATGCACGCAGGCACCCAATACGAACAGGGCTGCGAGCGCTGTATAGCCAAACCGGTTGATCATGTTGGATGTCCTTCGCGCCCGGGCCGCTCGCGAGCGGCCTTGTTTCGGGCATTGGTGGCATACTGCGGCGGGGGTGGGAAGGCCCGGCATATGCACGGCGGCGGGATTTCATCGCGCCCTACGAGATCAGCCAGACCACGCCGCTCATCCTGAGAAGTCGAAGGATGGGCCATGCCGGGGGTGCGCTCTGTGCGGCCCATCCTTCAACTTCAGCATGAGCCGCAGCGTCTTTCGAACTTTTTCCTAGAGCGGAATGTTGTCGTGCTTCTTCCAGGGGTTGGCGAGCTTCTTGTTTTTCAGTGTACGGAGGGCCTTTGACACGCGGCGGCGGGTGTTGTGGGGCATGATGATATCATCGATGTAACCCTTTTTCGCGGCCACGTAGGGGTTGGCGAAGTTCTCTTCGTATTCCTTGGTACGGGCGGCAAGTTTTTCCGGGTCGCCGGCTTCCTTTCGGAAGATGATCTCGACAGCGCCCTTGGCACCCATCACGGCGATCTCGGCCGTGGGCCAGGCGTAGTTGACGTCACCGCGCAGGTGTTTGGAGCTCATCACGTCATACGCGCCGCCATAGGCCTTCCGTGTAATGACGGTCACTTTCGGGACGGTGGCTTCGGCATAGGCGAAGAGGAGCTTGGCGCCGTGCTTGATCAGGCCACCATACTCCTGCTTGGTGCCCGGCATGAAGCCCGGAACGTCCACGAAGGTGACGATGGGAATATTGAAACAGTCGCAGAAACGCACGAAACGCGCGGCCTTGCGGGAGGCGTCGATGTCGAGCACGCCGGCCAGCGTCATCGGCTGGTTGGCGACGACGCCGACGGTGGAGCCTTCGATGCGCCCGAAACCGCAAATGATGTTGCCTCCGAATTGCGGGCTAACTTCGAAGAAGTCGCCCTCGTCGAGCACCTTGGTGATCAGCTCCTTCATGTCGTAGGGCGTGTTCGGGTTCGGCGGGATCAGCGTGTCGAGGCTCATCTCCTGACGGTCGAACTCGTCGTGTACCGGACGCACCGGCGGCAGCTCGCGGTTAGAGGCGGGCAGGAAATCGATCAGACGGCGCATCTGGGTGAGCGCTTCGATATCGTTCTCGAACGCGCCGTCCACGACGCCGGATTTCTTCGCATGCACGGAGGCGCCGCCGAGCGTCTCGTGGGTCACTTCCTCGTTGGTCACCGTTTTCACGACGTCCGGGCCGGTGACGTACATGTAAGAGGTGTCCTTCACCATGAAGATGAAGTCGGTCATCGCGGGCGAGTAGACGTCACCGCCGGCGCAGGGGCCCATGATGACGGAAATCTGCGGGATGACGCCGGAGGAGAGCACGTTCTCCATGAAGATATCGGCATAACCCGCAAGGGAATCGACGCCTTCCTGGATGCGCGCACCGCCGGCATCGAACAGGCCGATTACTGGCGCACCGTTTTGCACGGCCATTTTCTGGACCTTCACGATCTTGGCCGCATGCGCGAGGCTGAGCGATCCGCCAAACACGGTGAAGTCCTTCGAGAAAACATAGACGAGGCGGCCGTTGATCGTGCCCTGGCCGGTGACGACACCGTCGCCGGGGATCTTCTGGTTCTGCATGTCGAAGTCCGAGCAGCGGTGCTCGACGAACATGTCGTATTCCTCGAAGCTGCCCTCATCGAGGAGGACAGCGACGCGCTCACGGGCGGTCAGCTTGCCCTTGGCGTGCTGGCTGTCGATTCGCGTATACCCGCCGCCCATCCGCGCCTGTTCGCGTTTCGCTTCCAGTGCCTCGATCAGTTTGTTCATGCCCCGGCGCTCCTCAGGAAATCTGTTCAAAATCTGCCGGGAGACTGATACCCCCTCGCGCGGCGATGGCAAGCTGATGCGGCGCGACAGTTGAGCTTGCCGCAACGGAAAAGATGCGCCCCGGATGTCCGGTCCGGGGCGCGGCCGGAGGTGTCTGGGGTTAAGCTGGGTTACCAGCCGCGGCCATAGCGTTGGCTCTTGCTGGGATGCGGGATGCCCTCGACGGTTATTACGCTGCCGCGGCCGATTTGGCACAAGACGCGAGTTTCCACATCGCGGCGGCGGCCTTCGAAATCGCCCTCGCCGAGGGTGACAAAGAAGCCGCGCGGACCGATCTGGCGGATATAGACGTCGTCGTCGATCTCGACGTCGCGGTAGCCGAGTTGGCGTGCTTCGTAGCGGACCGCCTGCCGGCAGGCTTTTACCGCGTCGCGGGACAGTTCGCGGACTTCCCGGTCGGTCTGGCCATACTGTTTGAGGCCCCGGCGATAACCGCCGCCGCGGTGGTAGTCATCATAACCAGAGCCGATGGCGAGCGTCAGTTTCGTGTCGCTTCCGAGCAGGGTTTCCACTCTGGCAAAGCTGCGGGTGGACGCAGCGGCGGGAAGCGTGAAGAGCGCCGGCGCAGCAAGCGCGACGACCGCGGCGCCAATAGACCTGATGGGTTTCATCATGGGGGCAGATTTGCAGACTCCTTCCAAACCGGGCCTGAAGAGCGCGTTCATTCCCGTTTTCACTGCGGTTCACCCTGGCTCAGTGGCCCGGACCGCTGAAAAATAGTGAGCGACCGTTCGCAATGCCGTACTTTCGCAATAATTTAACATGAGTGAATGATTGTTCGCAAACATGGAGACCGAACGTGGCCGCCCGGCTGATGCCCCCCTTCTGCTTCGCCTCGTTGCTGGCCGCCGCGCTGATCGCGGAGGGCGCGGTTGTCGCGTACATTCCAGCTGAAGCCGGGCGCGCGCAGCCAGCTGACAACGACGCCGCCACCTATGCGGATATCTGCCGGCTCGAACTGTTGCGCGACGAAGATTGATCGCCACTCCGCCCGGCCTTCCCTCCCTTGGGGGACAGGCGCCGGCCGCCCGTCAGAGAAGCGAAAAGCCTCGGAGGTTGATCTTCTCGTCCATAATGAAGGACCGGAAATCTGTCAGGGCCTGCGACCACTGGTAGGCCTCATCCAGCCCGAAGCTGTTATCGTCGTCGAGAAAAACACGTACGACCGTGCAGACGACAGGGCCGAGATCCTCGGTCTTGTCGATGGTCAAGGTACCGCCGTAGCGATTGAGGTTGAAGCGATTGGCGGCTTCAAGCATGGCCACGCGATCGTTGGTCTCTGCAAGGGGAAGGCAGGCCTTGAGGGCCACTTCCTCGCACCGCTGCGGGCCCGCGACATCCCCCAAGCAGCGGCGCAGACCTGCCACGAAGCCGAGGCCCTGTAACTCCGCCGACAGCATGGGCTGGCCGTACAGGATAGCAGAGCGGGTTTTTTCGACACCCACCGATTCCAGGGCGGCGCGGACCGAGGCCACACTCGCTGGCTCGGCTGCGGCGGCGCCAGAAAGGGCCGCCAGCGCCAGCAAGGGCGCTGCAAATCGACCGGAAGAAACATGCATGGGAAAAACCTGACGAAAACTTTGAACCTGATGCGACGATAGAGTTTATACGCCGTCCGGCAAGCGCGCAGCGCCAGCGTGCAGGAACCTTTCAGACGCCAGCTCGTTTACGCTTCATTAGGGGCGAATGATGCATGCGTGCGCTCACACAGGATACTTCACTTTCAACGTTGGAAACGCGGGCGCCGAAGGCGATGCAGACCCTGAAAATCGAGATGGCCTTTGCCGGCGCCGCGCTGTTTGCGCTGGGCGCATTTTTTGGCACGCGCCCTTCCGGCGCAGAAGCGGGCACTGTGGAGGCGGCGCCAGTGCGTGCCTTCACGGAAGCTGACTACGCCGTGTTCGACCGCGGTTTCATTCTCGACAGCCAGCCCTGCATGGTCGGCCTCGAGCGGCAGAACATCTGCTTCTCGCCCTCACCGCTCGAAGCTCGCATCCATACCGGCGCCGTCGTGCCGCTTGATGTGCCGCTTGTGGCTGCTGAATTCCGCGTGATCGTCGAGACCGACCTGAAGGATCCTGCCCTGCGGACCGTCCGTTTCGGCCAGACGCTGGCGCTGGTCGACCCCGAGACCCGCGTAGTCGTTGACCAGATGCGACTGTTGCCCTCAGCCAGCTAAGGCTTGGCGCGCGAACCGCTCCGGCGTAAGCGGGGCGGATGACAGATCCCCGACCCAAACGCTTCTACAAAGTGGCCGCCGCCGAACGCCTCGGCGACGGCTGGACCGTGGCGCTCGACGGGCGCACGATCAAGACGCCCGAACGCGCCGCCCTTGCTTTCCCGGCCCGCGGGCTCGCAGACGCGATCGCAGCCGAATGGGACGCGCAGGCGGAATACATTGATCTCCTGAACCTGCATCTCACGCGCCTCGCGAATGTCGCGATCGACCGGACACCGGAGGCGCGCGACGGGATGGCCGACGAGCTGGCCCGCTTCTGCGAAACCGACCTGATCTGCCACATCGCGGAGGAGCCGGAGGACCTGATCGCGCTGGAGGAAGGCCACTGGGCCCCGGTGCGCGACTGGGCCGCCGATACGCTGGGAGTGATCCTGGTGACGACAGAGGGCGTACGCGCAACGCCGCAGCCGGATGCCTCGCTGGAAGCGGCGCGGGACTATGCGCTGAGCCTCGATGACTTCCGTCTGACGGGGCTGATCTATGCGGCAGCGCTGTATGGCTCGGCCCTGCTGGCGATGGCGGTGTGCGAAGGTGTTCTGACGGCGGAGGAAGCGTTCGAGATGTCGAAGCTTGACGAGGCGTGGCAGTTCTCGCGCTGGGGCGAGGATGAAGAGGCGGCCGCGGCGACCGAAGCAAAGCGTGAGGAAGCACGCGCAATCGGGCGCTGGTTCCGCGGGCTTGCTGACTGACAACCGGATAGGCGGATTGACGCTGCGACAGCGTTGGCACGCCCCGCTTCGGTGTTATCCTGCCGTAAAGACCAGACGCAGACGGGAGGAAGTTTGCCATGGCGGACGACATGCGGTTCGTTCTGGAAGTGCCCGGCCAGGCACACCAGCCGGTTTCGCCGCAGCGCAAGGCTTCGGCCAAGACGCATGACTGGCCTGCGGGCACCACGATTATCTCCGCCGACAGCCACATGCTGGAAACCGATTGCTGGATCGACCGGTTCCCCGCGCACCTGAAAGACAAGGCGCCGCGGATGGAGTTCCGAGACGGCGGCTGGCACTTGACCATCGGCGGCAAGCCGATGATGCGCTCGCATGACATAGTACCGCTGTGCGAGGCGATGGAATGCCATGCCGGTCTGACGGATATCGAGGCGCGGCTGAAAGATCTGGACACGGAAGGTGTCGACAAGGAGCTGATTTTTCCGCAGCGATTGTTCGGGCTCTACATGATGACCGACATGGAGATGCGCGCGGAGATTTTCGGCGCGTATAACGAGTCTATTGCCGAGCAATGTGCGAAGGGCAAAGGGCGGCTGTTCGCGGTGATGGTGCCGAACTACTGGGACATGCGTGAGGCGCGCGCCTCGGTGCAGCGCTGCAAGGAACTGGGCGCGCGGTGCCTGATGGTGCCGATCAATCCGCGCAGGGACCCGGACGGCAATCCGATCCTCTACAATGATCCGAAGATGGATACGCTGTGGGAAGCGATCGCCGACAGCGGTATTCCGCTCAGCTTCCATATCGGCGAGAACATTCCGACGGCCGCGCCGGGGGCGACGGGCACTTTTGTCCTGACACAGATGGGCGGCTTCCGTCAGAACTGGGGCATGCTGACCTTCGCCGGCGTGTTCGACCGTTTTCCGCTGCTGAAGGTGGTGTTCGTCGAAGCGGGTATCTCGTGGGTCGCGAGCATGATCCATGACGCAGACATGATCTACACACATTTTCCGACGCAGATTCAGCCGAAGCTGAAACATCCGCCGAGCTGGTATTGGCACAATCACTGCTATGCGACGTTCATGACCGACCCAGCGGGGCTGGAACTGCTGCACCGGATCGGCGCGGACAGGGTGATGTGGTCATCCGATTATCCGCACCAGGAGAGCACGTTCGGCTATACGCGCGGCGCGGTCCAGGCCGTGTTTGATGCGACGAGCGTGGAGAACGCGCAGATGATACTGGGCGGCACAGCGGAGAAGCTGTTCCGGATGTATTGAGAGAACTCAGGCCGGCGCAAACGCCACCAGGCTATGCGTCAGTGTACGGAACTCATGGTGCACCTCGTCGGCACCAGCGTCTTCGAGTTCGTCAGCGCGGCCGAAACCCCAGCTGACGCCGAGTGAGCGCACGCCCGCGGCGCGGCCCATGGCGATGTCGTGGATAGCATCGCCGATCATCAGGGACTGGGACGGTGCACAGCCGAGCGCACGCATGGATTGCTCGACCATGAAGGGATGCGGCTTGCCGGGACCGTCATCGGCGCACCAGACCGTGTCAAAGTATGGCTTGATGGGGTGCTTGGCAAATAGGCCGTCGAGGCCGCGATGCGTTTTACCCGTCGCGATGGCCAGCAGCCAGCCATCGTTTTTAAGGCGGTCCAGCACTTCGAGCGCTCCGTCATACATCGGTTCTTGGAGGCAGGGATCTGCTCGCAGGCGCGTGAAGGTCTGGCGGTAAGCATCGACGAGGAATTCGAGCCGGACCGCGCCGATGTCGGCCGGAGCCAGATGGGCGATACCGGCGCGCAGGCTGAGGCCGACGATTTTGCGCGTTGCGTCATATTCCGGGGGCGGAAGACCGGTGGCGCGGAAGGCCGCTTCCATGCAGGCCTGAATAATCGCCCGGGAGTCCACGAGCGTGCCGTCAACATCCCAGATGGCGAGACGCAGGTCGTTTGAAGTTTGCAGCATCAGAGGAACGGCGCCAATGGATCCCTGCCCGCTTCCTGTTCGAGGAAGCCGAGCGTGGCAAAGGTTTCTACCATGTGTGGTGGCAGCGGCGCGATGATCGTCGTGGGCTTGCCGCGTTCGCGCGGGATGACCAGCGCGCGGGCGTGCAAGTGCATGCCTTCGGCCAGACCCTGCGGCACTTCGCGGCGCGACTGGTACTTATAGTCGCCCAGGATGGACGTATTCATTTCCAGCATGTGGAAGCGCAGCTGGTGCATACGGCCGGTTTCCGGGCGCATCGCGACCCAAGCGGCCTTGCCACCGGCCTGCGAGATCACCGTGTAATCCGTGATCGCATGACGAGCGCCTTCGACGCCCTGAGCCGACCGGATCATCCGCTCACGGTCCACATCCCTGCGCTTGGCGGTCGATTTTGGATCATAGGGGCGATATCCCGAGGGTTCGTCCGCATCCGGAATACCCTTGATCATCCAGCAGCGGATCTGGCCCATCGGCGGGTTCGGGACGCCGACCGTGACGGCCCAGTAGACCTTGTCCATCTCGCGGCCCTTGAACATGTCGGCGAGCTGATGGGCCGCCCGCGGGTGCTTGGCGATGAGAAGGACACCGGACGTTTCCTTGTCGAGACGGTGGACGAGGACGGGGCGATGTTCTTCCTCGCCGTAAACGCCCATGAGCAGGCCGTCGATATGGCGCCCCTGCCCCGAGCCGCCCTGCACGGCGATACCGGCGGGCTTGTTCAACGCCATCATGTCATCGTCTTCATAGATGATAATCGACTTGAGGAATTCCTTATCCTCGGCGCTGGCGCGCGCGGCGTGGTGGGCCTTCGGCGCCATCGTCTCGGTGCTGAAGATCGGCAGGCGGACTTCATGGCCAGCTTCGAGCCGCGTGCTGGCCTTGGCGCGGGCGCCGTTTACGCGGATCTGGCCGGTGCGCAGCATCTTCTCGATCTGGCCCTGGGTCAGCTGGGCGCGGCGCTTGATCCAGCGATCAAGGCGCGCGCCAGCTTCCTGATGGGATACGGTTTCGGTGATGATCTGGCCGCTCATGCGAAGGTTCTCTTTGCAATCCAGAGGCCGAGGCCTAGAGCGGCAACGCTGAAAATGATCGACAGCGCGGCATAGGCAAACGCTTTGCCGGCCTCCCCGCTGCGAAGCATGTTCAGGGTTTCCAGCGAGAAGGCCGAGAATGTGGTGAAGCCGCCAAGCACGCCGGTGGCGAGGAAAAGGCGCAGGTCGTGGCCGCCTTCGGCCGCCTTTAACGCAAACCATCCGGCGGCAAGCCCCATGGCGAAGCCGCCAAGGAGGTTCACCGAGAAGGTGGCCCAGGGCCAGGTGGCCGGGAGATGACGCGCGCTCAGGAGGCCGGCGCCATGGCGCAGCGATGCGCCGATGGCCCCGCCTGCAGCTACGAGAAGAAAGCTGTTCATGGCGGGCGTTTACACGCGCGAAAGCCGCCGCGCCAGTGTGTATTGGCGGGCCTTGCGCGGCGCCGCGTTACGGATCAAATATCGTCATCAAAGCGGGTGTAGCTCAATGGTAGAGCAGCAGCTTCCCAAGCTGACGACGGGGGTTCGATTCCCCTCACCCGCTCCAGTCGCCTGCTTGCGCATTCCGCAAAGCGAAGATATCCGATCTCGTTCTGCAATGATTCCAGCGTAGAAATTCCACACCAGCAGTCGAAAAACCCCCGGTTTTCCGCTGCTTTTTGAACTCACCGCCTGAAAAAGGAAACTGAAATGGCCCTGAAACCGAAAACCGCAACGAAAACTCCGGCCGCCAAAGCACCGGCCAAGAAGGCCCCTGCCAAGGCAAAAGCACCGGTGAAAGCCGCAGCGAAAGCACCGGCAAAAGCTGCGCCAAAGGCCGCTACAAAGAAAGCTGCGCCGGACGTGATGACCATCAAGCATCTCGCCGCCGAGCTTTCGGAAGCCCACCAGATGCCGAAAAAGCAGGCCGAATCGGTGGTCAGTGACTTCATCGACCGGATGGGCGGATACCTGAAAAAGGGCAAGAAACTGCGCATTTCCGGCCTCGGCATCCTGCAGGTTCGCGCGCGCCCCGCACGCAAGGGCCGCAACCCGGCGACCGGCGAAGCGATCAAGATCAAAGCTTCGAAGAAAGTGGCATTCCGCCCTTCGAAAGACCTGAAAGACCGCGTGCTGTAAGCTCAGGCTTCAGAACGATTCAGAACGCCCGGCCGCGATAGACTCGCCGCCGGGCGTTTTTTGTTGGAGGTCGGCTGCCCTAGACCACGGTCGCCGAACCGCCAGCCTTCACTATTCAGGGCATTTTCGTTACATTCCCCTCATGCGGCAGCCGCCTTCGGAACGTTCGGGCCGATGGCCCGTTCTCTGTGCTCACCTCTTGAAAAGTGTGCGCCATGCCAGCAACTTTCCTTTCCGCGCGGCCGAACCTCGCACGCGTCGAACATATGCAGGCACGCCCGGACGCGGCGATCCGCCTGTCGCCGCTAGTCGAGCCGGAGACGCTCCGGCTTGCACTGATAGGCGGCTACGCGCCGCGCCGGTGCGGGATTGCCACTTTCACCACGGACATTGCGGAGAGCCTGCAAGCGTTTCGCCCCGGGCTGGGACTGGATGTCTACGTAATCGACGATCCGGCGCAGTCGATGCAGTACGCCAAGGCAAGCGGGGTTATATGCGCGAACGATCCGGCATCGTACCGTGCCGCTGCGGCGCAGATAAACAAGAGCGGAATAGACGCCGTCTGGATCCAGCACGAGTTTGGTATCTTCGGCGGCGAGAGCGGCGAAATGATCTGCGATTTTGCCAAGCAGATTGCAGCGCCGCTCGTATTCACATTCCACACGGTTCTGGCGGAGCCTTCCGCTGTGCAGCGAAGGATCATGCTGAACCTGATCGCGCGCGCTACCCGAATCATGGTGATGTCCAAGCATTCCCGCGACATTCTTTCGCGCGTTTATGGAGCGCCCTCGACGGTCATCGACGTGATCGAGCACGGCGCACCCGACCGGCCGTTTGGCCGGCAGGCAACTTTCAAGCAACGCTTTGGCCTTGAAGGGCGAATGGTGTTGATGACATTCGGATTGCTCGGCCCCGGAAAGGGACTGGAGCACGCGATTGAAGCCCTGCCCGGGATCGTGCGCGATCATCCGGATGTGATTTACAGAATTGTCGGCGCGACCCATCCGAACCTCCTGGCCAAGGACGGCGAGGCCTACCGCGAAGGCCTGATGGCATTGGCAGAGCGCCTCGGGGTGGACCCGCATGTTCAATGGGACAATCGTTTCCTGGATCTGCCCGACCTTCTGGACCAGCTGGAAGCGTGCGACATTTACCTGACGCCTTATCCGAGCCTGCAACAATCCACCTCCGGCACGCTTAGCTACGCGGTCGCGCTCGGCAAGGCGGTTGTCTCGACGCCGTATGTGCATGCCAGAGAGTTGCTGACCGACGGCAACGGCGTGCTGATCGCACCCGGCTCGCCAGCGGCGGTGACTGAAAGTGTCAACCGGTTACTGGATCAGCGCTGCGAGCTGGCGGCGCTGCAGCAGCGCGCTTACGAACGCGGCCGCTCGACGATCTGGTCGCGCTTTGCCGATGCATCGGCCGTCATGCTTTCACGTACCGTGACCCCTGGCCCGGTCATCCGCACCCCGCTCCGGGCGCCGGACCTTGGCGCCATGTTTGCGATGAGTGATGGTACCGGCATGTTGCAGCATGCCATCGGCGTGGTGCCCCACCGCGCACACGGCTATTGTGTCGATGACAATGCACGGGCGCTGATGGTGACGACGCGCGCGTCGCGGCATGATCCATCTGTGGCACGCGCGCGCCTGGTATATGCGTCCTTTGTTCAGGACGCCTGGAATCCGGACACAAGGCGATTCCGCAACTTCATGTCCTTTTCCCGCCAGTGGCTGGAGACCGAAGGGTCGGAAGACTCAAATGGCCGCGCTTTGTGGAGCCTGGGATGGACCATACGCACTTGTCAGGAACAGGGCATCCGTACGTGGGCGGAAGGAATGTATGATTGTGCAGCGAGCGATATGATGGCGTTGGGAAGTCCTCGTGCCAAGGCATTTACGATGCTGGCCGCCGCCGAGAACCTTGCGGGCAGGCCCGGGCACGGCGTGTCTCTCGAAATCATCGAAGCGGGCGCTGAGCGCCTGATTAGTCTGCTCTCTAAGGCGACAAGGGATTGGCACTGGTTCGAGCCGGTTTTGGCCTATGACAACCCGCGCCTGTGCCAGGCGATGATTGAAGCCGGCCGCATCCTCGGCCGGCGGAGTCTTGTCGAAAAAGGACTGGAGACACTCTCCTGGCTATCGGAGCGGCAATTGTCTGCCAACGGGAATTTCCGTCCGGTCGGTTCAGAAAGTTTCGGACGCGAGTACGACCAGTGGCCCTTCGATCAGCAGCCTCTGGAAGCCTGGGCAGCCATTGATGCCGCCTCCGCAGCTTACCGCGCAACACGCAACCCGGCCTGGTCCGAGTATGCGCAAACCGCATGGCGCTGGTTTCTGGGCGACAATGATCGCGGCGCCATCATCGCTGATCTCGATACGGGGAGATGCTGGGACGGACTGACCCCGCGCGGAGTGAACCGCAACAGCGGCGCCGAATCGATCCTTTCATTCCAGCTGGCGTACCATTCCATGAGCACATTCGCGTCCCCGACATCCCGCCGCGACACTGGAGCCTGATTTGAAATCCAATCCCATCCTGCATCCCAACCCGATCAGGATATTTGACACACGGCTGAAGGCTGACCCTTCGAGGGTTGTATTGCGGCCATTTCACCTCGGCTGGCAGGCGCAAAATGCTCCGGGCGGCCGCGCCATGAAACTGGTCGAGGATGTCAACGCGTTATCATCGGATGAAACACGGTTACAATACCGGCGCGTGCTGAAGGATTTCAAGGCGCGACACTGGCAGACGGAAAAGATGTTTTCTGATCGTTTCGAGGAGGTGGTCACCTCGCTGGAACTTAAGGCAAGCAATTACTCGGAGACAAAACGCAAGCTTATCGGAGCTTATTTCTGCCACGAATACACCTATGCAGCTGCGGCGCTTATGAACCCCTCTATCGTTCCGCATCCGGATCAATCCGGCGTTATCGACGGACATTGCCGGTTCGTAATGAGCCTGCGCGCCGTGGGCGAAGGGCATATAAGCACGATTGCGTTCCGCGAGGGCATCGCCAATCCGGACGGCAGCTTCTCGCTCTGGCCGGACGGGCCCTTCGCCACCTCCGCCGAACTTGATGATGCGACCCTGACAGATGAAATAGGCGGGGTCATCGTACACCGCCACCGCGACAGTACTCTTTCCAATACGGTCATCTTTCCGATTACGGAGCAGCAACGCAACGGGCTTGAAGATCTGCGGCTCGTTCGTCTTGACCACGGTAGCGGCGACTATGAATGGGTTGGCACGTATACCGCCTATTCGGGTTCGTCTATCCGATCAGAGCTGCTGCGGACACGGGACTTCTTCACCTTTGACCTCGAGCCGATCCGCGGTGAGGCCGGGCGCAACAAGGGCATGGCCCTGTTCCCGGAACGGATAAACGGCTTCTACACAATGATCGGCCGGCAGGACGGAAAGAACCTTTTCCTGCTGCAGTCAGACACCCTTTCGGAATGGAAACGCGAAGGCACGCTCCTCATGGAGCCGAGGTATCCTTGGGAGTTCATCCAGATCGGCAATTGCGGCAGCCCGATCCGGACGAGTGAAGGCTGGCTTCTGTTGACGCACGGCGTCGGTGCGATGCGCAAATATGCATTGGGCTGCGCGCTGCTGGATATCAACGACCCGTCAAAGGTGATCGCTCGCTCGCGCGAGCCGATCCTGACGGCGGAGAACGCCGACCGGTCGGGCTATGTGCCTAACGTGGTCTATACTTGCGGCGCGTTGCGCACCGGCGACCATCTTCTGATCCCGTATGGTATTTCCGACAGTGCCATCGGATTCGCTACGGCGCGCATCGTCGACCTGCTGAACATGATGAAATCCGGCGCCTAGTCGCTCCAGTTTCCGGCGGCCACAGCCTGCCGGGCGAGCGTGACGGCGCCGATCATCCCGGCGTCGTCTCCGAGCGCCGGGCGCTGGATCAGCGTTTCGATATCCGCGTCGGAAAGTTCAAGATAGCCATTCAGCAATTTCGCAAATGCAGCGCGGATTTTCGGCATCAATCCTTCGGCGAGCATGACCCCGCCACCGAGGAGAATACGCTCAGGCTGCGCGGTGAGCATCAGCGCAAGACAGGCCTGCGCAAGGTAGAAGGCTTCGATGTCCCATGCCGGATGGTTTCTCGGTAGCAGCGCAGGATCGCCGTAGCGGCGCGTGAGCGCACTCGCGCTGGCCAGGCCTTCGAGACAGGCACCGTGGAAGGGGCAGACGCCTTCGAAGGCATGGTCGCCGGGATGGCGTTCCACACGGATGTGTCCGAACTCCGGATGCGCAGGTTTTGAAAGAAAGCCCCCCGGACCGAACAGGCCTGCACCGATGCCTGTCCCGATGGTGACGTACGCGGCGGAGCGCATACCCCTGGCCGCGCCAAGTTCGCGCTCAGCTGCCAGGGCGCCGTTGACGTCGGTATCCAGAACAACCGGCGCGCTGAGACCAGCGAAGAAGCGCTGCGTCAGGCGTGTGCGCGACCAGCCAGGCTTGGGCGTAGAGAGCAGCGTGCCATAATCTGGCGAGGCAGGATCGACATCGACGGGCCCGAAGCTCGCAATGCCCAGGCAGGCGAGCTTTGCCCCTCGCAAAGTTAGCATTTCCCGAAAGAATCCGAGGCAGGCGCCGATGGTTTCTTCGGGAGATGTTACAGGGATGCGACGTGTTTCAAGGATATGGCCCGTCGCATCCGCAAGGGCGCATTTGAAGGTCGTGCCGCCGGCGTCGATGCCGCCCAGAAGGCGGATCGGAACCTGGGGCGCCGGAGTGTGCGACATGGTTACCGCTTTCTTGTCGGCCAGCATGGCCAGATCTCCCGTTTGCTCAAACTCTTTCGTTCCACGGGCGGATTGCGAAAGCTTTACACGAACCCGTGCAAATCGGCGGGACCGAGAGGCATGAAGCTATCGCTTGCCTTGCGGCGGCGTTGTGGGCAATCCGTATAATGTGCCAAAAGGTGGGAGCGGGATGACAGAATTTCATGCGCTGCACGGACGGGGCAGTTCACTGGTACTCGAAGTAGTCCCGGGCAGTGCGCCACTCTGGCGCTACTGGGGGCCGCTCCTGCCGCGGGATGCCCTGGCTGAGGCGCCCCTCGCGGCAACGCGGCCCCTTCCGACGTTTGCGCTGGACAAGGATGTGGCGCTCAGCGTTTTCCCTCTGCTCGGCGAGGGCTGGTTCGCGCAGAGCGCACTCCTGGCACACCGCGCGGGTGCGGACTGGGCGCAGGCGGTGACGGCGGCGGAAGTTGACCACGAGGGCAGCGAACTGCTGGTTCGGCTCGCGGACTCCGTTTCTGCACTGGAGGTGGAGATTCGACTTTCACTTGATCCGGAGACGGATGTTCTGACGGTCTCCACCAAGCTGACAAATGCCGGCGCTGGCGCCTTGGACATTCAATGGCTCGCCGCCGCGTCCCTGCCCTTGCCGCCAGAAACGCGGCGGATGCATTTTTACAACGGCCGGCATCAGGCGGAGTTTGGGCCGCAAGTGCAGGAGCTGAAGCGCAGTCTCTGGCGGCGGGAAAACCGGCGGGGATTGACGTCCCATGATGCGCCGCCAACAGGTTTCGCGGAAACGATCGAGGGCGGTGTCTATGCGGCGCATCTCGCCTGGTCCGGCAATTCCGTGCAGCAGGCCGAGTGGCTGGATGATGGGCGCTACCTCTGGCAGTTTGGCGAGTGGCTGGCGCCCGGCGAAGTGTGCCTTGGGCCGGGCGAGACGCTGGAGACGCCTGAAATGATTGCCACGTTTTCGGCAAACGGGCGCGATGGCGCCATGCAGAACTTCCATGCCGCGATCCGTAAACGAATGACCTGGCCAGGTGGCAAGATGCGGCCAAGACCTGTGCAGATAAATACCTGGGAAGGCTTCTATTTCAATCACGACATGGCCGGCATGACGGCGCTGGCGGATGAGGCAGCGCAGCTCGGAATCGAGCGCTTCGTGCTGGACGATGGCTGGTTCGAAGGGCGCCGGAACGACAAGGCCGCCCTCGGCGACTGGGCGCCGGACCGGAAGAAGTATCCGGACGGCCTCGGGCCGCTGGCCGCGCATGTGACCGGGCTTGGCATGGAATTCGGTCTGTGGGTGGAGCCGGAGATGATCAATCCGGACAGCGACCTCGCGCGGGCGCATCCTGAGTGGATCCTGACCGGCGCCGGGCGGCCGGTGCTCACCGGGCGCAACCAGATGGTGCTTAACCTGACGCAGCACGGCGTGGCGGACTATCTTTACGCAGTGCTGTCCGGCCTGCTGAAGTCCCTGCCAATCTCTTACCTCAAATGGGACCATAACCGGGAAATCGTGGCGGGTGGGCCTCGCGCGGTCTACCGGCGCCAGGTGCAGGCAACGTACGCGCTGATGGCGCGGCTGCGGGCGGATTTCCCAGATGTGGAAATCGAGGCTTGCGCAGCGGGCGGAGGCCGGATTGATGCCGGCATCCTTAAGTATGCGCACCGGTTCTGGACCAGCGACTCCCTTGACGCTGTTCAACGTATTGCCATGCAGCGGGAATTCCTGCGCGTCTTCCCGCCTGAAGTGATGGGGTCGCATATCGGAACGGCGCCGGCGCACAGCACCCGGCGGCGCCAGTCGCTCGACTTCCGCGCTGGCGTTGCCCTGGCAGGGCATTTCGGCGTTGAGCTTGATCCGATGAAGCTGGACGCAAAGGACAAGGCGCGGCTCGCAGACTGGATCGCTGAGCACAAGGCGTTGCGCGACCAGCTACATTCCGGGCGGATATGGCTCGGGGAAGCGGGCGACGGGGTGTTTTGGCAAGCACATGGCGACGCGCGCGACCTGATCCTGCTGCTCTACCGCGTAGAGCCGACCACGCAGAGGCATATGCCGCTGATCCGGCTGCCCATGCTCGGGGATGGCGCCTACACCGTCACTCGGCTCGACCGCACACGGACAAACCATACGGCGCCCTTCGTCGAGACGATGAAAAACGGCGCGGTAGTATCCGGCGCGTGGCTGCGGCAATCGGGACTGACGATGCCGGCGATCGCGGCGGAAACCGTTTCGATATTCAGGCTTGTCGCGAAGTGAATGTCATACCGGCCACGCCGCGACGCCGCCGAGACTGAGGCGCGGGCCGCCGAGCTTGTAGATGGCGGAATCGGACGGGGCTCCCAGCAGCGTCAGGTCTACCATGTTGGGCCCGTAGTTGAAGGCAAACTGCAACCCGCCGGCGCGGCGCAGGCGAATATCCGGGCCGGTGCGGCGGACGTTGAGACCGGCTTCAGTGCACAGGGCCTCCAGGACATCGTTCAGCAGCGTCTCGTCCGGCCATGTTGCGAGATAGTGGGCACTGCCGTTGCTGATCCATGCCGGGGCGCCCGTGTCGAATCTGGCGCGCACCGCCGCATCGGTCTCGAGTGTTTCGAGCCAGCGGCCAGCGGTGTACATCAGGCTGTTCGTGCGCACATTCAGCGTGATTTGCGGGGCCAGACTTTCGAACCGGATCATGCTCATCGGGAGGAGTTCGGGCAACGGGCCGAGATCAGGGCGCGGCGGAAGATGGCCTTCTTGCGTGCGGCAGCCGGTGAGCGCGGTCGCGAGGACGACCGCGCCGCTGGCTTTAAGGCGCTTGTCGATGCCTTCCGGCAAAATCGAAGGGCTGGGCAGAACAACGAGCTTATATCCTGCAAAATCCGCCGCAGCCGGAACAATGTCCACATCCAGACCGAGCTTGCGCAGACACGTATAGAGCAGGCGGCAGATATCAATGGCGGCGCCGCGGGCGCCTTGCGGCTGGATTTCGTGGTGCCAGAGGCTCGGGTAATCGAGGACGAGCGCGACATCCGCGCGCCTGTGATCGATGTCCCCTAGCCCGTCAATTTCGGATGCGACGGCGCGCACCTCATCCATGACAGGCTGCGGTGCGCGGTCCCAGCGCAGCAGACCGGCGTGCGTCTGCTCCTGCGCGAACGGCAGCTGGCGCCAGCGGAAATAGCTGACAAAGCGGGCGCCGTGCGCGAAGGCCTCCCAGGTCCACAGGCGCACCATACCAGGCGCGGGCGCGGCGTTGTGGCGGGCCCAGTTCACCGGGCCGGGCTGCTGCTCCATGATCGCCCAGGCGGGCGCCGTGCCGCGGTAAACGTCATGGTTGAACGCTGCAAAATCCGGATGCCCCTGACGCAACCAGCGCGACTTCTCCTCCGGCGTAAAGTGGCCTTCGCTGAGCAGGCCGATCGGATAGCTGTCCCAGGTCGCGATATCGAGGTGCTTGCCGATGTCATGATGGTTGAGCCGAATGAAGTCCCCGATGAAATTGTGCGTCACCGGACGGTCCGGGCTATGACGGCGGATAATGGCTTCCTGCTCGGCGTGGAAGTCTACCATCTGATCGCTGTTGAAGCGGCGAAAATCGAGGATGTGGGAAGGGTTGGCTTCGGTGACCGTGGCGCCGGGGAGATCCACTTCGGAGAAGCTGCGATATTCCTGCGACCAGAAGACCGTGCCCCAGGCGGCGTTCAGCGCATCGGCCGTGCCATAGCGGCGCTCGAGCCATAAACGAAACGCGGCATGCGCATCCGGCGAGAAGCTCTCGTCGCTGCCATGGTGGCCAAACTCGTTGTCGGTCTGCCACATGGCAATCGCGGGATGCTCGCCATAGCGGTGGGCGAGCGCTTGCGTGATCCGGCCGCTCTCGCGGCGGTAGGTCCGCGACGAAAAGCAGTAGTGCCGGCGGGAGCCAAAGCGGCGGGGACGGCCATGCTCGTCATGCGGGAGGATATCCGGATGCAACTCCACCAGCCATTTCGGCGGTGTTGCAGTCGGCGTGCCGAGAATGACGCCCAGACCTTCCGCATGAAGGGTCTCGATGGCGCGGTCCAGCCAGGCCCAGTCGAAGCGGCCGGGTTCCGGCTCGATCCGGGACCAGGCGAACTCGCCGATCCGCACCAGGCTGAGCCCCAGTTTGCGCATCATTCGGGCGTCCTCGGCCCAGTCGGCCTCCGGCCAGTGTTCGGGATAATAGCAAACGCCGAGTTTCATGTCGCGGAAATCTCCATTCAAGGCCGCCTTTCTGGCACGGGCCGGGATGACTTGGAAAGAAAACGCTGCCAATCAGGCAAACGATGACAGACGATATCTTCAATACCCTTCTCAAGGGCCGTGCCCGCGGCGTTTACCGGCGCGAACATGCCAAGGCTGACGGCCGCGCGCTGCGGATTTACGGTTATGGCCCGCACGTGGGCCTGCCGGGCGAGGAACTGCTGGCGTCCGCGACCGACCAGAGCGAGGTCCGGCGCGATCCTATGCGGGGGACATACTCGCTTTACGCACCGCATCGGCAGACGCGCACATTCAATCCCTCAGCTGCGGCAGATCCGCTGGCGCCGGCTGGCGGCGCGGTGACCGAGATACCCTTTGCGGATTTTGAGCTGGCCATCTTCGATAACCGTTTCCCCAGCCTGAAACCGGGCGCACCGGCCGGAGCGCTGACCGGCTGGGCGGAAGGCCCTGCCATGGGGCGGTGCGAAGTTGTCGTCTACACCAGCGCGGCAGAGGGCAGCCTGCACACGATCGGGCAGGACCGCCGCGTGCTGCTTCTGGAAGCGTTGATCGACCGATACCATGGGCTGCATGCCGAAGGCGCAGCCTATGTGATGCCATTTGAAAACCGTGGTGAGCAGGTCGGCGTGACCCTCCCCCACCCGCACGGCCAGATCTATTCCTTCCCCTTCGTGCCCGTGCCTCAGGCTACAGCGGCAAGGGCCTTTGCAGAGGGGTATGATCTGACGGCGGATCATGCCGGTTGGGATGGACGGTGCGATGTCGCCTCGGCGGACGGCGTGGTGGCGTTCTGCCCGCCATTCGCGCGGTTTCCCTATGAAACCTGGATCATGCCGACGCGGCGTTGCCCCGGCCCCTGGGCGATGACCGGCGACGAGATCGAAGCCCTGGCAATGCTGCTGGGAGACGTACCGAGGCGGCTGGACGCGCTGTTTGGGGCGCCGATGCCCTACATGATGAGCTTCCAGGCCGCGCCCGGCGGCGAGAGCGCGGGCTATCAGTTCACGGTACAGTTCTATCCGATCCTGCGGGATGCCGGGCGGCTGAAATATCTGGCGAGCGTTGAACAGTTCACGGGCGTGTTCACGGTGGATGTCGTACCGGAAGCGGCGGCAGAAAGGTTGCGGGCGACATGAGCGAAGAAACAATCGGCGTGCGTGTTCCGGGACGCGTCAACCTCATTGGCGAGTGGATAGACTTCAGCGGCGGTACGGTGTTACCCATGCCGATCCGGAGTGAAATACGGCTCACCCGGACGCCGAATGGGACGGATACAGACTACATCCAGTCAGGCGAATTCAGCGACGAAGTGCAGATCGGCATTCACGCACCCGCAGCGCGGGACTGGACCGATGCTATTCGCGGTGCGCTGCAGTCCGCTCGGGCCATGGGCTGGATCCGGGGCGGGCAAGATGTAACTGTCCGCAGCGACATCCCTGTGGGCCAGGGTCTCTCATCGTCAGCCGCGACAATCGTGGCGACACTCAAAGCCTGCAGGCCTGCGCACGAAAGCGATGATGTGGCACTGGCCCAGGCAGCGCGGCGGGTGGAAAACGAGTTCATGGGTGTGCCTTGCGGGATAATGGACCAGATGGCTGTGGCGGTCGGACGGCGAGGAGAGGTTCTGGCACTGGATACACGTGATTGCAGTTATGAACTTGTTCCGATTCCGGACGATTGGGAAATTGTGGTGATACAGTCCGGCGTGCGGCGGGAGCTTGCAGATGGCAGCTACAAGGCGCGGCAGATGGAGTGCCAGCAAGCGATGGACGCACTTGGGACGGCGGACCTCTGCCAGGCTGACCCGGCGCAGTTTGCGGGCCTCGACGGCGCGGTGGCAAAGCGCGTGCGGCATGTCTGGAGCGAGGGCCAGCGCAGCCTTGCGGCAGTGGGTGCGCTGAAAGCTCGCGACCGGGCCGCGTTCGGCGCGCTGATGCAAGCGAGCCATGTATCCCTGCGTGATGACATGCAAGTATCGGTTCCCGTAATTGACCGGATCGTGGAAGACGCTGTTGTGCTCGGCGCGGCTGGCGCGCGCATAACGGGCGCAGGCTTTGGCGGCTGTGTTGTTGCGCTGGTTGCATCGGACATCGTGGACACCTGGTGGGCAGCGCTGAAAGCGCGCCATCCCCGGATCGAACGAGCAGACTGACCGGTGGATACTGGCTCGCTCACTCTGCGCGCGCATGATTGGGTGGTCGAACTGGACCCGGCCCATGGCGGACAGATCATCCGCGCGGACTGGCAGGGACTACCGGTTTTAGCGCCCGGGCAAGCGGGACGGGCCGCTGCCGATCAACACGCGGGTTGTTTTCCGCTGGTGCCGTTCTCCAACAGAATACGGGGCGCTGCATTCCGGTTCCTTGACCGGGAGATACATCTTCCGCATCCGGAGTACATGGAGCCGCACGCCTTGCATGGGACCGGATGGCGAACCTTCTGGTCCGCGGAAGCGTCCGGGCCTGCTAGTGCAAGGATGTGGTTTGAGCATGCACGCGGGGTGTGGCCCTGGCGTTACCTCGCAGAACAGTCTGTCAGCCTCAATTCCGGCCAGTTGCACATCACGCTATCGATCCGCAATCTCGATAGCGATCCGATGCCGGCCGGTATCGGATTGCATCCCTATTTCATCAGGCCGCAGGGCTTGTGGTTGAACGCAAACACCGGTGGGCGATGGGCAACGCTTCCGGAAGAGACCGGCCTTCCGCACGAGCGGGAAGCCGCGCCTCAAGACCTGGGCACCGCCGGCCACGATCATTGCTTCTACGGTTGGGACGGGCGGGCAGAATTTCGCGGCGGTGACGATCTCGCGATATCTC
Source organism: Hyphomonas sp. (assembly GCA_016124495.1). Lineage (GTDB taxonomy): Bacteria > Pseudomonadota > Alphaproteobacteria > Caulobacterales > Hyphomonadaceae > Hyphomonas. Next base: position 73,002 of record WGNP01000021.1, on the reverse strand, counting down.
TTACAGCCACACCGGCACTCGGCAATATGGTTATCTACACGCCGCCGGGCGAAGCGTACTTCTGCGTCGAGCCGGTCTCGCATGTGAACAACGCGGTGAACATGGCTGAGATTACCCAAGCCGAGCAGATGGTGGTGCTGGCCCCCGGTGAAAGGCTGCAAGGCACCATGACGATTTCGGTCAGGCCCGCCTGAAACTTTTGAGGGATTGACTTTGGGTCAGGCGGCTTCGGGAGTTGGCCATCCCCGGCTTTTCTGTCAGCTTGCACGAACCAGAGACGGCCACTCTTTACCGGCACAGTCCGCGCAGCGGGATATTGAAGCGATGAACCTTGATCTGACAGCCCAGGATGTAGAGTTTCGCAATGAAGTAAGGGCTTTCCTCGACAAGAATCTAACACCGGATCTTGCCGGAGCCGGACGGCTTGCGACCAGCGTGTTCATCGAGCCCGAGTTCACGCTCCCCTGGCAGCGCATCCTGCATGCGCGCGGGTGGGTCGCGCCGCATTGGCCAAAAGAATATGGCGGCACCGGGTGGGACGAGATGCAGCGATATATCTTCGCTTCCGAGTGCGCGCGGGCGGGCGCGCCGGGGCTGTCACCGATGGGGCTTGGCATGGTGGGGCCCTGCATCATTGGCTACGGCACGCCCGAGCAGAAAGCGCACTATCTGCCCCGTATCCTCTCCGGAGAAGACTACTGGTGCCAGGGATACTCAGAGCCCGGTTCGGGATCGGACCTCGCATCGCTGCAACTGAAAGCCGAAAGCGACGGCGACGACTACGTGCTCAACGGCACCAAGATCTGGACGACGCACGCGCATCACGCCAACAAGATGTTCTGCCTTGTACGGACGGATCCTGCGGCCAAGCCGCAGATGGGCATCACATTCCTGCTGCTGGACATGAAAACACCCGGCATCAAGGTTGATCCCATCATCACCCTGGCGGGCGAGCACGAGCTGAACCAGGTGTTCTTTGATGAGGTGCGCGTGCCGAAATCGGGACGGCTGGGCGCCGAAAATGACGGCTGGTCGGTGGCCAAATATCTCCTCGAGTTTGAACGCGGGGGCGGCTCGTCGGCCGGACTGGAAGCAGTGCTGGCGCGCTTGCAGAAACATGTACACGCAGAATCCCCTGCTGACATGGCGCTGATCCGGCGTATTGGCGAATTATCGATGCGCCTCGAGGCCATAAAGACAACCGAGCAACGCATCCTCTCTGACCTGAAAAGCGGACAACCACCGGGACCGGCTGGGTCAATGCTGAAAGTTCAGCGAACGGAACTGATGCAGGCCATCGACGAGGCGGGCGTAAATTCGCTCGGCTTGCATGCATTGCCCCATCAGCCGGACACCTGGCAGCCCGGCGCGAACGGTCCGATCATCGGGCCGGAACCTCTGGTCACCGGCATGGCACGCTATCTGAATAACCGCGCCGGCTCGATTTACGGAGGCTCGAACGAAGTCCAGCGCAACATCATGGCGAAATCCGTCCTTGGGCTTTGACTCGTGCTGAGGCCGGTCATTCGGGCCATCCGAAGGCAGGAACCTGGCGAAGGGCAAGACCAGGATCGGTGAGCAGAAAATCTGCCGGAGAGGCGAGCGGCAGGTATTTTGCAACAGGGAGGCAGACCTGCGTTCGGAGACCTTTTTCCATGTTGCGCCACTTCTTGCCTGCTGCCGCACTTTTCGGCGCGGCCCTGATTACTGCCTGCGCCCAGACGGGCGCCATTCCGGCCACCACGCTTGCTGTACCGGCTGAACCGGAAGCCGGTTGGCGGCCTTTCTCGGCGGACAGCCCCTGGAACACGAAGATCCCGGCGGACGCCAAGACTGACCCGAAATCGGACGTTCTGGTCGCCGATCTTGGTGCTGGCGGTTCGTTTTATGTGAACATGCCGGAATGGTCGGTCCTGGTTAAATATATTGACTCGGCGCAGGCGCCCAAGCTGCCGGTGCGCGCACTTTATGAAGGCCGCTATGGTCCGGGCTTTGAACCGGGAAAACGCGTGCCTCTTCCCGCCGACACGCTGCCTGCGGACACCACGTCGGCGCAAAGCTACTACGTTACGCTGGTGGACCCGGCGCGCAACCTCGCCTGGGATACGCGCCAGCTAGGCCGCACCGAGGAAGGCGATTGGTTCGCCGGTTTCGGCGCCGTTGTTGATCTCTCCGGAACGGGCGTCGCCATGCCGTGGATGAAAGCCGAACGCTCGGATCTCTCCGGCGGAGCTCGTCCTTCGGGCGCGCCGCTGATGGCAGGCCTGCTCCGGGTTGACGAAGTAAAGGCCGGCCGCATCGACCATGCCCTCGCCTTCGCTTATCCGCTTGCACAAACCGGCAAGTTCCTGCCGCCTGCCAGCATGGCGCTCGACGCGCCGGACAAGGCCAGCGAACGCCCGATCGGCCTGCCCATGGGCGCGCGCATCCAGCTGGACCCTGAATATGACATCGACAACACGCTGCTTTCGCCTGGCGCCAAGGCCGTAGCCAGAGCGCTGCAGGAATATGGCGCCATCCTCGTCGATGTGGCCGGCGCGACCGTCCTTTACGCAGAAGGCGGGCCGGAACAGCTGGAGAGGTGGGACGGCGTGCTTGCGCCAGGCGATCTTCAGTCGCTGTTCACGACCGGTTTCATCGCCACGCACTTCCGCGTCATCGATACCGGCGAGCCCCTGCCGGGCGTGCCGCGTCTCGTAAAGTAGGCCATCAACTCGGCCGCGATGTGTCGTAGGGACTATCCAGCGAGAAGGTCGGGATCACCGCAACCATCTCCTCGCCGCGCTCATCAATCAGGTCATAGGTCCCACTCATGATGCCGGACGGCGTCGCGAGCGGAGTGCCAGAGGAGTAGTTGAAACATTGTCCGGGCGCGAGCGTCGGTGTCTGGCCAACAACCCCCTCTCCATCTACTGCCAGCGTCCTGCCCGCCAAGTCGACGATCCGCCAATGGCGGCGCGCGATGGTCCAGGTCCGGTCGCTCTCGTTCTCCACATCCACCGTGTACGACCACATGAAACGGCTGCGGCCGGGTTCGGACTCGTCATGCAGGAAGCGTGTGCGCACCCGGATGCGCACGCCGTCGGTGACCGCTTCATATTGCGGAGGCGGGGCGCGCCTGGCCATCCGTTGAGGTACCTTTTCGAATCTACACTGCGCTCAGGGCGCCGAGGAAGTCTGCCTCAAGATCATCCCCGTCCTCAAGCCCGACCGACACGCGCACCCAGCTGCGATCGAGTCCCATGGCGGCCTGTTCCGCGTCCGACAGCGCCCGGTGCGTGGTGGTCGAAGGATGGCAGGCGAGCGTCTTGGTATCCCCGAGATTGTTGCAGATATCGGCAATCTTGAGCCCGTTGAGGAAGCGGAAAGCTTCCGCCTGACCGCCCTTCAGCGACATCGCCAGCAGCGTACCGCCGGACTTCATCTGCTTCTTATGTATTTCGTAATGTGGATGATCCTTGCGGTGGGGGTAACGCACCGCCGCCACCGCCGGGTGCGCGGCGATCGCATCAGCGAGGCGCGCAGCGGTTCGGCTCTGCGCCTCGACGCGCAGCTGCATGGTCTCGAGACCTTTCAGCACGACCCAGGCATTGAACGGCGAACAGGCCGGGCCGACATGGCGCAGCCAGGGGTCGTACACTTCTGACATGTACTTCTCGGTCGTCAGGATGGCACCGGCGAGGACGCGGCCCTGCCCGTCCATGTGCTTGGTGGCGGAATAGGCGATCACATCTGCACCAAGCTCGAGTGGTCGCTGGAGCACGGGGGTGGCGAACACGTTGTCGACCACGAGCAAGGCGCCGGCCTTCTTGCAGAGCTTTGCGACCGCTGCGATGTCGACGCCGTCGAGCAGCGGATTGGCAGGGCTCTCGATCAAGACGAGCTGGCAGCCCTTGCCGATCTCGCGCTCCCAGGCCGCCATGTCGGCGCCGTCCACGAACACAGCTTCTATGCCAAACTTCGGCATCTGATTGGCGAGGATCCAGCGGCAGGAGCCGAACAGCGCTGTCGCGGCCACGACACGGTCGCCGGCTTTCAGCGGCGCCAGGATCGCCGAGGAGATTGCGCCCATGCCGGAGCCGGTCACGCGGCAGGCCTCTGCACCTTCGATCAGGCAGAGGCGCTGCTGGAGCATCTCGGCCGTCGGGCTGCCATAGCGGGAATAGACGAAGCCCTCTTCCTTACCGGCCATGCGGGCTTCAGCCTGCTCGGCCGAATCGTAGGCATAGCCGGAGGTCAGGAAGATCGCCTCGGAAATCTCGCCGAACTGCGAGCGCATAAGCCCGCCGCGCACCGCCCGGGTGGCGGGCTTCCAGCCTTTGGGCCCCTGTTCGGGGTCGTCTCCGCCAGGTGCATCGGCCATGTCAGCGCTCGTCCTTGTGTTTCCGGGAGACGGACTTATGCCTTATGACCTATGGGGTGCAAGTGATGGCGGATTCGGCGGGCGTCTTGCCCGACTTCGAAATTGAAGCGCTGGTGGCCAGCGGAGCCATCCGCAGCACGCTGGCGCTTGAGCCTGGACAGGTTCAACCGGCCAGCCTGGACCTGCGCTTCGCCGAGGATGCCTACCGCCTGCGCGCGAGCTTCCTGCCCGGCAGGGACCGCGCAGTGGCAGACCTGCTTCAGGACCCCAGCATCCGGCTTCACCGCATCGACCTGACGGATAAGGGCGCCGTGCTGGAAACTGGCTGCGTCTATCTTGTGCCGCTGCAGGAATCGCTGCGCCTGCCTGCTGGCCTGGCGGCGCGGGCCAATCCCAAGAGCTCCACGGGCCGGATCGACGTTTTCACCCGGCTCGTCACCAATCGCGGCAGGGCTTTCGACGAAGTGCCGACCGGCTATTCCGGCCCGCTCTACCTGGAAGTCAGCCCCCGCACCTTCCCGATCATGGTGCGCCCCGGCGACCGTCTGGCGCAGTTGCGCTTCAAGCGGAAGAAGCCGGAGACGCTGAAGGAAAAGGTCGTCTCCATCGACCTGGAGCCGCCGCAAGGACAGCCCGCGGGCTACCGCGCCAAGCCCCACTCGGGCGTCGTCGACCTTCGCGGGATCGGCGTCCACGAGGTGAGCCAGTTCTGGGAACCGGTCTATCCCAAGAACGGCCGTATCGTGCTGAACCCGGAAGAATTCTATATCCTCGTCAGCCGCGAGAGCGTCAAGGTCGCGCCGGACGAGGCGGCCGAGATGGCCCCGATTGCCCCCGAACTCGGCGAATTCCGCGCTCACTATGCCGGCTTTTTCGATCCCGGGTTTGGCATGAACAAGGACGGCAGCCGCGCCGTTCTGGAAGTACGCTCCCGCGACGTGCCCTTCATTCTCGAGCACGGCCAACCGGTCGCGAAGCTGATCTATGAGCCGATGTCCGCGCGCCCGAAGGCACTCTATGGCGGACAGGGCTCGAACTATCAGGGCCAAGGGCTGAAACTGTCCAAACATTTCGGATCCTGACCCGGAACTCCTTCCGCTTTCATGCGTTACAATCCGGACTGCACCCACAAGCGGTCATCAGATTTCCCCGGTTCAGGGCCCGGAGAACCGGCGCCGTTCCGGCTCTCGGGTCTTCTGGTCAGAGCAACCGAAGAGGATGACCTCATGAAAATTCGTATTCCTGCAGCCATCGCCGCCGCATTTGCCATCTCGCAAGTCGCTGCGCCGTTTGCGTTCGCCGAAGCCCCTGCCGCCAGGTTCCGAAGCGCCGAAGCCCAGCCGTTCAGCAGCTCTGACCTGCAATCCTACGGTCTTTCCTCAGAAGAGGCTGCAACGGTCGTTTCCTATCAGGAACAAGGCTACACGGTCCAACTGGTGACCGCCGAAGAAGCTGAAGCCTATAACGCCGGCATGTCGACCAACAACGTGCTGGCTATCCTCGGCCTCGTCGTCATTGTGCTCGTGGTCGCTTCCGCGATCTGACTGATGTTGCGAACGGCAGCTGCGGCGCTGGCGTTCGGGGTCAGCGCCTGCGCCACCACCCCGAGCGCCGGTCCAGACGCTTTCGCCGAGCGAAGCGCTGCAAACAGCTTTGAATTCCTTGACAGGGCCGTCGATCCTACGTTGACGCTCCTTTTGCCCGTCATACACGATCGCCAGATCAACGGGATCGCTTCCGGCGCCCACGCACTGGCCAGTGTGACCAATTACTGGCTGGGCGCGGGCCATGTTTCCGGCGCCGACATTTTCGCTGCTTCGCCTCCCGCAGACATGCAGACCGGCTACTCGATGGCCGAGATCCTGAAGCTGGCGGGCGGGCAAGGCTTGCTGGCAAGCGCGGTGCGTTTACAGCCGGAAGGCATTCTGCGCGAACTCGAAGCCGGCCGCCCGGTCCTTGTTCCGGCGCGGGTGCCGTCCGTCTTCGTGCAAGGCTGGCAGCTGCCCGGCGCAAATATTCCCGTCCTCGGATTTCCCGCCGCACTGGTGATCTCGCGCAGCGCGCAGCTCTCGGAAATGACCGGCCAGGGCATGCTCAGTCATTACGTCCTCATCGCCGGCTATGATGGCGACACGTTCGTGATCCTCGAGCCGGTCATGGGCCTGCGCACCATCAGCGCCGAACGGCTGGCCCGCTACCGCGAGGCCTTCGGCAACGCGGCGATCGTTTTCAGCCCTGCCCCCGCCGCCACCTGACCCCGAATACAATTTCGCCGGCTTGCGCCGGCGAAATCTCAGGTTTCAATCCTACACAGGCGGGACAGGCGGCGGCGGAATGCCGGCATCGTCCTCATGAACATCGATGATCCCTTTGCCGACATGGCTGCGGCTGCGGCTGTACACGAAGTAGACCACAAGGCCCAAAGTCGCCCATCCTGCAAACAGGATCAACGTTCTGAGGTCGAGGTTGACGAAAAGATACAAGCAGCCGAGCACCGCCAGTGGAGCGACGATAAAAATGAAGGGCGTGCGGAACGGCCGCTTGCGGTCTGGATCCCTCACGCGCAGCATCATTACAGCAATAGCCACCATCGCGAAGGCAAAGAGTGTTCCCGAATTCGAAACGTTAGCCAGCGCGCCGACCGGAAAGAACGCGGCGAACGCCGCCACAAAAATACCGGTCATTATGGTGATCACGTAGGGCGTGTTGAACTTCGGGTGGATGCGGGAGAACACGTTGGGCAGAAGGCCGTCGCGGCTCATCACGAAGAAGATGCGGGTCTGGCCGAACATCATCATCAGGATGACCGATGGCAGGGCGAGACCGGCGGCGAGGCCGAGCAGGTTGCCGATTTGCGGCCAGCCGATTTCGCGCAGCGTCCAGGCCAACGCTTCTTTCGAGCAAACTACTGCGTCATCACCGATCGCATTGCAGGCCGCAGTCAGTTCCGCACTGCCCGGTGCCAGCCCGCGACCCGCTTCGTCCATCAGCGGCTGTGCGCCGACACCGCCCACTACGCCGGAAGCGACGAGCAGGTAGAAGATGGTGCAGATCCCGAGTGAACCGATGAGGCCTATCGGTACGTTTCGCTGCGGGTTCTTGGTTTCTTCAGCCGCGGTGGAGACCGCATCGAACCCGACGTAAGCGAAGAAAATCGACGCCGCCGCCGCCGATATGCCGGCAAAGCCAAGCGGGGCGAAAGGCTCGAAATTCTGCATGTTCATCGCCGGGATTGCGAGCACGACAAAAGCACTCAGCGCCGTGATCTTGATAACGACGAGGATGGCATTGACGAACGCACTCTCCGTCGTGCCGAGCACCAGAAGGCCGGTCACGAGAAGCGCTATGATCATGGCGGGCAGGTTGATAATGCCGCCCTGGCTCGGGCCGAGTGTATAGGCATCGGGCAAGTTTATCCCCGCCATGTTTTCCACGAGACCGACGAAATATCCCGACCAGCCGACCGACACAGCGCCTGCAGCTACGGCATACTCCAGCACCAATGCCCAGCCGACCATCCAGGCGAGCAGTTCGCCCATCACGGCATAGGTATAGGTATATGCAGAGCCCGAGACGGGGACCATTGAAGCGAGTTCGGCGTAGCAAAGCGCGGCAACCGCGCAGACCACAGCGGCGATTACGAAGGACACCATCATGGCCGGACCGGCTTTCTGGGCGGCTTCGGCGGTCAACACGAAGATACCAGTACCAATAATGCCGCCGATACCCAGCATCGTGAGCTGGAATGCCCCCAGCGTCCGCGTCAGCGATTTCTTTTCAGCCGTCGCAAGAATAGCGTCGAGCGATTTTACCCGATCGAAGATCATTCGTTTGAATCCTGATTATTGACGTTTGTGCCGCGCGCCATGCAGCGGCCCCCTGACTGCGGAGCCTTAGCCAAACGCTCGCCTCATTCAAGACGAATCGCGCTAAATCGTGCCTCGGCCTCAGGTCAGAATGAGAAACCCGGCAGCGAATCGAACGCTTTCTTGAGCGCTTCGCCCCAGCCGTTCGATATCGTCTGGTAGTAGGGATCTTCGCCCTCGATCCGCTTGGACATGCCGAGCCGCAAGGCGTCCCGGTCAATGACCTGCAGGTCCAGCGGCAAGCCGACCGAGAGGTTGGCTTTCACCGTAGAGTCGAAAGAAACAAGAAGGAGTTTCGCCGCGTCTTCGAAGCTCATCGCCTTGTTGTAGGCCCGCACGAGGATCGGCCGGCCATACTTGGTCTCGCCGATCTGGAAGAACGGTGTGTCCTCGCTTGCCTCAATGAAATTTCCTTCCGGGTAAATCATGAACAGACGCGGCTCCATGCCCTTCACCTGCCCACCCAGAATGATCGTCGAGTTGAAGGCCGAGTCCGCCTTTTGCCCAGTGGCCGAGTTGGAATGTATCACATCCCGCAGGGTTTCGCCGACATACCGCGCGATCTGGAACATCGTCGGTATCTCGAGGATCGAGGGCCGGCGCTCGGACGGCGCCTTGGTGCGCTCTTCGAGGATGCTGACGACCGACTGGGTGGTCGCCAGGTTTCCCGCTGTCATCAGCGCCAGCGCCCGCTCACCCGGCACCTGCCAGGTGAACAGCTTGCGAAAGCGCGAGACATTGTCGACCCCGGCATTGGTCCGGGTGTCCGACATGAAGACGAGGCCGCGATTGAGCTTTAGACCGACGCAGTAAGTCATGGGGCGAAGAACCGTGAGGCGGATTTCTTATTGTTGCTGGACCTGTATCGACACATCGAGCGATTCGCTCGCGGCGCCGAACCGCATGCCAGAAACGGGTGCGGCCTCCCGGTAGTCAAGTCCTGTCGCCACGCGAACATAGCGGCTGTCTGGAGAAATAGCATTCGAGATGTCGAAACCCACCCAGCCGATGCCGTCGACATGAACCTCGGCCCAGGCATGTCCGGCATCCTGCTGGATCCGGTCGTTCATCATCAGGTAGCCGCCGGCATATCGGGCCGGATAGCCGAGCAGCCGGGCCGCCCCGATGAATACATGCGCATGGTCCTGACAGACGCCGTGCCCCTTCTCGAGCGCATCTTCTGCCTTGGTGTCCGCGTCCGTCCAGCCGGGTTCATAACGGATGGCGCCGCGCACCTGCTCCGCGATGGAATGCAGGCGCGCAAGGTCTCCTTGAGAGCTGTCAGGAGCCGCCTTCGCCAGCTTGCGCAGCAGCGGACCCGGCCGCGTCAGCGGGGTGGACCGTTTGAACAGCCAGAGCGGCGTGAACCCGCGGTGGACGCCGATCACGCCCGCCCGGTCTTCAACGTCGACTTCGCCCTCGCTAGCGATTGTCAGCGCCTTCGCGCCGGGATCGAGGCTGATGAGCTGAACCCAGTTGGCGTTATGGTCTTCGTATTCCGCCTCGATCCGCCCGCCTTCGATAACGTGTTTCCACCGCAGCACCGTCTGACCGACACGCGACTTGGGCGTCTGGCGCAGCTGCAACAGGCCGTACGACACCGGGCTCGTATAGCTGTAGTTCGAGGCATGATTGATTTTCAGACGCATCGATCTTTCCTCATCTGTTGAATCGGAAGTCTTCCTCGACGTGAGCGGCGAGGGCGTTGTTGGACTGGATAAACCTGGTCAGGAATTCGTGCAGGCCGCGCTCCATCACCTGGTCAATGGTCAGCTCCTCCAGCTCGTCGCGCAGGCTCAGCGCGAAGTCCAGGCTCGGCCTCCGAACGCCGTAATCCGTACACAGATTACCAAGGTTTCCGGCAATCTTGCGCAGGCAATAGAGCAGCGAGCGCGGCATGCGCCGGTCCAGGATCAGGAAATCCGCGATCGTCAGCGGACGCGTCTCCCCGCCATACAGCCAGCGGAATGACCGCTCTGCTGACGCCGCACGCAGGATCGTCTCCCACTGGACGTTGTCCAGCGTCGTGCCGACCAGCTGCACCGAGGGGAGCAGGACATAGTATTTCACGTCAAGGATCCGCGCGATGTTGTCGGACCGTTCGACGAACGTGCCTACGCGCGCGAAATTGTAGATGTCGTTGCGCAGCATCGTGCCGACAGTCGCGCCGCGCACCAGAGCGCTCTGTTTACGGATGAGAGTCAGCACATCCGGCAGGTCCGTCTCGCGGACCGGCCGCGCCAGCGCCGCCTTCAAGGTCATCCAGGTCTCGTTAACCGCTTCCCAGACTTCCCGCGTCAGCGCCGTGCGCACAAGGCGCGCATTGTTGCGCGCGGCTTCGGTCACCGAAATCACGCTCGAACGGTTCGCCGGATCGCGCAGCAGGAAGTTGATCACGCTCGGCCCATCGAACTTGCCGCCGGCGTCGAGGAACGCTTTGCGCGCCGAGGCCGTGTCGATGATCGAGGCCCATTCATCCTCTGCATGGTCGGAGCGTGTCAGCGCAATGCGGAAGCCCGCATCGGCCAGACGCGCGGTATTCTCCGCGCGCTCGAGATAGCGGTACATCCAGAACAGGCCGCCAGCGGTTTTGCCCAGCATCGCGCCTAGTCCTCCAGAACCCAGGTGTCTTTGGTGCCGCCGCCCTGGCTCGAGTTCACGACAAGGGACCCCTTCTTCAGAGCCACGCGCGTCAGCCCGCCCGGCGTGATCTCGATCCCGTCCGGCGACATCAGCACGAAGGGGCGCAGGTCTACATGCCGCGGCGCAAGGCCGGCACGGGTCAGGATCGGAACGGTCGAAAGCGCGAGGGTCGGCTGCGCAATATAGCTGGAGGGCTTCGCCGTGAGTTTTGCGCGGAATGCTTCCAGCTCCTTCTTCGACGCCGCAGGCCCCACCAGCATGCCATAGCCGCCGGAGCCATGCACTTCCTTGACGACGAGTTCGGCGAGGTGGTCGAGCACATAGGCGAGCGAGGACGGCTCCGAACAGCGCCAGGTCGGCACGTTCTTCAGGAGTGGTTTCTCGCCGGTATAGAACTGCACGATATCCGGCATGTAGGAATAGATAGCCTTGTCATCCGCGATGCCGGTCCCGGGCGCATTGGCAATCGTGATGCCACCGGAACGGTAGATATCCAGAATGCCCGGCACACCCAGGAAGGAATCAGGGCGGAAATTCAGCGGATCAAGATAGTCATCATCGACGCGGCGGTAGAGTACGTCGATAGGCGTGTAGCCGAGCGTCGTGCGCATCGCGATCCGGCCATCGACCACGCGCAGGTCGTGACCCTCGACGAGTTCTGCCCCCATCTGGTCGGCAAGAAAAGCGTGCTCGTAATAGGCCGAGTTGTGGATGCCAGGCGTGAGTACCGCAACGACGGGCTTTCCCTTGCAAGCCGGCGGCGCGCAGGCCGACAGCGACCGGCGCAGCATCTTAGGATAGTCCGAGACCGGCCGTACACGGATCTTCGTAAACAGCTCCGGAAACATCTGCAACATCGTTTCCCGGTTCTCCAGCATGTAGGAGACACCGGACGGTGTGCGGGCATTGTCCTCCAGCACGAAAAACTCGTTCTCGCTGGTGCGCACGAGGTCCACCCCGACGATGTGGGTGAAAACTCCGCCGGGCGGCGAGACGCCCAGCATCTTCGGCAGGAAAGCGTCGTTGTTCTCGATCAGCGCCGCCGGAACGCGGCCGGCGCGAAGGATTTCCTGACGGTGATAGATATCGTGCAGAAAGGCGTTGATCGCACGCACGCGCTGTTCGATGCCCTTGGTGAGACGCGCCCACTCCTTGGCCGACAGGATGCGCGGCACAATGTCGAACGGGATCAGCCGCTCGTCGGCGTCCGCCGCGCCATAGACATTGAAAGTGATGCCGGTGCGCCGGAAGAAGCTTTCCGCCTCCCGGGCCTTGCGCCGTAACCGCTCGGGCGGCTCGCCCGCGAACCAGTCACCATAGCGGGCATAAGGCGCGCGGGGCCGCTCGCCGCCCCCGTCCATCTCATTGAAAAACGTCGGACTTTCTCCCATGCGGTCCACCTTACCGGGGATTGACGGCTGCTCAACGACCTTCGCCTGCGAGGCACAGTCGGGGCAAACCTGCCCCATCGCCGGGCAAACCGCCGGAAAGTGTGCCCGAAAATGTGGCAACACCTTAAGGCGCGACCGGCACCAGCGGCCAGAAGATCGGAATCACGAAGGCGGCAACCACCACGAAGATCCAGTTGAGCGGCGATCCGAACCGCACGAAATCCATGAAGGTGTACCCGCCGGCGCGGTAGACCAGAGTATTAGTCTGGTAACCGATCGGGGTCGCGAAGCTGGCGCTGGCAGCGAACATCACGGCCACGACGAACGGCCGGGGATCGATCCCGATGCCTTCGGCGAGGCCGATGGCAAGCGGTGTGATAAGGATAGCGGCCGCGTTGTTGCTCATCACCTCCGTCACAATGGACGTGAACGCGTAAACGATGACGAGCAGAACGAGCGGCCCGAAGCCGGACGAAACCATGCCCAGGAATCCGACCACAAGATCGGCCGTTCCGGTTTTCTCCAGCGCGATGCCGAGCGCCAGCATCCCGAAGATCAGCATCAGGATATCCCACTGGATAGACCGATAGGCCTCCTGGTGGTCAAGGCATCCGAACGCCACCACCGCCGTGGCAGCGATCAGGGCGAGACCGGCAATCGGCATCAGCTCAAAAGCGGCAAGCCCCATGACGAGCAAAACAGCGCCGACCGCAATCGGGGCCTTGTCCCGCCGGATCGCCCGCTCGGTGCTCTCGGTCAGATTGTTGAGCACGCCGTCCTCGAACATCTGGCGCATCCCGCCGGGCGGCCCTTCGATCAGCACCGTGTCGCCGATCTCGAAGCGCAGCTCGTCAATCTGGCGGGCCATGTTCTCGCCGCGGCGATGGATGGCGAGGACGTACACGCCGTAGAGCCGGGCAAGTCCGAGACCCGCAAGACGGCGCCCGACGAGGCGCGACTGCGGCCCGATTACGCCTTCCATCACCACCGTTTCGGTCGTCTGCACGGGCTCGAACGGGGCCGGCGCATTCGCCTGCGCGCCCAGAGCCACGTTGCCGGCTTCCTTGAGCGTCAGCATCTCGGACACCGGCGAACGCAGCACCATCCGGTCACCCGCCCGCAGCACGATGGCCTTCAGGTTGCTGCGCAGCGACAGGCCTTCCCGGAACACGTCTATCACCGTGAAGCCCTTCTCCGCCGTGAAGCCCGTCTCGGCGACGGTCTTGCCGATCAGGTCGGAGTTCAGGGGGATCAGGATCTGCGCAACGAACCGGCGCTCTTTCTGGTCCGGCAACATCGAGGACAGCGACTCGCGGTTAGGCAACAGGAACGGGCCAAGGATCGCCGTATAGAGAATGCCGACACCGGCGAACATCAGGCCCGCCAGCGTGATCTCGAACATGCCGAACGGCGCCATGCCCTGCTGCTGCGCCACGCCGTCTACAATGATGTTGGTAGATGTGCCGATCAGCGTCGTCGTCCCACCAAAGATCGCCGCGAAGGAAAGCGGGATAAGCAGCTTAGACGGCGAGATATTGATGGCCCGTGAGAGACGGATTGCGACCGGAATGAGAATGATCACGACAGGTGTATTGTTGATAAATGCCGAAAGCAGCACCACGCCGAGCATCAGCGCAATCACCGCCAGCGTGGGCGAACCTTTCTGCGCAAGCGTCGCCACCTTTCGCCCGACCCAGTCGATCACGCCGGTGCGTTCCAGCGCCGCCGACAGGACGAACATCGCCCCTACCGTGATCGGGGCCGCGTTCGAAAAGACCGACAAGGTATCGCTGACGGTCAGGATCCCCGTCAGCATCAGGGCGCCTATAGCCAGCAGGGCCACGACGTCCGACGGAACTTTCTCGCGCACGAACCCGAAGAACACGAAAACGACGAGCACCAGCACGAAACCGATCTGGAACGCCGAGCTTTCGAGGATCGGTGCAAGCATGAGGGGTCCGGACGCCGTTGAAGCAGCGGTCACAGAACCCCGAACCGCGCCGCAGTGCAACTGGTTCAGACTTCTGCGATATGCGGCCCGGCAGACGCAAATGAGTCCAGATGCGTCTAAAAGATGAGGAATGTCAGTTGCGCCCCTCCCCTGACCTGCAACGGATGCAAGACTTCGTTCGGGCGAACACCCGGCTGATCGGCGTACCCGGCCTGTTTCTGGCTCATACCGGCGTGCCTCGTGCGCTGCGGCTTTGGCTGGCCGACGAGATCACGCCGATCTGGACCGCGACCGAAGCCGGACTGGAGTCAACCGGCATCGATCCCCCCTTCTGGGCCTTCCCGTGGGCTGGTGGTCAGGCCGTCGCCCGGCTTCTGCTGGAGAGGCCTCAGATCGTTCGCGGCCAACGCGTGCTCGACATCGCAACCGGCAGCGGCATGATCGCCATCGCCGCCGCCAGTGCGGGCGCCGCTCACGTCCTCGCCAACGACATTGACCCGCTCTGCGAAGCAGCCTTGGCCCTGAATACGCAGGCAAATGAAGTGACTGCCGGATGGCTCGGCGGAAACCTTCTGGACCAGGCCGTACCGGACGTGGACGTCATCCTCGCCGGTGACATCTTTTACCAGAAACAGATGGCCGATCAGTTTCTCGCCTGGCTCGGCAAAGCCGTTGAACAAAGCATCTCAGTCTACGTCGGCGATCCCGGCCGCGCCTATGCGCCGGTCGGCCGCGCGCCCCTCGCCGAATACGACATCGACACGACCTTCGATCTCGAAGGTGTCACGCAACGCCTAGCCCGGGTCTGGAAACTCTGAGCCGCCGCGCTTAAGCCGCGCCGCAGATCACTCTTCGTCCACCTCGGCGCCCATGCAGCGGCGCACCAGCGTCCCGCTGGCCTCTCCGCTGCCGGAAAAATCGACCGTCCATGCGTCCGCGCAAACCCCGTCCATCACCGCGCGCGTGCAATAGGCATTCGCCTCGTCACAGCTGAACCCCTGCGAGACGAGGTCCTGCATAATCTCCGCGGCCGGCATGCCGCCCGCGTAACGCGCCGCAACCGAACGCGAGAAGCGGGTATTGTCGCCGACGCCGCTGGTCGTGCCTTTCTCCGAAAGGTCGAGCGCAGGTTTTGCGCCTTCCGTAAGGGCTTCTCCGGCCGCGCAAGCCGCCAGGGCAAAGGAAACCAAGGCTATTCCGATCCGTCTCATCACAAAGTCCCCTCCAGTCAGCCTGGAGACTGTGCCTTGCGGCGTCGCGCGATGTCCAGAGCCTGTCGCAGGACAGTAGACTTGGCGGCGAGTGGCTGGAGCGGGTACACGGGATCGAACCGAGATAGCTAGCTTGGAAGGCTAGTGCATTACCATTATGCTATACCCGCCCGGCTGGGCCACGTTGCGCAGGCGGCGCTGGCGGGGGTGGTGGAGGGAGCTGGATTCGAACCAGCGTACGCTAGGCGACCAGATTTACAGTCTGGCGGATTTAACCACTCTCCCATCCCTCCACGGGACCCGCGCCAACGCCGTTTGACGCCGCCGCGCCAGCGCTTCAAAAGGGCTTTTCCAAACCCCGATCCACGCCGGAAGCGGCCTTATAAGGATGAACCTCATGGCGCGCAACCATGCAAAACGGCCCGGCAACAGGCCTCCGGGCCCTCCGGGCGCGCGGCCCGGCCCCGCCAGTTTCGCCCGTCCCGAGCGCGAAAAGGAAGGCGGGCCCGTATGGCTGTGGGGCACGCATGCCGTGCTGGCCGCCCTCGCCAACCCCGACCGGCAGTTCCTGCAGTTCGTCGCCACCGAGAACGCGGCGGAGCGCCTGCCGAAGCTGCCGCTCTCCCCGCAGATCATCACCGGCAAGGAACTCGACCAGCACCTGCCCCCCGGCGCCGTACACCAGGGCATCGCCATCAAGGCCGAGCCGCTCGAGGCCCTCGCCCTCGAAGACCTGATCGCCGAAGGCGCCACACGCATCGCGGTGCTCGACCAGGTCTCCGATCCGCACAATCTCGGCGCGGTCTTCCGCTCGGCGGCAGCCTTCGGCTTTACCGGCCTCGTTCTGCAGACCCGGCATGCCCCGCCGATCTCGGGCGTGGTTGCGAAAAGCGCCGCCGGCGCCGTCGAAACAGTCATCGAAGTGCGCACCGTCAATATCGCGCGGGCGCTGGAACAGCTGGGTGATGCCGGCTTCCATACCGTTGGCCTGGCCGGCGAAAGCAGCCGGCCGCTCGACCTGGCGGTGAAAGGCGCAGCGAAAGTCGCCATCGTCCTCGGCGCGGAAGGCTCAGGGCTGCGCCCTGCCGTGGCAAACGCCTGCGCAGAACTCGCTCGCATTCCGATCGCATCGGCGATGGAGAGCCTCAACGTTTCAAATGCTGCCGCAATTGCCTTCTATGAGGCGAGCCGCGGCAGTTTTCCGGCCGCCTGAACGTCTGCTAGACTGAACGCCACTACCGGGGAGACCAACCATGCTGCGCATCTTGTCCGTCCTGATTGTCATCGTGGGCCTTGTCGTCGCCGGTATCGGCGGCGCAGCGCTGCTGGAACGCTACGCGCCGCAGGAAGAACTCGCCGCCGCGTCCGCGCCCGTTGAAGAGATCAGCGCTGCATCTGCGCCTGCCGAAGAACCGGCCTTCGAAGTCGCTGCGGCCGAAGCCCCCCTCGACGAAGTCGCCCCCGCTCCCGAAGCGAGCGCCAAGAGCGTCCCCGAAGCCGCCGCCGAAACAAGCGAAGCCGGCGAACCCGCGATTTCGGAAGAAGAATCGCAGTTCAACTTTCAGACCGAAATGGAGCCCTCCCCGATGGCGCGCTCCGCCGCGCCGGATGTGAGCGACAGCTTCGAAGCGATGCCGGAAATCTCGGCAATGTCCGCCCCCGCCCCCGCAGGGCCTTCGTTTGAAGACACGCTGAGAACCGTCCCCGTCGCCCACGAGACACCGCGCTCGGCCGAGTACAAACGCGCCTTCGATGTCACCTTCGCCATCGACGCGACCGGCGACACGACCGCCGCCGATGCCGTGCCCGGCCGAGGCGTGATCGAGGAAGGCGAAGCAAAAGTCTCCGAGCGCGTCGAAGTCCGCGTCTCCGGCGCCGCCTTCAACATCGTCGCCGCCTCGCCACCGGTTCAGACACTTTCTCCGATGACGGAGAATACCTGGCGCTGGTCAGTGACCCCGCTTTCGGCGGGCGACCACGACCTCGTGTTCGAACTCTTTGCTATCGATTCAGACGCCGTCACCCCGCTGCGCACCTTCCAGGATACGGTCACCGTCAAGGTCTCTGGCCTCAACCGCGCGATCGCGTTTGCTGATCAGGCAAACCCCCTGTTCGTCCTCCTTGGCGGCCTCGGCTCAGCCCTCGCCGGCCTCTTCGCCGCCTTCCGCTTCTTCGGGAACAAGTAGGCACCCGCAGGCTTTCGTGTAGAAGATCTTCCCGAGAAGCGCGCAGACAGCGCTCACGGGGGATTGCATGGGCATCAAGGTTTTCAGCGCCGGATTCGGCCGCACCGGCACATTGTCTCTCAAGCTCGCGCTTGAAGAGCTCGGCTTCGGGCCATGTCACCACATGAAGGAAGTTCTGGAGAACGGCCCGGTTCAGGTGCCGCTCTGGCACGCCGCTGCAGACGGTCGCCCCGACTTTGCCGCCATCTACAAAGGCTACAATTCCGCCGTCGACTGGCCCACGGCAGCGTTCTGGCGCGAACTCGCCGCCGCCAATCCGGAAGCCAAAGTCATCCTCTCAACCCGTTCTGCCGAAAGCTGGTACAGCAGCTTCTCCGAAACCATTCTTGCCAGCCTGCTGGCGAAGGAAAACTGGCCGCCCCCAGCCGTTCCCTGGCTCAGCATGGTCGTCAAGGTCGTCATCAATCGCAGCCTCGGCGGGCGCACCGACAAGGAGGGCGTGATCGCCGCCTTCCACGCGCAGGAAGCGGCCGTCAAAGCCGAGATCCCGCCGAGCCGCCTGCTGGTCCACACCGCCGAGGATGGCTGGGAGCCGCTCTGCGCCTTCCTCGGCGTACCTGTTCCAGCGACGCCTTACCCGCGCACCAACAGCAAGGAAGAGTTCTTCGAGCTGATGAAGGGCGCGGATAAGATCTGATCCGCCTCCGGATCAATAACTCTTCGGCAGGCCCAGCACGCGCTCGGCGATGAAGTTCAGGATCATCTCGCGGCTGACCGGCGCGATCCGCGCCAGCATCGCCTCGCGCATCATCCGCTCGACATGATACTCGCGCGCGTAGCCCATGCCGCCATGCGTCAGCACAGCGGTTTCGCACGCGGTGAAGCCAGCTTCCGTGCCGAGATATTTCGCCGCGTTGGCCTCGGCGCCGCATTCCTGCCCGGCGTCGTAGAGGGCGGCCGCCTTGTAGGCGAGCAGTTCAGCCGCCGAAAGCTCCGCCCACGAACGAGCCAGCGGATGCTGGATACCCTGGTTCTGGCCGATCGGCCGGCCGAACACGACACGCTCATTGGCATAACGTGCGGCGCGTTCCAGCGCCGAGAATCCAAGCCCGACGGACTCGACCGCAAACAGCACCCGTTCCGGGTTCAGCCCCTGCAACAGGTATTTGAAGCCCGCGCCTTCCTCGCCGATCAGATGCTCCTTCGGAACTTCCAGCCCATCGATGAACAGCGTGTTGCACTCGACCGCCTTGCGGCCCATTTTCGGGATCGGATTGGCTTCGATCTTCTTGCGGTCGAGGTCGGTATAGAACAGCGACAGGCCGAGATGCGGCTTGGCGCACTGGTCCTTCGGCGTGGTGCGCGCGATGATCAGGATCTTGTCCGCACGCTGAGCACCTGTCGTCCAGATTTTCCGGCCATGGATCACATAACCCTTATTGGTGCGCTCCGCCTTTGTCTCGAGGCTCGACGTATCGAGGCCCGAGTTCGGCTCGGTTACCGCGAAACACATCTTCTCCTGCCCGGAGATGATCTTCGGCAGGTTCTCGCGCTTCTGTTCCTCGGTACCGAACTTCTCCAGCGGCTTGGGCCCGAAGATGTTGAGGTGGATCGCGGACGCGCCGGAATAGCCCGCGCCGGTGCGCGTCACCGTCTGCATCATCAGCGCCGCTTCAGTCAGGCCGAGACCCGCGCCGCCATATTCTTCCGGGAACGCAATCCCGAGCCAGCCGCCCTTCGCCATCGCCTGGCAGAACTCTTCCGGCCACTCACCCGTCTCGTCGGTCTTCAGCCAGTAGGCGTCATCGAACGGCTCCAGCGTTTTCGCCACCGCATCGCGGATGGCGGCCTGGTCCTCGGTCATCGGCTGGATCACATGCATGCCCGTAACTCCCTTTGGCGCCGAGACTTAAGGCGGCCCTCCCCGCTCGTCCAGCGTCAGGGCGTCGCGGCCCGCCTTCCCCCGAGGCGGCGTCAAGGCAGAAGCGCGACGGCGTCGATCTCGATCTTCCACGATGGATCGACCAGCCGGGAGACGAACACGGCGGTCGAGGCGGGCCGATGCTCGCCGAGATACTTTGCACGCGCCCGGCGCACGCAGTCGGTGCCGTCATCGTCTTCAGTCAGGAAAGTGGTCAGCTTGACGATGCTGGACGGCAAGGCGCCCAGCGACCCGAGGATTGCCGTGATGTTGGCGTAAACCTGGTCCGCCTGCCCGGCCAATGTGTCGGCAACCGTCCCGTCCAACGCGACCGGCACCTGCCCGGACAGGAACACCATGCGCTGGCCCGCCGGCACCTCGACAGCATGGGTGTATCGCCCGAGCGGCGGGGAAACGGAGCCGGGATTGTGAAACACAAGGTCCATATGCTCTCCCCAAAGCATCAGTGGGCGGAAGATAGGGTGATGGGCCCGCCGAACTGCCTGCGGAGCGAAAATGCCTCGATCAGACCGCCGCATTTACCATCCAGTATCAGGTCAGCCAGCAGGCGCGCCGTAACCGGCGCCAGAAGGATGCCGTTACGGTAATGCCCTGCCGCTACGAAAAGGCCCGGCGTGACCGTCTCGCCCATGAACGGCGCCTGATCCGGCGTCCCCGGACGCACCCCCGCCCAGCTTTCAGCCACCGGCGCGCCCGCAAGTCCGGGACACAGCCGCACGCCTTCAAGCCGCAGGGCCTCAATGACCTCCGCCTCCGGCGCATAGATAGCCCGGCCCGGTTCGACGGTTGCCCCGATCACCACCTGCCCGCCGCGCGGCACCAGATAGACATGCCCCGCGCGCACAACGCGCTTCGGCGCCCCCGCGCCCGCCGCCACCGACAGCATCTGACCGCCATGGCAATCAATATCGCCCAGCGCCGTCTCCCAGTTCACGAGGCTGAACAGCGCGCCGTGCTCTTCGACCTTGATGAGGGCCGTCTCCCAGCCCGCCGCCACCAGAACCGCGTCATGGTCCTTTAACGAAAGCTTCCCGCCCGCCGACTTCAGCGGCGCCGCCCCCTCGACGAACCCCGCGTTCGGACTCGCCCGCAGCGCGGCCAGCAAGGCCGTCACCGTCTGCCGGTTGTGCACCCGGAAATCGCTTGGCAGCTCCAGCCCGCCCAGAACCACCGGATTGATCGCCGGCTCCAGGCGCAGAATGTCGGCCGCCGCGAGCGCCGTGTGGGCCACGCCTGACGCTGATAAGACTGCCGCAATACGGCTCAGACGCTCAGCCTCGCCGCCGTCCAGAGCCGCCGCAAGTGACGGCGTCCGGTCAAAACCCACATCGACACCGGACCGCGCCGCAAGCTCCTCCGCAAACGCCGGCCACAGCGCCGCGCTCGCCAGGCAAAGCTCGAACAGGCGCGGATGCACACCGGGCTGCGCCGCCGCCTCGAACGCCGGCGCCAGCATCCCCGCCGCTGCCCAGCTTGCCCCGCGGCCAGCTGGGCGCACATCATATACCGTCACGCGCACACCGCGCCGCACGGCGAGTTCATACGCCGCCGACAGGCCGATGATGCCCGCGCCAATGACGGCGATGCGTGGACGGGATGAGAAAAGTGCCATGCCGGATGTGCCTCTATCCGGGTCTAGGGGCCCGGCGGGCGACATTCAACGGGGCGCGTCAGCCTCAGTTCAGGCCGCGAAAGGCCGCCCAGAAAGAATTGAACGCGTGGGCGAGGTCATGCTGCTGGAAGACGATCTGTTTCAGCCGTTCGCCGCCGGGGCCCAGGACGGTGCGCACCATCAGGTCAAGGTCGAAGGCATCGCCGCGAAAGCCGGATTCATGCATGCTAACAAACGAATCGATCGCTGCTGACAGGCGGACATCCTCGTCCTCGCTGTTCAGTTCGACATCCAGAACAAAGTCCGTCATCGCGCCTCTCCACCAGTTAAGGTCTTGTTAACAGACAATCCGGCCAAACAGAAATGTTTTCGCGCCTGCAACATATTTCTGCGACAGCAGTTCGCCTGTCGGACGAGCCCGTTATGCAAGGACCGCGCTAATCTTCCGGCACAGAGGTCACAACGGTCGCAGCTGCGATTGGTTCCTATTTGCAGGCAACTGTGATTGGATTGGCAGAAAGCTTACAAGGATCCTCTCATGTTCAGACTTTCCCTTGCGGCAACCTCAATGGCCCTGCTCGCCGCCTGCGGCCAACCTGTCCAGCAGACTCCGGCGCCAGAAGCTGCTGCGCCCCCCGCCGCTACGGCGTCGGCGGAAGGCCAGGTGCTGAATATCTACTCCGCCCGCCACTACGATTCGGACAAGGCACTCTACGCCAAGTTCGAGGCAGACACGGGCATCAAGGTAAACGTGCGCGAATCCGGCGCGCCGGAACTTCTGGAAACGATGAAGGCCGAAGGCGAAGCGAGCCCGGCAGACGTGATCATTGTGGCCGATGCCGGCGCACTCTACCGCTTCCAGTCCGAAGGGTTCACCCAAGCTGTCCGCTCGGATGCGCTCGAGGCAGCCATTCCGGCACAGCTGCGCGACAAGGATGGTCACTGGTTCGGCCTCGCCAAACGCGCGCGGGTCATCGTCTACGATCCCCAGCTGTTGCCCCCCGAAGAGGTCGACACCTATGCCGACCTCGCCGAGGACCGCCTGAAGGGTGAGCTTTGCGTCCGTTCAAGCACCAACATCTATAACCTGTCCCTGCTCGGCGAGTTCATCAGCCGCAATGGCAGCGAAGCCGCCGAGGCCTGGGCCAAGGGGGTTGCCGGCAATTTCGCCCGGCCGCCGGAAGGCGGCGATACAGCCCAGATCGAGGCCGTTGCCGCAGGCCAGTGCGCCGCCGCGATCGTCAATCACTACTACTGGGTGCGCCTTGCCACCGGCACCACGGAAGAACGAATGACCGCGGCCAAGACATCGGTCTCCTTCCCGGACCAGAATGAAACCGGCACGCACATCAACATCAGCGGTGCGGCTGTCTCCTCCACGTCCCGCTCGCCTGAGCTGGCGGTCAGGTTCATCGAATACCTGGCAACCCCCGAAGGCCAGACGATGCTGACGTCGGAAACGAAGGAATATCCCATCGTGGCAGGTGCTCCGAACCCGGAAGGTCTCGAAATCCTCCCCGGCTTCAAGCAGAGCGACTTCCCGCTCGCCGAACTTGGACCCAACCAGGCAGAAGCCCAGGCGATCTTTGACCGCGCAGGATGGAACTGAAGACGCCGGCCATCTCAGCGCCGGCGCTTCGCCAGATCCCGGTCCTGATGGCCGGGCTCGTCATTGCCCTGCCGGTTGCCATCGTCCTCGTCACCGGCCTCGCCGAGGGCGGCGGCGCAGCATGGGATCACATCCGTAATACGCTCCTGCTGCGCTACCTGACTGGGACGCTGGCCGTGCTCACGCTGACAGCGACGCTCTGTCTGCTGATGGCTGTGCCTGCCGCGTGGCTCGTCACCATGTTCCGCTTCCCGGGCCGCGGTGTGTTCGAATGGCTGCTCGTGCTGCCACTCGCTGCGCCCGGCTATGTACTCGCCTATGCCTGGAGCGATCTCGCAGGCGTCGGCGGACCGCTGCAGTCCGCGCTGCGAGACACCACAGGGTGGTCTGCGCGTGACTACTGGTTCCCGGACATCAGCTCCCTGCCGGGCCTCTCATTCGTGCTGGCGTGCACCCTGTACCCGTACGTGTATCTAACCGCGCGCGCGTCGTTCATCTCACAGTCTGTCTGCACCATGGAGGCGGCAAGGAGCCTTGGCGCCAGCGCGGGCAGGACCTTCTGGTCGGTCGCCTTGCCGGCGGCCCGTCCTGCCATCGCCGCCGGGCTGGCGCTTGCCCTTATGGAAGCCGCCGCAGACTACGGGGCGGCCGAATTCCTGGGCGTGCCGACGCTGACCTATGGAATCGTGCGGGCCTGGAAAAGTTTCGGCGAACCTGCGGCCGCCGCGCGTCTCGCCTTCGTGCTACTCGCCCTCATCCTCACATTCGTGATTGTCGAGCGCCGCTTGCGGGGGCGCGCAGGCTCTCAGCAGAGCTCGATCCGGTGGCGCCAGATTCCGCGCGCTGCGCTGTCCGGCCCCGCCGCCCTTGGCGCGGCAGCGCTTTGCACCAGTCTTTTCGCACTGGCATTTGCATTGCCCGTCGGCCGCCTCGTCTGGCGCAGCCTCGAATCCGGTGCGCGCAGCACGCGGGTATGGGACGCACTGGGAAACTCTGTGCTTCTGGCCAGCGCCGGCGCGGCGCTCGCATTTATCCTTGCCCTGATCATTGCCCTGTCTATCCGCGCCAGGGGGCCACTCGCCACATTTGCCCGTATCGCGGCATCTTCCGGATATGCCATTCCCGGCGCCGTGCTGGCCCTTGGCGCACTGGCCGTTATCGGCTCGC
The DNA here is from genome assembly GCA_016124495.1 of Hyphomonas sp. Classification (GTDB taxonomy): domain Bacteria; phylum Pseudomonadota; class Alphaproteobacteria; order Caulobacterales; family Hyphomonadaceae; genus Hyphomonas. The sequence continues at coordinate 49,061 of WGNP01000021.1, read as the reverse complement.
TGCCCGTCACCCTGTCGGGTATTACGGCGCTCGCCGCCCTCGCCTGGGTCTATGCTGTCCGCTTCACGGCGGCCGGCACCGAGCCGATGGCAGCCGCGCTCGCGCGCGCGCCCGTCTCCATCGGGCATGCCGCGCAGAGCCTCGGCGCATCGCCCTTGCGACGCACCTTCGCTGTGGACCTGCCGGTCGCCATGTCCGGCGCCGCCGCCGCCGCGCTCGTCCTGTTCGTGGAGGCCCTCAAGGAACTGCCCGCAACCCTGATGCTTCGCCCTTTCAATTGGGATACGCTGTCCGTGCGCGCATACGCCTATGCCAGCGATGAACGACTGGGGTCAGCGGCGCTGCCAGCCCTGCTGATCACCGTGGCCGGCCTTCTGCCGGTCATCCTTCTGTCCTGGCAGATGTCCCGGGCCAGGCCGGGAGGCGGCGCATGACCGAACGCCTCGAAGCCCTGTCTGTCACCCGCCGCTACGGGGCCCGCGCCGTCATCGATAACGTCACGTTATCACTGGCGCCGGGTGAGATCACAGCGCTACTCGGAGGCTCCGGCGCCGGCAAGTCCACCCTGCTCCGGCTCCTCGCCGGCCTTGAGCCGATCAATGCCGGCGAAGTGCGCCTTGGCGACCGCATCCTGTCCGCACCCGGACGAACCGTCCCGCCGGAACAGCGCCGCATCGGTCTCATCTTCCAGGATTTTGCGCTGTTCCCGCATCTCACCGCGTCGCGCAATGTCGGCTTCGGCCTGAAACATCTGCCGCGCGATCAAGCCGCCGCAACCGTTGATCGCTGGATCGGACTTCTGGGCCTGACGGACCGCGCCGGCGCCTATCCGCACGAACTCTCCGGCGGCGAGCAGCAACGCGTGGCGATTGCGCGCGCCCTTGCGCCTGAGCCCGCCGCCATCCTGATGGATGAGCCTTTCTCCGGGCTTGATCCCGCGCTCAGTTGCAGCGTGCGAGAAGCTGCGCTGGCGGCCGTCCGCGCAGCTGGCATACCCGCATTGATGGTGACGCATGATCCGGCCGAGGCGCTCGAAAGCGCTGACCAGATTGCGATTCTCTCCGGTGGCCGCCTGCTGCAGTCCGGCACGGCGGAAAACGTCTACAGGCGTCCCACCAGCCTCGCGGCGGCCCGCGCGCTCGGCGCCGTCAATGTCTTTCCGCGCGCCAGCCTGCCGGCGCCCTGGCAGGCTGCGCTGCCACAACCCGGCGAGTCGATCGGGTTTCGCCCGGAAGGCGTGCGGCTCGATCCCTCATCGCAAGCGCGCTTCACGGTTACCAGCCGGCGCTTGACGGGCCCGCTGGTCCGGTTAACGCTCGGTGGCCATGGCCTTGAGCTTAATGCCCTCGCCATGCCTGCGTCAGCCCCGCCCCTGGGCACTGAAGTCAGCGTCAGTCTCGACCCCGCGCTGACGTTCACATTCGCGTCAGGCGAAACCTGACAATTCAGTAACTGGCGCTCCGGAGCCTCGCTTTCGCCGGTTTTAGGTTCTAGACTCTGCATCCTTCAATGGAGACTTTCTGGATGGCCGTAAAACTGTTCCGGGCCGCTGCCGCTGTCGCCGTTTCGGCGATGCTCGCGCTCGGCGCATCCGCGCAAGGCCTGATCCGCGACGCCGAAATCGAGGAAACGCTGCGCGAATGGACAGACCCCATCCTCGAAGTCGCCGGCCTCGTACCGGCTGATGTCGAACTCTACATCATCAATGATCCGTCGCTGAACGCGTTCGTAGCCAACGGCCAGCGTATCCACCTGCATACCGGGCTGATTATCGAGGCCGAAAATGCCTCGCAGATCAAAGGCGTCATCGGCCACGAAACCTGCCATATCGCCTGCGGCCACACCGTTGCGCGCATGCGTGCCGCGTCGGTCGCCATGCGCCCGGCCCTGGTCTCCATCGGCCTCGGCATCCTCGCCATCGCCGCGGGAGAGCCTGGCGCCGGCGCCGCCCTGATCGGCAGCTCCAGCCAGTTCGCCGCCCTCAACTTCTACATCCACACCCGCTCCGAAGAAGCCGCCGCCGACGCAGCCGCGGTAAAATACCTTGCAGCGCTCGGCCAGTCTCCGGCGGGGATTGTCGAGTTCTTCGAGAATTTCCGGTATCAGGAAGTGCTGTCCGATGCGCGCCGCTATCCTTACTTCCGGGCGCACCCGCTGGCGTCGGACCGGATCCGCACCACGCGCGAGCTGGCCGAGGCAACCGGCCTGATGGACACTCCGCCTACGGAGCGTGAGCAGCGCCAGTACGAGATGATGCGCGCCAAGCTCGTTGGCTTCCTTGACTCGCCGCTCAAGGTGCGCCGCGATTATCCGGCGACCGACAAAAGCGCACCAGCCCGCTATGCCCGCGCCATTTCGGGTTTCCGCGCGTCCGATATCCAGACTGCGCTGACCGAGATCGACTCCCTGCTCGCCGAAAAACCGGACAATCCGTATTTCAACGAGCTTAAGGGCCAGATCCTGTTCGAGAGTGGCCGCGCGGCGGACTCAGTCGAGCCGCACAGGCGCTCGCTCGAACTGCTGCCGGGCCAGCCGCTGTTCCTTATCAACTATGCCCGCTCGCTGAACGCCCGCAATGCCGAGGGGGACACGGCCGCCGCCGAGACGGCGCTGCGTGACGCGCTCGTTGCCGAGCCGGACAACGCTTTCGCCTGGGCGCAGCTCGCCATCACGCTGGAACACCAGGACCGCCGCGCCGAAGCCCAGCTCGCCACCGCCGAGTCGGCCTACTGGGTCGGCGACATTGTGCGCGCCAATGCCTTCGCCAAGCGCGCCGCTCAGACGCTCGACAAGTCCACGATCACGTATCGCCGCGCCGACGACATCATGCTGATCACTGACCCCAGCAATCCCGACAACCGCGAGTTCTACGAGCGCTATGGCCGCAAGCCTCGCCTGTCGCTTGAATCCTCGCAACGCCCGATGCCTTTTGGGGATTTTTCGGCTGCCAGCCGCCAGTAACACCTGTGTGAGGGTGGGTGGACTGAAGCGCGCGCTCGCCTATAGTTCGGCCAGTTTCACCCACAGGACCGACGCCACATGACGCCCCTCCTCAGAAAACCCTCATTCGTCGTCGCAGTGATGGCCCTGGCCCTGCTGCCGGCCTGCGCGCAGCCCGGCGCCGGCGGCGCCAGCAAGTCGGAGATCGAGAAGATCGTCCGCGAGTACATTCTTGAGAACCCGGAAATCATCGAGGAAGCGCTGATCGCGCTTTCAGATAAAGAGAAGGCTGCCCAGGCCGCTGCCGCCCAGGCCGCGATCGCCGCGAACGCCAATGAGCTCTATGCCCATGCGGGAGACTATTCGATCGGCCCGGCTGACGCCAAGGTCACCGTCGTCGAGTTCTTTGACTACCGCTGCGGCTTCTGCAAGCGCTCGGTCGACTGGGTTCGCGCATTGCCGGAAGAGTATGACGGCGAAGTCCGCGTCGTCTTCAAGGAACTTCCCATCTTCGGCGGTATCAGCGAAACTGCGGCCCTTGCTGCCCTTGCTGCGGGTAAGCAGGGCAAATACCTTGAGATGCACGTTGCCCTGATGGGCATCAAGTCGAACGACGATCTTACCGATGCCAACATTGATGCGGTCGCCAAGTCCGCCGGTATCAACGTTGCCAAGATGCGCGCCGACATGAAATCGACGGCCGTCCAGCAGCAGCTTTCAGACATGAAGGTTCTCGGCCAGAACCTCGCGGTCGCCGGCACCCCCGGCTTCTTCATCGGAGACCAGTATATCGAAGGCGCGAATATCCCGCTGATCGAAGCCGCCATCGAGGACGCGCTGAAGAGCTGATCCCGGCGGCAGGCCTGAGTGTGATTGCCAGGGCTCGCGCTCGCGTGGAAAGGTCCGCGCAGAAAGCAGCGTCCGCTTTACACCTTCAACACTGGGCTGACGGCCCGGAACCGTTTTAACGTTTCCTGCACGCAGGTTCCCGGCACCGACCCCAGACTGCCGAGCCGGCCGGAACGACTTATCCCTGGCTTCCCGGCAGCAACCCATTGTGCCGGCCGGACTTCGGAGGACCTAAGGTCCACGGCTGTCGGCGGGCAAGCGCCTGGAGCCGGGCGCTGATTCGGCTGGCTCTTTCCGGAACCCGGAACTTGCTGACAGGATTGCCGGGATCAGGAGAAGGCTGCCCGATGCCGCGAAAAAGCACCAGACAGACACGAGCGTGTCCTGGTCAGCAGCCAAAAGAACGACCAGTACGGCGGCCACCAGGCCCGCAAACAAGCGAAGGGCGGGTAGCGCCGAACAGGCGAGCGCGCCAATGGTCGCCACGGCATAGGGGACGAGGATCCAGTCCGCCCCGCCCTGCGCTTCCGACAGCAGCCAAAGCGGCAGGGAAACGCCCGGCTTGATTTGAGACGTGTACTGAATAGATGCACCCGCAACGCTGGCCGTTACATCTGCGTTCACCAGCCGCACAACGAATACGAGGCTTACGAGGCACCCGGTCGCAGTCAGCGCCGCGATAATCCTCTTGCGAGGTCCATCCTCCTGCGCAAGCAGGACCGACAACGGCACGAACACCGGCCAGACCACCGTTGCGATGAAGACAAAAAGTGTGGCTGGCCAGCCCGGGGCGGGAAGGCCGACGACCTGGTCCAGGGTCCGCCAGACAAGCCCTTCACTTGCCTGCTGGACGGCGAAAACCAGAGGGACGGCAGCCAGCGGCAGATGGTTCAGCGAAGGGCTCTTGAACACCGCAAGGGCACCGGCGAACGCACACGCAGTAGCTACGGCGAAACTTGCAGTTTCCGAAAAGCACATCGCGTCACCTCACCCTGTCTCAAAAGCCCCGGCGGAGACACCTAACTTCAAGCGCCTCGGCGCACTGTGATACCGGGGAATCGTTCAGCAGAACCTGATCAGTGCGACATAAGGAGCGGTATGGATGAAGCATCGAGGATACGCCGCGTGGCGCCCCCGAGCACAAACTCGCGCAATCGCGAATGACCAAAGGCGCCCATGACAAGCATGTCCGCCCTGTGGCGGGCGGCACGTCCCAGAAGCGCGTCGCCGATCTTTTGTCCTGAAGCGTCAAACTCGTCGACCGCCGCGCTTATGCCGTGGGCGGAAAGGTAGTTGACCAGGGATGCTGCCGGTCGACTGGATTCGATAGCTTTTTCCCCCCGCCCGACGAGCACATGGACCGACTTCGCGCCCTTCAGCAAGGGCAGGGCATCTCCAACCGCACGTGCAGCTGATCGGCTCATGTCCCAGGCGATCGCCACCGTATCCATTGAAAAGGCCTCGGTCCTTGTGTCGGGATAAAGCAGGCAAGGCCGGCCGGTTGAAAACAGCCATGGCTCAACTTCGGCAATGTCGGCAACCGGGCTTCGCGTCAGGCCAATCAGGCAAAGATCGCTCGTTCGCCCGAAGGTCGCCAGTGAGTGTGCACCGCCCGGCCAATCAATCGTCACTGACGATATGCTGAGACCTACGCCTGACGCTTCGCATTTCTGTTTCAGGTATTCATTAAGCTCGGTGCGCTTTGCCGAGATCGTATCTTCGATATCCCTGGCGATACCGGCCATCATCTTACCAGCAATCAGGTTTTGCGGCGCCTTAACGTCGACTTGCGGCAGGGTCACGTCAAGCGCAGCGCCGACGCCATGCGCAAACCCGCAGGCGAAATCGATCGCCGCGAGCGATGTCGGCGATCCATGCGCGCTGATGAAAAAATGAATACGGCGGTAGGACATCTCAACTCTTCCCTTTCAACTAACTAAGAAACCTGTCGTTCGCGTTGTGTTTGTCAGCCCACTTCCAGCGTCAGATCCCGCGCAACTGGCAGCCACCCGCCCACGGAACGTTCGCGATGCAATTAAGGCTTGAAGGCAAAGGTCAGCGTAAGGCCCGGCGCACGCCATACGTATCTTGACTTATGCCGGTGGGGTTCAGCTGCCGGCTTCGGTCGATAGCGTCCCGGCTTGGACCCCGCCAACGGGCCCGGGGACACCGGCCAACTGAGGCTCCCCCGTCATGAGGCAGTCCTTTTCGGGCAGGCAATCCCGAATCCAATGGCAGCCTGTTTGGAAAGACAGGAAACCTGCCTGAAAGGCTGCCTGGCCTGCCATTGCGAAATAGACAGTGCAGCCGGTAGATCCGCCTTGCGAACCAGCCGCGCCGGAACAACTGCCCACGCCGGACTAGGTAGACTTGCGGATAGGCGATCCACGCAACTGCCACCAGTTTTGCGTCGTATCCTGTAACCTGAAACGGAAGACCACATGTTTCTGGATTTGAAACAGTCCTGCATCAACGTGCGGATGGCTGCCGCCTTCACCCTTTTGGCCGCTGCCTCAGGATGCGCGACGGCGCCCGCCGCGCTGGATGCAGGGGTTCCAGCCTGGAAAAGTCCGAAAGACTGTTTCAGCCGAAATGTCCTCGCGACCGATCCGTACGCGGAGCGTATGGCGATTGTCTGTTCAGGCCCGGAAGCGGCCGCAAATCCCGACCTGAGCGGCGTGGAGCGGGCAACCGCCTATTTCAACGCCGCCTCCGGCTACAATCTTCTCGGCGAACGAGGCATGACATCGCTTGCCTGCGAGACGACCAGCGCTTGCTACCAGTTTGCCCTGAAGCTCGTTGAGAAGTCGTTCGTAAACCAGGAAGATGCCCTCGTCCGCAGGGACAACGCCTCCTCGATTGAGGAGGTTGATGAGCGTTTCATCCTGCGCCGCAGACTTGCACAGGCGCGCGCCCTGGCCGGCACTGCAGTGTCAGGCAGCCCGGCCTGCGCTGAACCGGATCAATGTCTTGGCGCAGCTAGCGGCGCGCTAGCGACACAGGACCTCGCCGCGCTGGCTGCCCGCCCGGATGACCCGATTGCGGTGTTCGCCTGTCAGGGCCTCGATCTTAACGCGCAGATCAGCCAGTTGCGAGGCACAGAGCACGAATACGCGGCCGTAACCGATCTGCGCCAGATCATACGGTCGTGCCCGTCACTTGCGGCGAGTGCTACCAGCACGCTGGCGAAGATCGCATACAACCGCGGTGAGCAGCTTCGCGGGTCCATGGCGGCCTCGGCCGCAGCCAACGCGCCGCCATCCCAATCAGCTGCCCTCGGCGTGTCCGCTGTGTCGAGTTACCGGGATGCCTTGCGCTCGGCATCCGTCAGTCTTCCCGCCTATCGCGGTCTGGGCGCCGTCTATCTTGCGCTCGCCGGCCTTGAGCCGGGGAAGGCCGGAGAGCATTTCGGCGCGGCCATAGACGCGTTTGATGCCGCCCAGAAGATCAGTGCTGCAACGCCGGATGACGCGCACGCCGAAGACCTGGAACAGCTCGGCATCAGCTACATGAGCCTTGCCCGCGTCAGGCGCCCCGTTGATCAATTGGAGCAGGAACGCCTGATCGATGCCGCCATCCGCGTGCTTGTGAAGTCTACTTCGCTGTCGCCGACATATGATCGCCAGATGATCCTCGGCGAAGCCTACGAGCAGGCGGGCCGCAGCGAGGAGGCCGAAGCGGTCTATCGTACTGCGCTGGCTTCCGGGCAAAGCGCTGGCCATGAATCAGCCACCTTGTCCCTTGCACGGCTCCTGGAACGTACCGGCAAGGCGGAGGAAGCCCTCTCTGTACTTCAGAAAGCGTCTGCTTCCGGGCTCCAAACTGCATTGGTGCGCTACGAGATCGGCCGGCTGCAGTTCGGCAGATCCGATTTTCCAGGCGTGATTGACGCGCTGTCGCCAGTCGCCGGAACGCTCACGGCTGCGCAGACCGCTGAGGCGCACTACATGCTGAGTGTCGCCGAGACAGTGCTCCGGCGGACCGGCTGGCAGGCGCGGGCCCGCGCTCATGCCGATGACGCGGCGCAAGCGAACAGCTTTTCGGCAAAGTACGTGCGCCAGGCCTGCCTGTCTCATATCCTTGCCAGTGGGCCGGACGTGAAATCAGGCGCCAGCCTGCAGCGCTGCCCTGCTGGCGATACGGCAGAAAAGCATCTCCTGAGGGGCATGTATTTCCTGAAGCAGGCGCAGCTTATCGACGTGTCTGCCTATGACATGGCGTCCCAGGACTACTGGCGCAGCGTCCTCAGGCTCGCGCAGGATGCCTTCCAGTCAGGTGAGGCAGCCCTGAAAGCGCGCCCCGAAGCCAACGCCAGCCCTCGGTTTGACGACCTCGGCGGCGTGATCGATCTCGCCGCCGTCCTGTCTCAGGGCAAACTGGTGGTAGAGCGTTGCCGCCGGGATGCCTCCGTTGAATCCGGATCGCAGACCTGGAAAGACCTGGAAACGTTCTACGGACACTACGGAGTTCTCAAATGCTCCGCATCTTGATCAAATCAACATTACCTCGCCGGGCTGACCCGGGCGACCGCCTCAAGGGGCTGCACCTTCCTGTTCTGGAGACCTGAACCATGACGCCCACCAGAGAACCCGATCATTCTGAAGAACTCGTCTTCCAGCCCGTCCCGACGCGCGAAGACATACAGACGCTCTCGCAGGAGGTTAGGCAGGCGAAGACAGGCCGCGCCAGGTTGCTGGTGGCTGTAGTCTTCCTCGTGGGTATGGTCGCGGCCGGCGGCATCGGCATGGCGATGGTCAAGCAGAACGCTGCGGCCGCAATCGAAAAGGCTGAAGTCGAAGTCGCCCGGCTGACCAGGCAGCTTGCGGAAAAAGACTCCCAGTCCGTTACCCAGATGCAGAAGATCGATGCGCAAAAGGCGCAGCTTGACGCCTACGCACCCTTTCAGAGTATCGTAACCCTGCAGCAGCAATCCGACCTGCTGGAGTTCGAAATCGCGCAGCTGCTTGCCGAGCCGACCCGCGTTGGGGCCCCCAAGAAGCTGGCTGAAATTCCGCCTGACGTCGAATGGCTCGATACGACCATCTCGGCGCTGACAGCCCGGCGCGACAAGCTCCAGCAGATGAAGGCCGCCATCGCCGCCTGGCCGCCCGCCCCGACATCCCCCCGCCCCGATTGAACGCAAACCGACACAGAGGAACCACGCTCATGAGCGAGCTGATCGAAGGGACCGGCGAACTGTTCGCGCCCGTCATAACCGAAAAAAAACACCCCTTCAGCCTGAAGGAACTCGTCTCCGAGTTTCCGAACAATCAGAGCGACTGGTCGATACCGGAAGCGTTCTTCTGTCTCGTCCTGTCGGCTGCCCTGGCAGATGGGAAGATGGCGCAACAGGAGACTGAAGAACTCAGGGCTCTGTCGCACCGATCACGCATTCTGCGCAACCTCGATCCGAATGAACTGGCCGCCCTGAACCGCACTGTCGTGAAGCGCCGTACAGACAGGCCCGACTGGCTGAGCGAAGCCTCCCGCGCACTCCCGCATGATATGCACCTGTCGGTGTTCGTGCACTGCCTCGACATCTGCCTGGCCGATGGCGCGATGGTTGCGGCCGAGGCAGATTTTCTGGAAAGCCTGCTTGAGCATCTGGCCGTCAGCGAAGATGATGCCCGCCAGGCGACCCGGATCCTGTCGATCAAGAACAGGTACTGACTGGCGCCGAGCGGACCGAGGTCATGATCCTGGCCAGAGCGTCCTCGATTCAGAAGATCCGCGCGGGGTAGAAGGACCGCATTCCTGCCAGATGGCTCAGAGCGAGGACCAGAGGGATGATTAAAGCAGAGACCGCGCGCGATCCGTTCGCCAGCTTGCTGGAACGCGTCGGGCGACCCGCGCACAGGTGCGCTGTTGTCCATCCGGTCGATGCCCTCTCCCTGTCCGGCGCACTCGAGGCCCAGAAGCTTGGCCTCATCGATCCCGTCCTAGTTGGCCACCGGGACAAGATCCTGGCTGCGGCCGACGCCGCCGCGCTCGATGTCTCGGGACTGGAATTTGTCGAGGCGCCGCACAGCCATGCGGCGGCTGATGAAGCGGTCCGGCTGGCAGCGGGCGGCGACGTGTCGATCCTGATGAAGGGCCATATCGCAACCAGCGAGTTGATGGCAGCCTGCGTCCGGCGGGAAGGCGGCCTGCGTACCCAGCGGCGAATGAGCCATGTGTTCGTGCTGGAGACGCCCGCCTGGCCTAAATGGATCCTTATATCTGACGGCGCTCTCAACATTGCGCCGGACTTACTGACGAAACGCTGGATCACGCAGAACGCGATCGACCTTGCCAGTGCGCTGGGTATCGAGACGCCGCTTACCGCCATCTTGTCGGCAACCGAGCTTGTCGATCCGGCGATCGCCTCGACCATAGATGCAGCGGCGCTTTGCAAGATGGCCGACCGCGGCCAGATCCGCGGCGGTATCCTTGACGGGCCGCTCGCCTTCGATCTCGCGATCTCGCCGGAGGCAGCCCTTGCCAAAGGCTTGAAGTCACCCGTTGCAGGCGCTGCAGATATCCTCATCGTTCCCGGGATCGAGGCTGGCAACATGCTGGCCAAACAGCTCGACTATCTCGCCGGCGCTGAAGCTGCAGGTATCATCCTCGGTGCCAGGGTGCCGATTGTCCTGACCAGCCGTGCAGACAGCCCGGCAGAGCGGGCAGCCTCAGCAGCGCTGGCGGCGGCCTATCTCGCCTGGCAGGACAGGCCTGCATGACAGAGCGCATTGTTGCGACCCTCAATGTGGGCTCTTCGAGCATCAAGATGGCCGCGTATGCGGCAGCACATTCCGGCGGGCTCGGGCCACGCCTGCTGCGCGCTGAAATTGCCGGCCTGCCGGAGGCGGCCAGGCTTTCGGCTGTTGCCGGAAACAGCAACCTGGCGAGCGCTTTCCTGTCTGGCGCCGACGTCTCGGATCTTCGATTATCCGCCCTCGCCCCGCGATTGATCATCGCCATTGAGGAAGCTCTGGGCCAGCCGCTCACGGCCCTCGGACACCGGGTTGTCCAGGGCGGCCGGCACAATCACTCGAGCCGGGCCGCGACGCCTGAACTCCTTGCAGAACTCGATTCGCTGTGCGCCCTGGCGCCCGATCACCAGCCTTACAATCTTGCTGCCATACGTGCCGTGAGCGCCGCGCGTCCGCACCTGTCGCAAACCCTGTCCTTTGATACGGCCTTTCATCGCACCCAGCCCCGGATCGCCCAGATCTATGCCCTGCCCCGCGCGCTCACCGACAGCGGGATTCTGCGCTATGGATATCACGGCTTGTCCTATGCCCACATTGCGCGCCATCTGCCGGAGCTTTTGCCGGCCCACCGGCACAAGCGCACACTCGCGCTGCACCTTGGCAGCGGATCAAGCCTGTGCGCGATCCTCGATGGCCGGAGCATTGCGACCAGCATGGGGTTTTCGGCCCTCAGCGGTATCCCGATGGCCACCCGCTGCGGTGATATAGATCCCGGCCTGCTTCTCTACCTGATGGATGACCGGCACATGAGCGCAGCGCAGGTCTCGCACATGCTGCGCAAGCAATCCGGCCTCCTGGGCGTATCCGGTATATCGGGTGACCTTCGCGCTCTGGAAGCTTCCGGCGCGCCGGAAGCTGAAGAAGCGATCGCGCTCTTCGTCTACCGGATCGTTCGGGAATGTGGCTCGCTTATCGCCGCGCTCGGGGGCCTTGATGCCCTTATCTTCACCGGCGGTGTCGGAGAAAATTCCCGGCGTGTGCGGTCCGGGATCTCGGCCGGGCTTGCTTGGGCCGGCATCCGGATCGACCCGGATGCGAACGCGAATGGCAGCCGCCTGCTCTCCCCGGCTGGCTCACCTGTCAGCGTCTTTGTCCTGCCCGCAGATGAAGAAAGCGAGATTGCACGAGATTGCCTAGCCCTTGTCTGAGCCTGCCGTAATCCCAGCAACGCGGCTTTGATGTCCTGGCGCATCGTACCCTAGCGCCCGAGGCTGGCCTGCACCGCTTCGGCGAGCAGCTTGCCGATGCCGATCCTGTTCGATGGGTGAGAGACCGTATCGCAGCTGGCAATCTGCACGGCGCCCGCCTCCAGCAGCTTCTGCTGCGCGCCTTCGACAAACAGCGCATGCACGCAGCAGCAGACCGGAGGCCTGAACCCCTTGGTCCGGAGGCCGGAAACCAGCTTCGCCATCGTGGTACCTGTCGAGACGATGTCGTCGACAATGACCGGCTGGTGGTCACCGTAGGGCCCGACCTCTGGCAGGTTGATCCGGACGGACCGGTCGCCGGTGCGCGTCTTCTCCAGGACGAGCGCCGGCGCCCCGGTGCGCTCGGCGATCGCATTCACCCACTGGCCGCTTTCAGAGTCCGGCCCGATAATCAGCGGCCGGGTGAATGCCGAGATTATCCAGTCCGAAATCGCGGGGACAGCAGTTACCCGCCGCGCGGGTACATGTCCGAACACTTCGCCCAGAGAACCGAACCTGTGAAGATGAGGGTCCATGGTCACGATCCAGTCGGCGAACTGGCTGAGGATTCTTGCAAAGTGGACGGCACTCACCGGCTCGCCCTGCTGGAAGGCGATGTCCTGGCGCATGTAGGGCAGATAGCCAATCGCCAGGCCGACTTCACGAGCGCCGTGGGCGCGCGCTGCGCCGGCCGCGAGCAGGACGCTCATCAGGCGTTGATCAGGATCGTTCAGTGCACTGACGAATACCACGCGGCGCCCGGCGACATCATCCAGCATCCGAACACAGGATTCCCGGTCAGGGAATTTTCGAAACTCACAAGTACCCTGCGCGAGGCCTGCGGCCCTGAACGCCGGCGCCAGGTGCTCCGCGCCCGGCGTAACAAAGAATATGGCGGGCTTCACCGGCTTATCTCGACGACGACAGGATTTGTGGCGACATAGTCCATCGCATAAGCAATCTTGCCAAGCGTTCCCGAGACGAGCGTGAACAGGACATCGCCCTGCCGGACACTATCGCCCAACCGGACCGCCAGTCGCACACCCGCCGACATATCCTCCGGCGCGCCGGCGAGTTTGGCGATCCGCGCAATCATCCGGTTGTCCACGGACGTCACCTTCCCGGACCGCACCGCCCGGATGGGCCGGCTGAACTCGGCCTCCGGCGGCGTTCTTGCCCCGCCCTGCGCGTCGCAGATCTCGTCAAACTTCCGCCTTGCCCGGCCGTCCCTGAGCGTTTTGCGGGCAAGGGCAGCGCCAGCGCCTTCGGCGCAAAGTCCGGCCATCTCGAGGACCGCGCCGGCAAGCACGCAGGCTCTATCAGAAAGATCAGAGAGCCCGTCCGGCTGGGTATCGAGCACAGCGAGAACGTCTTGCGCCTCAAGCGCAGGACCGATGCCACGGCCCACCGGTTGGCGCCCGTCAGTAATGACGGTTCGGACTTCCAGACCGAACGCAGCAGCGACGCGCCGGAAGAGGTCGGCCAGGCGGGCCGCAGACGCCTGGTTGCGCATCTTGGCCGTCGGCCCGACGGGTATGTCGATCACGACGTGCGTCGCGCCGGCGGCAATCTTCTTGGACAGGACGGATGCGACCAGAAGACCGTCGACATCAAGATTGAGCGCGCGCTCTATGCGGATGACCGACGTATCGGCCGGACTGAACCCCACGCTGTCCCCCCAGACGAAACATCCGCCGGTTGTCTCGACAACCCGGCGCATCGCCGTCATGTCGAGGGCAACATTCGTCAGGGTTTCCATCGTATCGGCCGTGCCCGCCGGAGACGTGATCGCTCTCGATGAGGTCTTCGGCATCTTCAGGCCAAAGCAGGTCACGATGGAGACAACGATCGGCGTCGTGCGGTTGCCCGGCAGACCGCCGATACAGTGCTTGTCATAGATGTTCCCACCCGGCCAGACGAGCCGCGTGCCGGTTTCGACCATCGCCTTTGTCACGGCAATCGTCTCTGCCGCGGTGAGGACAGGGGACGCGCAGGCAGCTACAAATGACGACAGCTGGATGTCGGAAAAGCGTCCGGCGACGATGTCGCGGACAATCTCCGCGGCCGGTTCCGTCCCCAGTTCCTCGCCGAACATCTTGGCGCGCACATGGGTCATGGATTGCAGGGGCGGGGCGGAGGAGACATTGACGGGCTGCGGACCGGTCAATCCGAGCTTCCTCCAGGCATACTCGGACAGGCCGATTTCATCGTGATCGATCAGGTCAGATGTCACCTGGTAGAGGCTCGCATAAACCGTTGCGCCATTGCACTGAAGCTTCAGCCGGCCATGCGAGCTCAGGCCTTCGGACTTGCTGACATCACTGTCGGAACGGATGAAGGCCACCGCCTCATCATGCGTCAGCAGCCCCAGCCGGCGTGCCATGAGCGCGTGCAGTCCCAGGGGTTTCATGCCAGCTCGACCCGTTGTCCCTGCTCAGGGACCTCGCAGTCCCATCCCAGCTCTTCCTGGATCCGGTGGCGCAGCGTATCCGATGCGTCAGGCTCGCCGTGCACGATGAAAGTCCTGCGCGGCGGCGCCTCGAAACCGGAGAGCCACCGCATGATCTCATTGGCATCCGCGTGCGCCGACAGCATGTGAAGGTTCAGGACTTCTGCGCGCACCTTGTGCCAGCCGCCATGGATCTTGATCTGATCCGCCCCGGCCAGCAGGTGCGCGCCGCGGGTGCCGCCGGCCTGGTAGCCCGTAAAGAGGATGGTGGACTGCGGGTCGGGCGCATACCGCTTCAGGTAGTTCAGGACACGGCCGCCGGTCGCCATGCCGCTCGCCGAGAGCACGATCTTCGGACCAGGGTCGGCGATGATCCTTTCGGAACCCTCGCCATCCCGGATGTACTCGGCAACGGAGCAGGCAGCACGCGCCTCTTCTTTCGAAAGCCGGGAGCCGCCATCCTGTCGGCAGAACAGTTCGGAGGCGTCGATCGCCATCGGGCTGTCGAGGTAGATCGGAACGGGCGGAATCCGCCCGGACCTGTTCAGCCGGCTGAGATGATAGAGCAGGCTCTGGGCGCGCCCCACTGCGAAACTGGGAACGATCACCGTCCCGCCGCGCTTTACCGTCCGGCAGATAACATCTTCGAGCAGGTCTTCAGGATCCCCTTCCGGGTGGACCGCATTTCCATAAGTCGACTCGACCACAAGATATTCCGTCGACTGAACGCGTTCCGGGGGATGCATGAGCGGGCAATTATAGCGTCCGAGATCACCTGAAAAAGTTATCCGCTGGCCTGCCAGGTCAAGCTGGACGATCGCCGCGCCCAGGATATGGCCCGCCCTCAGGAACTTCAGCCTGTGCCCGCCGGGCAGGCGCTGCTCCTCGTCAAACTGGCAAGTCTTGAACCGACGCAGGGCGCTGTGTGCATCGCGCTCGGTGTAGAGGGGCTGCGCCGGATGGTGGCGGGAGAAGCCGTCCCGGTTGGCACGCTCGGCGTCCGATTCCTGGATGCGTCCGGCATCCGGCAGCAGGATGTCGCACAGCGCCTGAGTCAGTTCCGTGCAAAGGACCGCATTGCGAAAACCCTGTTTCACAAGCGCTGGCAGGTAGCCGCTATGGTCGAGATGCGCATGGGTCAGGATGACGGCGTCGAGCGCGTCAGCGTCAAAGCCCAACGGCTGCCAGTTCTTCAGCCGCAACTGTTTGTACCCCTGGAAAAGTCCGCAATCGACCAGCAGTTTCGATTGGCCGGCCTCAACCAGAAACCGTGATCCGGTCACGGTCCCGGCCCCCCCCAGAAACGACAAGGACGTCATGACTTATACTCCGATACCGGCACGGACAAACGCGTCACGGGCCATGATTGCAGGATAGGGGTTTTCCGGAAGGTCATCGCAGCACCTTCGGATCGCCTTGTCCGACCGCCGCTGCGAGTTCTGACGGCGACAGCAGCGTCCCGGCCGGAAGGCCGAGCAGGCCAGCCGCCGACAGGATCAGGTGCGCCCAGGTACTGCGATTGGCAAACAGCATGCCCGGCGCGTCCAGTGTCCCGCCGCGGCTCAGGTAGCCGTGTGCCCGCAGCAGGGATGGCCCCTCATCCAGGCGCCTGAGAAGTCCCGTCATCATTTCCGGGCGGGTATGCGTCACCAGGAGGCGGGCCAGTCCCGGCGGAAACAGGTCCCGGATCACCTGATCAGGGACGACGAATGCCTCTTCGAACCGGTCCCTCGGCAGACGCAGGCGTCCCGGTTCCAGAATGACCGTAACATTGACGCCGACGCCATGCGCGCGCAGCCGGGCTGCAGCACGCCGAGCCTCTGCAAGCTGGTAGGCACCGATGGCAACAAGCTGGATCGATGCACCCGGGTCATTCTCGATACCAGCAACACCGGTCTGGAACGCCTTTCTCGCTTCAGCGTCCGTACACACGTCGGCAGTCGCACGCTTGGGAGCGACAATACAGCCGATCACGCCGCGCGACGCATATATCTGGCGCAGCGCCTCGACACCGGTGGCCGCATCGACGGCAAAGATGACGCGGGCGACATCAGACATTTCCCCAAGCAGGGCTTCGCCCAGTGTGGGGTCCTGGTGTGATTGCTGGTTCTTGCCGTTCTCCCAGGTATGCGACGTCAGGATTAGCGGTACGCCGATCCATTGAGGCGGCCGGCCCGCTTCCATGAGCTGGCGCGCAAAAATGATCTCCTGGCGCAGCGCGCCAAGCATCTTGACGGCAAAGGCCTCATAGGAGACGGCGAGGTTCAGACCTGCCTTGTTGCCCAGCACAGCGCCGATGACAGCCTCTTCATTCAGGGCTGTGATAACCGATCCGTATACGGATTCCTCTGATCCTGTTTCAGGCTGGTTCACCCTGTGACGAAGCCGGGTAAGAGTTTTTCCCATCTGGTTGCTTTTCAGTTCATCCGGATTTCCGATACGAAATCTGTGGTCAGGGTTTGCGTCCACGAATGCCACAAACCAGTCATCCATTGCAGCAAGGGCCGAGCCTGCCGGAGCGGGTTTCCGGACTGGCAGAACGGGCGCTTCGGGATTGCGCCGGGTAAATGGATTTAGGCCCTCCTGTTCCCTGTTCTGCGCCGTATGCTGCATGAAGGCCTGCCGCGCTCCCGAGAGTTCGCTAAAGGGCACGAAAAGTGTCCGCGCACCGGCATTGAAAGCCTGTCTGGCCACTCCGTCCGAGTGCGGATTTTGCTCAAGTGGAAGATTATGTGCGCGGTTGGTCCCGGTTCCTGGAAAACCAAAACCCTTCTCGGTCGTAGCAATGGCAAACGGCAGGCGTACCGGATAGGCCGCCCTTCCCTCCCCTATCGCTCTGGCTGCGCCGGCAAGCCGCCTCTCCGCTTCCAGCACCGCCCAGGCAAACGCTGCCGGATCCCGGCCATCGATCTCGAACGGATCAAAGCCATTGACTTCCAGGTAGCGGGCCAGCCAGGCCGCGCCGCCATCCTGGCGTATTTCGGTACGTTGTTCGATCCTTCGGCCATTGAGGATCATGACCGGTGCAACGAACCCGCAATCTTCGTGACGCCACCATCGTTCCGCCCAGTCACTGCCGCGCTGCTCCTCGAAGGCGCCATCACTGAGGATGGCCACAAGGCTCTCTCCGGGGAGTGGCATGTGAACGTATTGTGTTTCTGCAAAGCCGAGATAGCCGCCTTCGGACACGCCGCCGGCGGTATAGGCATTGACGTGGCTCCCGAGCGGCGCCGATGCGGCCCCGTCTGGACTGATCTCGTAGCCGTAGAAGTCAGTACACAGACGGCTTATGCCCTCTTCGCTGAAGCCGTATCGGCCTGTTTGCTGGTCCGTGAGGTTGCCTACCAGGCAGTTGACGGCCTCGACCGCGGCAACGCAATGACCTTGGCCAAGGATCCAGCCCCTGGTTTGCGCCGTGAGAAGGTTAGCGGCGAGGTAGCCGACATAGGCCGGCACGACGTTGAGTGACCCGCCGGTATGCCCCTCCGGTGCAGACTTGAAATCATCGGCCGCGAGATCAGCGCCGGAGAGGTCGACACGGCGGGCATAGGTCATGTGGACAACTACCCACATAGCTGCGCTGGCGAGGCGGTCGGCGGCAGACAGGGCCGTATAGACGAGGTCCTCGGACGACGCCGCGCCTGACTCCACAAGGCGTGCGGTCAGAACTGCGATCCGCTCGCGGGTCTGGTCCGAATGCCGAATGACGCCGTAGCCCCTTTCCCATGTTTGCAATGCGGTCATCGAATGGCCCCTTCCAAGGGTTCAGATAAACTACGGGGGAGAAGAAAGCGAAGCGCCGTCCAACCTCCCCCAATGAGCCCCGCCGCGATCGCCAGCGCCAGCAGCGCGGGCCCCGGCAGCACGACTGCAAAAACGGCGCTCACCGGCTCAATCGTGAAGACAAGGGCGAGCACCAGGACGACGCCTGCCACGATACCCCAGAAGACCCGCCGATGGGGCGCGAAGATGCGCCCGGAGGACGCAGAATCGGTCAGCGCAAGAACGAGGTTGCCGACGACGAGCGCAATGAAGGCTGCGCCGCGTGCGGCCGGCTCGGCGGCCCCGGCGATCGTCAGAAGCGACCAGTAGAGACCAAAGACGACGGCGAGGATCCCGGCGCCCTGCAGGACAGCAAGGACGAGCTCCCGGCGACCGAACAGGAGTTCCCCCGAGCGCCGGGGTGGGCGCTGCATGGCCCTCCTGTCGCTTGGCTCGGCCTCGAACACGAGCGTGCAGGTCGGATCGATCACCAGTTCCAGGAGAACGATGTGCATCGGAAAAAGGAGCGGCGGCAGTCCGAACAGCAGGGGCAGAAGCGCAAGGCCGGCGATCGGGACATGGATCGCGGTTATGTAGGTGATCGCGCGCCGGAGGTTCGCGAAGATACGCCGCCCGAGACGAACGGCGCCTACGATTGAGGCAAAGCTGTCATTCAGGAGGACGAGGTCGGCCGCTTCGCGGGCAACGTCGGTCCCGCGCTGGCCCATCGCGACGCCGATATGGGCCGCCTCGAGGGCGGGGGCATCGTTGACACCGTCTCCCGTCATGGCGACGATTTCGCCGTCCTGCCTGAGGGCCTGCACGATCCTGAGCTTCTGCTCAGGAGCAATCCTTGCAAAGACATGGACGGACTTCAGCTTTTCGCAGAGCACATCGAAGGGCAGCTGTTCGATCTCGGACCCGGCCAGGAATCCGGCGGCCGTGTCGATGCCGGCCGCAGACGCAATCGCCATGGCCGTTACCGGATGGTCCCCGGTGATCATGACAACCTTGATGCCGGCGCATCGGGCTTCCTGAAGGGCCTGAGGCACCTCTGAGCGGAGCGGATCAATGAAGCCGATAAGGCCAGAGAAGCGGAAGTCTCCTGCCAGGGGGTCATCGAAAACCGGCTCCCCCAGGCGCGCGCTGGCAACACCGAGGACCCGCAGGCCAAGCCCGGCATAGGAGCCGACGATGCCCGCCAGGTACGCCGTCTGCTCCGGCGAAAGGTGGCAAAGCCGGAAGATCGCTTCCGGCGCTCCCTTGGCAGCCGCGAGGCGAGCGCCGTCCGGCATCTGCCAGAGCTGGGTGACGGCAAGCAGGCCGGGGGTCAGCGGCCAGGCACGTTCAGGTCCGGCGGCCAGGGCAGGTGGCATCAATGTCGCCGCCTCGCTCAAGGCACGCACGGCGCGGTCCATGGGATCAACGGGCCTGACGGCGGATGCGAGGGCGGCCACCCGGAGAAGGTCGCGCACGGGATCGGACACGCCCGCATCCGGCGCGATGACCTGTTCGCCCTCGGGTGTCCACAGGCGGGCAACCTGCATCCGGTTCTCCGTGAGTGTGCCTGTCTTGTCCACACAAAGCACTGTTGCGCCGCCCAGCGTCTCGATCACCGCGCTGCGCCGGACAAGGACCTTGTGCGTGGCGAGCCTCCATGCCCCGAGCGCGAGAAAAATCGCGAGGACCATCGGGAACTCTTCCGGGATCAGCGCAATGGCGAAGGTGATGCCGGCAAGCGCGCCGCCCGGCCAGTCGCCGCGCAGCAATCCGTACGCCGCAGCAATCAGGCCGCAAAACGCAAGGGCAACAAGGCCGAGATAGCCGACCAGCCGGCCCGTGGATTGCTGGAGCGGGGTGGATTCCTGCTCGATTTCGGCGAGCGATCTGCCGATCCGTCCGAGTTCGGATTGCGGGCCTGTCCGGGTTGCCCGGATGACCGCCTGCCCCCGGACAATAAGTGTCCCTGCAAAGACATTGTGCCCGGACGCTGAACCGGGCTTCGCCGTCTCATCGAAGGGTGATGTGTCCCGGGCCGGTGTCTTGGCGACCGTCGCGGATTCCCCGGTCAGCACCGACTCATCGATACTGAGCACATCCCCGGCAACGAGCAGGCCGTCCGTCGGCAGGCGCTCGCCTTCACCGGCCAGCACGATATCACCGGGTACGATTTCCCGTGCCGGCACGCGCCGCTCTGCGCCATCTCGCAGGACGCGCGACTGCGGCTGCGCGAGTTGGCGAAGTGCCTTCAGGGCCTGCTCGCTGCGCGCTTCCTGGAAAATAACCAGCCCGATCGCCGCCCCGGCGCCGCCGAGCAGGAACAGGCCTTCGCCGAGATCTCCCATAAATGCATAGATGGCGGCTGCCGCAACCAGCAATAGAAACATCGGCTCCTTCAGCGTTTCGAAAATGATGGTGATCACGGACCGGCCGCGCCCGGGATCTACCTCATTGGGCCCGAGGTCGAGGAGCCGGCGGCCGGCCTCCTCACTGGTTAAACCCTCAGCGTTCATGGCCATGTCTTCCGCCGAAATCATCTGCCTATAAACCCTACGGTCGGGGTCTCGCCGTGAGCCGGCGCGGCGGGCGACGGGCTGGTCCGGGCGATCACCGGGAAAAAGCCCCTCTGCCCCCCGCCAGCCGACGTCGCATCTGGAACATCAGATGCCATCAGGAGCATGCGCGACCTCCGGAAAGTCTCCTGCCTGATCTTTGCCGCCATTGCGGTCCCATCCCATAAGTTGACGACAGGGCCGGCGTGGCCAGTCCCACCTGACATGTTGCTGGCGCGGTATCAGCAACAGACTTTATGAAGCTCCCTCGCTGCGCCGGGATACGTAGAACTCCCTATCGTTCAATTCGAACGCGCAGAGCTAGATGCGCAGGAACTTCATTAAAGCTGACAAAGCCGTTTCAGAACAGGAGAAGCAAAGCCATGGGTGTTCGTGATATCTCGATTTGTATTTCTTCCACTGAGTCCGACTACGGATTGATCGACCAGGCGACCAGTCTCGCCGAGGGTTGGGGAGCACACCTGAGCTGCTGCGCGATTGGTGTGCAGCCCGCGCCAATCTTCAGCGATGGCATGATGCTGAGCGGCCAGGCCGAGGTTCAGGCCCAGATTGAGGCGGCCCAGGAACACATCCGCGCTTTCAGGAGCCGTCTCAAAACTCACCTTGAGAGGAAGGCGAGCGGCGTGGAGATCCGGAACACGCTGACATTTGATACGGCAATTGCAGGAGCAGTCGCTGTCTTTGCCCGCTACTCGGACCTGTTTGTCGCGCGCATGCCTTCAAAGCCGGACCGGGATCTGCATGGCGAGATCATTGAAGGCGCGCTTTTCGGCGCCGGCCGGCCAGTGCTGACGATTCCGGAAAAGTGGAAGCCCGCACCGCTGGGAAAGAAGGTAGTTCTCGCCTGGGATGCCAGCCGCGAGGCGTCGCGCGCCATTCACGATGGGCTTGCCATGCTGGCGCCGGGCGCTGAAGTCTGCGTCGTCACGGTCGATGCAAAGGTCGGCCCTGACCAGCATGGCGCATCACCGGGTCTCGACATTTCGACCCACCTTGCCCGGCACGGCCTTAAAATGACCGTCCAGAACGCGGACAGTCTCGGCAAGCCGGTTGGCGAACGCATCGTCGAAGCCGCACAAGGGTTTGGCGCCGACCTGATCGTGATGGGCGGCTACCGTCATGCCAAGCTGGCTCAGCGCGTCCTGGGAGGACCCACTCAGTTCCTGATCTCGAAATCACCGGTGCCGGTCCTGCTTTCGCATTGACCGCTCCGGGCTGAGGACTGAACAGGGCCCCAGCAAAACTTCAGGCCCCGGCGCCTGATCTGCATCGCCCTTGCACAAGGACAGCTGTGCCAACGTGGACCTGGAACTCCTTCAACGCCTCACAGCGGCCCTTGCCATCGGCGCGCTGATCGGGATCGAGCGTGGCTGGAAGCAGCGTAGCGAAGCGCCCGGCTCACGCGCAGCCGGCCTGCGGACCTTCACCCTCGCCGGGCTTCTCGGCGGGCTGGCCGCCATCCTGGGGTCAGACCTCGGCGGCGCCGCCTTTGCGGCGATCGCCCTTGCTTTCTCGGTCCTGTTCGGGATTTTCCAGTGGCGGGATAACTCGGCTGACGAAGAGTTTTCTGCCACCAGCACGGTTGCAGGTCTCCTGACATTCGCGCTCGGCAGCCTCGCCGGCCTTGGTCACCTGCACGAAGCAGCCACGGCCGGCGTTGCCGCGGCCTGCATCCTCGCCTTCAAGGACAGTCTGCACGCCTGGCTGCGCGGCCTGACATGGCCGGAAATCCGGTCAGCTCTCCTGATCCTTGCAATGACCTTCATCGCCCTGCCGCTCCTGCCCTCGGCGCCCGTCGATCCGTGGGGCCTGATCCGGCTGCGCGAACTCTGGTTCCTCACCATACTGATCGCGACGATTTCCTTCGCAGGCTATATTGCCGTCCGCTTGCTCGGAAAGCGGGCAGGCCTTGCCGTCGGGGCCGTGGCAGGATCGGTGGTGTCCTCAACGCTGACTGTCGCAGAACTGGCGAGGCGTCGGCGCCAGGGCTCGCTGACCTTGCTCGATGCGACCGCCGCAGCGTCGCTGACAACAGTGGTCATGCTGGTGCGGATCCTGCTGCTTGTGGTTTTCCTGGCGCCGCAGCTCGTGGACCTCGTCCTGCCGGTTCTGGTCGCATCTGCCGCCGCAGGCGCGGCGGGCGCCCTCTACCTCCTGCACCCGAGGGCCGCCACCACCCAGGAGCGGTTGTTGCCAGACCTGAAAAGCCCGCTCGACCTGCGATCGGTCGCGGGCTTCGCGCTGCTGATCGGCGGGTTGAACATCTGTGTCGCCCTCGCGTCCCGCTGGGCGGGCGAAGTCAGCTTGCTCTCGCTGGCTGCGCTTGGCGGCCTGGCCGATGTGGACGCTGTCATTCTCAACGTGACACGCCTGTCGGAGCCGACGTCCTATCTTGCCGCGAGCGCCATACTGCTCGCAGCAGCTGCCAATATGGTGAGCAAATCCGTCCTCGCCTTTGTCGCAGGCGGCGCGCGCTTCGGCGCCTGCTTTTCTGCCTCAGCCTTGTTTGTCGTTGCGGCCGGAACGGCGGCTCTGGCCAATACTTGGCAATGATACCTGAAGACCGGCATGGTCCGGGCGAGGCGTGCACGCGGGCCAGCACCCGTGAAGAAGGCGGCCGGCCGGGTCAATTCAGGCGCCGGCGGACAGGCTGATTATCGCTCAGGGACCGGTCGGGATAAAGCACGACATGGTCACCTGCCGACAGACCAGCGACGATCTCTGCCTGGCCCTGGTTCTGGTGGCCGATTTCGACGCGCGTCAGCTGTGCCCGCCGACCGTTAATCCGAAACACAGACCAGTCTCCCTGAACCCGGAAAAGGGCTGAAACCGGCACCTGCAGGACATCCGGCGACGCCCATGTGGTCACAGCCGCATCAACCCGGAACCCGTCGCCCAGGACATGGTCTGCCGGAGCCTCTGCGATATCGATGACAACATTTACGCGTTGCTCTTCAACGCCAAGTGCCGAGATCTTCAGGAACCCCGAAGGCTCGACAGTCCGGACATGGCCAGCGAGCGTCTGTCCACCCCAGCCTGTCAACTGAACCTCCGCCCCCGGACGAAACTGCGCCGCATCCCCGGAAAGGAACTCTGCAACGACTTCCAGGTTTTCAGGGTCTGCGATTTCCAGAATGGCCGTTCCGGCCGCGACCATTGTTTCACTCTGGACATGGACGCGCAGGATCCTGCCACTGGCAGGAGCCCGTATTGCGCGCAATCTTGACGCACCGCCCGCCTCCCCGGGAGGATCAAGGCGCATCCTCGCACCGCTGCGGTCCGCTTCCGCCACCGCCCTGGCCGCGAGGGCAGCAGCGACCCGGGCGGACGCGGCTTCCAGGTTCATGGTGGCCTTGTCAACTGCGCTGCGAGAGACGGCCTGCCTTTCGAACAGAACCTGTGTCCGCTCAGCGTCCCGCGCAGCGTCTAACTTGACCGCTTCGGCTTCGGTAAGCTGAGCCTGCGCAAGGTTCAGGGCGGCAGTGGCGGCCGCAAGCGCCGCTTCGGCCTCGGCCCGCGTCCGCGGATCGAGCAAGGCAGACTCGGAAGGATCCAGAACGGCAACCACATCGCCTTTCCGCACGAATTCCCCGGTCCGGTTCCCGATCCGCTGGAGGTGCCCGGTCAGCGGCGCCGTCAACACATAAAGGTCACGGACACGGGTCCTGCCCTCTGCCCTGACGTCCACGACGAGTTCACCGCGTGTGACCTGGCCGACATCAACCAGCATGGCTTTCGGCCAGAAAGCGTAGCCAAGCAGCGCGGCGAGCAAGACACTTGCTCCGGCCCAGAACACGACACGGAAACCTGGTTTGAATGGCTTGATCGTCATTTTTTTCAGTCCGAACCTCATGCGCTTTTCAGCGCCTCTACCATGTTAATCGTATCGATCCGCTGTCTGACAATCAGCCCCGACAGGACGACCGTGCCAACCACAATCAGGCTGGCGGTCGCCATGGTGGCCGGCTCGAAGGCAACCGGCAGGCGAAAGAGATCGGAGCCCATCGCCTCAGCGAAATAGATCGACAGAAGGCACCCAGCTGCGAGGCCGGCCGGGACCCCGACCAGGGTCAGGAGAGCGACTTCTCCCAGGAGGATGTAGGAGACGGCCGCCTTCGAGAAGCCGAGTACGCGCAGGGATGCAAGTTCGCGCTGGCGTTCCGTGAAGCTGATGCGCACCGAATTGTACACGACACCAAGCGCGATCATGGCGGCAAACAAAGCGAAGACAGTCAGCGAGACGCCGATATTCTCATCCATCAGGGCCGTGAGCCGGTCCTGGGATAGTCCCAGAAAGGAGACTGTTGCGATGCCCGGCGCCTGCACGAGTAATTCGTGAAGCCCGGCCTCTGCGGCCGGGTCGACCTGGAGATAGGCCCCGGAAATCACAGCTCCCTCGCCAAGGATACGGTTCATCTGCGTGATGTCCATCAGGGCGGCGGAGCCGAGATAAGTGCGCGCCAGCGCGGTGACCTGAACCCTGCCTGTCGGGCGCCTGCCTTCGGTAACTTCCAGTTCGAGCCACTCGCCCGGGCCAGACTTCAGTTTGCGCGCAAGGTCTTCCGACAGGACCAGACCGGCCAGAGGCGGTGGCACGTCATAGCCCGCGGCGTCGATCAGCCTGGAGCGTTCACTGCCAGGAGCCGCTCCCATCAGCGCGACCCGTTCGGAAGCCGTTCCGGAGCGCAGTGTTGCTGTCGCGACCCGGAAGGGCTCGGCCGCCAGCACACCCGGCACCCGCCGCAGGTCGTGCAGCGCGGTTGGGCCACGCGGCTCGGTGAAGGTCACGAGCGCGTCATAGCGGTTTGCGTCACTGAAATAGCTGGAGATCATGCGTTCCATGCCATCCATCATGACGAGGACGGAAAGGAGCAGCGCAAGGGAGGCGGCAATGCCACTTGCGGTGACCAGCGCGCGTCCCGGCCAGCGTATGATCTGCCTCAGGATCATCCGCGTCTGCTGGTCTATCCAACGTGCTCGTGTGATCGCGATACCGGCAGCCTTGGAATAGTCCGGGGGCGGCGGAGGGGTCATGGCGTCCGCCGGGTTCAGGGCAACCGACGCGCGTACGGCGAGGAGGCCGGCGCCCACGACCGAAAGCGCAGACACCGCACAGACCAGCACATAGTCCGAGGCCGCAGCCCGAAACAGGAGGAAGGGGAAATCGTAGTAGCGGATGTAGAGCTGCGCCATTTCACGGCCGAACCAGATGCCGAGCAGGACGCCGATCAGGAGGCCGAGTGAACCGATCAGTCCGACAAGCTTGAGGAAGTGCAACATGACTTGCCCGTTGGCGTACCCATAGGCTTTCAGGAGGCCGATGGCCGGGCGTTGAACCAGGACCAGCCGTGAAATGACGACATAGACCAGAACCGCACCGACGCCGAGGAACACGGGAGGGACGACACGGCCCAGGGTCCGGAGCTGATCGACTTCGCTGGATACAAAAGCGTCCGAAACCTGGTCGCTGCGGTGATACGCGCCGACCGCGCCATAGGCGGCAAGCTCACGGTCAAGCCGCCCGAGGATGTCCGGCACGCTTGCTTCACGCGACAGCCGGAGTACAGCTTCATTGAAAGCCCCTTCCCAGCCGGCGAGTTCGGCAAGGGTCCGGTCGCCCATCCACAGGACACCAAAGCGCTTTTCATCTGGCACGAGCTCTCCAGGGGCAATCGCATACACATGCTCTGGTGACATCACGAGCCCGGTGACTAACACCTGTACCTGGCGCCCGCGGATGATGAACGAGATGTGATCGCCCGGCACGATACGATGCGCTTCAGCAAATCGCTTGAGCACAACGGCCTCATCCCGCCGTCCGCTTGCCGGCAGGCGTCCCTGGGAGACATGCAGCCGGTTTACCGAGGGTTCGTGCGATTCCGGGATCGAGATGACTTCGCCCAGCACCGGAGCCTGGCTGGCGGACATGTCGATGCGGATGCCGAACCGGAGTCGTCCCTCGATCGCCTCGATACCTGTAATCGTCCGGAGGCTGTCGATCTCGCCCCGCGGCGCCCGCACGACGGGCGCCCAGATATCGGCCATCAGGTTGCGCTCGTAATATGCGCGCCGCGTTTCCTCCAGGGAGGTTACAAGTCCCGATGACAGCAGTTGCATCGAGACCCCGCCGGCGATTACCAGCGCAATTGCAATTGCCTGGACGCGCATACCGAGGAAGTCGCGAAACATCTTGCGATCCAGCATTCCGACTGAACCGGATGAGGAAGATCGCCCTACCACGTAATATTCCTTGGGCTGATTGGCGCGGGATTCACCCTGGTCTCCCGCACCTTGCCGTCCGCGAAGACAACGACCCTGTCAGCAATTTCAGCGACACTGGCATTGTGTGTAATGATGAGTGTTGTGGCGCCAATGCTGTGATTGACGTCAACAAGGGCTTCAAGGACTTTCACGCCGGTCGCAGAATCGAGCGCGCCCGTGGGTTCATCGCACAACATGACCGTGGGCTGCTTGGCAACCGCCCGGGCGATCGCGACACGTTGCTGCTCCCCCCCCGACAGCTGCGCCGGAAAATGGTCCATCCGGTCGCCCAGGCCCACGAGTGCAAGCGCATCGGCCGGAGCGAGCGGCGCTTCAGCAATCTCGGTGATCAGGGCGACATTTTCCCAGGCCGTCAGGCTGGGCATGAGATTGTAGAATTGGAAGACGAAGCCAACATGCCGGCGGCGATATTCCGTAAGTTCAGCGGACGAAGCTCCCGAAAGGTCTGAGCCGCGGAACAGGACTTCACCGGCTGTCGCCTGGTCGAGCCCGCCAATGATGTTCAGGAAGGTCGATTTCCCGCTGCCAGAAGCTCCGAGTATCACGACGAGTTCACGCTCAGGGATCTGCAGGTCCACCCCGCGCAGCGCCTCGACGGCTGCGGGCCCCGTACCGTAAATCCGCCGAAGGCCACGAACATCGAAACAGGCGGTGTCCGGATCTTCACTGATGGTCCGCAGCACGTGGTGAGACTCCCAAATTCAGAGAAGAGGACCGGGATCGATGAACAGGTCGCCACCCTACTCCGCTGGCCTGACCAATGCCATTCGATACGCCGCAAGCGCGAGGAACCTGACCGCTCTTCCGCCATCTGCCAGGAACGCCCCGGCCGACTGCCGCGGCCGGGCCGGATGAGCGCACCTTGATGGAGCGGGAACCACGAAGATGGCATCGGTATTTTCCCTGATACCCAAGGGGGAACTTGCGCACTTGGAACCACCCGCATCGGAACCTGCCGGCATCCCCCCCCCCGGCTTGAGCCATGACTGGCGGCCGGCCAGCCTTCCGAAGCGGGGCTGGTCGCGGTTCTGACGCAAAGGGGTCTACCCACAGACGGCGGGTTCGCTTCAGGTGGTCAACACTTCGACAGGCATCTCGGCCAGACGCTGAAAAAGCTTTCGCCGGCGTGCCAGGGGCCACCAGCCATACAGGAATATCTCAAGCGGGCGCCAGTTTGCGACCCATCCCAGGATGATCAAGCCTTCCGAAAGGATGCGTGCCGCAGAGCCGCTCCCCAGAAGCATGACTGCGACCTGCCCGCCGAGGACGCACGCTATCAGCGTTGCGAGCCCAATCATCAGCGATGTTCGCCCTACGCCAAAGAGTTCGTCTATGTCGCCTTTGACGCGCCGGGCGCGCTGGCGAAAATGATTGGAGAATGCCACCTGCAGCTGCGAAAGGTCGTGCTGTCCTGATTGGGGTATATGCAGGATGAGCCGTATCGGGTTGCGGCGGGGCAGCTCCCTCGCCCATTCCACGATGAAATCTTCGGCTGTCTTTGACAGGTCACGTGAAGGCGTCGGAAAGGGATCCAGCGGGTCGAACAGGAGGGCTATGTTCTCGATCCTGAGCTCGATGACGGATTCAGTTGAGACCAGATCATCGGTCATGCGACATCACCTCTTCACAACCACCAGGCTGGACGCCGGAGCGCCAGAACTGTCACGCGGAATGCGGCGCAGTTCAAGCTTCAGGCTCGCTCCTGTTCAGGCCAGGCGCGGAACGATACCGAGTGCCGCCTCCTGCATAAACCTGGACTGCCGCGTGTATCTGGCAAAGAAGGACCGTCCGGATCTCTGTTTCGCTGACCTGGTGTGTTGATCCGTGAACGGACCTGACTGAAAACATATCCCTCCGGACCGGAGCCTTCGAGGAACGCAGGGCACGCGGGACACGCTTGCGCCAGCTTCACCGCAGCAGATGGAGCCGCTCTCGGGCGAAAGGCAGGTCCTGATGGCTTGACCGGACAGCGCTACCGGTCAGCCCGTCCTGTTGCCCAGGCAGCGTGCAAGCCCATGCAAATCGAGGGTGAGGCCCCATAGATCAAATCGCACGCCTTTCAGACCTGCATCAACGGCAGACCCGCCAGGGCGCTGGCGGCGCCGCGGAGACACGGCTGGCGCTCAGCCTGCCTGGCCTTGCTGGCCGGACATGGCTCAGAATCGCCGACATCGGTTGTGGCACAGGCGCATTGACGCCCATGCTCGCGAAAGAGCCCGACGCGCACATCGTCGCTGTCGACTTCCGGCCCGGTTTCCTCAAGGCGCTCATGCAGCGTGCGGGGGCCGGAGGCCTCGCATCCCGGATCGAGACGCTCCGTGCCGGGATGGGTGCGCTGCCTTTCCAACCCGCTTCACCGGATGCAATCTGGGCGGAAGGCGCCAACTGCAATATCAGTTTCGGGAAAGGCGTCAGAGCCTGGCGGCCTTTCCTAAAGCCCGGCGGAATTCCCGCTGTTTCGGAACTTACCCGGCTGACCGGCGAGGGACCGGCAAAGCTCACGCAGCACTGGAACAATCAATATCCGGAGGGTGCGACTGCTTCAGCCAAGTTTGCTGTCCTTGAGGCCGATGGCTACACTCCGCTCGGGTATTTTGCGCTGCCCGAGCGCTGCTGGAGCGACAACCATTATCGTCCGCTGCAGGCGCAGTTCGAGCCGTTCCTTGCACGCCATGCAGGTTCTGAAGCAGCGCGCGCGATCGTTGCGTCAGAGGAGGCGGCAACTGGCCGCTGCAAAGAATTCCCTGCCTGTGTCAGCTATGGCTTCTATATTGCGAAGAGGGACCAGCGCCCGGATACTGGCATCTGACGCTCGCTCGCTGACATCTTGGCCGCGGTCCGGGAAAGCCGGCCAGTCCCCACCGGCCCGGCCTAGTCCTCGTCACCGACACCGCCGCGCAGGGCTTTCACTTCGCCGCGCTTCTTCTTGGATGTGATGCGGCGGCGCACGCTGCCGGCGGTGGGCTTGGTCTTGATGCGGCGTTTCGGGGCGACGGACGCTTTGAGGATCATCTCGGCGAGCCGGGCGCGGGCGGCCTGGCGGTTCTGCAGCTGGCTTCGGTGTTCACTGGCCTCCAGCATCAGACGGCCGTCTGCCGTGATCCGGCTGGCATAGAGCTTCTGGAACCGTTCCTTGATGTCGGCCGGCAGTGATGAGGCGCCTACTTGCCAGGTCAGCTGTACAGCAGATGACACCTTGTTCACGTTCTGCCCGCCCGGCCCGGAGGCGCGGACGAAAGCCTCGCTGATCTCCCAGGCCGGGAGGGTGAGGCTGTCCGAAATGCGCAGATCGCCAAACTCGCTCATCGGGGAAACCTGAAGGACCTGTTCAGCCAAAGTTCAGACGCGGGGGCAGATATTCAGCCTCACGAAACAGGTGTTTGCGCGCTTGGTCCAGCTTGCGGGCCGGCGCCAGGCAAAGTCGATCCCGAAAGGCCCGTGTTACCATGACCCTTCTCAAGACCTTCACCCGCTTCATGGCCGCAGCTACGGCGGCAAGCTTCGTCCTCGCGCCTGCGGCGCACGCCGACCGGGATGACCGGCGCGGCAAGGACCGCGGCAGTTGGGACCGGCATGACGATTATGATGACGATCACCGCCGTCGCCATGGGAGCGACTACCGGGAATATCACCGCGACGACTGGCGCGACGACCGGCGCGATTACCGTCGGGACCATGGCCATTATGATTATTACCGCCACCGGCCTGTGGTCGTCTACCGCCCGGCTTACAACTACTATCCACGCAGCTCGGTGACGGTGACCTACGGCCACTCCTATGGCCCGTACTACTATTCGGGCTACAAGCCGCGCTACGATGTCGGCCACTATTACAGCTATGGCCCGCGCCGGACCGTCTACATCAGCGACTACGGCAACTATGGCCTCTACGACCCGCCGCGCGGCTATCACTGGGTCCGCGACAATGACCGGGGCGACGCCATCCTGGCCTCGGTCGCCACCGGCGCCATCCTCGGCCTCGTCATCGGCGCCATCGCCACGGACTGACCGCTCAAGCCTCCTTCGACCCCTTTTGAGGCTCACTCGCGCCCGGGCTGTCCTGCAAAGGCGTCCGGGTGTTTTTTATGCAAATGCCATAATCCATGCAGCCTTCACCGCGATGTTAACTTCACATTGGCGCAAATCATGCTTAGGTCCGTACTGCACCGGATGGTCCGGAGCAAAGGCCGTGCATACCGCACGCGTGAAAGGAGGTGATCCATGTCGAGTGAGAAACCAGGTGAGGCCATTGGGTCTGTGTCCTATGGTGTCTGGCTGGAGCAGCCTCTGACCAGCGCCTAGAGATTTGAAGGGCGGCTGAAACGCCGCCCGGACCTGATTGCCCCATGGGCTCACGGAAGCCGCTCCCTGACCGGGGCGGCTTCTTTGATTCCGGGCCCTGCTCTGCGGGCTTTTGCGCCGGGCGGTTTTTCCGCTAAGGCAGCGCCAGCAAGAAGGAGACGCCCAATGAGCCTCGTCACCCACAAGGCCTCCGGCTGGTCGATTGGCCCCGGCCAACCGCTCGCTGTGCTCGCCGGCCTGAACGTGCTGGAGGACGAAGGCCTGGCGTTTGAGGTCGCAACCGAACTCAAACGGATATGTGCCGGTCTCAGCCTGCCCTACGTTTTTAAAGCAAGTTTCGACAAGGCGAACCGGTCCTCTATCAGATCTTACCGCGGTCCCGGCATGGACGGCCTGAAGATCCTGGCTAAGGTGAAGTCGAAACTGGGCGTTCCGATTGTCACCGACCTTCACGAACCCGCCCAGGCCGAACCTGTCGCCGAAGTCGCCGACATTCTCCAGCTCCCCGCCTTCCTCGTTCGCCAGACCGATCTGGTGACCGCCGTCGCAGAGGCAGCCGCGAAGCACGGCGCGCTGATCCAGGCGAAGAAGGCGCAGTTCATGGCGCCGTGGGATGCCAAGAACATAATTTCCAAGATTGCGGAAGTCGCACCGGATGTTGGCGTCATCCTGTGCGAGCGCGGCGTCAGCTTCGGCTACAACAACCTCATCGTCGACATGCTGGCGATCCCCGAAATGAAGAAGCTTGGCGTGCCGGTGACGATTGATGCGACCCACGCGGTGCAGCTGCCCGGGGCTGACCCGCGCACGGGGGGGGCTTCCACGGGCGGGCGGCGCGACGGCGTGGCAATCATTGCCAAGTCAGCGGTGGCCGCTGGCGCGGACGGTGTGTTCCTCGAGTTCCACACTGATCCGGACAAGGCGCTCTGCGATGCGCCCAGCTGCCTCGCCCTGTCCGGCGCGGAACAGTTGCTGACAACCCTCAAAGCCCTGCACGAGGCGGTCAACTGAAAATCATTCTGCTCAACAAGCCTTTCAACGTGCTCTCTCAGTTCACGGATGAAGGCAGCGGCAAACGCACCCTGAAAGAATTCGTGCCGGTTCCGGATGTTTATCCGGCTGGCCGGCTGGACTATGATTCCGAAGGCCTCGTCGTGTTGACTGACAGCGGCCCGCTGCAGGCACGAATCAGCGACCCGAAGCACAGCCTCGCCAAGATCTACTGGGCGCAGGTCGAGGGTATTCCGGACGACTCGGATTTGAACGCGCTCGCGACAGGCGTGGAGCTGAAGGACGGGATGACCCGCCCGGCGAAAGTCCGCGCCCTGCCGGAGCCGGACAATATCTGGCCACGCGACCCGCCGATCCGCTTCCGCAAGTCCGTTCCCGACAGCTGGATCGAGCTAAAGATCACCGAGGGCCGCAACCGCCAGGTGCGCCGCATGACGGCCGCCGTGGGCCACCCCACGCTGCGCCTCATCCGCGTTCAGGTCGGCGAGTGGACGCTGGAAGGCCTTGCCCCCGGCGAAATCCGTTTCGCCAAGGGCTGAAACGTTAGCGCACCCAGGCCCCCGGCCCGTTCGTCCGGTAACCGAGCGCCGTGTAGGCCGCATCGATCAGGCTCTGCCCGCGCTCGTTGACCAGGAGGCCATTGCCCATCTGGTTCATCGTATAGCTGAAAGCGAGGCCGCATTCCGGATCGGCAAAGCCGATGGAGCCGCCGGCGCCGACATGACCGAACGCTTTCTCGCCGATGATCGCGCTGGTGCCGGGACCGAGGTGGAGGCCGCGATTGTCCATCGACTTCATGAACCCGGAGGCGAAGCGCGTCGGGATCAGCAGCGTCGCATCGCGCTGTGTCGCAGTGGACACCATACTCATGGCGGCGAGCCGGTCAGACGACACGAGCTTTCCGGAATTCGTCGCAAGCTCCGTGTACCACGCCACCTGCCCGCGGGCATTCGACAGACCGCCGCCGCCGCCGATTTCGGCAGCCTGGCTCTTGCGGTCGTTGAAGTCCCAGCCGCCGCTGTTCATGAAACTCTTGTGCTGGATCGATTCCGGGTCCGTCATCAGCCTGATGACAAACTCCGACGGCTGATCATCTGGCGTGGGCGCATATTGCCGGATCGGGGCAATGTGCACCTTCTCGCTCTCCGGCAGGCCGATCCAGAATTTTGCGCCCGTCTTCTCCGCCACTTCCTCACGGAAGAAGGTGCCCAGCGACTTGCCGGAAACCCGGCGCACCAGCTCGCCGACCGTCCAGCCGAAATTGATCATGTGATAGCCGTTGCGCGTGCCCACTTCCCAGAAGGCTTCCTCGTCCGCCATCCGGCCGACCATGTAGTTCCAGTCGGAGTATCCGCCGGGCTTGACGGGCCCCCGCAGCGTCGGCAGCGCGCTCTCATGGTTCAGCATCATCTGGACGGTGGTCTTCTCTTTGCCCTTCTGCGCAAACTCGGGCCAGTAATCCTTCACCAGCGCGCTGGGATTCAAGAGGCCCCGGTCGATCAGGATGTGCGCGCACAGCGCAACAGCCGCCTTGGTGCACGAGAAGACGATGGAGATCGTGTCTTCCTGCCAGGGATCATTCGTCTCCGGGTTCGCCATGCCGCCCCAGAGGTCCACAGCGGTCTGGCCGTTCACCGAGAGGCAGACACTGGCGCCCACTTCGCCGCGCTCGGCGAGATTGCGCTCAAGCTCTTCCTTCACCTTCGCGAATTTCGTATCGCACTTGCCTTGAACTGCCATGATATTCCCTCCCGGACTGGTCTTTGAGGAACCATAGGCGCCGTACCCGAAACGCAAAAGGGCTGCCGCATGGGCAGCCCTTCCGGGTAGTTGAAAAAAGCAAAGGCCCTAAGCGGCCGGCTCTTCGGTGGCGTCCTTGGTCGCCTTCTTTTTCTTCGGGGCCTCCGCGAGGTACTTGAAGGTGAGTTCGTCTTTCTTCTCGTCGAGGCCGATCTTTACGAGGCCGCCCTTCATGAGCTTGCCGAACAAGAGCTCCTCGGCCATCGGCTTCTTCACGAACTCCTGGATCGTCCGCGACAGCGGGCGCGCCCCCATGTCCGGATCGAACCCGCGTTTCGCCAGCCATTCGCGGGCAGCCTTCGACACTTCGATCGAGACGTTGCGGTCCTCGAGCTGGACTTCCAGCTGCAGGATGAACTTCTCGACGACACGGTCGATGATCTCCGGCGTCAGGCCGCCGAAGGTGATCGTTGCATCGAGACGGTTGCGGAATTCTGGCGTGAACAGGCGCTTGAGGGCCTCGTCGGACTCTTCGTCCTTCTTGCCGCGGCCAAAGCCGATGGAGTTTTTCGCGGCGTCCGACGCGCCGGCGTTGGTGGTCATGATCAGGATCACGTTCCGGAAGTCGACCTTACGCCCGTTGGCATCCGTCAGCGCGCCGTTGTCCATCACCTGCAGCAGGATGTTGAACAGGTCCGGGTGGGCCTTCTCGATCTCGTCGAGCAGCAGCACGCAGTGCGGATGCTGGTCCACACCGTCCGTGAGCAGACCACCTTCATCATAACCGACATAGCCCGGAGGCGCGCCGATCAGACGGCTGACGGTATGGCGTTCCATGTATTCCGACATGTCGAAGCGCAGCATCTCGACGCCCATGATGGAGGCGAGCTGCTTGGCAACTTCGGTCTTGCCGACCCCGGTCGGGCCGGTGAACAGGTAGGAGCCGATTGGCTTGTTCGGTTCGCGCAGGCCGGCGCGGGCGAGCTTGATGGTGGCCGACAGCGCGACGATGGCTTCATCCTGGCCGAACACGACGCGCTTCAGGTCGCCCTCAAGGGATTTCAGCGACGCCGCATCATCGGACGTGACCTGCTTGGGCGGAATGCGCGCAATCTTGGCAACGACCGCTTCGATGTCGCGTATGCCGACCTGTTTCTTGCGCTTCGCGGCCGGCAGCAGCCATTGGGCGGCGCCGGCTTCGTCGATCACGTCGATCGCCTTGTCCGGCAGCTTGCGGTCCGTGATGTAACGGTCCGAGAGCTCCACCGCAGCCTTGATCGCATCGTTGGTGTACTTGAGCCCGTGGAAATCCTCGAACTTCGATTTCAGACCCGTGAGGATCTTGATCGTGTCCGGCACGGTGGGCTCCACCACATCGATCTTGCGGAACCGGCGGGAGAGAGCGCGATCCTTCTCGAAATGCTGCTTGTATTCCTTGAAGGTGGTCGAGCCCATGCAGCGCAGGCCGCCGGACTGGAGCGCGGGCTTCAGAAGGTTCGAGGCATCCATCGCGCCGCCGCTGGTCGCGCCAGCGCCAATGATCGTGTGGATCTCGTCGATGAACAGGATTGCTTTTTCCTGCTGCTCGAGTTCCTTCATGACCGACTTGAGGCGTTCCTCGAAGTCGCCGCGATAGCGTGTGCCGGCCAGCAGGGCGCCCATGTCGAGGGACCATATGATGGCGTCATCCAGGATCTCCGGCGCTTCACCGTCCACGATCCGCTTGGCAAGGCCTTCGGCAATCGCCGTCTTGCCGACGCCGGGGTCGCCGACCAGGATCGGGTTGTTCTTGTTGCGGCGGCAGAGAACCTCGATGCAGCGGTTCACTTCCATGTCGCGGCCGATCAGCGGGTCGATTTTGCCCGCACGCGCCCGCGCATTGAGGTTCACGCAATAGGTGTCGAGCGCTTCATGGCCCTGCTTCACAGGTTCTTCCTCAGACGATTCGGCGCCGCGCGGCGTGGACGGCCGCGACATGCCGGGTTGCTTCGCCACGCCGTGCGAGATGTAATTGACCGCGTCATACCGCGTCATGTCCTGCTCCTGCAGGAAATAGGCGGCATGGCTTTCGCGCTCGGAGAAGATCGACACGAGCACATTGGCGCCCGTCACTTCTTCCCGGCCCGAGCTTTCCACATGCAGGATCGCGCGCTGGACGACGCGCTGGAAAGCGGCCGTCGGCTGCACGCGGCCATCGCTGCCGTCGACGATCAGGCTCGAAAGCTCCTCGTCTATATAGCGTGTAAGGTCGGTGCGAAGCTCGTCGATATTAACCTTGCAGGCGCCCATCACATCGCGCGCATGCTCGTCCTCGGTGAGGGCCAGCAGCAGGTGCTCGAGGGTGGCGTACTCATGATCGCGTTCGGACGCGAGCGAGAGTGCCTTTTCAAGAGCTGTTTCGAGAGAGGTGGAGAGACGGGGCAAGGTGTGAGCCTTTTCGAAGGTCGTGTTACCAGGAGGAGATACAAATCATATGGGTAGTCTAGTCCTCTTTCTCCATAACACACTGGAGAGGATGTTCATGACGCCGGGCAAGGTCCAGCACCTGCGCTACCTTGGTCTCGGCAACCTCATATGTATAGACCCCGCAGAGCCCGACGCCCTTTTGATGCACATGCAGCATGATCCGGGTCGCCTGTTCGCGTGAGCGGTTGAAAAAGCGCTCAAGCACGAACACAACGAACTCCATCGGCGTGTAATCATCATTCAGAAGCAGAACGCGGTAGAGTGAAGGCTTCTTGGTCTTGATGCGGGTTTCCGTGGCCAGGTCGAAACCTGTGCCGCCGTCTTGGCCCGGCGCACCGGCGCCCGGGGCGCCCGGCGCCGGCGGGCCCGCCATACGGACCGGGTCAAACACGCTGCTCATGGATGACAAGATATACCTTCCTGCTCGAGATTGAAGATGCAATTGGCGTCTGAACACAGCTATGCCCGCTTTCAAGGCGTCAGCAGGGCGGCGGAAAACGCCTCCAGCCGTTTGCGGTTGGCGCCGAGATCGGAGTATCCGACGCGTGACCTGGAGTAAGCCGCGAAGGTGGATTTCTCAGACTGCCCCGTCACCGGCAGGACCACGACGTCGACATCATCCTTGAACCGCATAAGCGCCGAGGTCGCGACAAAGTTCAGCCGCATGGTCGCCGCGTCCTGCGAGCCGAGCTGCCATTCGCGGCGTTCGCCGATCAGGCGAAGCGCGCGCATGTAGAGTTCGCTGGGCGAAACATCGTAGATCGGCGCGGCACCATCGGCCTCTGCGGACGCAGCATAGCCGGCCGGTGCCAGCAGTGCGGTGTTCGGGCTTCCGGGGCGGATGAGGGTCTTGAAGTTGGTGAAGTCCGGCATCGGGGCAATCCTGTCTCTGGTCATTGCGCGCGCAAACCGGCGCGGCGGGCGAAGGCGATATTGACGCGGCTCTCCGGCCGCAGCGCGAGACGTTCCAGAACAAGCGCCCGCGCGAGCGGCGCGGCCTTACCGCGGATTGCAGCGTCGGTCAGCGTCCAGTCGATCACGTCGCGCTGCGCATGGCTGCCACCGAACGTGCCCGCTATCTGGCGTGCCCACAGCAAGGGATCAATGGCTGCCTCGAAGTCTCCGCTGTCATGGGCCAGCAGGCCGTCGATGATCGGCGCGCCGGTATCGCGCATCCAGCGGTTCATCTCGCTGCGCTCGCTGCCGGATCGCGCGATCTTCAGGAGGTCTGTCGCTTCGCTGCGGCGTCCGGCACCGATATAGGCGAGCGCGGCATGCACATCGTTGAAGGGATAGCATTTTCCGTCGGCGTGCTGGGTCCAGGTGTCGGCCAGCTCGTCCCAGCGGTCGCCAACGTCGATACCGAGAATGTGCAGCCGCCACAGTAGCGCCGAGGCGTCCACCAGGTTCTGCGCCACGGTGCTCGCCTCGCCGCGCACTTCTTCGTCGTAAAGCGCCAGCGCGGCGTCGGGCTCGCCCAGTTCGAGATGGCAGAGCGCGAGGTGCCACCAGTTGTGGACCTTCAGGAAATTCTCCGGCTGCGCCCAGTGCGCCCGGCGTCTGCGCATGAAATCGCGGCCTTCGGCGGCCCGCCCCTGCATTTCCAGCACGTGCGCGACGGCATGGTGCGCCCAGCTGTCATCGGGGTCGGCTTCCAGGGCCTTCATGCCGGCGGCCTCGGCGCGGTGATAGTCGCCCATCTCTTCAAGGCCGAACGCGAGCATGCCGAGCAGGTGCGAGCGTCCAGGCACACCGTCCCAGGCCGGAAGGGCCCGCGAAATCCGGTCACGCAGATTGCGCGCATTAGCAGTGAGGAAATCCACCTGGTGGCCCGCCAGAAGGCCAATCAGGTCGCGCGGGTAAGCCGCGTTGTGCAGGTCGAGGGCCCGGGCCGCGAGGGTCCATTCGGTCAGCGACGCTGTTTGCAGCGCCTCCAGATGGCTCTCCTCGCGCGGGCCCTTCGGCATGCCGGCAAGGTCGTCAACCATACGCCGCGCCAGCGCGGTCGCTTGCGGCTCGGTCGACATCGCGTAGATCCAGGCCTTGGCGATCAGCGCCATCGAGAAATCCGGAGAGTCGGCGAGCGCTTCGCGAAGCGGCTCAACCGGATCGCCGCAGAAATGGGCAAAGCGGCTGATCGCGAGGTCAAAAAGCTCCGCCGCCCGGGGCGAAGCCCCCGTCAGTTCTTCCCCTTGCCGGTCGCGAATCGTCATCGCCTGGCTCCCGCCCGCGTTGCCAGATTGCATTGTGTGGCCGCGGAGCCCGAGTCGCAAGCGGCGCACCGGCCCCGCCGCATCGAAAAAGGGCCGGACCAAAAAGGTCCAGCCCTGAAACTCTATACGCATACTCTACTGCCGGCCGGGTCCGAAACCCTGAACGGGGCCGGGATTACTTACCGAAGGAAGCCATGTACGGCTTCGCGGCATTGCGCCATGCAGCGACGCAAAGCTCTGTCTGCGCCGTCATCTCGGTCGTGTAGGCCGACAACATCGATTTTGCGAAAGCAGACTGAAGCTCAAACATTTCGCGCGGGTCACGGACGTTGGCGAGCGTCTGGGACAGCTCCACGCTCTGCTCCATGGCCTGGGTCAGGAACGTCATGTTGCGGGTGCCGATCTCGCGCAGCACTTCGGTCGAGGCGACCGCGCTGCCGGTGAGGGCTTTGACGCCGCCTTCAGCCATGCCGGTGAACTTGCCGGCAAAATCAGTGATCTGGTCCATGCCAGCTTCGATTTGCTTTGTGGTCGCCGTGTTGGGGCGGGCTTCCGCTTTGGCGCGGGCCGTCGATTCAGTGGTCTTGGCCATGGGAGAAACCTTTCTTCTTATACGGTATGGTGTGGATAACACATTCCCCTCGCAGATGCAATAAATATTGTGCGCTGCAACATTAATCATTGGCGCTCGAATTGCATGCACCCCTTGCCGGTTACAAAACTGTCAGCGGACAGGCTGCGTTAAGGTGTGGTCAACCGGTTTGTCCGATTCTAGTGTCTTCCGGGGTGAGCCGGGGTTTTGCGTATTTGGAGGTTGCCGTTCATGGCGCTGCTCAACCTTTCCCTGGCTCGTCTTGCGGCCCTTTCGGTTGCCGTTGGGTCAACTTCATTGCTGGTCGCCCAGACTGCCACAGCGGAAAAGTACGCGGCGCTGGTAATGGACGCCGAAACCAACGAAATCCTGCATGCCCGTAACGCCGACGACGCCCGCTATCCGGCTTCGCTCACGAAGGTGATGACGCTTTACCTTCTGTTTGACGCGATCAATGCCGGCGAAGTCAGCCTGTCCGACAAGATGACGGTTTCCCGCAACGCCGCCGCTCAACCGCCCTCGAATCTCAAACTGAAGGCCGGTTCCAAGATCAAGGTTGAGGATGCCATCCTCGCTCTCGTCACGAAGTCCGCCAATGACGTGGCCGTCGTCGTCGCCGAGCACCTTGGCGGCACCGAGAAGAAATTCGCGGTCCAGATGACCGAGAAGGCGCGCGACCTAGGCCTGAACGACACAACCTTCAAGAACGCCTCGGGCCTGCCGAACACGGCGCAGGTGACGACAGCGTATGATCTTGCCCTGCTCGCCGACGCTCTGCTCGAGCAGCATGGCCAGTACTACCACTATTTCCAGAATGAGAAGTTCTCCTGGGGCCGGCTGGTTTACAAAAACCATAATGACCTCATCGGCGACGTGGACGGCGTGGACGGGATCAAGACCGGCTATACCCGCGCCTCCGGCTTCAACCTGATGACTTCAGCTGAACGCGATGGCCACCGTGTCATCGCTGTCATGCTGGGCGGCGCGACCGCAAAGTCGCGTAACGCGCATGTCGAAGACCTCGTCGAAGCGGCTTTCGCCGCGCTCGGCGGCCCCGCCGACCCGACCTCGCCGCAGCTGCGCGGCACCACCGTTTTCGCCTCCGTGCAGACCCCGGTGAACCCGAACGGCGCGGCAGAGCCTATGCTCAACGGCCAGCCGTTCAGTTCATACAAGGCTGAGCCCGTCAATCTGGCGCTCACCGAGACGACCGAAGAAGCCGTCACCGAAGATATGATCATCGTCGAAGGGGACGCCGCCGAGGATTTTGCCTCGGTCCAGCCCTCACCGGCCCTGCCTGCCCCCGGCGCCAGCTTTTCGGTCAGCGACTACGAAGCCCGCCAGACAGCCAACGCCGCCAGGGCTGCGGGCGTTACGGTCTCGGAATATGAGGCCCGCCAGAAAGAACGGGCCGCTAACGCCGCCCGGGTGGCCGAATACACCCTCCGCCAGACGCGCCGCTGACCTTCCTGCCGCACCGGAGGACTTGCCGAAGCCTCACGGCTCCCGCAAGACGTCGCTCGCTGTCCTGACCTGGCCCGGGAGCCCCTGAACCGTGAGCGCAAACTCAGACCTGACCCTCGCCCGTAGCGTAATCCGCCTCGAACGCAACGCGCTCGACAAGCTCGAGGCCTCGCTGGGCAACTCGCTGATAGAGGCGGTAGAACGGATCCTGTCGACGGACCGGCATGTCGTCGTCGCCGGCGTCGGCAAATCCGGACACATAGGGCAGAAGATCGCCGCCAGCCTTGCCTCGACCGGCACGCCTGCCTTCTTCATCCATCCGACCGAAGCCAGCCATGGCGATCTCGGCATGCTGATCCCCGGTTCGGTGCTGATCGCGATTTCGTATTCCGGCGAAAGCCGCGAGATGGTCGATCTGCTGCGCTACTGTAAAGGCAACGAGATCCCGGTCATCGCAATGACGCGCGACGCTGGCTCCACGCTCGGGCGCTTCGCCGATATCCTGCTTGAACTCCCCGTTGTCACCGAAGCCTGCCCGAACGGTCTGGCGCCGACGTCCTCAACGACGATGGCCCTCGCGCTCGGCGACGCCCTCACCATTGTGCTGATGGCCCGGCGCGGTTTCTCGCGCGAAGATTTCGGCTTCCGCCACCCGGGCGGCAAACTCGGCCGCTCGCTGCAGACCGCAGGCAATTATGTCCGCGAACGGAAGGAACAGATGCCGCTCATCGCAGCAGATGCGACCTTCGACGCGGTCGTCTACGCCGTCTCCGAAGGCCGCAAGGGCTGCGCAGGGGTTACGGGCCCAGACGGCGCGCTGATCGGCATGGTCACTGACGGCGACCTGCGCCGCGCCATAATGGCTGGTAAGACAGGCGCGGCGGCGGGCGAGGTGATGACGAAATCCCCGCGCACTATCGATCCCGACGAGCGCATGCAGGTCGTGATCAAGCAGCTCAGCGAGAACCGAATCTCGAATGCCTTCGTTGTCGGCGAGACCGGCAAACCGCTCGGTCTCGTCGACATGAAGGACCTTCTGGCCGAAGGTTACCTCTAGGCTATTTCACCAGTTCGAACAGCACGCTGACGCTTGCCGTCACGCCCACTTCTCCGGCCGCAATAGGGGTCGGCGCGCCGGCGTCCATCGCCATCTCGGCGCGCTGCATCATCACCGGCTGCGGTGAGTATTCATAGCCTTCGCTGATGGACACGATCCGCGCGACCTTGAGGCCGGAGGCCCTCGCATAGAGTTCAGCCTTCGCTATCGCCTCCTTCATCGCCTGGGCGCGCGCTTCATTCTTGATCTCCTTGTCATCCTCGATGGTGAAGGAGACGCCGGAGAACGTGTTGCTACCGGCTTTCACAAGGCTGTCGATGGTAGCGCCAAGCGTATCGAGATTGCGCACGCGGGCGGTGATATTGTTGGTAGCCACATAGCCCCCGAGCTTCTGTTCGCCGCGCACGCTGCCATCACGCTGCGGGACTTCGATATAATCATAGCGCGGATAGAGGCTGAGACCGGATGTCTGCATGTCCTTCCTGGCGATGCCGGCTTTCTCGAGCGCCGAGAACACGCCGTTCATCGCGGCGGCCTGGGCGGTCATGGCGTCGCTGGCACTGGCGCGTTCTTCGGTGACACCGGCCGAGACATAGGCGATGTCCGGCGCCCTGTTGATCTTGGACTCGGCGTTGATCTGCAGGGTCGTTTCAGGCTGGACCGAGTTCGGGTGAACCGTCATGGCAGCGGGGCTCGCGAGCAGGGGCGTGGCAGCGGACGCAAACGGCATCTGGGCGCAGGCGACCGGTGCGGCGGCCAGGAACAGGGCGGCGATGGCCAGAGAGGGATGGTTCATGGGGGGCTCCGTTGTATCGTGCTCAAAGCGGTACGCCTGTCTTCCCCGCCGAACAAGGCCGTTGCAAGGCGCGCGCGCGGCGCCTAAACGACGGTTACGGAAGGGCCTGTAGCTCAGTTGGTTAGAGCGGACCGCTCATAACGGTCTGGTCGCAGGTTCAAGTCCTGCCGGGCCCACCACTGCCGTGTCGATACTCGCAGTCGCGCGCCTAGAAACAGATGGCGACTATCAGCCCGAACCACGGATCCAGATTTTGGCGCGGCGAGACAAAAAGGTCACACGACGTGTCGCAGCGGGAGCCCTGCGATCTTGGAACGGGCCAAGGTTTCCGCATCAACCCGCTCATTCCGGGCAATTCCAAACCTGCCCGGTAAAGTGCGGGCCTGCACAGACAATGTCA
This sequence comes from Hyphomonas sp., assembly GCA_016124495.1. Lineage (GTDB taxonomy): Bacteria > Pseudomonadota > Alphaproteobacteria > Caulobacterales > Hyphomonadaceae > Hyphomonas. The sequence continues at coordinate 6,227 of WGNP01000021.1, read as the reverse complement.
CCCCGGTGTCACTTATGGGCACTAATACTTTTTCCCGCGTGGGATTACAGTCCAGCAATGAAAACGGGGTTTTCGCCCGCTTCGATCGGTGGCACTAAACGCAATAACCGGTCCGGCGGTTCAGTGTAGGGGAGTAGAGGCCGTGAAATCCAAAGACGCCGCACGGCGCGCAATGGCTCTCACACTTTCCTTCGATGTGGCCATGGCTGGCCTCGCGATGACGCTTGCGCATCTCGCCATGCTCTACTCCGATCCCGGCGTCACCGACTTTCCGGTCAGGGCCTGGATCGTTGCCAGCGCCAGCTTCATGCTGACGGCGGCTGCGGGCTTCGTCATCGGCGGCGTGCATCGCCAGGTCTGGCGGCACATGGGCGCGCCGGACGCCATTCGGCTTGTTCAAGGCGTTGCGCTTGCGGTCTTGCTCTACCTTCCGGTCATGGTCGCGCTCAATGGCCGCCTGATCGATCCATTGCCGGTCCTGCTGGTCGCGACCGCTTTATGGACCGGCGCCGCCTTTGCCGGCCGCATGATTGCGCGCTACCGTTCTACGAACGCCCCCTTCCAGATTTTCCAGCGCATCCCGCGCCAGAGCCAGCCTGTCCTTCTCGTAGGCGACCCTGCCAGCTGGATCGACGTCCTGCGCCGCCTCGAATTCTCCGGTAACGACACAACGCTGCGCGTGCTCGGCCTGATCGATGTGAACGGCAAGGAGCCCGGCCGCGCTGTACGCGGCCTGCCGATCATGGGCAGTCTCAAGGAGCTCGGAAACGTCATTGACGTGCTCGCGCTGCGCTATGGCAGCGCGCCATGGATTGCCGTCACAGGCCCTGCCCGCGTCCGAGCCACAATGGGCAAGATCCTCGAGATTGCCTCCACCCACGGCGCCCACATCATGGCGCTCGGCCATGACGCCGCCGCGCAGACACTCGAGCCTGTCCGTCCGGCCGACCTGCTCGCCCGGCCCGAACGCGAGCTGGACCTGCGCCCTGTGCGCGAACTGTTTTTCGGCGCCGATGTGCTGGTGACCGGCGGCGGAGGGTCGATCGGCTCGGAACTTGCCCGCCAGGTCGCCCGCCAGTCGCCCGCCTCGCTGACCATCGTCGAGGCCTCGGAGTTCAATCTCTACCAGATTGACCATCACCTGCGCACCCTGCATCCCTGCCTGCCCCTCGCCTCCCACCTCGGCGATGTGCGCGACACGGCCCGGCTCACCGCCATCTTTGCCGGATCCAGGCCGGACATCGTTATCCACGCCGCCGCCCTGAAACACGTGCCGCTGATGGAAGAAAATGTCTGCGAAGCCATCCTAACCAATGTCGGCGGCGCGGTTGCCGTGGCGCGTGCGGCCGCCGCCTCAGGGGTCAGCCGCTTCGTCTTCATCTCAACCGACAAGGCGGTTGCCCCCGACAATGTCATGGGCGCCACTAAACGCCTCGCCGAACTTGCGATCAGCCGGATCATTTCCGAAGCCCGCATGGGCGGCGCGATGGTCCGCTTCGGCAATGTGCTCGGCTCATCCGGCTCGGTCGTGCCGCTGTTCGAGCGCCAGATCGCTGCCGGCGGCCCGGTCACCCTGACCGACCCGGAAGCCACCCGCTACTTCATGACCATCGAGGAAGCGACCGCGCTCGTCCTGCAGGCCGCCGCGCTCCAGCAGGAAACGCAGCATGCGGAGCTGTTCGTGCTCGACATGGGCGAGCCGATCGCGATCCGCCAACTCGCAGAAACGATGATCCGCCTGAAAGGCAAGGTCCCCGGTGTCGATATCGAGATCACCATGATGGGCATGCGCAAGGGCGAGAAGCGGCATGAGGCCCTCACTTATGCTCACGAGGCGCTTGAGCCGACCGCGGTCGAAGGGGTCAACCGCGTCACCAGCCAGGCACCGGCCGGCGAGTTGCTCGACAAGCAGGTCAATGCGCTGATCGAAGCGGCCCGCCGCCACGATACATCCGAAGCGCTGCGCCTGCTCGGCGTGCTCGTGCCGGAATACGGCGCCGAACGCCCGCAGGACCAACAGCGCCGCCCGGCCTGACATCCGCTTTGGCGACAAAGGGATACGGAGCCTGCCCCCGGGCTTCATCATGGTTCATCGAACCCCTTTTCAGAATTGCGTGCTGAGCGTTACTTTCGCCGTCAGCGGGGCTGAAAGGGTGATGTTGTTGTCATTGTGCGCGCTCACTGCATAAAGCTCGCCTGTAAGGTTTTCCAGATTCAGTTGTACTGACAGGTCGTCCGTAAGCTGATAATAGGCGGCCGCGTCAAGGCGCGTGAAGGCCGGAAGCACAACCGCGTTCGAGATCGTGGCGAACCGGTCGTCCTGCCAGACGAAGCCCAGGCCAAGATCGAGCCTGTCTGTCGTGCGAACCTTGCTCCACAAACTGGCGCTCTGTTCGGGCACGAGCGGCGCGTCTCGGCCCGCCGGCGCGGCGTTCGTCGTCTCTGTAATCTCAGCGGACTGCCAGGCATAGGCGGCCGCAACATCCCAGCCGTCCATGATTTCGCCTTGCAGCGCCAGCTCCAGCCCTTCACTGCGCTGGGCCCCGGTCAGAACGGGCTGACCGGCGACCGGCCCCGGCGCGAGCGTGTTGGTGCGGTCAAGCCGGAACAACGCCGCCGTCAGCAACAGCTCCCGCGACGGCTGCCACTTGACACCGGCTTCGGTGTTCTCGAATTCTTCAGGATCGAAATCCGCCAGCGCCGGCGTCAGGTTTCCGAACTGCTCGCCGGACTGCGGCAGGTAAGACCGGGCCCAGCTTGCATACAGCGCCAGGTCATCTACCGGTTCATAAACAACGCCGAGGCGCGGCGAAATGAATTCATCCGTACGCGCTGCATCTGCCCCGATCCGGTTGTCGAAACCGAAGTCGAAGCGATCAAATCGCACACCGGCAATTACCTGCAGCTGCGATGTCAGCCTGATCTGGTCCTGGGCATAGACGGCAAGCAGGTTCAGATCGTTCAGATTGTTTCGCGACACACGCCCGAACACGGCAGACGCGTTGCGCCCGCGGTCCGCCACGGACACTGTCAGGCGCTCTGATCCTCCGGCAGCAGGAAATTGCCCCTCTCCACGCAGGTTCTCGCTTTTCTGCTGACCGGCTTCCACACCGAGGAGCAGCGTATGCTCCAGGCCGGCAAGCTCGCCGTTCCAGATCAGGTCCGACTGTGCGATCAGGTTCTCCCGTGTGGTCAGCGCGTTGTAGGCGGCCAGCTGGACAGTGCCATTCGAAGCATTCACGGCGCTCGCCGCAAAGATGTTCTGGTAGAACTTGTCGTAGTCACCATAGAGAACCGTGTTGCGCAGCTTCAGCGTATCCGAGAATTCATGCTCGAGAACCGCCGTCAGCGAGTTGACGGTCACTTCGCTCGGGCTCAGGGCCGGATTGCCGTAGAACGCCTTTTTCGAAGCCTCAAAAGGTCGGCCATTGATCGAAGGCACGCCGCGGTCGGTCACGCGCTCATCCACAAAATGCTCCGCTGACAGACGAAGCGTGGTTTCAGCGCTGAGGGCGAAGGCCGCGCTGGGCGCGAGGCCGTAGCGTTCGGACGAAACCGCTTCACGATAGCTGCCTGCCTTCTCATAGAGCGCATTGATGCGTGCATCGACACCTTGCGCAAGCGCGCCGCCCAGATCGCCGCTCGCCCGCGCATATCCGAAGGAACCAATCCCGAGGGCGGCGGCGCGGGTGCGCTTGCCGTCCGCCTGCTTCGAGACCCGGTTGATGACCCCGCCGCCGGTTCCCCGTCCAAAGACCAGCCCTGACGGCCCCTTCAGCACTTCGATCCGGTCGGTGTTGTAGACATCCCGGAAGTACTGGACATCGTCGCGCACGCCGTCGATGAAGAAGTCCGCCGTGGTGGTGTTTCCGCGCAGAACCGGCGCATCCCTGTGGCCTTCACCCTGCGCCACTGTTACGCCCGGCACAAACCGGAGCGCTTCCCCGACGCCGGTCATTGCCTGGTCGCGCATCAGGTCGCCGGTAATGACCGTCATCGCCTGGGCGATCTCCACGATTGGCGTATCGGTCTTGGTGGCACCGCGGGACTCGTCCTGCGTGTAGCCACTGCTCGCGCCATAGACGTAGATGGTCTCCTGCCGCTTCGGCGCCTCAGCCGATCCTTCCGCAAAGGCGGCCCAGCCGGAAAACCCGAGCGAGAGTGTCGCCGCGCAGCCCAGCAGGCGAACGGCAAAGCGTTGCGCGCCTGGTGTATAAGGGCGATTTGGAGTGATCATGTGAGGCCTGCCCTTAAGTGCGAATGTTTCTCATTCGCCCGCTAGCAGGGCTACCGCCTAATTGCAACTCACTCGCATTTACAAATTGGCGCTTTTTTGCGTGCCGATGTCTTCGAAACGACTGGCGCCGCGCCTGCCGGCACGGCGGAAGAGCACGCTGGCACGCCGGCAAAGCTGACACACCCGTCGAACCACACCGTCTGCGTCGCCGGAGCAACAGTCGCCCTCCCCTGGCTGGCAGGCGGGTCCCTTGTCTCCATCTCATTCAGGCACATCAGTTCAGCCTCTCATCACCGCGCAGCGTCATTCTGAAGGATCACACGTGAGTATGCGCAGGCTCGGCCAGGCCGGTTCGGTAGGATACACCCCGTCGATCAGGCCAGCGCGTTCCGGCACGGACCAGGGCCGCGACACCGGCCTCGTCATCCGGCCGGCACGCGGGGGCGTATTCTAAGTATTGACGAGCAGCTTTTTGTGTTGCTCCTCCACGCAGCCGTGCAGGATGAGACGGCGCGCGAGTATTCAGTCAAGGCGCCTTCCATCCAGGCCCGTGAGCCACAATCTACATGGACGATAAACCTAAGACGCCGAAATCTGTGCCAAAGGAGGCTGCCTCGTCGAGAATACGGGCGCGGATCCAGAGCGCCCGGAAGCGGTTCCATGCCAATGACAACATCTCGGCCTTCCTGAAGCCCGGCGAACTCGAAGAGCTGCTTGCAGAGGTCGAGGCGAAATTCAAAGGCGTGCTCGAAAGCCTGGTGATCGACACAGAAAGCGATCACAACACCCAGGATACTGCCCGCCGCGTTGCCAAGATGTATCTGACCGAGGTGTTCAGCGGCAGGTATGTCGAAGCGCCTGCCGTTACGGAGTTTCCGAACGCTTCCTCCCTCAACGAGTTGATGATCGTTGGCCCGATCAAGGTGCGCAGCGCCTGCAGCCATCACTTCTGCCCGATCATGGGCCGGCTTTGGATCGGGATCATGCCAAACGAACACTCCAACCTTATCGGCCTGTCGAAGTATTCGCGCCTTGCTGAATGGGTAATGTCGCGTCCGCAGATCCAGGAAGAGGCCATCACGCAAATGGCCGAAGTGCTTATGAACAAGGTCCGCCCGGACGGTCTTGCTGTCGTCATGGAAGCGGATCACTTCTGCATGCACTGGCGCGGTGTGAAAGATGACGAGACCAAGATGATAAACAGCGTTATGCGGGGTTCTTTCCTCAAGGATCATATCCTGCGCGGCGAATTCCTCGCCCTCCTGAACAACAAAAGGTAAGGCCTTCCATGCTCGTTCGCTGCCTTTACGCAAGCCGCCCCCTCGAGCCGCTCAGCAGCGCTTTCGTGAACAACATCCTTGAACAGTCGCGCAAGAACAACCCGGCGCTCGGAATCACGGGCCTTCTGTGCGTCTCCGAGGATCTCTTCATACAAGTGATCGAGGGAGGCCGCGACGAAGTCTGCGACCTCTTCAACGCGATCGTGCGCGATCAACGCCATCAGCAGGTGCGCCTTCTGATCTACGAAGAAATCGAAGAGCGCCAGTTCGGTAACTGGACCATGGCGCAGGTGAACATCACCAAGCTCAACCCGGCGATGCTACTGAAATACTTCAAGCGCGCGGAACTTGATCCTTTCTCATCTTCGGGCAAAGCCACGCTGGCCCTTGTGTCCGATCTGATCGCGACCGGCGCCATCATCGGCCACCGTGACTGATCAGGCGGCGCAAGTCGCAGAAGCCGCAAAAACGTCCGCGACGCCTTGTGTTCAGAGCTATCGGGTTCTTCCGCCCGATTAAAAAAGGCAAGGCTCCCGCGGGTGATCACACGGTCCCCTGACAGCACCGCATGCGCCTCGAAATCCGGCTCGCTCCTTACCTGGGCATAGACGTTACCGAAATCCCTGTAGCAGGCCTCGAGCAGCGCCTCGAAACTCTCGATGACGAAATAGGTCTGCTGGAAATCATCAATGACGTATTTCGTCCGCATC
>WGNP01000008.1 GCA_016124495.1 Hyphomonas sp. | reverse complement strand
GTCTGCCGTCTTCACGCCGCTCTCGTGCTCCCGGATCATCGCAATGATCTGCTCGTCTGAAAATCTGCTCTTGCGCATGTGTCATCCTCTCTAATCGAGAGAGTCTGCAAATTCATGGCCGGAATTCCGGGGGCTGGGTCAATCGCCACCCTTCTTTACTGCAAGACTTCCGAGAAGACGGGGTCAGGCCGCCATCCGAAAATGGCCGGTCAATTGACGCCACCTGAGGCGGATCTGCCCCAGTATTTGAAGGCGGCCACAGCGGTCCCTCCTCCGGCGCCGCCGTCAAACTCTGGTGCCAACCAATGTGCATCCCCGCCCGCCCCCCGAACGGCCGTTGTTGAGACCGCGAATGGCACGACTCTGGTGACCGTCTACGACTGTCGTTGGCCCGAAGGCGACATTGCCTAACTTGACGGGATCAGGCATCCGTCCCGAATGGATGACCTGGATCTTGCGATCAAACTCGGACGTGGGTGTTCGCTGTGGCTTGCCGAAATTGGAGAGCCCCGCACCAACGATTTGCGCGTGGTCGCAATCGAAGTTTCCGCTTCAACGCAATCAGAGGAAACGATCGCTGGTCCGGCATTTGCCGTTCTGCCAAACCAAAATAGTCGTGCGTTCGAGCTGATTTGGTACTGCTACGTTGGCTACAGCGTTCGCAACGAAAGCTTTTTCAGAAGCGAAGACGAAGACCTGTCAAACGGCCCTCTGTTTCGGAGGCGCGACACGGCGTTCCTACGGTACATCGCCGCTACAACGTTCGCGACCGACGACTACCCCGGCACGCTGGTTCACTGGTCTCTTTATACCGAATGGCATTGCATGGATGTCGTCAGCGTTGACCCGCCTGAGATACGCGAATTGCCAGACGAAGAAGCTCGCGACTGTATCGCAAGACTCAACGCTCAAGGATAAAGCCGGGCGTCCATCTTCGGCGAACTCCGGCCTGGTTTCGGTGACGCGGCTCAATGACACGATTAGATGAACCCTGCCGGTCCCGGAACCTTGCTCTGGGAGCTGGCATGGCCCTAAGCTGACGCCTCTCCGTCACTAGGTAATCATCCAGTTTTTAGCCGCCTGTTTCCTCGACCGAAGTCCATCCGTATACAGTTCGGTCAGCGTAAAACCAATTCGGCAAAGACGGCGTCACTTGCGGGCTTGAAGGGGTTCAGGATGCGCAGGCCGCCGACCTCGCGCCCATCCTGTAAATCTTCCGTGACCAGCACGCGGGCGCCCGCTCGTTCAGCGGCTGCGCAGATGACGGCGTCCCACAACTGCAGCCCATGCGCCCTTGCGATTTTCATGGCCAGGGACAGAATTTCATCGGACGTCGCCGGTGTCACGAAAAGCGAAGAACAGACGTCCACCTGGACACAAGCCGACGTGAATGCTGCCGGCGCCCGGCGCTGGACGAACCGAAGGAACTCTCCGAAAACCTGCACGGGAATAACGCCGTTCTGCGCTGCCAAGAGGATGACCGCTGCGGCGCGTCGTCCCTTCTCAGTTTCAGGTTCGAGCTCCGCATAAATAAGGATGCTGCTGTCGAGCGCGAACCGGATCATGCATCGCCGCCATAAAGATCATCCTCTGTGATAGACCCGATCCGAATTCCCGTCGCAGTCTTGGCGGCCAGACTTGCCCTCAGGCGCGCCATCTTCGCAAGCCACTCGGGATCGGCCATTCGATCGGCCAGCTCAGGCGCAACGCGGGCAACCGGCACGCCATTCCTGGTGATAACTATCACTTCGCCCCGCTCGGCGGCCGCGATCAGCTGCGAGAAATTCTGGTTTGCCTCGCGCACAGTCATTTCGCGCATTCCGGCCTCCCTTTATACTGTTGCAACGCAGAACATCGCATGCGCAATTGCAAGTCGTAGCCCCCCTCTCGCCAGCGCATAGCCGCAAACTGCCTCTCAGGCGTTCCTTGCGAGACAGGATCGTCCTTCACAAAATCAGGGAATGCGGCCGCAGTGCTTCGTATGGCAGCGCGAATACAAGTCTGCTCCGACACTGAGCGCTCAAACCGCGGGAAGACCTGCAATCCCGCACGGGAATTGCCCGCAAGGCCGGGACACGCGCAATCAACGCATCAGTTTCTGCAAACCTGGCCGGAGGCGGAGAAAGCAGACATAGGCCCGCTCGAGCACCCAGAGGACAGGCGGTATCCGGGCAAGTTCGCCAACTGGCCGAAGGATTGGGATTGCACGCCACATCGCGGCAAAGGCCGCGGCACCTGAAACCGGGGGCTGTCCCGCTTCCTGCGCGTGAAACCGCGCGAGTAACTTTGCACGGTCCAGGGGACACGCGGCATCTACCTGGCCCACGTCCTCGAACCCTATTGCTCCGCGCCTGTCGAGGCGCTGAAAAAAAGCGATCTCGCGCCTGCAGAGCGGACAGCCGCCATCATACCAGACTGTCAGGTATCGCCCGCTCCGGCCGGGGGACTTTTCGTCCCGGGATCTACCCTCAGGCGTCAGATCAGTTTCAGGCATCATCGTCATCTTCTGCGAAATCAGTCTCAGGTGAGGCAGGTTACCCGATATAAGGGTCTACGTCTGCGCCGCCTCTGCGGATGCAATCTGGACGCCGCCTGAAGATTACCCTTCGAAACCGGCACGCGGCGCGTTGCAGGCCGCCCGGCGATTACCAAAGGTCAAAGCCGAGATCCGGCGTCGTTCGCGCCGCCGCCAGCCAGCACGTAGCCCGCGCCGACGTTGTTGGCGTTCGGGCATTCCTTCGAACCGTTGGCAGTCATGCCCTCACTCCCCAATGAGGCCTCGATCGTTAGGCTCGTCGGCGCCGCACTCCTGGAGGCAAACGATGAGTGGTAGCTGCAGCACCGCTACCTGTCGAAAGAGGCGTCCGCGAGCGTGAATACAGTCGATGAGGAAATCGACCGGTTCGCTCTTGCGCCGGCAGCAACATCGCAGACACTTACACCGCGCGCGGCCTGAGCCGGCACACCGCCTGGCCGCCCCGGTTTCCACCACTCATGTGGACGTGAACCGGTCTGACCAGCCTTCAGGCCGGGATTTAATGATATCAGAGGCCGTACGGTTAACGCCGGGCGGCGCTGGTGCTTAATCTTCCGGTGCTGCGTTAGAGGGATCGCAACCTGTAACTGGTAAAGCAGTTTAGGATTCCGGAATGTTCGCATGCGCTTGGCGGCTCTCTCTTTCTTTGCTCTGACGCCCGCTTCGGGCGCCCCATTTGGGCAGGCGCCCGAAGCGGGCGCGCCGCGCCGGTTCGAGGAAGCGGCCGCCTGCGCCAGGCCGGAAATCCGGTTCGCCAGAAACCGCCGGCGCTGGCCGCAACGTCTCGGCCGCAGACAACCGGAAGGGGCGACCAAAGGCACTGCGATCCGTTCAGAATTATCCATGAACCAGTCGTTCCCGGGTGAAATCTGCAGGCTGACTGCAGACACCTGTCGGCCGATCTGAAAGCGGCCGGGACGGTGAAAAGGATGCGGGGCAAGTCGAAACAGGTCACTGACGGGGCTTATCGTCTACTACCGACATGGATGCATCAGGCCGCGATCTTTGCTGCGGCTCTGTTTGTATCTATAGCGACAGCGTTTCTGGGTGCAGGAGACCCGGCAGAGCGCTTTTTCGGTCAGATCCGGGACGGTTTTAATTCGAAGCCGGCGAGCGGTGAGATCTATCTCGTCGAGATCGATGCCAGGTCACTCAAGACCCTCGACAAGTGGCCCTGGCCGCGCACTTATCATGCCCGACTCGTTGACCGGCTGAACGAAGCCGGCGTCGAACAGATCGTGTTCGACGTAGATTTTTCATCACGATCGACAGATGCCGAGGACGCCGCCTTTGCTGAGGCATTGGCGCGGACGCGGGGCAAAGTTGTCCTGCCCACGTTCCGTCAACCATCCAGCACTGGGGATGAGAATGCTGCATCCGAGAACCTCCCAATCGAGATCTTGCGGGAACAGGCCTTCCTTGGATCTGTCAACGTACATCCCGGCAGGGATGGCCAGGTAAACACTTATCCCTTCGGCGCCGTCACCGACGGCGTGCCGCGCCCCTCGATCGGCGCCTTGCTCGCTCAAGCTAACGGTGCCGTGAACTCGGTTTTTGAACTCGACCATTCCATCGAGATCAGCACAATCCCGACCTACAGTTTCGTTGATATTGTTGAGGGCCGCTTCGATGCCTCCTCCTTTCAGGGCAAAAGGGTCATCGTCGGCGCAACAGCGATCGAGATGGGCGACCGATATGCAACAGCGCGATTTGGAATTGTGCCGGGCGTGTTACTGCAGGTCCTGGCCGCTGAGACCCTGATGGCGGGCACCGCACTTGCGCACATGGGACCTTGGCCGATGTTGTTTCTGGCCATCACGCTCATCGCGATCTTCTCCCGGTTTCAGGGCCGTAAAAGTTGGCCGAAAGGGCCAGCGTCGATACTCCTTGTTTTGATGATCTTCATCATTTCCCTGTTTGCCGAGCGCTACAGTTACGCCCATCTCGACCTCGCCCCGGCCTTTTTGTTCATCATGGTCTGGATTGCAGGTCAGTACCTCATGGGTTTCCTGAGGCGCCTTAACCGCGAGCGCTATTTCGATACCGCAACCGGACATCCCAACCTGGCAGCCTGGTTGCGCCAGAAGGGTTCGGATAAACCAGCCTATGTTGTCGTCGCCGAGGTGGCTAATTTTGGCGAGATCCTCTCGATACTCGGCGAAGACGATTCTGCCAGGTTCGTGGGCGCCGTAGCGGACCGGTGCAAGTTCATCTGTGGAGATGTCGAACTCTACCGCATAGGGCGCAACCAATTCTGCTGGAAAATGGATTCTGAAAGTCCGCAGGCCCTTGAAAACCAGATTGAAGCGGCGGGCCGGGTATTCAACTCGCCCCTGCAGGTAGGTGGGCGATCAGTCCGCGCGACGCTCTGCTTCGGCTTGGTCGTGGGGCCGCTTTCAGACCCGCTCGGCCTATCCAACAAAGCTGTCCTGGCCGCTCAGCGGGCCAGCAGGACAGGCGTTCGCGCGCTTTGGCACAACGAAAGCCTCGCAGGCGATACGACCCAGTCACTTTTCATTGTCTCCGAATTTGCGAACGCACTGGAAGCCGGTGAGGTATCAGTCGTTTACCAGCCGAAGTTCAGCATTGCATCCGGCCGGGTGACCGGTGCGGAGGCCCTCGTGCGCTGGAACAGTCCGGCGATGGGGCCGATCAGCCCCGCTGTATTTGTGCCAGTCCTTGAGCGCGAAAACCTGATTGAACCACTGACGCTGTTTGTCTTGCGCCGCGTGATCGCCTCGGTTGAGGAATGGCACACTGCAGGCCGCAGTCTGGGGTGCGCTGTCAACATATCCGCGCCCCTGCTCGGCAGGGATACCTTCGTTGAGACGGCGCTGGAAATCGTCCGCAGCGGGCGCGCAAACAGCTCCCTTTTGACCTTTGAACTTACCGAAACGGCGGTCGTGACGTCGCCGGACGCCACAGCCGCTTCAATCGGACGTTTTGCAGAGCTGGGAATACATCTGTCGATCGACGACTTCGGAACCGGCCAGTCCACTTTAAGCTACCTTAAGGACTTCTCGGCCTCTGAAATCAAGATCGACCAGAGCTTCATTCGCCTGATAGCAAGCAGCAACGCCAACCGGATCATGGTGCGCTCAACCATCGAAATGGCGCATGCACTCGGGATCACTGTCGTTGCAGAAGGTGTCGAGGACGAAATCACCTTCAACATGTTGAAAGAGTTCGGTTGCGACATGATCCAGGGCTGGCATATCGGCCGCCCGCTGACCGAGGAAGCCTTCTTCGAATCATGGGTAAGACGCAAAACAGACAGTCAGGAGAAAAAGGCTGACACAGCAGCCGCTTAGGCGCGCCGGAGAGCAAAGCAGGTGTGCCGCCTCGCGCCTGTCTGTCATGCGATCGAAACCCGAGATATAATAAGCGGGCCGATTCCGATTTTGAGCCTTTTCGTGCTGTTCTGCGAAGACAGGCATCGCATGGGTTCCCGCCATCTTTGTTCTTTGCCTGAGTGGTTCGCTCCGGCAACGCCTCTTGAGCGCGGGACCGGAAGATCAGATCTCTTCCGAACCGCCATAAAGTGTGAGCTATGCTCACTTAACCGGAATGCCCCGGGGGGGAAACCTGATGCTGCAGGTAGCTGCATTTAACTGGTGGAAGACCTGGAGGAAGTCTTGGCGGCCGCTTCTGGCAGCGGGCGGCCTTGGCCTCCTGCCCTGCGCGGCGCTGTGCGATGATTTGGCGCCCGCAGGTCCTCCTCGCCCGAAGATTGCCCTCGTCCTGTCGGGCGGCGGCGCTCTCGGCCTGGCGCATGTCGGCGCCGTCCAGGAACTCGAACGCCTCGGCATCCGGCCGGATATGATCGTCGGCACCTCGATGGGCGCGGTCGTCGGCGGCCTCTATGCCTCCGGCCTCAACGGCGCGCAACTCGAGGCGGCAGTTGAGGATGTTAACTGGGCAGGCGTCTTCTCGCCCGAACCAGACCGGGACAAACTGACTTTCCGCCAGAAACAGCAGCAGGCGGACTTTCCCGGAACGGCAGGGCTCGGGGTCTCAGCTGCAGGTATCCTGCTGCCCACTGGCGCGGTCTCTGACCAGATGCTGATGAAAGAGCTGCGCCGCTTCACGCCGGTGCGCACCCGCATTGACGACTTCGATGACCTCGCGATCCCCTTCAGGGCGGTGGCCACCGACATTGCGACCGGCGAAGCGGTCGTGCTCGGTTCCGGGGAGCTGCCGATGGCGATGCGCGCCTCGATCTCCCTGCCCGGAGTGTTCCCGGCGGTGGGAATGGATGGCAAGCTGCTGGTCGATGGCGGGCTGGCCGCCAACATCCCGATCAGTGTGGCGCGCGACATGGGCGCCGACGTCGTCATTGCCGTCTGGACGCCGAGCGACCTTCTCTCCGGTTCCGAGATCGGATCAGTCGTCGATGTCCTGTCACAGACCGTCAGCCTGCTGATCCTCGCCAACGAGCGCGCAGAAATTGCGACCCTCACCAGCAGAGATTTTCTGATCCGCGTCGACACCGGCGATATCGGTCCTGCCGACTTCAATCGCAGCGACGACCTGATCGAGACCGGCCGCGTGGCGATGGCCTCCGAAACGGCGCGTCTGGCTGGCCTCGCCGAAGAACGCCCGCCCGTCGTCTATGCCGAGAGCGGCACCGAGACAGCGCCCGTCATCAGTTTCATCCGTATCGAGAATACCTCACGTCTCGATCAGTCCCTGCTGGAAGGCAAGGTGATCGGCCTTGTGGGCAAGCCAGCCGAAACCGCCAGGATCGACGAGGCCCTCGACCGGATCTATGCTCTCGGCCCGTTCGAGAGCGTCGATTACGCCTACGAGGAGAGTGAAGGCCAGACAGGCCTCATCGTGCGCGCGGTGGACCGGGTGCCGGATGCGGGCCGTGTCCGCTTCGGCCTGATCGTCGAGAATGATTTCAACACCGAATCCGACGCGGCCGTCTCCGTCGATTTCCGCAGCGCCGTGCTCGATTCCTATGGCTCGGAGATCCAGGCCCGCGCGACCATCGGCGATTTCAACGAGATCGCGGGCGAGTATTTCCGCTTCCTCGATCCGAGCCAGAACTGGTTCACCGCCGTGCGCGGCGAGATCCAGAACCGGCCGGTGAACGTCTATTCGCAGCGCGGCTTCAAGGAGGCCGGCTTTGATCTCACCTACGGCCTCGCCGCGCTCGATGGCGGCTACCAGTTCGGCAATATCGGCGAGGTGCGTCTCGGCGTAGAGCTCGGCACCGGCCGGGCGAAGCTGAACGAGGGATTCGCGCCCTTCGCCGAAGTCGATGTCGATATCGGCCGTCTTGTGGCGACCGGTGCGTATGATACGCTGGACGATCCCTTTTTCCCGCGCGATGGCTTGCGCGCCGGGGCGCGCTGGGTACAGGGCCTGACCGCCATCGGCGACAATGCGGACTTCCAGACGGTCAGCGGCTCCGTGCTCTCGGCCAACAGCCACGGGCCCAACACGCTGATCGGCGCGCTCGCTGCTGGACAGAGCCTCAACGGCACCGCGCCGCTGGACGCGCTCTACCGCGTCGGCGGGCTGTTCAGCCTCTCCGGCTACCGCAAGGAGGAGCTGACGGACGAGAATTTCCTGACCGCTCAGTTGATCTACCGGCGCCAGCTGCTGGGCGATTCGCAGCAGATTTTCGGTGTGCCCCTGTTCGTCGGCGGGTCGGTGGAGTTCGGAGATGTCTGGCCGGGCAGCACAGGCGTAGACGCCGGAGATGTCCGCTTCGGCGGCAGCGCCTTTGTCGCCGCCAGCACGGCTTTCGGTCCCGTCTACCTCGCCTTCGGACGCTCCGAGGGCGGACGGCAATCGGCCTACCTGCTCATTGGACGGACGTTCTAGGCCCCTGCGGCGCGTCGCGGCTGGCCGCTCGAGATCAGGATGTCTGCCAGCGTGGCTATCAGCGGGCGTGGGCGGATCGGCTTTTCGATCAGGCCCGAAAATCCGGCGCGGTCGCACGCCGTGCGGCGTTCGGGGCTTGCATCCGCCGTCACGGCCACCACCGGTGTCAGCGCGTTGAGGCCGCTGCCGAAGCGGGCGGCCCGCAGCACCGCTTCGCCGCCGCCATGCGGCATGTGCACATCGGTCAGGATCACCTGGTAGCGGCGCTGGCCGATGCGCGTAATCGCGGCGGCGGCATCGGCCACCGTCTCGACGCGCCAGCCGGCGGCGATCAGCGCTTCGCGGATCACGAAGGCGCTCGCCTCATGGTCTTCCGCCAGCAGGACTTCGCCGAGATCGAAGCGTCCGCCACTGCCTTCAGGCTTGTTCTCGACCGCCAGGCGCGGCCCTGCCTTGATGACCGGCAGCGCGACGGTGAACACGCAGCCGCCGCCCGGATTGTCGGAGAGGATGATTTGACCGCCGAGGCGGCGCGCAAGGCTGCGGGCAATCGCGAGGCCGAGGCCGCTGCCGGAAAATGCGTCGGCGCTTTCGGATTGCTCGAACGCCTCGAACAAGCGTGCCTTGTCGGCGTCGGTGATGCCGCGCCCGGTATCGGCGACACGCATCGTCAGCATCAGCCCGTCCGGCGAGGGGGCGGTGGCGAGCGTCACCGTCACCTGCCCCCGGTCAGTGAATTTCATCGCATTGCTGACGAGGTTAAACAGGATCTGGCGCAGCCGGCCGGCATCGCTCTCGATGCGGGCTTCGGCGCCGGTGGCGACACCGATGCGCAGGTTGACGCGTTTCTCGTCGAATTGCGGCAGCCAGAGGTCGCGCGTCTCGACCGCGAACTGTCGCAGCTCGATCGGCTGGTTGGTGATCGCGAGCTTGCCGGCGTCGATGCGGGAAAGGTCGAGCAGGTCCGACAGGAGGCGTTCGAGATGCTGGCCGCTCTGCGAGATCGTCCGTGCCAGGCGCTTCGGCTCGCCGGGAGGCAGCTGGATTTCCAGGAGGTCGGCGACGCCCATGATGCCGGTCAGCGGTGTGCGGATCTCGTGGCCGATGAAGGCGAGCGTGCGGGCTCGCGATTCCGATAGCCGGGTAAGCTGGCGCTTCAGGTCGTCGAGTTTTTTCTGCGCTGTCTGCTGCGAGCGGGCGCGGGCGGCGTTCTCTTCCGCGATCGCCTTAAGCAGTGCGGTGGGCGAGACGATGCCGAGATAGTTGCCCTTGTCCATCACGATGATGCCGTCGGTCAGCGCGCTGCTGGATTGCTCCGCCGCGGTCTTGGCGACCAGCGCGGCGGGCGCCTCGCCCGAGGCGATCACCGGTTGCGGGCCGACGAGGTGGGTGACGGAACGGGCGGCGTAGACATCTCGCCCGTTGGGGCCGGCGAGGGCCTCGGTGAGCCGCAGCCGGGTCACGAGCCCGTAACTGGCCGCGCCGCCCTCCGACAGGCGCACTGGCACGGCGAACAGGGCCGGGTCCGACAGAAACCGTGAAAATGCGGCGGCAGCCGTGGTGGCCGGTGTGACCGGGGTCACAGGCAGCGCGAGATCCTTCAGGCGGGCAGGCATGTAGGCTGGAACACCCGGTTATGGTTAAGAGTGAAGCATCACCCATAAACCTTACCGGGAGGCAAACAGGCCTCCGATGACCCGCTAGACGATCTCGTTGCGGTGGCGGACGATCTTGCCGACGAGGCCGTACTCGACGGCTTCTTCGGCGCTCATCCAGAAGTCCCGGTCGGTGTCCTTCTTGATCTGCTCCAGCGTCTTGCCGGTGGCATCCGCGAAGATCTGGTTCAGACGCTGGCGCATCTTGATGATCTCGCGGGCCT
Organism: Hyphomonas sp.; assembly: GCA_016124495.1. Classification (GTDB taxonomy): domain Bacteria; phylum Pseudomonadota; class Alphaproteobacteria; order Caulobacterales; family Hyphomonadaceae; genus Hyphomonas. The sequence continues at coordinate 179,790 of WGNP01000008.1, read as the reverse complement.
GGATCTCGACATCTGTAGCCTGGCCGCCGACGCCGCCGCGGGGCTCGTGCAGCAGGAAGCGGGTGTTCGGCAGGGCGTAGCGGTTTTCCTTCTTCGCCGCCGAATAGATCAGCGCGCCGGCCGAGGCGACCCAGCCGGTCCCGAGGATTTTCACGGGGGCCTGCACGAACTTGATGATGTCATGGATCATGTCGCCGCTCTCGACGTGGCCGCCGGGCGAGGACAGGACCAGCAGGATCGGGTCCATGCTTTCGGCAGACAGGGCGAGCAGGCGTTCGGAGACGCGCTGGGCCTGTTTGAAGTCTATCCCGCCGGTCAAGAGGACGGTGCGGGCCTTGAACAGGGCCGCTTCCAGGAAAGCATTCGGCTCGGTCAAAGGGCCCTTGTCTTTGTCATCTTCATCGTCGAGGCGGAAATGGGTCATGCGGGCTCCGGAGAGGGGGATCTGTCTGTAAGCCGTATAGGTGCGGTGCCGCAGGCACCGGGTCAAGGCGCCAGCTTCACTATTCCCCAGCGGCCTTCAGGCCGCCTCGGTGACGATCCGGGCGACATCACAGGCATAGGCCTGCGCCTTCTTCTCCCCGACACCGCTTATCTCGCGCAGGGCCTCGGGGCTCGAGGGTTTCTCCCGGGCTATTTCGGCCAGGGTCCGGTCGTGGAAAATCACATAGGGCGGCACGCCGCGCGACTTTGCGAGATCGGTGCGCCACTGGCGCAGGGCGTCGAACACCGCCTGGTCGCGCGCTGAGAGGTCCGCCATGACCGCCGCGCGGGCGGCGCCCTTGTTGCGGCTGCGGCGGCGCGGGGCTTCAAGGTCCTCGCGCAGGCTGACGGTGCGCTCGCCCCGGAACAGGGATTTGGCTTCCTCAGCATCCGGGACGATCACCACCGGCCGCAGGGCTTCGCCACCCTCGGCGATCAGGCCTTCGAACATCAGGGCGTCGAATACCCGGTTCCAGCCCTGCCTGGGCAGGTCCTTGCCGATGCCGAAGGTCGAGAGTTTTGACAGTTCCGTATCGAAATCATCCTTCGCCTCGCCGAGCAGGTGCTGCACGAGGCGTCCGCGCCCGATGCGCTGGCCGCACCTCAGCACAGCGGAGACCGCCATCTGCGCCCAGCGGGTTGCGTCATGGCTGGCACCCAGCTCGCCCCGGCAGGCATCACACACGCCGCAGGGATCAACCTTTTCCTCGCCGAAATAGCGGCGCACAGCGCCCCGGCGGCATTCATCGCTGTTGAAAAATGCGAACAGCTGGCGCGTCTTGGTCAGCTGCACGCGCTTCACCTCGTCCGGCGCATCGCTGGAATAGGTCCATTGCAGCGAGCGGTTCATGTCCGCCGGGCCATACAGGGCGACGCCTTCGGCAGGTTCGCCGTCGCGTCCTGCCCGGCCGACTTCCTGCCAGTAGGCTTCCAGCGTCTTGGGCGGATCGGCATGGATCACGAAGCGCACATCCGGCTTGTCGACGCCCATACCGAAGGCGACGGTGGCGCACATGACTCGGCCCTCTTCCAGCAGGAACTGGCGCTGGCGCGCGGCGCGGATGCCGGCATCGAGCCCCGCATGATAGGCGAGCGAGGGTACGCCGGCTTTCGCCAGCGCGTCGGCGACATCTTCGACGGCGCTGCGGGTGGCCGCGTAGACGATGCCGCTTGATCCGGCGCGGGCCTTCACGAGCTGCACGACCCGCTGCGTGCGGTTGCCGACCTTGGGCTCCGCTGAGAGGGTCAGGTTCGGACGGTCAAAGCTGGCAACGTGTACGGAAGGGTCAGTGAGATTGAGCTGCGCGAGGATGTCGGCGCGGGTGCGCGCGTCGGCGGTGGCGGTGACGGCGAGGCGCGGCACGCCGGGGAACAGGCCCTTCAGGCGGCCGAGGGCGCGGTAGTCGGGGCGGAAGTCATGGCCCCACTGGCTGACGCAGTGCGCCTCGTCCACGGCGATCAGCGAAATATTCATGTCCGCGAGACGTTCGGCGAGACTGCTGCCGAGGCCTTCCGGCGAGACATAGAGCAGGTCCATCTCGCCGCGCCCGGCCGCACTGAGCGCGCCATTACGGGTATTGAAGTCCATCGAGCTGTCGAGGCGTTCGGCGCGCACACCGACCTGTTTCAGCGCGTCGACCTGATCGGCCATCAGCGCGATCAGCGGCGAGACGACGATCCCGCAGCCTTGGCGCAGCAGCGCGGGGATCTGGTAGCAGAGCGACTTGCCGCCGCCGGTCGGCAACACGGCGAGGCCGTCGCGCCCGGCGAGGACATCGGCGATCACGTTCTCCTGCAGGCCGCGGAACGCGTCATAGCCATAGACGCGCTTCAGCAGCGCGCGGGCGTCCTTGAGGGCTGGGGCGGGAGGCATCGGGGTGTTGTGAGGCGGTGCGCGAGTCGCGGCAAGGGGCGAGGTGCCGCGCCGCCGGTCCGCCCGGCATTCATGCACTGCGTGCATGAATGTCATCGCCGGGGCGCCCTTCCCTGCGGGCCCCCCGCTATGCATATGGGGTCCAGCAGCAACCCTTCCGATGGAGGCCGTCGGTGATTGACATTCGTCCGTTCGACAAGCTGGGCCGGTTCCGCAATGACTGGCTCAACGCCCACTACCACTTCTCGTTCTCTCAGTTCTACGATCCCGCCCGCATCCAGCACGGAGCACTGCGCGTCTGGAATGATGACGAGATCGAGCCGCGCACCGGCTTTCCGCCGCATGGCCACGACTCGATGGAAATTATCACCTATGTCCGCAAGGGCGCGATCACGCACAGGGACTCGCTCGGCAATACCGGCCGCACCGAGGCCGGCGACGTGCAGGTGATGAGCGCGGGGTCCGGCATCCAGCATTCCGAGTGGAATGGCGAGGACGTGAAGACTGAACTTTTCCAGCTATGGATCATGCCGCGCACCCGCGGCGGCAAGCCGAACTGGGGCACGCGCAAATTCCCGAAGGGCGACCGGTCCGGCAACTGGACCGTGCTGGCCTCGGGGACCGGCGAGGCCGGCAGCCTGGTGATCAACCAGGATGCCAGGGTGCTGGGCGCCGCGATTAAGGCCGGCGAGACGCTGACTTACACCCTGCCCGAGGGGCGGTATGGCTATCTGGTGCTCGCCGACGGTGAGGTGACGCTCAACGGCAAGCCGCTGCGGACCCGCGATGGCGCGGCCATTTCCGGCAGCGAGACGCTGACCCTCGAGGGCGTCAATCCGGCCGAGCTGGTGCTGGTCGACACGGTCTGAGGCATGCTCACGTGCGTGTGACTTCTTCCCACGGTCAATCGCTGGTAACCTACTCCAAACAGACCGGATTTTCACGCGCCTGACAGGAGCCTTCAAATGAAACATCTTCTCGCAGCTGCCCTTCTGGCCGGCCTAGCCCCGGCGGCGATGGCGGCGGAAATCAATGTCTCCTACGCGCCGGAGTTTTCCGAGACGCTGACCGAGGATTACGGCGTCAAGGAAGGCGAGTATCTTTCCAGGCGCGTGCGAGAGGACCTGGAGCGCGAACTCGCCAAGGCAGGCGCCGATGTGGCGCGCATTGACGTGACCATCGTGGATGCCAAACCGTCGCGGCCGACCTTCAAGCAGGGCCTGGACAAGCCCGGCCTCGACATGTTCCGCTCGGTCAGCCTCGGCGGCATGAAGCTGCAGGCGGTGGCGTATGATGCTGCGGGCGCTGCGTCCGAGCCGTTCGAGTACAAATGGTATGAGAACGACATCCATCAGGCTGGCCTGACCACCTGGCAGGATGCCCGCCGGGCCTCGAGCCGGTTTGCTGCGCGGTTTGCAAAGACGGTCAACTAGGGCTTGTCGCCCGGTTCAATCCGTACACTGAGGACATCCGGTGTTTTCAGGTGCAGGTCGCGCTGTGGATGCGGGACCTGGATATTATGGCGCTCCAGCGCCGAATGGATTTCCCAGACATAGTCCGCCATCACGCGCTGCGGTCGCAGCACCGCCTCATCGGTGAGCCAGACGATCAGCTCGAAGTCGAGGCGGAACTCGCCGAAGCGCACAAGCCAGACCTGCGGCTTGCGATCGCCCTGATCGTCAAATGTCCAGGGCAGACGGGACGCTGCTTCGAGGCCGGCCTTGTGGACAAGTTCCTTGGGCGTGCCGTAGGCGACCCCGAACGGCACGTGGATCCGGCGCTTGGCATCCATGTGCGTCCAGTTGATCAGCTGGTTCTTGATGAACGCCTCGTTAGGCACGATGATGTCGATATTGTCGTTGGTGGTCAGCACCGTGGAGCGGAAGTTTATTTCCTTCACGAGGCCCGAGAGGCCGCCCTGCAACTCGATGAAATCGCCGACCTTGAGCGTCTTTTCCATCAGGAGGATCACGCCCGAGATGAAGTTCGAGAAGATCGACTGAAGGCCGAAACCAATGCCGACGCCGAGGGCGCCGGAGAAGAAGGTGAGCGCGCCAAGGTTCACCCCGATCAGGTTCAGCGCGACGACGAAGGCGATGATGATGGCGACGCCCTTCAGCGTCTGGCCGAGGAGGCCGCCGACCGAGGGCGGCAGGTTCTGCGCGCTGCGCATCTGCGACTGGGCGAGGTTGCCGATCAGCCAGCCGAGCCAGAGCGCGAAGGCCGCGAGGCCGAGGCTGGTCAGCAGGCGCAGGAGCGTAACTTCCGCCGTGCCGAACCGGATGACCACCGATTCCAGCCCCGCGCCGAGCGGGCCGAGCCAGCCGACGATGTAGAGCGCCGCGAAAGCCCAGAGGGAAAAGGCGACGGTTTTCGAGACGACGCCGCGGGTCATGCCGGCGGTGACGATCTGCACCGCGATCCAGGCAGTCAGGAGGCTGATGGCGATATGCAGCGAGCGGCTGCCGAGGCCGGCCGCCTCGAAGGCGGCAGTGACACCAACGAGCAGGAGCACGGTGAAGGCGGGCCACAGCATGCGCAGGACAGCGACGAGGGCGAGCAGTACGAAGTCGATCCGCCCGCGCGCCTCGGCGACCGACATCAGGCGCTTGCGCGGGACGCGCGACAGGCCATAGGCGATGGCCGCGGCCACGGCGATGGCGGCGAGTTGCCAGACCGTGTCGGGCGACGCGAGATCGGCGACAGCCTCGCTGCTCCATTTCGAGGCGATCCGCATGAGCTTCTCAACCGCCGGCACAGCGGCCGGCAAGGGAACAGAAAGCTCCTGAATCAAGTTGCCCTCACTTCGCAGGAATGCGGCGGTGTCTCCCGACCTTACCGGCGCTCTTTGCGCACGCAACCCCTGGCAGCTGTGTCCGGCGGCGCCGATCAGGGCGGGCAGAGATGGCGGGGAGCCTGCGCGCGGGCAGGTGCTTTACCTGGGGCACGGAGCCGGGGACGAGGAAGCGAGGGACAATGCGCCGCATTTTTCCGGGACAGGCGGCGGATCTCAAGGCGGTGGCCCAGGCGGCAGCGGTCCGGAAGGGCGTCCTTTTCAGGCACCTGCCCTCGCTTGCAGGTCAGCCCGCAGACACTAACAAGGCGCCTGCCCGGGGCCTGCCGGCGTGCGCCCTGAAGCAAGCTGACACCCGGCCCCGGGGGAGCCAAAAGAGCCGGTCCCGGGCAGCTGAAGCCTGCCGGTCAGCCCCGCTGCAGCACGAGTTCGCAGCGCTCGTTGAGGCTGGGGCGGGCCATGGCCACGCGGCTGAGACCGGGCAGGCTCGGTTTCAGGTCGGCAGCGGCCCACAGGCAGAGGCGTTCGAGGGTCGGGACTTCCAGGCCGCCGATCTCGTTGAGCAGGCGGTGATCGAGTTTGGCGGCGGTGGCGTTCAGGCATTCGGCCAGGTGGCTGAGGTCTTCGACCCATTGTTCGCCGGTTTTCACCATACCGGCGACGGTCACTTCAAGACGGAAGGAATGGCCGTGGATGGCACGGTAAGGGTGACCTTCGGGCTTTCCGTCCATATAGTGAGCGGCCTCAAAGGTGACCGCTTTCGAGATTTCGAACACCTGGCCTTGTGCCACTAGGGCAGACCGGTCAGTTTGTGGGTTTGCAAGCTCAGTCGCCATTTTGGATTCTTCAAGCAGTAAGCGGCGGTTTCCGCAACGTGGGACACGCCCGGCCCGTCGTCCCTCGGTTGGAGGAAAAAGTGCTGGAAGTCCAGCGCGGCGAAGCGTTCGGGGTGGGCCTCGGGCTCGGACTGGGGGTAGACGAGCTTCAGCTCGTGACCGCGCGTCTGGACAAGCGGGGCGCTGGCCTTTGGGCTGACGCAGATCCAGTCGATAGAGACCGGCGCCGGGAGGGTGCCATTGGTTTCGATAGCAATTTCAAACCCAGCCTCGTGAAGGGCGCCGATGAGGGGCTCGTCGAGCTGCATAAGGGGTTCGCCGCCAGTGCAGACAACATAGGGCCTGCCCTGGGCGGCGGCGCTGGCCTGCCAGAGGGCGGCGATGTGGGCGGCCAGCGCTGCGGCCTCGCGGAACTTGCCGCCTCCCTCGCCGTTCGTGCCGATGAAATCTGTATCGCAGAAGCGGCAGACGGCGGAGGCGCGGTCACGTTCCAGCCCGCTCCACAGGTTGCAACCGGCAAAGCGCAGAAAGACGGCAGCGCGGCCCGTCTGGGCGCCCTCCCCCTGCAAGGTATAGAAAGCTTCCTTGACCGAGTAACTCATTGCGCCGCCCGCCAGCGTTCCCATCCGCCCGCGCGCAGTTCGCAGGCCGGGCAATGCCCGCAGCCATACCCCCAGGCATGGCGGTGGCTGCGGTCGCCGAGATAGCAGGTGTGTGTGTGCTCGGCGATGAGGCCGAGGAGCGCCTCGCCGCCGAGGGTTTCGGCAAGGGCCCAGGTGCCGGCCTTGTCGATATGCATGAGGGGCGCCTCGATGGTCAGGCCGGACCCGAGGCCGAGCTGGAGCGTCCTTTCCTGGGCCTTAAGGGTATCGGCGCGGCAGTCGGGATAGCCGGAATAGTCCGTCTCGCACATGCCGCCGACGAGGACGGCGGCGCTGCGGCGCAGGGCCAGGGCGCCGGCGAGGGTGAAGAAGAGGAGGTTGCGGCCGGGCACGAAGGTGGACGGCAGGCCGTTCGCCTGCATCTCGATCTCGACGTCTTCGGTCATCGCGGTCTGGCCGAGGGATTTGAGGACATAGGCATCAAGCAGGTGATCCGGCCCCAGGCGGGCGGCCCAGCCGGGAAAGGCTTCGGTCAGGCGTTCCCGGAAGGCCGGACGGCAGGCCAGTTCCACGCGGTGGCGCTGGCCATAGTCGAAGCCGACCGTCTCGACACGGGCGAATCGGTCCAGCGCCCAGGCGAGGCAGGTGGCGGAATCCTGGCCTCCTGAGAACAGGACAAGGGCGGTGTCGGAATGCTGGGACATCGGCGGCGTCTAACAGTCCTGCCCGGAGCGGCCAAGACGCTAGGGAAGGCTGCGTCACATTTTTGACACCGGTGCCAGGGGAATGCTCCCTCCCTCCGCGAGACCAATTGACATGGCAGTAATCCTGCACTTGTGTGAGCATTGAAGCGGCCCCGCTGAAGAGGGCCACTCGCGAATCAGCAACAGAATCGGTGCTTTGCAAAGCGCGGCCCGAGGGGAGGAAAATTCGAATGACCCGTATCACAGACTCGAAATATGTCTTGCTGGCAGGCGCTTCGGCCCTGGCAATGAGCCTGTTCGGCCCCCTGGCGGTCGCCCAGGAAGACGCCGCGCCGGAAGATGACCGCCGCCTTGGCACCGTCACCGTCACCACCCAGAAAGTTGAGCAGTCCATCCAGGACGTTCCGATTGCCGTTTCGGCCTTTGACGAAGCTGCCCTCGACAAGATGCAGCTGGCAGGCGGCCCTGACCTCCTGAAGGCCATCCCGAACACCGCCTTCACGGCCGGCAACTTCGGCGGCTTCAACTTCCGCATCCGCGGTATCGGCGTCGATGCCGTCGCCCAGTCGAGCGACGCAGGTGTGGGTATCCACCAGAACGACGTGCCACTCGGCGCCAACCGCCTGCTCGAAGCCGAGTTCTTCGACATGGAGCGCGTCGAGGTCCTGCGCGGCCCGCAGGGCACGCTCTACGGCCGTAACGCCACCGGCGGCGTGTTCAACGCGATCACCGCGAAGCCTATACTCGAAGAGTACCAGGGCAGCGCGACGGTTACCCTCGGCAACTATGATACCCTCAAATACAGAGGCATGCTCAACGTCCCGATTGGTGACAAGATCGCCATTCGTGTTGCGGGCAGCGCGCTTGAGCGTTCGGGCTATGCGACCAACACCGTCACCGGGCAGTCGATCGACGGCCGCGACCTGTTTGGTGTTCGTGGCTCGGTCCTGTTCGAACCGACGGACAATTTCCGCGTCACCTTCATCGCCGAGCACTTCGAGGAAGAGGACGACCGTCTCCGCGCTGGCAAGCAGCTGTGCGCGAAGGACCCGTTCAAGACGTCTTTCAGAGGCGTTGCCATCGGCGCATTTGACCAACTCGGGACGTCGTTGGGCTGCCGTGCGGCCGCTCTCGAAGATATGAATGACCGCGTGAACTCGGCTGCCACCCTCGGCGGCGGTCTCGCGATCACAGCCGGCCTGCTCAACGGGGATGCGTTCACTGCGCCTGTCGATCCTAACCTGCGCAATATCGAGTCGGCTTTCGAGCCGACCTATTTTGCGGACCAGACACTCTACACGCTCAAGGGCGAATTTGACGTCACCGAGTCGCTGAAGCTCAGCTATATCGGCAGCTATAGCGAAACCTCGCTGCAGTCGCTGGAGGACTACAATAAGATCGCCCCGACGATCAGCTTCAACGCCACGGCAGGACCTTTCTTCGCTTTGACGGGAACGCCGGCAGCTCCACTTTATGGTGTCTTGTTCCCGGGCGGCAGGGTCAACGATCCCCAGCTCGGTGCCTCGAACCGGTTCCGGACATTCGACATTGCCGGCGGCGGCAGCGAACAGACGACGCACGAACTTCGCCTGCAGTCGTCCTATGATGGCCCGTTCAACTTCAACTTTGGCGCCATTAAGGTCGACTTCGAGTCAATTGATCCGTCTGTCCCGACCGATGGTTTTGCGGTCCTGTCGAACTCCCTGACCGCGTTGACCCAGATCAACAATGCAGCTGGCGGCGCCTTCTTCGGCGGGCAGGTTCCGATTGATAACGGCGTCGGCGGCGTTCCCGTCTTCGGCGGCTCGACCACCGGCACCGGCGGCAACTACTTCCGATCGCTGTCGCCCTACACCCTCGATTCCTACGCCGTGTTCGGTGAAGGCTATTATGACCTGACCGAGGACCTGAAATTCACGCTCGGCCTGCGCTACACGAACGATAAGAAGGAACAGGACATCATCCCGACCTTCCTGTTCACGCCGACCGCGGCTATCCCAGGCGGCGATCCGCTTGTGCCTCGCGTTACACCCGGCGCTTCGCCGGACCTCGGCGGTGACGGCACCCTCAATGCGAACTTCGCAGAAACCACAGGCCGCGCCGGTTTCGACTGGACGCCGGACCTGGGCTTCACAGAAGATACGCTGGTCTACGGTTTCTACTCGCGCGGTTATAAAGGCGGCGGTATCAACCCGCCCCAGCCAGCTGGTTCAAACCTGTTCCCACCGGTCTTCGATCCCGAGTTCATCAACTCCTACGAACTCGGCACGAAGAACACGCTGGCCGGCGGAGCGCTGCAGGCCAACGTGACTGGCTTCATGTATGACTATGAAGGCTACCAGATCACTCAGATCGTGAACCGCACGTCGGCGAACTTCAACATCGACACCAAGGTCCAGGGCCTCGAGATCGAAACGATCTGGAACCCGGTATCAACCCTGATCGTCAACGCCAACCTCGGCCTTCTGAACACCGAGATCCAGGACACTTGGGGCATCGACACGCTCGACCGCACGAACGGACGCGCCGACCTCGTGACGCTCAAGAATGCAGCGACCTTCGGCAACTGCGTCGTATCTGCTCAGGGCTATGCAGCCGTGCTTCGCGGCATCCAGGCTGGCGCCCTGGCCGCCGGGTCTACCCGCGGCCTCTGCGCCGGTGCCTTCAGAGGGCAGGAAGCCGCTCTTGCCGTGTTTAACGGCGGCACCCCGATCGGAAGCGTGACGGTGACGAACAGCGACGGTACGCGGTCGACCATCGCCGGCTTCACCCCGTTCGACGGCGACGCGAAGAGCCTTGACGGCAATTCGCAGCCAGGCGCGCCTGAGTCTACCTTCAACGTCGGTGTCGAATACACCTGGGAGCCAGGCTCATTCGGCAACTGGGGCCTCACGGGCCGGGTTGACTACTACCGTCAGGCCGACAGCTTCAGCCGCGTCTACAATACTGAGCGGGACGTGCTGCCTGCCTGGGATAACCTGAACGCCACTGTCTCGCTCTTCAACGACGAGAACGGCATCCGGGTTGACCTGTTCGGCAAGAACATCTCCGATGAGGAAGTCATCACCGGCGCCTACCTGACGGATGACTCTTCGGGCCTGTTCACCAACATCTTCCTCACTGAGCCACGCACCTACGGCGTGTCGGTCACGAAGAACTGGTAAGAGACGCCTCCGGCGCAAGCTGATCGAGGGGCGGCCTTTCGGGGCCGCCCCTTTTTCGTTGGCGCAGCGGCGCGGAACCTTTTATGCCTGCGGGCAACATTCACGACACTGCCCGGAGCCCGCGCCATGAGACCCCCTGCCCGCCTGCCTGCCCTTGCTGTCATTGCCGCGCTCGCCGCCTGTTCGGAGCCGGTGGAGCCATCGGCGCCGATCGCGGTCAGCGATACGAAGGTGAAGCTGGAACCGCTGGTTGCGGCCGAGCAGCCGTGGGGCATGGTATTCCTGGCCGATGGCGGCCTCCTGTTCACGGAGAAGGAAGGCGGATTGAAATATCTCGCACCGGGCGGCTCGGCGTCGGCGCCGGTGACCGGATTGCCGCCTGCGCTGGTGGCTGACCAGGGCGGCTATCTCGGACTGGCGCTGGACCCGGATTTTGCCGCCAGCCGGCTCGTCTATGTGTCGCTGTCGTCCGGAACGCCGGAAGCCAACTCCACCCTCGTGGTGCGCGGCAGGCTCAGCGATGACCACACGGCACTCGAGAATGTCGAGGAACTGTTCCGCGGCGACCTGCGCGACACGACCTACCACTATGGCTCGCGCCTTGCCTTCGGAAATGACGGCACGCTGTTTGTGACGATCGGCGAAGGCTACAAGTACATGGACCTCGCGCAGGATCCGAAGACGACGCATGGCAAGATCATCCGGATCAACCCGGACGGATCGATCCCGGCGGATAATCCGTTTGCGGACGGTACGGCGGGCAATCCGGCGGTCTGGTCCTATGGCCACCGCAACATGCAAGGGCTGTATTTCGATACGGCGTCGGGCACGCTCTGGGAAACCGAGCACGGGCCGAAGGGGGGCGATGAGCTCAACATCATCACCAGGGGCGCCAATTATGGCTGGCCGAAGGTGACCTACGGCGTCAACTATGACGGCACGGTGATCACCGAGGCGACCGAGGCCGAAGGCATCACCGCGCCGCAGACCTACTGGGTGCCGTCGATTGCCCCCTCGGGCCTGACAATGCTGACCAGTGATGTGTATCCGGGCTGGAAGGGCGACCTGTTCGTGGGCGGCATGAACGGCCCAAGCGGACTCGTCCTGGTACGGATCGATCTGGAGGGCGGCAAGGTGGTCGGCAAGGAAGACCTGCTGCGCGAAGCCAACCAGTCCTTCCGCGATGTGGTCCAGGGGCCCGACGGTTACCTCTATGTCGCCAACAAGGATTTCGACGGTATCTTCAAGGTCGTGCTGGCCGACCAGGCCGGGGGAGCTACTCGGCGTCCTTGATCGGGACGCCGTAGAGTTCGAGACGGTGGTCGACGAGGCGGAAGCCGAGCTTGAGCGCAATTTCTTCCTGCAGCTTCTCGATTTCTTCCGAGTGGAACTCGACAACGGCCCCGGTCTTCACATTAATGAGGTGGTCGTGGTGCTCTTCGGGCACTTCCTCATAGCGCGCGCGGCCATCGCGGAAGGCATGCGTCTGAATGATGCCGGCATCTTCGAACAGCTTGACGGTCCGGTAGACTGTGGCCAGCGAGATCGAGCCGTCGAGCGAGTTGGCACGCCGGTGCAGTTCCTCGGCGTCCGGGTGGTCTTCGGCGCCCGCCAGAACCCGAGCGATGATGCGCCGGGGCTCTGTCATCCGCAGGCCTTTTTCGATACAGAGTTTTTCTAAACGGTCCATGATCGCCCTTTTGCCTCCGTGCGCCCGGAATGTCCATATTTGTGCGGCTTGGCCAGAGGCAAAGGCCGCAGCCCCTGAAGCCCCAGGCCCGGCCCCCTCCCGGCCGGCGTTGCCCTAGGCGAGGTGCCGGGCGAAGAAGTCCAGCGTGCGGCCCCAGGCGAGGGCGGCCGCTTCAGGGTTGAAGCGCGGCGTGGTGTCGTTGTGGAAGCCATGCTGCGTGCCTTCGTACCAGTGGACCTCATAGGCCTTTCCGGCGGCCTTCAGCGCGGCTTCGTAAGGCGGCCAGCCGGCATTCACACGCGCGTCATCGCTGGCGAGGTGGATCTGAAGCGGCACCTCGACCCTGGCGGCCTCCGCGGCGGTGGGCCAGCCGCCGTAATACGGCACGGAGGCTTTCAGCCAGGGCAGGCGCGCGGCCATCAGGTTGGTGATGGCGCCGCCGAAGCAGAAACCGGTGCAGGCGATCTTGCTGTTGGTCGCGTCATGGTCGCGCAGGAACTCGGCGGCGGCGGCAAAGTCGGCATACATTCCGGCGGGGGTGCGTCTGGCCTGCAGTTCACGGCCGGCGTCATCGTTGCCGGGATAGCCGCCGAGGGGGTGCAGCGCGTCGGGCGCGAAGGCGGCGTAGCCGGCCTTGGCGGCTCGGCGCGTAACATCGCGGATGTGCGGATTGAGGCCGCGGTTCTCGTGGACGACGATGATGCCCGCGAGCTTGACCCTGGCATTGGCCGGGCGAACAAGATAGCCGGACATTTCGCCGCCGCCGTTCGGGGATGGGTAGATCGCGGTTTCCTCGATCAGGTCCGGCTCGCCCTCGGCGGTCTGGGCGCGGCCATAGTCCGGCATCACGCAGGCGGCGAGCACCGGGACGGTGAGGCCGCCGACGGCGTAGGTCGAGAGCTTCGAGAAGAAGGCGCGGCGGGAGAGGTCCCCATGGCAATAGGCGTCGTAGAGTTTGAAGACTTCCGGCGGGACGTCGATCTGCTTCAGGTCATCGGCCATCGGTCTCTCCCGCGCTGAGCCAATCAGTATAGGCCCCTGCCCGCACGCGGCTACCCTTGAAGGCGCATCGACATCAGTACGGCGTCCACCGGCACGGCGCCGCCCGCGGTGTAGTAACGGGGGCGGCGGCCGTCTTCGGTGAAGCCGAGGGACGTGTAGAGCTGGCGGGCGGCGGCGTTGTCCTCGGCGACATCGAGGGTCATGCGGGCCACACCGCGCGCCGCGAGGGTTTGCGTCAGAGCAATGAGGAGCGCGCGGGCGAGGCCCTGGCTGCGGCGGTCTGGGTGCGTTGCGACGGTGAGCAGGTCTGCCTCGCCTGCCACCTCGCGAAAGAGAGCGAAGGCGATCAGCGTGCCCTCTTCGACATGGCCGAGCGTGAGGGCAGCGGGATCTGCAAACTGCGCGGCGAAACTCGCCTCGCTCCAGGGGTCGGCAAAAGCGAGCGCATGGAGGGCGGCGGCGGCGGCGGCGTCGGACGGCGTCAGGGCGCGCAGGGTGTGGGTCATCAGGGTCAGGGCGCCGGCAAACGGAACGGAAAAACGCAAATGAAGGCCGCGCGGGATTGATTGCAGGGCCTGGCCCCTGCTAGTTCGCCTGCCCTTTGCCGCAGCACAAGAGGCCGCGATGACCAGAACCGCCCCCACGCTCGGCCTCGACTTCGGCACGACCAACAGTGTGGCGGTGCTCGCCGAGGCGGATGGCTCTACGCAGGCGATGAGTTTTCGCCATGACAATGCCGCGTTCGAGGCCTGCCGCTCGGTGCTCTGCTTGTGGAAGGACGAGGACCGGGGCGGATCGCGCGCGATGATGGAGATCGGCCCGTGGGCGATCGACCAGTTCCTGGAACTGGGCGGCGACTGCCGCTTCATCCAGTCGTTCAAGACTTTCGCGGCGAGCCCGCTGTTTTCCTCCACGGTGATCCACAACCGGAACTGGTATTTCGAGGATCTGCTGGCGGCGTACCTGCGGCGCCTGTCGGAGCGGAGCGGGACGGACTGGCCTGCGCAAGTTGTCATGGGGCGGCCGGTGCAGTTTGCGGGCGCGCAACCGGACGAGAGACTGGCGCAGGAGAGATATGAGACCGCGCTGAAGCGGCTCGGTTTCGAGACGATCCATCATGTCTATGAGCCGGTGGCGGCCGCGTTCTTCTATGCGCAGCGCTTGCGTGAGCCTGCGACCATCCTTGTGGCGGATTTCGGCGGGGGGACAAGCGACTTCTCGATCCTGCAGTTTGATCCACGTGCGGGCAAAGTGCGCGCGCAGGCGTTGTCGCATGCGGGCATCGCGGTTGCGGGCGATGCGTTCGACCAGCGAATCATCGACCACGTCGTCTCGCCGCTGCTGGGCAAGGGCAGCACGTTCAAGAGCGACGGCAAAACGCTTCCCGTTCCGGCCGCCTTCTACAGCCGGTTTGCGCAGTGGAACCAGCTGTCGATCATGCGGCACACGAAGGACTATGCAGACCTCGTGAAGCTGGCGAACATGGCAGACGATCCGCACCTGATCGAGGCGTTCATCGCCTTCCTTGATGCGGACGTGACCTACCTGCTCTACCGCGCGGTGGCGCAGCTTAAGACGACGCTCTCGCATCACGATGAAGCGCGGTTCGATCTGGAAGCCGGGCGGCTGAAACTGCACCGGACGATCAGGCGCGCGGAATTCGAGGGCTGGATCGGCGAGGATGTGGGCGCGATCCAGGCGACGGTGGGCGAGGCGCTGGCGCGCGCGAACCTCGGCGAAGCGGGCATCGACCGCGTGTTCCTCACCGGCGGCACGTCCTATGTGCCGGCGCTGCGCCGCAGCTTCGAGGACCGCTTCGGTGCGGAGAAGGTGGAGACCGGCGACCAGTTCGTGTCGATTGCCAACGGTCTCGCGCTGGTCGCGCAGGAGAACGATCTGGAGCCCTGGTTGGCATAGGCGCTGCAGGACTTGGCACTGCGGCATATGCCGCGCGCTTACGTACAGGACCCAGCGGGCGCGAAGCGCCACAACGTTTTGCCCTTGCCACCTCACATAGGAGAGCGCACCTGGAGGCCCATGACAAAGCCCATGGATGCCATCATCGGCAAGATACGCGCCCTTGAAACGGAACTCGAAGAGGAGTTTGCGAAACAACGGGCCGGGTTCAGTTACGGACTGGAGCGCGGCAGGGTTCTGTTCGAGCAGGAAGTGGTGCGCCGGCACCGCGAATTGCAAACCAGCCTCTGGCGCTACCTGGTCAAGGCTCGTCCACTAGTTGTGCTGACGGCGCCGGTCATCTATTCACTGATCATTCCCTTTGCGGTGATCGACCTCTGGGTCTCGGTGTACCAATCCGTCTGTTTTCGGGTCTACGGAATCGCTCAGGTGAAGCGCCGAAGCTACATGGTATTTGACCGATCAGGGCTCGCCTATCTGAACGCCCTGGAAAAGCTCAATTGTGCCTACTGTTCTTACGTGAACGGCGTGATTGCCTATGCACGCGAGATCGGTTCGCGCACGGAGCAATTTTGGTGCCCGATCAAAAACGCCCGTCGCGTGCTTGGCGCACACCCCCGCTATGCCAGCTTCGAGGAATATGGGGACGCAGAACGCTACCACCACGAACTGCAGCGCCTCAGAGATGAACTCGCGAATGACACGCCGCCTGACGGTGGCAATCCATAGGCTATCGCGGTCGAACTGGGTGCGGCACGCTTGGACCGGGTTTAACCGAAACGGGTCCGCACGCAGCCTTTTGGTGAACAGCGCCCTAGTTTTTCGGGCCCGGCAGCGCCGCGTCCGGGGCGCGGGCGTAGACCGGGGCCGGCAGATGCTTCGCAGGTTCGAAGAGGCTGGCTTTCAGGGCGGCGGTGATCGCGCTAGGCCGCATCGGGCGCAGGTCGAGTTTGGCGGCGAGCGGCCCAAGGGCTTCGTGACCGTCCATGAAGACGGGGGCTTGGAAGCCGGTGAGCATGGGGAGAAGATCCGTGAGCGGAACTTCGATCACATCGGCGATGCCCTCCCCTTCCGAGATGCCCTGCACCCACCAGGTCTGTTCGGGCGGGCGGCGCTGGGCCTGAAGACATCCGAGGGCGGGGCCTTCGAGGCCGGCGGGGACGGCGGCTTCGAGGCTGGTGATGCCGATGGCCCTTGCGCCGGTAACGAGGGCGAGGCCGCGCGCGTAGGCGACGCCGATGCGCAGTCCGGTGAAGCTGCCGGGGCCGGCGACGACGCCGATTCGGGTGAGCTCGGCCAGCGTGACGCCCGCTTCGGCGCAGAGTTCGGCTACGAGGCCCGGGAGGCGGCGTTCCTGGCCGCGCGGCATGTCCTCACGCCGGTCACACAGGATTTCACCGTCCCGGACGAGGGCGACTTCCATCGTGCTGAAGGCGGTGTTGAGGCCGAGAACTACCATCGCGCGCTACTTTTTGGTCGCGGCGTTTTTCCGAAAACCGGGAGCCACTTTTCTGAACCCCGCTCGGTTAGAGGATGCGGCAGGCCTCGTCAAATTCGAGGCGGGGGCTGCGGTCGAACAGCTTGGTCTTGTCGCCATAGCCGAGATTGCAGATCCAGTTGGCGCGCCAGTTCTTGAGTTCGCCTTCGTCGTTCTCGAAGAATTCTCGGTTGACGCCAGCCATGTCGAAGCCGCTCATCGGGCCGCAATCGAGGCCGATGGCGCGCGCGGCGATCATCAGATAGGCGCCCTGCAGGGTCCCGTTCCGGACAGCGGTTTCGTCGCGGTTGGAGTTGAACCAGTCCCTGGCGCCGGGGGCGTGGGGGAAAAGTTTCGGGATCTTTTCCTGGAAGGCGAGATCGTGGGCAATGATCACGGTCCAGGGGGCCTGCGCGGTCTTTTCGCGGTTGCCGGCGCTCATCAGCGGCAGGAGGCGCTGCTTGCCGGCGGGTGTGTGCACGAAGACGAAGCGGGCGGGCGAGCAGTTGGCGCTGGTCGGGCCCATCTTGGTCAGGTCATAGACGGCGCGGATCAGGATTTCGGGGACGTCCTTGTCGACAAAGCTGTTCTGGCTGCGCGCGTCGCGGAAGATGACATCAAGAGCGTGGTCGTTGACGGGATGGGCCATGGGCGGGTCCTTGTGGGAGGTCTGGGAACGGGAGACACGCGGCGCGGGGAAATCAGATCACAGCCTCGACGGCGGTGACTTCCGGCACGTAGGTGCGCAGCATGTTCTCGATGCCCATCTTCAGCGTCTGCGTGGAGGACGGGCAACCGGCGCAGGCACCCCGCATGCTGAGCATCACGACGCCGGTGGCGACATCGAAGCTGCGGAAGGTGATGTCGCCGCCATCCTGCGCCACGGCGGGGCGGATGCGGGTTTCGAGGAGTTCCTTGATCTCGTTGACGATCTCAGCGGTTTCACCCTCGTAGACGATCTCGTCCTCACCGGAGGCGGCATCAGTATCCACGACCGGCAGGCCGGCCATGTAATGGTCCATGATGGCGGCGAGCACCATCGGCTTGACGTGTTTCCAGTCTTTCTCGGCGGCTTTGCTGATCGAGACGAAATCGGCGCCGAGGAAGACCCGGTCGACGCCGTCCACCTGGAACAGGGCGCGTGCGAGCAGGCTCGCTCCGGCGCTGGCAGCGTCCGGATAGTCGAACGGGCCGTGAAAGCCCGCCACCGGCAGGCCGGGCAGGAATTTCACGGTATCGGGGTTCGGTGTCGCTTCAGTCTGGATGAACATGGCGCCTCGCTGTCTGGCGTCAGACATGGCGTGCAAAGCGCGTCAGATCAAGGGATAGAGACTTCGGCAGTGGCCGGGTCAGCGGCGGCATCCGTCTCGGCGACGTCCTCCACAATGGCCGGCGCGGGCACGAGGCGGGCTGCGAGATCGGCCGAGGCCTGCTCCGCTTCGACCAGGTAATAAGCCATGCTGGAGAGATGGTTGGGCAGGATGGCGCCCGGGCCCTGCTGGTTCGATAAGAAGACGGGCTTCATCTCCGCGGCTCGTTTCCACGAGGCTTCTGCGCGCGCCAGGGCGGCGGCCAGTTCGGCGTTTCCAGTCAGGCCGTAGGCGCGCGCCTTGCCGGCGAGGATGAGTTCATGCGCGAGGTGGGCACGGGCCTTGGCGGTGTAGAACGCGGTGATGTCTTCCCGGCTGGCGAGCCAGGCGCTCTGCTCGGCGTTGATCCGGTCCGACAGGGCGGCGATGTCTTCCTTCGCCCAGCCGGCAAACAGGGCCATCTCGAGCGGCAGGGTTTCTTCAGGGGACGGGCGCAGGGCGAGGCCGCGCGAGGCGCGCGTGTCAAAGCGGTTGAGCGCTTCGGCGGCGGCGGTCAGGCGGGGCAGCATGTCCTCGCCCGGCACGGCCATAAGGAGACGGGAGGCGGCGGCGAGATCCCCGTCCGGGCCATCGGCATTCGCGGCGACTTCGGAGAGCAGCTTGACGTGTTCGGAGAGGCCGGCAGCGGTCGCTTCCTGCCAGGCGGGTAGCGCGGTAAGCCGCGCCTGCGGGTGCCAGCTGGCACGGTCATCGGCCCAGCCTGCTCCGGCGAGTTCGCGTGCGACCTTGTGGATAGCGACGCCGACGCCGGACACGGACCAACTCTCGTTCGGCGGGAAGACCACCGGGCTGTCATCAATATCGCTGGAGATGGCAACCGCCGCCGGATAGGCGCCAATGACGGCCAGCAAGAGCATCACCTTGAAGAACCCGACGATCCGCCTCCAGCCTTTCTGGAAGCTGAGCATCATCGGGCTCGGCTCGGCATGTTCCAGCGAAATGAAGTGTTCGGGCGGGATCGGCGTGGGGCGCGGCTTGGCGCGCAGGTCTTCGTCGTAAGCCTTCGGGAGCTTCGCTGCAGCAGAGCGTGAGGGCATGGGTTTACGCCTGTCCTGAGCGGGTGGCCGGGTCAATGTCATTCTTCCGGATTATGCGGTCATCAGCATGGCAATAACAGGGCGGCACTGCATGAAATTTCGGAAACCCGCCCCAATTGCCTACAGAAACAGCATTAACCGGCCGGAGGAACGATCTCGGCTTTTGTGACAATTTCCATCTCAGTGCCGGATTCGTCCGTGAACGTCAGGATAACGTCGATCTGGGAACCTGCCTCGATCGGGCCGACCCCGAACAGCATCAGATGGTTACCGCCCCGTTCGAGCACGAGGGGCGTCTCCTCGGTGACCGGGAAGCTCTCGACCTTGCGCATCTGCATCATGTCGTTTTCCATCGACATGGTGTGCAGTTCGACATTCTGGGCCGCATCTGTGCTGGCACCGATCAGGGTGACCGGGCCTCCCTGGACGCTGACATGCATGCCGCCGCCGGTGATGTCGCGGCCTTCCGGAGGCTCGACGATGAAGGCATCGCGCACTTCGATGACGGCCCCCCCCCCGGCAGCAGGCGCTGCCGCGGTTTCGCCGCATCCGCCCAGAAGGAGTGCGGCCGGCAGGATCAGGCTGGACAGGAAACGCATGGGGCAATCCTCCAAGTTGGTTTGGGGGAAGATGCGGAGCGTCGCGCCGAAAAACAAGCGCTGCCTGCGTCGCAGGCTGCTTAAGCGCGCCAGAAACCCACGATACGGCGGATTTCGTCCATGATCGGCGCGGCGATGTCGCTGGCGCGTCCGGCGCCATCGGCGAGGACCCGGTCGATGCCCGCCGGATCGGCAAGAATTTCACGGAAGCGCGTGGTGATGGGGGCCATGTGGGCAACGGTGACGTCAGCAAGGGCGGGTTTGAAGACACCGAAGCCCTTACCTTCGAATTCGGCGAGCACGCTCTCGACCGTGCGGCCCGAGAGGGCGGCATAGATGCCAACGAGGTTTTCGACTTCGGGACGGCCTTTCAGTTCCTCAGGCGTCGCGGGGATGACGCCGGTATCGGTGGTCGCCTTCCTGATCTTCTTCGAGATCGCGTCGGCGTCATCCACCAGCGTGATGCGCGAGAGGTCCGAAGGGTCAGACTTCGACATCTTCTTGGTGCCGTCCTTGAGCGACATGATCCGGGCGCCGGGGCCCTTAATCATCGGCTCGGGCAGCGGGAAAAATCCGGGTACCCCGTATTCGCGGTTGAACCGGTCGGCGATGTCGCGGCTGAGCTCGAGGTGCTGTTTCTGGTCCTCGCCGACGGGGACATGGGTCGCCTTGTAGGCGAGAATATCAGCTGCTTGCAGCACCGGATAGGTGAACAGACCGACGGACGCACGCTCGGCGTCTTTGCCTGCCTTGTCCTTGAACTGGGTCATCCGCTCGACCCAGCCCATGCGGGCAACGCAGTTGAAAATCCAGGCGAGCTCGACATGTGCGAGCACGGAGGATTGGGCGAAGATCACGGATTTCGACGGGTCCACACCAGCGGCCATGAAGGCGGCGGCGATCTGGCGGGTCTGGTCGATCAGCGCGCCGCGCTCGATGGGCATGGTGATGGCGTGCAGGTCGACGACGCAAAACACGCAGTCATGGCCCTCGGCCTGCAGGTCGGCGAACTTCTTCAGAGCGCCGAGATAGTTGCCGAGGTGCAGGTTTCCCGTCGGCTGGATGCCGGAGAAGACGCGGTTCGGGCCGGTATAGGCGGGTGTGTTTTCTGTCATGGTGACAGGCGTCTAGCGTGTTTGATCAGCGCCGCAAAGCCTGCCGGATGTCACTGATCCGGAGAGCGCCGGTGATCAGCGCGGCGAGGCCGTAAATGACGGCTGCGGCGCCAACCGTGGCCCCGGCGGCGAGGGCATGGGAGCCGCCCACAGCCGCAATGATGGCAGGCTGCTGCCAGAGCATCAGCCAGATGCCGGCGCCGAGCATGGCGGTAGCAAGCGCGGCCCGGAAGAGCCCTGTCCAGAGCCGGGGGCCTGGACGGTACCAGCCGCGCCGGGCGAGACTGACCGCGAGCAGGCCGGCATTCACCCAGGCCGCCGTGCTGGTGGCGATGGCGAGGCCGGGAAAGCCGTCCTGGCCGGATTGCTTGAGCCAGAAGAAGAGTCCTGCGCCGAGGAGCGTGTTCACCACGACCGAGACAAGGGCAAAGCGCATCGGCGTTTTAGTGTCTTCCCGCGCGAAAAAGGGCGGGGCGAGAACCTTGATCAGCACGAAGGCGGGCACGCCCCAGGCGAAGTGGAAGAGCGCGGCGCCGGCGGCGGCGGCGTCCGAGGGCAGGAATGCGCCGCGCACGAAGAAGGCGTCGATCAGGTAGACCGGTGCGATCATCAGGCCGGCGGCGGCAGGAAAGGTCAGCGCCATGGCTAGGCCGAGGCCTTCGTCCATGGTGCGGGCGCCGGCGCCGGCATCCCCTGCCCGCGCGGCGCGGCTGAGGCGTGGCAGGATGGCGACGCCGACCGCGACGCCCACGAGGCCGAGCGGCAGCTGATAGAGCCGGTCGGCGGCGTAGAGCCAGCTCTTGGCGCCGACCTCGAAACTCGCGAGCGACTGGCTGACGATGATGTTGATCTGCGTGCCGGAGGCGGCGATCGTACCGGGCACGGCGAGGAGCAGCACTTTCTTGACGGCCGGCGTGAGGCGCGGCCAGCCGATCAGGCTGAGGTTCACCTTCTGGTGCGCGACGCCCCACCAGAGGGCGCCCGCCTGCAGGAGGCCCGCGATGAAGAAGGCGATGGCGGCATAGGTGGCAGTCAGCTGGGGCGTGGTGCCCAGGAGGCCGGCGGGGATGAGGCAGAGGTTCAGAAGCGTCGGCGCGCCGGCCGACAGGATGAACCGCTCCAGCGAGTTCAGCACGCCAGAGAACAGCGCAGCGATGGCCATGAAGGTGAGGTAGGGCATCGTGATGCGGGTGAGCAGCACGGCGAGATTGTAGTTGGCGGTGTCATCCGCCTGGCCGCCATGGATGATCAGCAGCACCCACGGCATGAAGATCTGGGCAAGGATGGTGAGGGCGGCGGTCGCGGCGAACAGGACCTTCAGTGCGTCTTCGGCAACCGCCCGGGCGGCTTCCGGACCATCAGCCTCCAGCGTGCGCGCATAGGTCGGCACGAAAGCCGAGGCAAAGGCGCCCTCAGCGAAGATGCGGCGGAACAGGTTGGGGAACTGCTGAGCGGTCGCCCAGGCATCGCCCACCGGCCCGGCGCCGATCTTGGCGGCGAGGATGATGTCGCGCGCAAAGCCGAGGATACGGCTGGCGAAGGTGAGGGCCGCCTGTACGGCGGTGTTGCGAACCAGGCTCATGCCACCCGCTTTCCCTGAATTCTCAGAAGCTGTCCACGGCGCGGGACCGTTTGAGTTTCCGGGCCGGCGTCTGCGGGCCGTCCGGTTCTTCGCGCGACAAGACGGCCATAAGACGGTCTTTCAGGGCCTCTTTGCGGGCCTTTGACAGGCCGCCGGCGGCACCGTCCGGCTGGACATAGAAGGCATCGAACACCCGCTCGCCATAAGAGCCGACATGCGCGGAGTGGATTGACAGTTTCAGTTCGGCCAGCACCTCGGCCACTTCGTGAAGCAGGCCCGGCCGGTCGCGCGCGGCGACGTCGATGACCGTGTAGTCGGCCGAAATGTCGTCGTGGATCTGGACCGAGGGCTGGACGAGGAAGGCGGCTTCGCGCCGCCCGGTGCGGGACTTGAGACCGCCCTTCGGCGCGTTGCCAGCCAGCGCCGCCCGGATGGCCTTTTCGAGCGCCACAAGGCGCTGCGCGTCGCGATCGCCAAACGGGAGCCCGCGGATGTCCTGCAGCATGAAGACGTCGACGATCTGGCCGCCGCGCGAGGTGAAGACCTGCGCTGCGACGATGTTGGCGCCGAGATGGGCAAGCGTGCCGGCGAGATCAGCGAACAGGCCCGCGCGGTCCTTGCCGGAGACGAGCAGCGCGACCGCGCCGCCTTCCGGCGCCATCCGCGTGGTGACGACATCGCCGCCCTTGGCGAGCGCACCAGCATGCCAGGCGATGTCGCCTTCGTCGAAGCCGGTCCAATACGCGGTTTCAAGTTCGAGCAGCAGCGGCGGCAGCGCGCCGAGCCGGTCGATGATTGCGGCTCGGCGGTCCTCGGCGCGGCGTTCAAGCTCGCCCTGCACGCCAGCCTCGTCGGCGCGCCCGCCGCGCAGCGCGGCGGCGGTGTTGCGGTAAAGGTCTGCGAGCAGCTGGCCTTTCCAGGCGTTCCAGACGGCGGGGCCGACGGCTTTGATGTCGGCGACAGTGAGGATGTAAAGGAGGCGCAGGCGCTCCAGCGAGCCGACGAGGCGGGCGAAGGTGGCGACGGTGCGCGGATCGGAAATGTCGCGCTTCTGGGCGGTTTCGCTCATCTCGAGGTGGTGGCCAACGATCCAGACGACGAGATCGGTTTCGTCGTCTGGCAGGCCGAGGCGTTCGCAGGCCCGGCGCGAGGTGGTCATGCCGGCTTCCTGCTGGTCGCCCTTCCCCTTACCGGTATCGTGCAGCAGCATCGAGAGATACAGCGCGCGGCGGTTCTCGATCTGGCCGAACAGTTCGTGCGCGAGCGGGGCGATGTCGCCGCGCCCGTGTTCGAGATCGGCGATGGTCTCGACGGCGCGCAGCGTGTGCTCATCGACCGTGTAATGATGATACATGTTGAACTGGGTCTGCGCGACGATCGAGCCGAATTCGGGGATCGCGCGGCCGAGCACGCCGGCCTCGTTCATGCGGCGCAGGGTGAGGCCGGGTTCCTTGCCGCCGAGGATGGTGTCGAGGATCAGCGCGCGGGCTTCCGGCATCTCGCGCACGGTTTCTGTGAAACCGCGCAGGTTGCGCGTCAGCGCTGTGAGCGCGGCGGGGTGGATGTCCTTCTGCTCGCGCCGGGCCAGGGTGAAGAGGCGGATCATGTTGAGCGGATCGCTCGCCATGACGGCGTCGTCCGTGATGCTGATGCGGCCGGTGTCGATCATGAAGCCCGGCTCCGGCAGCGGCTGCGGCGGGCGGACGGGAAGGAAACGGCGCAGGCCTTCGGGCTTTTTCTTATGGTCGGCTTCAAGCTTGGCAGCAAGGATACGCGTCAGGCCGCCGACATCCTTGGCGACGAGGAAATAGCGCTTCATGAAGCGCTCGACGCCCTGCTGGCCCTCGCGGTCGCGGTAGCCCATGCGGGCGGCGATCTCGGGCTGCAGGTCGAAACTCAGCCGGTCCTCGGCGCGGCCGGTGACGAAGTGGATGTGGCAGCGCACGGTCCAGAGAAAACGGGCAGCGCGGATGAAGACAGCATACTCATGATCCGTGAACGGACCGGCTTTCATAACCTCCTCCAGGGAGTCGCCGCCGTACATGTGCTTGCCGATCCAGTAGAGCGTCTGCAGGTCGCGAAGACCGCCCTTGCCTTCCTTCAGGTTCGGCTCCACGACGTAGCGGGCATCTCCGGTGCGGGCATGGCGGGCATCGCGCTCGGCCAGCTTGTCGGCAATGAACTGGGCATCCTTGCCTTTCACCGACTCGCGCTGGAAAAGGGCCATCATTTCGTTGGCCAGTGCTTCGTCCCCGCAGATGAAGCGGGCGTCCAGCATGCTGGTCTTGATCGTCACGTCATCCTGGGCCAGCTTGACGCATTCCATCGGTGTACGGAATGCATTGCCGACTTTCAGCCCCATGTCCCAAAGGGCATAAAGCATGTATTCGATCACACTCTCCGTATGCGGACTGGCTTTGTAAGCGCGCAGGAAGAGAAGGTCGGTATCCGAGGACGGCGCCATGACTCCCCGGCCATAGCCGCCAGTAGCGACGATCGCCAGACGCTCGGCTTCGGTCGGGTTGGAGGCGCGGTGGACGTGGGTGACGGTAAAATCATAAAGCGCGTGAATCACCTCGTCCTGCACTGCGGCGAGAAGGCGGGCCGTGTCGAGCCCGTCGGCCCCCTGCTGCAGGCGTTCCTGCGCAATCAGGCGGCCGCGGAACATGGCGCCGTGCAGGAGGTTCAGGGCCTGTTTGCGGGCGACCTGCGGGCTGTTCATGTTGTCGAGGGCGGCGGCGGTGAGCTTCACGCGCAGCGCGCGGCCATCGATGATATCGGCGATGCGCCAGCGCCGGGGGCGGCGGGAAGCCGGAGGCCGGTTCGTCAGGGTGGGCGGGGGAACGGGCGGGGAGGTCATCGGAGGTCAGGATAGCAGGTTTGCGGGCGGCGCCTATGGCCAGAGGGCCGCACTCGTCCAATATCTTGTGCACCCTGTCCGAACCCAGGGGCTCGCCGGAGAGTGCGCCCTGCCCCATATTGGGACGGCAACAGGGAGACCGGCGATGGACGGAAACATGACCAGGGAAATCATGCGCTGGCTGCATATCACCGGCGGCATGATCCTGTTTGCCTATGTCTATACGCCGTTGGCGGAAAACCCGTTCTTCGCCGACACGGCGAAGAACGTGATTTTCCCCGGCCTCGCGCTGACCGGCCTGGTCATGTGGCAGTGGCCGCTATTTCGCGGCCTCTTCCGCAAGAAGGATTAGAGCAGGTCCCCGCCGGCGGCTGCGGCGGTCGTGCCGTCCTTCTTGAAGGCGCGGATGACGTTCTTGCCAGTGATCCACTTATGGACCTCGTCCGGCCCGTCGACGAGGCGCTGGGAGCGGATGTGGGTATACCAGGCGGCGAGCGGCGTATCGAGCGAATAGCCGAGCGCGCCGTGCAGCTGGATCGCGGTGTCGACCACGTCATGGACCATGTTGGCGAGGTAGACCTTGGCGATGCCGTTCTCCTGGCGGATGTCCATGCCGTTCTCGGCCTTGTAGGCGATGTGCATCAGCATCAGGCGGGCGATGTAGATCTTGCTGGCGCAATCGGCGAGCATGAACTGGACGCCCTGGCGGTCTTCGAGGCCTTTACCGAAGGTGGTGCGTTTCGTCACATGCTCCGTGGCCAGATCAAGCGCGCGCTGCGCCATCGCCACGTTGTGCATTCCGTGACGCAGGCGGCCATAGGCGAGCCGGTGCTGGCCCATGGCAAAGCCCATCCCTTCCCCGCCGAGCAAGTTTTCTTCCGGTATGATCAGGTTCTCGATGGCGACTTCGGCATGACCGCCGCCCATCTCGGTATAGTGCTTGCCGTGCACGGCCATGGTCGGGATGTCACGGATAATGCGGTAGCCGGGGTTCGGCAGTTCGACGATGAAGGTGGAATACTGCTGGTGACGCGGCGCTTCCGGATTGGTTTTCGCCATGACAACCGCAATGTCGGCGGCGGTGGCGGCGCTGGAGAACCATTTCTCGCCGTTCAGCACGTAATTGCCCTTGCCGTCCTTCACGGCGGTCGTCTGCATGCCGGTCGCGTCGGCGCCGGCGGCTTTTTCAGTCATAGAATAGCAGATGCGCTTTTCGCCATTGATCAACGGCTTCAGATATTTCTCTTTCTGGAAGTCCGTACCGTGGGCGAGCAGCGTCAGCATGGTTGCATCGTCCGGGCCTTGAGAATTCATCGACAGAGCGCCCAGATGGCTCTGGCCGAGTTCCATCTGCACGAGGGCGTTGGCGAGGGGCCCGAGGCCCATGCCGCCATGCTCGACCGGGAAGAAGGGAAGCCAGAGGCCCTGCTTGCGGGCTTTCGTACGCAGCTCCTTGAGCACGGTCTTGTAGGCCTTGCCGGCAGCCATTTCCTTTTCGGCGGGAAGGCACTCGTTCTGCACCCAGAGGCGCACGCGCTCGCGTACTTCCTTGGCGTCTTCCGGAATCGTGAAATCGATGGCCATTCTCGTTTCTCCCTGTTCTTTTGCCGGCAGGCTAACGCTGATCCGGCAGGGGGCAAAGATTGCCTTCGCGTCAGGCCGGGTAGTCCACGCGTGCGAGGAACAAGCCATCCGGCGGCGCGACCGGGCCGCAGGCTGTTCGATCTGCGGCGGCAAGGATTTCGGCGATCCATTCGGGACGCTGGTAGCCGCGCCCCACCTCGACGAGGCTGCCCACCATCGAGCGGACCTGCCGGTGCAGGAAACTCCGCGCCGAACAAGTGATCTCGATCCGGTCGCCGGAGCGGGCGACGTCCAGACTGTCGAGTGTCTTGACGGGGCTCGCTGCCTGGCAGGCGGTGTCGCGGAAGGTGGTGAAGTCGTGGTTGCCCAGGAGAAGCTGAGCGGCGGTGTGCATCGCGGCGGCGTCCAGCCTGGACGCGACTCGCCAGGCGAGGCCACGCTCCAGCGTAAGATCGGCGCGGCGGTTGAGGATGACATAACGATAGTGGCGCGCGGCCGCGTTGAAGCGGGCGTGGAATTCATCCGTCACCTGCTCGGCCTTAAGCACGGCGATCGGATGCGGGCGCAGGTGGAAGTTTATCGCGTCGGCCACCTTGTCCGGCCGGTCCTGCGCGAGGTCCATGTGGGCCACCTGCCCCGTGGCATGCACGCCGGCGTCTGTGCGCCCGGCGCCGATCACCTCGACCGGACGGCCATCGAGTTTCGCAGCGGCGTCTTCCAGCGCGCCCTGAACGGTCGGGATGCCCGGCAGCTTCATCCAGCCCTGGTAAGGGCCGCCATGGTATTCGACGAGGAGCTTGTAGCGCGGCATGATCTGGCGCTGCCAGCCCGGCGGCCTTTGGTCAACCGGGCTCGCCCGAGTGGCGCAGCTTCAGCCAGATGATCGAGGCGCACATCAGGAGCGAGACACCGTTCCAGAACACGATGCTGGGCGAGCCCACCGTCCAGCCGTAGACGCCCCAGAGTACTCCGCCTGTCATGGCGAAGAGATACGTCACCAGCGAAACATCCCGCGCCTGCCGCGTCTGGATGATCTTCAGCGCCTGGGGCGCTGCGGCGAATGTTCCGAAGAACCCGGCGACCAGCCCCAGAAGTTCGATGGGCGTAATGTGCATAGATGGCCTTTCAGCGTGAAAATGCCTTGGGATAGGTGAGTGTACCGGCCGCCGGGCCGCCCTCCTTGAGGCGGATGGCCATGAAGTGCGGGCCGGACCAGGGTGCCTTGAAGGGCTTTGCGGTCTCCGCCTCAAAACCGAACTTCGGATAGTAGGTGTCATGCCCAAGGACGAAGACGATCGTCTCGCCAAGCATGTCGAGTTCTTCAAGGCCCGTGCGGATCAGGTAGCTGCCGATGCCGGCGCCCTGGCGGCCGGGCTGCGCGCTCATCGGCCCGAGACCGGCGCCGGCAGGCTTTCCATCGATCAAGATACGGAAGAATTCGATATGGCCGACGATGCCGGCTTCCGTCTCCGCGACGAGCGACGCGAGACTGTCACCGTCCGCCTGCAACTGGCGGATGATGCGGCCCTCGTCCGGCCCGCCGAAGGCTGCGTTACTCAGCGCCGCAATGGCGTCCAGGTCTTCGGAGCGGGCGGCGCGGGTCCAGAAGTCGATCATGTCAGAAGTGTGCCGGCGGCAAGCGGCGTTCCCGAGAGAAAGTCCCGAGCGTCCAGCGGTTTGCCGCCGGGCTTCTGAAGTTTCAGGAGGCGGACCGCGTGGCCATCGCCACAGGCAACGGCGAGCTGGTCGTCGAGAAGCGTGCCGGGCGGCAGGGGTTTCCAGAGGTTCGTCAGCTCACTGAACAGAAGCTTCAGGCGGACGGGCCCCTGCCCCAGATCCGCTTCGCACCACGCGCCGGGGGCGGGCGCCAGGCCGCGGATCCGGCAGTCAACTTCGGCGGCAGGTTTGGACCAGTCGATGCGCTGGTCATCCGCCGTGATTTTGGCGGCGTAGGTCATGCCGTCCTCGATCTGGGCAACCGGCTTCAGGCTGCCATCAGCAAGGCCAGAGAGAGCGCGCGGGGCAAGGTCTGCTGCGAGGCATGCGAGGCGATCATGCAGCGTGCCGGCGGTATCCTCGCGCGTGATCGGTGTGCGTATGGAGGCGAGCACGGGGCCTGTATCCAGCCCGGCTTCCATCATCATCGCATCGACGCCGGTTTCCGTGTCCCCCGCCATGATGGCGCGCTGGACCGGCGCTGCGCCCCGCCATCGCGGAAGGATGGAAGCATGCATGTTGAGACAGCCGAGACGCGGCGCATCGAGGATGGGTTGTGGCAGGATAAGGCCGTATGCGACGACCACCGCTGCGTCGGGATTCAATTCCGCAAACTCTGCCTGCGCCTCCACCTTCTTCAACGATTTCGGCGTGCGCACTTCGAGGCCGTGCGCGTTGGCAAAGGCGTGCACCGGCGTCGGCGTCAGCTTCTGTCCGCGCCCCGCGGGACGCGGCGGCTGGGAATAGACACATGCGATCTCGTGGCCCGCTGCGATCAAGGCTTCAAGCACGCCGAGCGCAATGCGAGGGCTTCCCATGAAGACTATTCGGAGCGGCCTGGTCATGCGCGCCGATCTATCGGCAATCGGAAGACTTGGAAAGCTAGCCTAGTTCGCGTCCTCGCGGATGGCACGGAGTTTTGCCTTCTTCACCTTATCGATGGCGCGCTGGCGTTTCAGGCGCGAGAGGTGATCGATGAACAGCGTGCCTTCCAGATGGTCCATCTCGTGCTGGATGCAGACGGCATAGAGGTCCTCTGCCCATTCCTCGACGGCGTTGCCGTTATAATCGAGATAGCGCAGGCGGCAGCGGGCGGAGCGTTCGACCTCGTCAAAAATGTCCGGCACCGAGAGGCAGCCTTCTTCATAAGGCTTCTTTTCCTCTACGGTTTCGAGGATTTCCGGGTTCACGAAATAGCGCGGTTCGCGGGCGTCTTCCTCGCGCGAGAGATCCATGACGATGATGCGCAGCGGCACGCCGATCTGGATGGCCGCAAGGCCGATACCGGGAGCATCATACATGGTTTCCAGCATGTCATCCATCAGGGCCCGGTGCTCATCGGTGACGGGGCCCACAACGGGCCGCGACACCTCTTTCAGGCGCGGATCGGGGACGGTGAGGATTTCGCGGATCGCCATAGGGGTCAGATATGCACGGCTTCCGCGGGCGTCAACGGGTCTATTCCGTAGCCAGCGCCTTGCGCGGCGGCGGCGGGTCCAGCTCCCCGGAGGCACTGGAGAGCCTCGCCCTGGCCTCGACCAGCTTCGGTTCGGCGGCCGTCTTGCCGGGCGGGGCGATCGACAATTCCTCGAACCGGCGCAGCGTCGGCATCACCCGCTTGTCGACTGAGCCCATCACGTCGTTGAAGGCATCGACCGAGCCGTTGAGGGATTTGCCGAGCTTCTGCATATGCTCCAGCATCTTGCCGATGCGGACATAGAGCTCGGCGCCAAGCTCGGCGGCCTCCATCGCATTGGCGTTCATCTCGTGCTGGCGCCACAGATGGGCGACCGTGCGGGCAAGCGCGATCAACGTCGTAGGCGTTGTCACGATCACCGCCTTGCCCATCGCCTTCTCAATCAGGTCCGGGGCCTCTTCGAGCGCGGCGGCAAAGAAATTCTCGCCGGGAATGAACATCGCCACATAGTCGAAACGGTTGCCGAGATTGGACTGGTAGTCCTTCGACGAGAGCAGGTTCACGTGCCGCTGCACGCTGGCGGCATGCGCCTTCAGGTGCAGCGCGCGCTGGGCGGTATCATCGGTGGCAGTCGCTGCCATGTAGGCTTCCAGTGACACTTTGGAGTCGACCACGATCTGGCGCCCGCCCGGCAGGTGGATGATCGCGTCGGGGCGCTGGCGTCCGGTCTCTCCGGCTTCGCTGACCTGTTCGGAAAAGTCGCAATGCTGGGACAAGCCCGCCTGCTCCATCACGTTACGAAGGGTCATCTCGCCCCAGCGCCCGCCGCCTTTCGGCGCGGTCAGCGCGCTGACGAGCTTGCCCGTCTCGGCGGTGTGGACCTTGAGGCTGAGGTGAATCGCATCGACCTGCTCTTTGAGCGCCGACTTGTCTTCCGTCCGCACCTTCTCGATGGCTTCGACCTTCTGGCGGAAGGTTTCGAAATTCTCGCCGATCGGCTTCATCAGCTCCTTCAGTTCGCCCTGCGCGCCTTCGCGGTGGCGCTTGAAGGTTTCGTCGGCGCGCTCCAGGAACAGGGCATTCGCCTGGGAGAGGACGCCTTGCGCCAGTTGCGCGAACTTGCGTTCCTCGTCTTCGCTCCGGGCCTGAGAGGCGGCCAGCTTGAGCTCCGCGTCGCGGGCGACCGTCTCCAGCGTTTGCGTTCGTTGGCGCAGCCGCGTCAGCTCCTCGCGCTCGGATCTCCGGCTCTGCCAGGCCTGCCAGAGGTAAACGGAGAGCCCTATCAGGGCGAGCGCCAGCACGACATGCACGAGGTCGAACCCGGCCGAGCCGATCACGATAACGGGGGTCATGGCGCATCCTTCAAACAAGGTCGCCAGAACATAATTGGAACGCAGGGGCGCTGTCTACACCTGACGGGCGAACACGCTGCCCCCCGTTGGGGAAATCCACAGCCCCGGAACACATGGGTTAACAGGCGTGATCAGACCGGGAACTCCGCTCCCGGATCAGTTTTTCAGGAAGCCCGCGAGCCGCTTGGTGATGATTTCCTCGGCCTCGGCCATGATCCGGTCGATCAGTTCCTTGCAGGTCGGAATGTCATAGATCAGGCCGGCGACCATGCCGCAGGACCAGGCGCCGGCATCCATCTGCCCGTCGATCATGATCTTCGGATAGACGCCTGCGACTTCTTCGATAATATCCTCGAACTTGAGCGCCGAGCCGAGTTCCTTTTCCTTCTGCAGGAGACGCTCGACTGCCGGGTTTGTCAGCACGCGCTCGGTATTGCGCAGGGGGCGCATCACGAGGCGGGTGTCGAGTTCGGAGGCAGCGACCAGCGCCTGCTTCACGTTCTCGTGCACCGGGGCTTCTTTTGTCGCGATGAAGCGGGTGCCCATGTTCATACCCTCGGCGCCGAGCGCCATGGCGGCGACGAGCGAGCGGCCATCCGCCATGCCGCCGGAGGCGATGAAAGGAATATCGAGTTCGTCCATCGCGCGCGGCAGGAGGATGAAGTTCGGGATGTCATCCTCACCGGGGTGGCCGCCGCATTCGAAACCGTCGACGGAAACCGCGTCGCAGCCGATCTTCTGCGCCTTCAGGGCGTGGCGCACGGCGGTGCATTTGTGGACGACCTTGATGCCGTGTTCCTTGAGGATAGGGAGCACCTGGACCGGGTTGTTGCCAGCCGTCTCGACGACCTTCACGCCGCCTTCGATGATCGCTTTCACATAGCCCGGATAGTCCGGCTGGTTGAGCGCAGGCAGGAACGTGAGGTTCACGCCGATCGGCTTCGTCGTCATGTCGCGGCAGCGGGCGATCTCGTTGGCCAGGTCTGCCGGCGTGCGCTGGGTCAGCGCCGTAATGATGCCGAGGCCCCCGGCATTCGAGACCGCCGCAGCCATTTCGGCAAAGCCGACAAAGTGCATGCCGCCCTGCACGATGGGGTGCTGGATGCCGAGCATTTCGGTGATGCGGGTTTTCATCGCGTGGGTCTCCTTTGAATTTCTCAATCTTCGCTATCCTTGTACAAGCCGTGGCCGCGCCGCAAGCGTGTCATTGGGTCAACGGCAAGATGCGAGGGGGTACAGGGGCACCTAAGAAGCCTGATGGGGACAACGGCCTGGCAGGCGACCCTTAAGATGGCCTCGGCCTGAATGAGGGACGCAAGTGACCGCAGGAGCAAACCCGTTCGCCGCGCTTCTGCGGGGGCAAGCCCCCCCTGTTTCACAAGTATAATCCTCCCGGTGATCCCCGCGACGGGTACCTGCACCATCTCCCATTCAATTAACCATTGACGTAGGCGTCAATGCGCGTGCTCAGGCAGTTTGCAAAGGGGAGGGGCAAAAATGCACGCCCAGAACCGGGACGATTATCGCTTTGTTGCGGTGCTCGCGCGCGCCGGCTCGTTGCCCTAAACCAGCTGGCTGCTCAGCGTGGACCGTGCGCCGGCGCATCAAAGGTCTGGAGGCGCCGCGGGGCTTCAGCCTCTTCCTCAAGAACGCCGCGCAATACAAGCCGCTGGCAGAGGCGCAACCGATCCTCGCTGCGGCGCGCAGGCCGGAATCGGCAATGAACCCGGCGCCTTCCCCGGCCAAGGGCGAGTCGCTGGCGGGCAACGTCACCACAACAGACCCGATCTGCATGTCCGGTGTCAGCGAGATGATCGACGCCTTCCAGGAGCGCCGCCCTGCCCTGCGCACCGACCTTTAGGTGACGACGCGGCGCCTGCTGGTCGACCGCATGGAAGCGGATGTCTCCATCCGGCCTTCCGACGCGCCGCCCGAACACTTCATCGGCCGGCGGATCTTTAATCTCGCCTTCGGGGCCTGTTCCAGCCACAAATACCTTGAGCTGAATGCCGGGCACAAGCGGGACGGATATGCCTGGCTGACCGTCAGCGACGGCATGAGCGCCTCGTCGCCAGGACGCTGGCTGGACGCTTTCATTCCGCCCGGGCGGCGCGTGCTGCGGGCGGACCCGTTCATCGCCGCTGCCGAGGCCTGCCGCCTCGGGCGAGGCGTCGCAATGCTGCCCAAGGCTTACGCAGTGCGCATGCCCGATCTGGTGCCCCTCGATCATTTGATGGTCGCCCCGCACGCAACCGGCCTCTGGCTGTTGACCCATCCGGACATGCGCAACAATCTGAGGGCGCGGGCTTTTCTGGATTTTGTCGGCAAACAGTTGTCTAAAGAGAAGAAGCACTTTGCGGGCTGAGGGGAATATCCAATGATTCTGTTCGTACACGGCGTACCGGATACGGCGGTCCTTTGGGACCCGCTGGTGCGCGCCCTGGGCCTGAGGCCGGACTCCTACCGCGCGCTGTCGCTGCCCGGCTTCGGCAATCCCGTTCCGGCGGGGTTCAGCTGCACCAAGGACGCCTATGCCGGCTGGCTGGTCAAGCAGATGGAAGCGGCGGGCGAGCCGGTGCACATTGTCGGGCATGACTGGGGCGCGCTTCTGGTGCTCCGCGCGGCC
Source organism: Hyphomonas sp. (assembly GCA_016124495.1). GTDB lineage: Bacteria > Pseudomonadota > Alphaproteobacteria > Caulobacterales > Hyphomonadaceae > Hyphomonas. The sequence goes on along the minus strand of WGNP01000008.1, from coordinate 145,990 downwards.
TCGATCCGGCCGGACCTCATTTCCAGCTGGTGTGTAACCAATGCGCTGATCGACAAGGAGTATACCGGCCACCGCACCGCCCGCATGTGGGCGACGCCCCTGCTCGGCGAACTCGTGATGCTCGGCATGCGCAACAAGCAACGGCTGGAGCGCGCCCTCGTCGAAGGCGGCATGCCGGCGAGCCTCGCGCGCGAAGAGGCGCAGCACATCGACAAGACAATGCGCCAGTCGATCCTGAAGCTTTACCGCTCGGCACTCGGTCTCAACTTCCGCGGCGCCTGGGTCGATGATCTCGCGAACCTGCCGAAACGCGGACAACTGTTCTGGGGCGAGACGGACCCGTTTGTGGACATCTCGGTGGCGGAGCGCTTCTCGAAGATGTGGGGCACGCCGCTGCACGTGGCGCTCGGCGCTGGCCACTGGGCGTGCCACGAACGCGCCGAGGAGTTTGCCGGATTACTTGCGGCGCACTGGTCGCGTTAGCCGGAAGGCTTCAGGCAGCTTCCTGCTGGGGCGTGCCGATCTCGGTTTTGACAAGCTCCGAAAGCTGACGGACCGAGAAGGGCTTCGGCAGGAATGAGACCGCGCGGTCGTCGAGCTGCTTGGCGAGTTCCTGTTCGGCATAGCCCGAAATGAAGATGACGCGCGCATTGCCGAGCTTCTCGCGCGCCTGCTTGATCAGCGTGGGCCCGTTCATGCCCGGCATCACGACATCCGAGATCACGAGATCGAAATGGCCTGGCTTGGCGTTGATTATCTCCAGCGCCTCTTCGCCGTCTTCGGCCTCTTCCACTTCGTAACCGCGCGAGCGCAGTACAGTGACCGCGATATTGCGCACGCCGGCTTCGTCCTCGATAACGAGAATGCGGCCGCGGCCGGACAGGTCGATCGGGCGCGCCTGGGCGCGCTGCGCGACGGCCGGATCTTCCGCCTGCGGGATGTCTTCCGCCGCAAGGGCGGGCAGGTAGACGTGGAAATTGGTGCCTTTGCCGATAACTGAGACAGGCTCGATATAGCCGCCTGACTGTTTGATGATACCGAACACCGTGGCGAGGCCGAGGCCGGTGCCACTGCCCTTTTCCTTGGTAGTGAAGAAGGGGTGGAAGATCTTCTCGCGAAGCTCTTTCGGAATGCCGCCGCCGGTGTCTTCAACCTCGATCAGCAGGTAGTCGCCATCTTCCACATAGTCGAAGCCCTTGGCCTGCGCCTCACGGCCAGTGGAGCGGCTGGTGCGGATCGTCAGCCTGCCGCCGTCGCGGTGCGACAGCATCGCATCGCGCGCATTGGTGACGAGGTTGATGATCGCTGTCTCGATCTGGCTCTTGTCGGCGCGGATCCACGGCACGTCGCGCCCGTGCACCACTTCGAAGGCGATCCGCTCGTCTACGGCGCCGCGCAGCAGCAGCGAGAAATGCGTGAGGAAGTCGGTTGTGTTGAACACTTCGCGCTTGAAGGTCTGCTCGCGCGCATAGGCGAGCAGGCCGCGCACGAGATCGGCGGAGCGAACGGTCGATTCGTGGATCGCCTTGAGATTGTCATAGGACGGATCACCCAGCGGGTGGCGGCTCTCCAGGAACTCGCAATTACCCTGCGTGACCTGCAGCATGTTATTGATCTCGTGCGCGATGCGACCGGCGATGTTACCGATGGCCTGCATCTTTTCACCGTGTGCGAGGCGCTGCTCCAGCAGGCGGTGCTCAGAAATGTCCACGACATAGGCGACCGACGGGCGACCGGATGCGTTGAGCGTCACGAAGACGTTGACGTGCTTGACCTTGTCTTCGCTGACCGCGCCGGCGAGCTTCAGCGCCACCGGCTTGTCGACAGCCTGCACAAGCGCTTCGGCTGCTCCGTTGGCGCCGTCTTCGTCAAAATCGAACAGGTCCGAGAAGCGCGAACCGGGCGTCGCGCGCCCGCCGCTGAGTTCCATCAGCGCGCGGTTGGCATCGAGTATGATCGCGCCGTCGACCCGGTCGCCGTCAAGGCGCACGGCGCCAAACGGCGCATCGTCGAACATCGGATCGCCGTCCGCCCGCATCGGGCGCGAGGCGCCTTGCAGGGCAAAGCGGTCGCCTTCCCCGTTGAGAAGCTGCGGGCTCGGTAGCAGGATCGTGCGGCCATTAGCATCGGCGCCGCGGCCTGACCAGGCGGTGATCGCCTGGACCGGTATTTCCACGCCGTCGCGCGCGCGCAGCTGGATGTCGGCGCGGCCGGGTGCACCGGACTTGCGGTCACGGCCGAGCAGCTTGACGAATTCCGGACGCATTATGTCGTCTAGGCGGATGTTCTTGGCGGTTTCCGGCAGGCCGAGCAGTTCGCGCAGGTAGCCGTTGGCATAGGTGATCGTGCCGTCCGGCCTCGCGGCGAAGAAGCCCATCGGGGCATCTTCGACGTAGAGGGATTTCATGTCGGCGGCGCCGGTCGCCTCAAGCTGACCGGCGATGCGGCGGATGCGCCAGAGGACGCGCCCGCGCGGCAGCGGAGCCACGGTGACTTCGAACTGGGCGGGGACCTGTTCGGGGCCGAGCGCCACGGGCGGCAGCAATTCGCGCCGGCGGGTGCCCGCCTTGGCGGCCTTTGACAGGCGGTAGACAGGCGCGGCCAGGCCGGGATTGGCGCCGAACAGGCGGTCGACCGTAACCGGGCCCAGTTCGCTGGGGCCGGTGATCAGGGCCATAGAGGCCAACTCGTTGAAGGCGGGGTTCGCCGCCACCGGTGCGCCGCCCGGTTCGGTAACGAGGACCGCTTCATCCAGCGCCTCAATCCAGGGGAAGCGCGGGGCGGCCGCATCGGTGAAGCGGGCAGCGGCGCCGCGCTCCGGGAAAAGGCCGATGAAACGGCCGGCGCCGCGCACCGTCCACAGCAGAAAAACGAGGCCGCCGGAGGCCATGGTGATCAGCAGAATCGATCCGGTCGCGCCGGACGCGTGCGGGCGCACCAGCGAGACGCTGGCGGCGGCAATCGACAGCAAGAGGCAGGCCCAGAAGCCGAGCTGCAACAGGTCAATCTTGCGACCTGCCAGGCTGCCGGGGCCCGCGTCGGCATCCTCGGACGCTCCGAGGACCTGAGACAAATCAAGGGCTTCTGAGTCTTTTTTCATAGTCTACCGCCAATTGACCCGGCCCGCTGCCGGAAGCGCAAATGCCCCGGCACGAACACCGCCGCGCATAGGACTTTCATGGTTAACCTGTTCTCGCACGTCAAAGGTTAACGAATCCAAAAATAGCGTTAAGACAAGGGCGATACACTTGTGTCATCAGAACAGGATTCGGCCCATGACGATAATGCGCTCTGCCTTTGCGCTTGCCCTCATAGCCTGCTCGGCAGCCTGCGCCGCCCCGGCCCACCGTGACGCGTCTGCTCCTGCCTATACCGAGGAAGCCATCATGGCCGAATCGGAGCGCCTGAATGCCTGGTTCGAGCAGAAATTCGACGCGGCCGTCGCCCGCGACCCGATGCGCCAGACCTATCTGGGCATCAAAGATCGCTACAGCGAGTGGACCGACCCGTCCGAGGCGTTCGAACTGGCCGAGCTGGAATTCCAGCGCGCCGATGTTGCCGAAATGAAAGCGACGTTCGATTTCGCCAAGCTGGACGATCAGACCAAACTTTCCTGGCGGCTGGCGGAGTACGAGCTGGAGCGCGCCGTGGCCGAATGGCCTTACCGGGACCATGAGTACACCTTCAACCAGATGTTCGGCGCGCAATCCGCCATCCCGGCCTTCCTGATCAACCAGCACAAGGTGACGAGTGCGTCCGACGCCGAGGCCTATATTGCGCGGCTTGAGGGGGTGCCGGCCTATCTCGGCCAGCATGTCGCCAACGCCCGGGATTCGGCCGAGAAAGGCATCCAGCCGCCGCTGTTCGTCTATGACTATGTGGTCTCGGACGCGCGCGGCGTGATCACCGGCTATCCGTTTGCGGGCGAAGGTGACAGCCCGCTGATGGAAGACATCCGCGGCAAGGTCGCGGCGCTCGCGTCGAACAGCAACGTCACCGAAGAGGAAGCCGCGAGCCTTACCAAGCGCGCCGCCGAAGCGATCAAATTTTCGGTCGGACCGGCGTATGAGGCCGCCATTGCCGAACTCGTCCGCCAGCAGGCGGCCGCCACCACCGATCACGGCGCCTGGAAACTGCCGGACGGCGAAGCCTATTACAACAACCGCCTTGCCCAGAACACGACAACCACGCTGACTGCCGAGGAGATCCACCAGATCGGCCTCGATGAAGTGGCACGCATCCACGGCGAGATGCAGGCGATCATGACTGAGGTCGGCTTCGAAGGCAGCTTGCAGGACTTCTTCGAATTCATGCGCACCGATCCGCGCTTCTACAAGCCGGAAACTGAGGAAGGCAAAGCCGAGTACCTCGCCGAAGCGGAAGCCGCAGTCGAGAAGATGAAAGGCGACCTGCCGAAACTGTTCAACACCTTCCCGAAGGCCGACATGGAGGTGAAGGCGGTCGAGCCGTTCCGCGAAAAATCCGCCGGCAAGGCGTTCTATTCGCGCCCTGCTCCGGATGGGAGCCGGCCGGGCATCTACTATGCCAACCTCTATTCTATGGCCGACATGCCGACCTACCAGCTGGAAGCGCTCGCTTTCCACGAAGGCATTCCGGGCCACCACATGCAGATCGCCATCGCGCAGGAGCTGGACGCCATCCCGAGCTTCCGCAAGTTCGGCGGCTACACCGCCTATTCGGAAGGCTGGGGCCTCTACTCGGAACTCGTGCCGAAAGAGATGGGCTATTATTCTGATCCGTACTCGGACTTTGGCCGCCTCGCGATGGAAATCTGGCGCGCCGCACGGCTCGTCGTTGATACCGGCATCCACAGCAAGAAATGGACGCGCGAACAGGCGATCCAGTATCTCATGGATAACACGCCAAACCCGCAAGGGGACTGCGAGAAAGCCATAGAGCGCTATATCGTGATGCCGGGGCAGGCGACCGCCTACATGATCGGCATGCTGAAGATCGTCGAGCTACGCGAGCGCGCCCGCGCCCTGCTCGGTGACGCATTCGACATTCGCGAGTTTCACGATGTCGTGCTAAGGGACGGGGCCGTGCCGCTCGCGGTGCTGGAAGAAACGGTGGACGCATGGCTCGCAGGCAAGAAAGCATGAAACACGGCGCGCTCGCAGCGCTTGCTATGGCGTCTGCACTGGCACTGGCATCCTGTAATTCGCTGGCGGCGGCGGTCCTGAAACCTGACGTGCAGGCGGCGCCCGTCAATGTGCCGGCCGGCGACTATACGCTCGACAAGGCGCATGCCTCGATCCTCTTTAAGATCGACCATCTGGGCTACTCCACCTATGTCGGCCGCTTCGAGCGCTTCGAGGCGAGCCTGACCGGCGATCCGGCGAGCCCGGAATCGGCGCAAGTGACGGCAACGGTCGACATGACCTCGCTGAACATTGCCAATCCGGACTTTGCTACCGAGCTGATGGGCCCGGACTGGCTGGACGCAGAAACCTTTCCGCAGGCTTCGTTCAGGACCTACGGGCTCAGGATCGTCGGCGAGAACGAAGCGGACATCAGCGGCGACCTGACTCTCAGGGGGCGGACGCAGGCAGTGATCATCCGGGCACGGCTCAATGGCAGCGCCTATGACCGTCTGCGCGGCGCTGATGTGGTGGGCTTTTCAGCGACCCTGCCGATCAGCAGGTCCGCCTTCGGGATCGACAAGTATGCGGGGCTGATCACCGACGAGGTCCTGCTGGAAATCGAGGCCGAGTTCGTCAGGACGCCGGACGAATAGAGGGCCCGAGCGCTGCGCACCGCCGCGTGATGCGCAGCGCAATGCGCCCGCCCCGGCGGCCAATCTCGGCTTCGGCGACGCGCACGCCGCCTTCGCCGCCGGAAGTCAGTTCGATCGGCTGGTCTGCCGGCACGCCCAGCAGAAGCGTCGCGCCGGGTTTCAGGCCGGAGAGTTTTGACAGCGGCACCGAGAGGCTCGCCACGCGGGCCGTCAGCGTAGCAGACAGCGCGCCCTGCACCGGGTGGACAATGCCAGGTTCCGCAGCGCCCGCGTCAGGTTGTGCAGGCGCCGCGAGCGCGCCCAACAGAATAACCTGCGCCTGAAAGGCTTCGGCATGCACGCGCATCGAAAACTCGGCCGCCAGCGCCTCGGCGGGCGGCGCAATCGAGGCGGCGAAAAGCACCTCGGTCTCGAGGCTCGAGAAGCCGAGCTCCGGCGAGATCGCTCCCGCCAACGGGCGCAGCAGGGCTTCCAGCAGCGCCAGGTCGATGGGACTGAGGGGTTTGGCGGCGCCGGTGCGCCCGGTCGCGCCGCAAGCCGTCTCGATCAGAAGCTGGGCGAGGCCTGGCGGGAGGACCAGCATTGCGCCGATATCGCCGGTGCGGGTCGCAAAGCAGGCAATTGCCTGGCCGCGCGCATCGCCGCACTGGCGCACGGCCGCTTCAAAAGGGGCGCGCGAAATCGCCGGCGCCATAGCGGCGATCGGCAGGCGGCAGCTTTCGCGCATCGCCATCGACAGGCGGGCTGCCAGACGGCGGGCAAAGTCATGATCTTGCGAACTGGTTTTGGCCGGCGCGCCGAAGTCTTCCACCGGGCGGGCGCAGGCGGCGACCGGCGGTTCGGGCGGCATATCCGACAGGTCCGGGCGCAGCAGTGCCTCGATCTCGGCCGCCGAGAGCTTGCCGCTGGCGGTCAGCAGCATGCGGTCGGGTTCTGCCCGTTCGAAAGGTCTCGGCATCTCGGCCATCACCTGCCCTTCCCGGCGCGGCGGCATGTCCCAGCCGTCATCGGCGCTGTCAGCCAGCGCCGGCGCAGGCTCTCGCACGGCAGCAATCCGGATCATCCCACTTTCATCGCCGTTTCCGGTTAACGATGCGTTAGGGAAGCCGTTTCGGCGTGCATGTTAAGCCGTTGCCGCCTCGTCTTCACAACTAATCGCCAATTTTAACGCGCCGGTCAGTTCCCGGTAAGGCGCGATTCGGAAGTTGGGCGCATTCTCCTCCCATCGCTGAAGGGCAACCCCTGAGAGTCCGCCAAAGCGTTGGGATGTGATGGTCTGAACAAGAAAGGCGGCGTTCCTTGGGGGAACGCCGCCTTTCGGGTTTTCGGGATCAGGACAGCGCGCTAGTCGTCGCGCAGCGTGCGTTCCTTGCGTTCGTGGCGCTCCTGCGCCTCGAGGCTCAGCGTGGCGGTCGGACGGGCTTCGAGGCGGCGCAGGCCGATGGGCTCGCCAGTCGCTTCGCAATAGCCGTAGGTGCCGTCCTCGATGCGGCGCATTGCGGAGTCGATCTTGGAGATCAGCTTGCGCTGGCGGTCACGGGTGCGCAACTCAAGGGCCTTGTCGCTCTCGGCCGAGGCGCGGTCGACGATATCCGGCAGGGAGCCCGATTCGTCCTGGAGATTGTGGATGGTCTGCTTGGCGCCGTCGAGAATGTCGGCTTTCCACGCCTCGAGCAGGCGCCGGAAGTAAGCGCGCTGGCGCTCGCTCATGAACTCTTCGTCTTCGGAAGGGCGATAGTCGTCTGAAAGATCGATGCTCACCGCAGGCTCCTTCACTCGTTTCCGTGCCATATAGATCGACCCTCGATTCGGCGCAATCGCGTAAGCTGTTAAGTTAAACCCAGTATATTCAACCTCTTACGCCAATTTTACGACATTTATAAGTAAGTATCGACCCTTTTGGTGCAGTGAGGCGCTCCGCGCACTGCAAGTTGCACACCGGCACTTGATCTTTGGGACCCCGGCAGTCTCTATGGGCGTCGCCCCCGACAGACGCCTTTTCCACGGTTGCCCCCGCCCGAATGGCCAGACAACGCAAACAATCGACCAAGCAGGCTGGCTGGATGCTGGCAGTGATGTTCAATTCACTGCTGATCCTGTTGCCCGTGATTGGTGCTAACACGGTGCGCAAGGCGTACGAGGGCGTCGGCGTAGCCGAACAGCCGACCATCGATGCGATCATGCAGACCAAGGACCGGATCGACCACGCGTTCGAGGAACTGTCGCCCAACGAGGCGGGCCGCAAGCTTCCCTTCTGGCAGGACAAGGTCCAGCGCGCGCTCGAGGAAAAGGATGTCGATGCACTGCGCGGTTATCTCATTTCCGCGCCGTCGATGCTCGGCAATGATCTCGGCCAGCAGGTGCGCGTCCGCGCCGAAGCCGAATCGAAGGGTACTAACGAGGAACGCCTGATCCGCGCGGCGCTGCAGAAGATGCCTGAAAGCGCTGCCCGCGCTATCGAATACGAGATCGGCCTGCCCCAGACGCCGATCACCCCGCCGGAAGCCGTCGTGCCGGTCCCGGAGGCAATCCCTGAAGAGATTGCGGGCGAGGAGATCGGCAAAGTGATCGAGGCCGGAGTGCGTCCGGAACTCGCCTGGCGCTTCCGGCTGCTCGGCAGCTACGGCGACCTTGCGGCCATGTCCCAGCGCTGGGTCGGCGGCGACTGGTCGGACAGTGTTGTTTTCAAGCTGACCGGCATCGGTCTCGTCCAGCAAGGCATCAGCGACGGCTTCTCGGACGGCCACATCCGTGCCGTCTCCATCGTCAAGTCTGCCAGCCGTTCGAAGCGCCTGACCCCTCAATTCACGGAATACCTCGACGCGCTCACCGGCGCCGCAGTGCCGCAGGACGTGCTGATGCCCGCGGTCGAAGCGGTACTGGACGAGGTTGCGACCACCGACGTGCGCGGCGCCCGTGTGCGCGACGCGTTCGCGCAGGCGATCGATCCTGCCGGCCTCAAGCGTCTCGAAGTCGATCTGGAGCAGATCGACAAGATCGCCGCGCTGACCAGCCCTGCCGCGACACTGACCCTGCTTTCGGTCGCTGAGGACGGCACGGACCTGCGCCGCGCCCGGATGCTTGCTGAAGCGGGCGGCATGCAGGCCGTCGCGCTGGTTAAGGAACGCGGCAACGAAGCGCTGCGGGTCGCTGATGCGGGCGTGCGCTGGGACAATACGACGGTGCTGGAAATCATGAGCCTGACGGCCGCCGGGCTGCTGCTGTTCTGGGTCGCGCTGTCGACCTTCCGGATCTATTTCCGCAAGGCCCCGCCGAAAGCCTTGCCACAGGGCATCTGACCGGATTTAAGCGAGGCCGAACGCGCCCCGGATCCCGTCGATCAGCAGCTGCGCCGACAGCGCAGCCAGGATAACGCCGAGGATGCGCGTGATCGCCCCAGCGACACTCGCCCCGATGAGGCGGACAATCGGGCCTGCGAGCAGGAAGATGACCAGCGTGATAACGAGATTGAGGCCGATCGCGCCCAGCACGACGCCCTGCTCCTGCCAGTTCGCGGCTTCCGACATGTAGAACATGGCCGTGGCGATTGAACCCGGACCGGCGATCATCGGAATGCCCATCGGGAACACCGAGATATCGTCCGGCTGAGGATCGTTCTTGTGCTCTTGCAGCACTTCTTCGGCCCGGTTCTCGCGCCGCTCGGTGCGTTTCTCGAACACCATGTCGAGCGCGATCAGGAACAGCAGTGCGCCGCCCGCCATCCTGAACGCGTCGAGGGAAATATGCATCGCCTCCAGCAGCCAGGCGCCGCCGAAGGCGAAGAACAGCATGATTAGCGAGGCGACAAAAACCGACTTGTACGCCATCTTCCGGCGATGCGCGGCGGGGGTGCCGGCTGTCAGGGTCGCGAAGATCGGCGCCACGCCGGGCGCGTCGATCAGCACGAAGAACGTGACAAAGGCTGCCGTGAAGAGGGAGATCAGTTCAGGCGTCATGCTGCGGCGCCCTAAGGCTTCCGCATTGCGGCGTCCAGTATTTCGCGCACAGCCGGAGCGACGGTGACTTCCGTCGCCGGCGGTTTCAGCCGCGACAGCTCGCCGCCATCCTGCGACAGGGCGGTCAGCATCTTGTGGCCGCGCAGGCGCTGCAGCAGGCCGTCGGTGCCGCGCGGCGTATCGGCGGAGGCAAAGCGCCCGCCGCCCAGCTCGACGCGCAGGTGTTCGCCCTTGCCCGCCTCGATCAACCGGATCGCCTCGTCGACGCTCACTGCGGGCGCCAGTTTCAGGGACAACGGTACGCGCAGCGTATTGCCTTCGGCCATCACACGTCCTCCGAAGCGGACGGCGGCATCAGTTTCCGGCATCGGCTGAGAGCACGGTAGAGGTCGCCCGCCACCACATCCGCCGAAATCTGCAGCACATCATCATGCGCGTCCGGCATCTCGGCCAGGAGGCCCGCCAGCGCATCGGCGGTCTGCGTATAGAGCGGCCCGTCCACTTCGCCGAGCAGGTACATCTGCATCACGGCAAAGTATGCGCGCCCGGCGGGGGTCGCAGCGTCGGCAGGGCGGAGAATGTCTTTTTCGCGCAGCACGCGCGCCTGTGTCTCAAGGAGGAGCACGCCGCGCCGGTCACCGTTGCGGACGACCGCGCCGTTGACGACGAAGGTTTCGCCAGGCTTGAGGGAGAGTTTGAGTGGCATACTGCGCTGAGCCTCGTCCTGCGGACTGTCTCAAAGTCGCACAAAGGCGTTAACGCTTGATTGCCATGAATTTACGCTTCCGGCGCAGACCGAGGGAACGATACGGGCACCAGATAAACCGGGCCCCCGGGGTGCCATGCGCTCGTGTCGTCAGGAGGGCGGAGGATCATAAGTCCTGCACGTTTACCCGGGCACACCGGCATGCTGCCGGATCGATCAGGCTAAGGTGCGGCGCGTGTCTGAAGCTTGAGCCGCTGTGGCGTCGCGCATGGCCAGTTCTGTGTAGCACAAAGCGCCGCTTCCCTTAAGTGAATTCGATGTTGCGTTGCAGCGCTTTCCTATAGGTCAGCGCTTGCCCGGCGCGGGGCGGGCCTTATGGTGAGAACATAAACTTTTGAGAGGAACGTGGGTCCATGCGCTTCGAAGGCACGACCAACTATGTGGCAACCGACGACCTGCGCGTCGCCGTCAACGCAGCCATCGCACTGGAGCGTCCGCTGCTGATCAAGGGCGAACCGGGCACCGGCAAGACCGTTCTGGCCCAGGAAGTCGCCAAATCCCTCGGCCTCGACCTGATCGAGTGGCACATCAAGTCAACCACCAAGGCGAACCAGGGTCTCTACGAGTATGACGCGGTCTCGCGCCTGCGCGATGGCCAGATGGGCGAAGAGCGCGCCAAGGACGTCAAGAACTACATCAAGAAGGGCAAGCTGTGGGAGGCGTTCACCGCCAAGAAGCGCCCCGTGCTGCTGATCGACGAGATTGACAAGGCGGACATCGAATTCCCGAACGACCTCCTGCAGGAACTCGACCGGATGGAGTTCTTTGTCTACGAGACAAACGAGACCGTGAAGGCGAAAGTCCGCCCGATCGTCATAATCACCTCGAACAACGAGAAAGAGCTGCCGGACGCCTTCCTGCGCCGCTGCTTCTTCCACTTCATCAAGTTCCCGGACGAGCCGACGATGCGCGCCATCATCGACGTCCACTTCGCCGGCATTAAGAAGAAGCTCGTTGGCGACGCACTCGCCACCTTCTACGCGATGCGCGAATTGCCGGGCGTAAAGAAGAAGCCATCGACGTCAGAGCTGCTCGACTGGCTGAAACTGCTGATGAACGAGGATATCGACCTCGAGACGCTGCGCGAGAAGGACCCCGACCGCTTGACCCCGCCGTTGCACGGCGCGCTGCTGAAGAACGAGCAGGACGTCGCCCTCTTCGAGCGCCTCGCTTTCCTCTCCCGCCGCACCGACGGCGGCGGCGGGCGCAGGGGGCCGGCGGGCTGACCAGTCGAAGACCCCGGCGAAAGCCGGGTCCGGCCCGTCCGCACACAGTCTATTTCGGGCAGTAGCCGAGGCTCAGGATCGCACCATAGCCCTCCAAGGCTTGGCGCACATGGCTCGTGTCGTCGCTGCCATCGCCCGCGCGGATATCCGGCGCGAGTGCTCCTGCCCCGCCTCTGATCCGCGCGCGCCACAGGGCATAGCGCAATGACGCCGGCGCCGCGGTCAAAGCCACCGCATGGTCAAATTCCGCCAGCCGGCAATCTCGCATCATGCGTTCAGCCAACACATGGCCGAAGTCCGCGCGCTCGAAAGCGTTGACGCTGATCCCGCTGATCTTCCGGATATCAGCTGTGCCCGCCAGGGAGAACATCATCTCGATGAGGCGCGCGCGCTGTTTTGTATCCGGCGCCAGTTCGATCGCCGCGCCCATGATCTCCGGCCGGCCTGTATGTAGGGGCGCCAGCCCGTCCCGCGCCCGCTGCAGGAACATTTCCCAGCCGTATTCGCGGATCGCAGTCTCCGCCGTCTGGCGCACATAATCCGTACCCGCTGCGTCGATGCCGGTCTCGCCCAGCCGTGCATTCCAAACGGCGCGCACCTTCGGATCCGTCAGCTGTAGCGCCAGGGGCCCAAACAGCGGCTTCAGCCGCGCCTGTTTCTGCTCCGGCAACGCCTCCGCCGCTGTCCAGGCCGCTTCCAGCATGCAGGCGGCTTCGTCCTTCGCCGGGCAGGCTGCGCCCTGCGCCCAAGCGCCCGCCAGTGGCCCGAAAGCCATCAAAATCGCGAATGCAGCCGCCTTTATCATGTCGCCCCCCTTAAACGGTTCGCCGTGAACACAGGATAACTACCAAGTTTTCGCTGCGTCAGCTTGGACAGGCGCCCAGAGGCGGGTTATCTTCAAATCTGAAACCGAACGGATACGCCCCATGTTCCTGAATTTCTTCAATGAACTCCGCACCGCCAAGGTCCCGGTCACGCTGAAGGAATACCTGACCCTCATGGAGGCGATGGACAAGCAGGTCATCGCCATGGAGGTCGAGGAATTCTATTACCTCGCCCGCGCGGCCCTCGTTAAAGACGAGCGCAATATCGACAAGTTCGACCGCGTCTTCTCCCATGTCTTCAAGGGCCTCGACACGCTGGCCGACGCGGTCAACGTGACCGACCTGCCGGAAGAATGGCTCAAGAAGATGAGCGAGAAATTCCTCACGCCCGAAGAAATGGCAGAGATCGAGGCCATGGGCGGCTTCGAGAAGTTGATGGAAACCCTGAAGCAGCGCCTCGAGGAGCAGAAGAAACGCCACGAGGGCGGCAACAAGATGATCGGCACCGGCGGCACCTCGCCTTTCGGCGCCAATGGCTACAATCCCGAAGGCGTGCGCATCGGCTAGGAGAAATCCCGCCACCGCCGCGCCGTGAAGGTCTGGGACAAGCGCGAGTTCAAGAACTACGACGACAAGGTCGAACTCGGCACCCGAAACATCAAGATCGCGATGAAGCGCCTGCGCAAATGGGCCCGCAAGGGCGCGCAGGACGAACTCGACCTCGACCAGACGATCCGCAACACCGCCCGCAAGGGCTATCTCGACATCGAGATGCGCGCCGAGAAGCGCAACACGGTCTCCGTCCTCCTGCTGCTGGACGTCGGCGGCTCGATGGACCCCTATGTGCGGATCATGGAGGAGCTCTTCTCCGCCGCCAAATCCGAGATCAAGAATCTCGATTTCTACTACTTCCACAACTGCCCCTATGAGGGCCTGTGGAAGGATAACCGCCGCCGGATGAATAACCGCATCCCTACCTGGGACGTGCTGAACAAGTACCCTTCGGAGTACAAGGTCATCGTCGTCGGCGACGCCACGATGAGCCCCTACGAGATCACCTATGCCGGCGGCTCGGTCGAGCACTGGAACGAAGAGGCCGGCGGCATCTGGATCCAGCGCTTTGTCCAGCGCTATCCGCACTTCGTCTGGCTGAACCCGACGAAAGAAGGCGCCTGGGAGTATACCGGCTCGATCAAGCTCATCCGTGAGCTGATCGGCGAACACCGGATGTTCGAACTGACGCTCGGCGGGCTGGACGAGGCCATGAAGGAACTGAGCCGTTAGGCCTTTCCCGCTGCGGCCTTCCGGGCCACCTCCCCCGCTCCGCAGGGGAGGAGTGTGTTGCATACAGACACGCTTTCATCTTCTCCTGCCCAGCGGGGAACGTGGCACTCGCAAAGCGCGTGGCGGAGGGGGCTCTTGAACCGGACAACCAACATGACTGATCTCATCCTCACTGCCACCCTCAGTCCCATCCACATCATCACGATCAACCGCCCGCATGCGCGCAACGCGGTCGATCACGACACAGCCCTTGCGCTCTACCACGCCTTCAAGGCCTTCGACGCCGACGAAACGCTATCCGTCGCCATCCTCACCGGCGCCGGCGGAAACTTCTGCGCGGGCGCAGACCTGAAAGCCGTCGCCGCCGGCAAAGGCAACCCGGCCCATATCGGCGGCGACCTCGGCCCGATGGGCCCGACCCGCCTGCAACTCTCAAAGCCCGTTATCGCCGCCGTCGACGGATATGCCGTGGCCGGAGGATTGGAACTCGCCCTCTGGTGCGACCTGCGCGTCGCGTCCCCATCCGCCCGCTTCGGTGTCTTCTGCCGCCGCTTCGGCGTGCCACTGATCGATGGCGGCACAGTGCGCCTGCCCCGCCTCATCGGCGCCTCGCGCGCGATGGACCTGATCCTCACGGGCCGCGAAGTCGCGCCCGAGGAAGCCCACGCCATCGGCCTCTCTAATTATCTGACGCCGGACGAATCCGCCCTGCCCCGCGCGCTGCAACTGGCCGAAGATCTCGCCGCCTTCCCGCAGCTTTGCATGCGGATGGACCGGCTCTCCGCCCTCTCCCAGTGGAGCCTTCACGAAGACGCCGCCCTGACCGCCGAGTTCGCCGGAGGTCTCGACGTGCTCAGAGCCGGCAGCGCCCGCGACGGCGCCACCCGCTTCGCCGAAGGCAAAGGCCGTCACGGCAGATTCTAAAGCGCAAGATCGCTCGTCATTATGTCAAAACTATTCAGCGGACGGACAAACTCGAAATAGTAGTCTTCCGCAGCGCACCACTGGCGCTCCCACGGACCAATCTTGCCCTCCCGCGCGTTCAGCCGTGCTTCACGCACCCCCTCGTCCACGCGCACGACAAGCGCGAGGTCTATCAGGTCGGCCAGTTCTGGCCGCGCCGCGTAGACGCCCTCGAGGATCACGAAGGGGCTGGGTGACTTCACGGTCAGCCCGTCGCACGCCCTGCCGTCGAACGCGTCCCAATCAAACGCATGCCAGGACGAGTTCTGACCAGATCTCAAGGCCTCCAGAACGATGCGCTGTTCCCGCCAGTCCGTACAGGCCGTCACCAGCGCCGCCGGCCGCTCCAAACGCACCTGCGTGCCGCCGGTATAGAAATCATCCCCGGCGATCACCGTCGCGTCCAGCCGTTCAGCCAGGGCTGCGGCCAGCATCGTCTTGCCCGCCGCGCTCCGTCCGTCCACGGCGACTACGTAAGGCCGCTCCAGACCGGCGGCGCGGCTGGCCAGCGCCTGCACCAGGGGCTCTAACGCATCAAACCGCTGCAGCATGCGAAGGCTTCCTCTGACGGCTGTGCCCGGCTCCGGCCTGATTATGCCGATTTCACACCTTTATAAATCCGCCACAAGGCAAATCCTCCGATGGCTATCCAGAGCACGTTGATGGCTACGGAAGGTATCGCCCCGTGATAGCCGCTGTTGAGGATGAACCCTGCCGCGCCGATGACGTTCATCCACTGATAGGCGGGCGAATTGCCCTGCATCTTGCCCGCCGAGAGCAGGATATAGGCGCCGAGGATCAGGCTTGCGCCGATCCAGCCGGCCGCTTCAATCAGGAGAACCGTGAGTGTCATGCCCGCGCCCTAGCCCGGGGCGCGCGCCGGATCAATCAGCCAAAGCCATGCTGCGCCGCCCACTCGGCCCGGGTCATCTCCCAGACGAGGCTTGCCCGCGTCGTCCCGTCCGGCCGTGTGCTGAGCGTCTGCCCCATCCGCCGGAACCCCAGCCCGTCGAGCATCCGCTGCGTCGCAACATTGTCCAGCGCCGCCGTCTCGCAGAGCAGGTCCAGACCCAGCGCCTCGAACATCCAGGCAAAGCTCGCTGCCGCCCCGCGCCCGCCCGCGCCCTTGCCGTGCAGCGAGGGATGCAGCGCCCCGCCGAGTTCTCCCGCGCCCCAGTCCGGCCAGACCTGGACATCGGAATAACCCATCACTTGCCCGTCCTCGCCTTCGCGCACGAACAGCAGCCCTTCACCTGCCGCACGCTCCTCAAGGTGCATCGCAATGAACGCCGCCACGCTCGCCTCCGTCAGGGGCCGCGGTAGCGTGTAGATCGGGGCATGCACCAACGGATCGGACAGGAGCGCGAACAGGCCGAGCGCATCCTCCAGGCGCGCCAGTCGCGACCCTCCCATCTGCGTCGCCGCGCGCACGGCCGCACGGATCGCCTCCGCCGTCCCGGGCGACACCGCGTTGCGCGTCAGGGGCAGTTCACCAGCCATGGCGGATGTTTCCGCCACCTGACGCTGTGGAAAGCAAGAGCCCTCCCCGGCGCTTGACTATATATTTTCACTTCGGCAGAAATATTTCTGATAATTAAAATCTCTTGCCACATCCGCCGGCAAGACTGTGACTTGCACGCCGCGATTGACGCAGCCTTCCGCCACAACCAATGGTGCAGCATGATAACGCCCGCGCCTGCCCGCCAGCCCGGAAAGAATGCCTTCCTGTTCGTGGTGGTCGCGGTGGCCCTCAACATGCTGTCCTTCGGCCTCATCATGCCGATCATGCCGGCCCTGCTGGCCGAACTGACGAACCAGCCCATCGAGATCGCGATCAAGTCGAACGGCTGGCTGGCGGTCGCCTTTGCGGTCGCCAATTTCCTCGCCATGCCGCTGCTCGGCGGCCTGTCCGACAAGTATGGCCGCCGCCCCATCCTTCTGATCTCGATCGCCATGCTCGGCGTCGACATGGTGATCCTCGGCCTCGCCCCGACGCTCGGCATCCTCTTCCTTGGCCGCGCGCTCGCCGGCGTCTTTTCTGGCACCGTATCCGTCGCCAACGCCTATGTCGCCGATGTCACCGCGCCGGAAGAGCGTGGCCGCGCCTTCGGCATCCTGGGCGCGGCCTTCGGCTTCGGTTTCATCCTCGGCCCGGTCTTCGGCGGCCTGCTCGGCGAGATCCACACGCGCCTGCCTTTCTTCGTCGCTGCCGGGATTGCAGGCCTCAACTTCCTCTACGGTCTGTTCGTCCTGCCCGAGAGCCTGGCCCGCGAGAACCGCCGCGAGTTCAGCCTCGCCCGTGCCAACCCGTTCGGCGCCGTGAAGCACTTCTCGAAACTGCCGCGCGTCGCCTGGTTCATCGTCACTATCGGCGTCTTCCAGATTGCGCATTCGGTCTACCCGACGACCTGGAACTATCACGGCGCATCGCGCTATGGCTGGTCGGAATGGGAAGTCGGCCTGTCCCTCGGCGCGGTAGGCCTTGGCTCAGCCCTGTCGCAGGCAATGCTGTCGGGCTGGCTGATCAAACGCCTCGGCGCCATGCGCGCCGCGATGCTCGGCCTCGGCGTTCACGTAATCGCGATGACCGGCTTTGCCTTTGCCATCCATCCCTGGATGGCCTTCGCGATGATCGCCGTCTCCGCCGTCGGCGGCGTCGTGATGCCGGCGATCAATACGATCACGGCCAACCTCACACCGATGAATGCACAGGGCGAGCTGCAGGGCGCGCAGTCCTCAATCATGGCCTTCACACTGATCTTCAGCCCCGTTCTGATGACGCAGGTCTTCTCCGCCTACACAGCCCCCGGCGCACCGGTGCATTTTGCCGGCGCCGCTTTCGTGCTCGCTGCGCTGATCGCCGCCCTGTCGATAATTCCGTTCCTGATCGGCGTGCGCGCTAACCGGGATGCCGTCACCGCTGTGGCCAGACCGGCGGAGTAATCAATCTAAGCCTTCCTGATCACCAGACCGGTGAGCCAGGCCACCGCCAATCGCGCCCTCGGGAAAATCCTGCGCATGCCGCATGACATCCAGCCAGCCATAGGTCTCGCCCAGTAACGGCCCCAGAATCGGACCAAGAACCGGCTCAAGCGCCTCACAAATGCCCGGCGTTGCCTCGCCGAAATGCGCTCCCACCCCGTTCGCCTCTCCGACGAGGATTGCGGGCGCCGCCCGGTTAAGCCAAGAGGGGCGCATGATCGTGCACAAGCCCGCCCTGTTCCTTGACCGCGACGGTGTCATCAATGCTGACAAGGGCTATGTCAGCCGCATCGAGGATTTCGAATTCATCGAGGGCGCGGCCGAGGCGATTGCCGCTTTCAATGCGCGCGGCTGGTATGTCTTCGTCGTCACGAACCAGTCCGGAATCGCCCGCAATTATTACACCGAAGACGACATGCACGCGCTCCACGCCTGGATGGAAGCGCGCCTTGCGGAAGCAGGCGCGAAGATCGATCGGATCTACTTTTGCCCCTACCATGAAGACGGCGAGAACCCCCGCTACCGGCGCGACAGTTTCGACCGCAAACCGAAGCCCGGCATGCTGCTGCGCGCAATGGCGGACTTTCCCGTGAAACGCGAGCTGAGCTTTCTCATTGGCGACAAGGATGCCGACCTCGAAGCCGCCCGCGCCGCAGGCGTCGCCGGCTTCCTCTTCACCGGCGGCAACCTCGCCGCCTTCGCCGAATGGACGTTGGCGGGATTTGAAGACGGGCATAGGGGCTGACGCCCGCTACGCAGCCTTCAGCGTCTTCGGATCCATCCCGCCCATTCGGCAAACCTCTTTCCACTCCGCCGGCAACACCGGCTGGACCGACAGCCGGAACGAAACGACAAGGCTCATCTCCGCCAGCTTGGGATTGGCCTTCACTTCTTTCAGCGTCACCGGCCTCGGCATCGGCGCCAGCGCCTTGACCGTCACGCAGTCCCACCGCACATCATCGGCGGTCGGATCCGGCGCCGACAGCGCGCATACCTCGACCACGCCAACCACCGCAAGGCCTTCGTTGGAGTGGTAGAAAAACGCCCGGTCGCCCAGCTTCATCGCGCGCATGTGGTTGCGCGCGGTATAGTTGCGCACGCCGGACCACATCTCCCCCGTCTCGCCCTTCGCCACCTGCTGGTCCCAGCTCCAGGCGTCCGGCTCAGACTTCAACAACCAGTACTGCATCAGCCTTTGGCTTCCGTCCGGATCGCCGCCGCATGCGCCTCGGCAATGCCGAGCCGCGCCGCCAGCCGCCCAAGGAATCCCGCTTCCTCCGCCGTCGGATCACCCGTCACGACGCAGGCAGCCGTGTAGAGCTGCGCCGCATGGTTCGGCGAAGCGGCGCCGGCGGCAATCTTGTCCAGCGTCTCGGATTCGGGCCGCGTGTTCTCCAGGATCGCGCGGTCCTTCGCGCCAAGGCCCGCCTCTTTCAGCGCGCCATCGATCACGACTTTCTCCGCCTCGTCCAGAATGCCGTCCGCCCAGGCCGCCGCCACGATCGTGCGCACCAGCGCTTCTGCGAATTCCGGCTCCGCCTTCTTCGCCGTCGCATAGCCAAGCTGCGCCGGCTCGACTTCCGGATCGGGTTTCTGCCCCTGCGATTTCATCCAGGCATGATAGGCGAGCGCGCCGAGACCTGCGACCGCGCCGGTCTTCGCCGTGCCACCGATGAAACGCCGTCCGCCCTTAGTGCCCAGCAGCATCGCCGTGATCAGCGCGCCCGCGCCCGCTGCCGCGATCTGCGTGTTCCGATCGGTCTTCAGCCGCTCCAGCGCGGCTTCGCCGAGGTCCTTGCCCTTCTTCAGCTTGCCGTCGAGATCGTATTCCCTGGCCGCCTGTTTCGCCTGTTTCTGGAGGTCGAGAAGGATCTGCTGGAAGTCCATGTCGTGTCACACTCTCTGTTTGAAACGGGCCGTCTCCCAGCGATGTAGGGTATCGCGGGCGCGCCGGAAAGCCCGGAAACGCTAGGTCGCCTCAGCCAGCGCCGCCCGCACCAGCCGCGAGTAATGCGGCCAGCCCTTGTAGTCCGCCAGCACCGGATCGATCCCGTCCCAGGCAGCACGGAACGCTTCAACGTGCGACGCCCCGGCCAGCGCCGCCCGCAATGGATCAATCGCGACGCGGATCGTGAACACCACCGCGCCGGACATCGACAGCTTAGAAATCGTCTGCCGCTCGACGCGAAACCACAGCGAACCCAGCGCGCCTTCGGCGGGCAGCTGCGCGGCGATTTGCTTGAACGGCGCCTGGCTCGGCGTGAACCGCGCAGCGCCCGGCTGGACGGTCCAGTTGAACCGCTCCAGCACCTGACCCGGCTGAACCGCATCGAACATCCGGTGGATACGCGAGACCATGCCCGGGTTCGCGCCCGGCACCGGTCCGTGCAGACCGCCGAGCGGCTCGCCAAGCTTCTCGCCAAGGCACCAGAAGGTCGGCGCGCAGAGGCTCGCCGCTTCCAGCCGCCAGAGGCCTCCAGCGTCCTTGATCAGTATACAGAGGTCATCCGAAACTGCGCTGGCTGCACCTTCGAGCGCGCTCGCCCAGTCGCCCTCCCCCGGCCCGGCGACAGCGTGCACCGCAGACGCCAGCTCCAGCGCCGCCAGTTCGCTGCCATTCCGCGCCCCGTAGACTTCACCGCGATGATGCCGCATCACGCTGCGCTTTTCCGGGAGGGCCTGCGCCTCGGTATCAGGCGAAAGCCAAGCCTCTGGGGAAATCGGCTTCAGCCCCGGCGCAAGGCTGAGCGGTCCGCTTAGAAATGGCAGGTAAGGCGGTCGCCGCATCAGGCGACCTGCGCCGAACCCCAGCTCACAAAGCCGGCGATCTTCGGCGTGTTCGGCAGGTACATCGTCTCGGCGTCATCGCTGCGGAAGCCGCCCTCGCGCAGCAGGCCCAGCGTATCGCGCGTCAGGTGGCATCCGCCCGCCAGCGGCTTCCACACCGGCTCGACCCGGCGCTGCCATTTGGAAATGCCTTCGTCCGGCGCAAGACCATGCTCGGTGAACAGGATCTTGCCGCCCGGCTTCAGCACGCGCCGCGTTTCGGCGAGGGCGCCTGCCCAGTCGGGGATCGTACACAGCACAAAAGTGATCATGACGGTGTCGACCGATTTATCCGGGAGCGGAATATTCTCGGCGCCGGTCTCGAGAAACTCGATACTCTTGCCGATGCCGAGTTCGCCTGCGGCTCGCTTCGCCTTGACGATCATGCCGGGCGCGGGCTCCAGCGCGTAGAGCTTGTCAACCTTGCCGGGATCATACATTGCGAAATTGGTGCCCGACCCGCAACCGAGTTCCAGCACGATACCTTCCGCCTTCGGAACAACTTTCGCGCGCTGTTTCATGATCGGGCGCGAGGAACACGCGCACGCGATCAGGTTCGGAACGACATACCGCTCCCAGGCGTTCATCGGTTAGATCCGCCAATCGGCCGGAAGCCAGGATAGGCGCCGTCCTGGATCTTGGATTTCGTCGCTTCGCTCGGGCGCGCGATCAGGGCGTCCTGCGTGATCGAGACCTCATACTCGAACCCGTCGCCCATCGGCTGGTAGGTGGCTGAGCCGTATTCGGCGTCGATCCCGAATCGCGAGCCATACTTTGCCGCGAGGCCGCCGACATCAATGCCGGGTTCAGTCTCGACAATCTTCAACCCGTCGATCTTGCCTTCGGTGACGGCTTCCGAGGAAAACTGCATCGCATCCAGCGAGCGCATATGCTCCAGCCGGTAAATCGAATCATAGCCGAGGATGTTGGCCATCGGTTTGAACTTGATGACCTTGGCGCCCATCTGCCACTCGTTGCCCCGGAAAACCGGCGCGCTGCCATCTGCCTGCAGCAGGGTCTGGCCGTCGGAGAATACCACGTCCGCACGATAGGCATCGGCCTGGTCGGGAACCGCGGTAAATTTGACCGTCGCTACAGGCCGCTCATAGGTCAGGCGCTTGTAAGTCTGGATGTTCAGGCCCGCGAAGGCGATCACGCCCGCCAGACCCAGAAAACCCGACCCGAACGCGAGGCGCGCGACACCTGCGAAAGGTTTAAGACCGGCCATCTTCGCAAAGCCCGCGAACAGGAGGATCAGGCCCAGAACACCTGCAACAGACGGCAATATCCACCAGATCAGGCTCATCAGCTCTCTCCCTTATAGCCGCGCAAGGCTGCGCGGGCCGGACAACCCACCTTAAAGCTTATATCAGCGCTTTAAGGCAGAATTAGCAACCATCCACAGCCACCGCTGCGTTCGCTTCAACCCGTCCAGCCCAGCGAACTGGCTGCTTTCCACCCGACATAGACCGCGACGATGACAATCAGGACAGCAAACGCGGACCGCGCGAGACGCACCCGGGTTGCCAGCGCCCGAGAGAGCAGCACGCCGATTGCTCCGCCAGCCGCCCCGCCCGCAAGCAGCAATCCCGCCAGGCGGAAATCGACTTCTCCGTGCAGCGCATAATTCGATGCCGTCGAAGCCCCGAACACGGCGACCGAGACCAGCGACGACGCCGTGGCATTCGCCAGCGTCATGCCGGTCGCCATCATCAGGCCGGGCACGATCAGGAAGCCGCCGCCGATCCCGAAGAAACCCGACGCGCCGCCGACGCCAACTCCCATCGGCGCGATCCGCGCCATCAGTTTCGCCGTGATGTGTACATCCGGGTCGCCCTCGGTCTTGGGCCTGCGCAACATCGAGAGGCCGATCGCCGCCATCGCAAACGCGAAGGCCAAAAGCAGCACATCGCCCTCCACCCGCAGGGCCAGCGTCGAACCGAGCAGCGAACCGATGATACCGGCCAGTGCAAACACGATGGCGCAAGGCCACTTCACGCGGCCCGCGCGCCAGTGCCCTGTCAGGCTGACGAGGGCGATCGCCGCGACGGCCGCCGCCGACGTGCCGATCGCGAGGTGCGGATCAGTCACACCGACGGCGTAGAGCAGCAGCGGCGCCGCCAGCACCGACCCCCCGCCCCCGAAGGTGCCCAGGAAAAGGCCGATCAGCGCCCCGCTCAGCAGGGCCGCGACGACCACCGAAGTTGTGAGTTCAATCATCCTGCGCCGCTCAGGCCGTCCTGTTCCAGGGCATCGCGGCCAGCACATTCGCCATGCCGCACCAGCCGCTGGCGCCCGCAAAGATCAGGCCCGCGCCAATCAATCCCGACAGGGCATAACCCGCCGGATGAATGAACGTGCCGATCAGCGCGCCGGCCAGCACGAGCGTTCCGGCCGTAATCTGCACCTGCCGGTTCATCGGCAGCGGCGCCTTGGCATTGTCACTCACCGGTAGCCCGGCCTTCTTCCAGGCATCCAGGCCGCCGTCCAGCAACAGCGCATCGCCGTCGATGCGGCTGGCCAGCCTGGCGCAGTTGGCTTCGGTCCGCATTCCGCTCTTGCAATGGAACACAGCCGTGCGACCCGCCTCGATTTTCACATCCGCCTGCTCGACTTGCGACAGCGGAATGGAAACTGCGCCGCCGATATGCTCGCGTGCGAATTCGTCCGCCTCGCGGATATCGATCAGGTGAAACTTGCCGGACCGCAGTCCGTCCGCAAGCGTCTGCGGATCAATTTTCGTCAGTGTACTCATGGTTTTAAGTCCTCAGGGCAGAAGATCGCTGCCAGCGTTTCGATGACCCGGAGCACGGAAGGGTCCGCGATCCGATAGAAGATATTCAGGCCCGCCCGCCGGGTCGCCACCAGCCCGTCTTCCCGCAGCACCGCGAGGTGCTGTGAAAGCGCGGACTGAGACAGCGTGGTTCCGCTTTGAAGTTCACCTGCTGAAAGTTCGCCGTCGCCGAGGCGGCACAGGATCATCAGGCGGTGCTCGTTTGACATCGTGCGCAGCAGCTTGGCAGCTTCACCGGCACGTTGTCGGAACTGGGCGGGGTCAAGGGACGTCTGTTTCATGGATTACATATATTCGGCGTTGCTAATTTAGCAAGTGCTAATATATAGCTGTCTCAATATTGAAAGGAGACGCCCCATGGCGATGCTCAAATCCTTCTTCGACGCGGCCACTCATACGGTCACCTACCTTGTCTGGGATCCCGCGACCCGCGCCGCGGCCGTGATCGATCCCGTACTCGACTTCGACCCCAATGCCGGCCGCCTCAGCACGGTTTCGGCCGATGCCGTGATCTCGGCGGCGGCAGAAGAAAACCTCCGCATCGACTGGATCCTCGACACCCACGCCCATGCCGACCACCTCTCCGGCGCCGATTACCTGCGCCGCCTGACCGGCGCGAAACTCGGCATCGGCGCCCACATCACCAAGGTTCAGAAA
The DNA here is from genome assembly GCA_016124495.1 of Hyphomonas sp. Classification (GTDB taxonomy): domain Bacteria; phylum Pseudomonadota; class Alphaproteobacteria; order Caulobacterales; family Hyphomonadaceae; genus Hyphomonas. Next base: position 121,954 of record WGNP01000008.1, on the reverse strand, counting down.
GCCTTCGTCCCGCTTTTCGGTGTGACCAGCGATACGCCCGATGCACATGTCTTCGACCTGCTGCTCAAAGACGGCGACACGCTCCCGCTGGGCAATCTCGAGATCCGCGTGCTCCACACGCCCGGCCACACGCCCGCCTGCGTCACCTATCTGATCGACGACATGGCCTTCGTCGGCGACACGCTGTTCATGCCGGACTATGGTACCGCCCGCGCCGATTTTCCAGGCGGCGATGCGGCAACCCTGTTTCGCTCGATCCACAAGATCCTCGCCCTGCCGTCCGAAACCCGCGTTTTCGTCGGACACGACTACCTGCCGGAATCCCGCGACACCTTTGTCTGGGAAACGACGGTCGCCGAAGAGCGCGCCAGCAATGTCCACGTCCATGACGGCGTGAGCGAGCACGACTTTGTCGAAATGCGCGAGGCCCGTGACAAGACGCTTGCCGCGCCGCGCCTCATCCTGCCCTCCTTGCAGGTCAACATCCGCGCCGGTGCCCTTCCGCCCGCGGAGGCGGACGGCAAGGTCTATCTCAAACTCCCGGTAAAGTGGCTCGGCGCTGCATAGCAGCGCTGCCCCCTTCACGCCGCGTCCCCCCTGCCCGCCGCGGAAAAAGACTGATAGGGCCGAAGCATGTCTTTGCGTGACTTCGCCCTCCTCTTTCTCATCTGCTTCGTCTGGGGCGTGAACCTCGTCATGACCCGCTGGGTCGTGTCGGATTTCAGTGTCCCGCCGCTTTTCTTTGCCGCGATCCGCTTTTTTGGTGTCGCCGTCTTCCTGATCCCGTTCCTGTGGCCGGTACCGAAGAACCTGGGCACCCTGTTCCTGATCGCCATGCTGATCGGCTGCCTCAACTTCGGACTTCTCTTCGTCGGCCTCGCCAATGCTGATGTCTCCGCCGCCGCCGTCACCGGACAGCTTGGCGTGCCGATGTCGACGATCATGAGTATGATCTTCCTCGGAGAGAAGATCGGCTGGCGACGCGGGCTCGGCATTTCGCTAGCCTTTGCAGGTGTCGTCGTCATCGCCTTCGATCCCGGCTCCTTCAGCCTGTCTTTCGGCCTGCTCCTGATCTTCTTCGCGGCGGTGCTTGGATCTGCGGGCGGCATCGTAATGAAGCGCATGCCGGAGATGCACCCGCTGAACCTCTCCGCCTGGGTCGGCCTGTTCAGCTTCGCGCCCTTGTTCGCCCTCTCCGCCGCGCTCGAAACCGGCCAGGTTGCCGCCTATGTAGCCGGCGGCTGGCAGGTCTGGCTGGCGAGCCTGTTCGCCATTGTCGGCGTCTCGATCTTCGCCCACTCGGCCTTCTATACCCTGCTGAAACGTCATGACGTCTCGCTCCTTTCGCCGCTGACGCTGATGACGCCGCTCTGGGGCGTGCTGTTCGGCGTGACCCTGCTGAACGAGCCTTTCACCTGGAAACTCGTCATCGGCGGCGCAGTTTCGCTCGCCGGGGTCTTCCTCATTGCGATCAGGCCGAATAGCGTGCTGCCAGAAGCAGCCCTCGGAAAGAAGTACGCTTCCGGAGATTCCTGATGCGCCTTGAAGAGACGCCGAGCCCCAATCACGATGAGCGCCGCCAGAAGGTGGACCTGCTCGTGCTGCACTATACCGGCATGCAATCCGGGCAGGCGGCGCTGGACCGGATGCGCGATCCCGAGGCGAAGGTCGCCGCCCATTACATGGTCTGGGAAGACGGACGCATCGCGAAGCTTGTCGATGAAAGCCGGCGGGCCTGGCATGCAGGCCTTTCCGGCTGGCAAGGCGATGATGACCTCAACTCGCGCTCCGTCGGCATCGAGATCGTCAACGGCGGACATGACTTCCCGCTGCCCGGCAAACAGCTGCCACCCTATCCGGACGCGCAGATCGAGGCGGTCATCGAACTCGCGGGGCAGATCATTGCGCGTCATTCCATTCCTCAGGTCCGGATCGTCGGGCACTCGGACATTGCGCCGAAGCGCAAGATTGATCCGGGCGAGCATTTTCCCTGGCCCCACCTTGCGGCGGCGGGGATCGGACTTTGGCCGCCGGAAGGTTCCGGGGCGGGCTGTGTCTGGATGGGCGGCGATCCGGGCGGCCTTAACCGCCAGCTCGGCGCCATCGGCTATGACATCTCGGATGTGCCGGCCGCGCTGCGTGCCTTCCAGCGCCGGTTCCTGCCGGACGCCATCACCGGGATGGCAGATGCACGCACCCTGCGCCGGCTCACGCAGATCGCCGGGGCCTATGCAGCGGCGTCAGCGCCGTCCTCGCCCCAGGCCTGAGACCATTCCGCGGCCAGCGCTGCGCCGAGTAGCAGCAACATCACTCAGGCCGACGGCCGGACAAAACCAAATATCAGCGAGGCGAGCGCCCCGTAGAGTGCCCCGAGAACGGAATAACAGAGGTAGAGCTGAAACAGGAACGCCACGAAGACGAATGCGACCGTCCCCGCCGCCGCGCCGGCCCCAATAGCCTTCGTCCCCCTGTTCAGATATCCGCGAAGTCTTAGCTCGAGGATCAGATAGAAGATCGCAAAGCCCGCAACCACCCTGGAAATCCGCAGCGTATCAGCAACCGCCGCGATCTCCCCTGTAAACTGGCCGATCTCGCAGCCGCCTCCGGCGGAAATCACCGTGATGATCAGCTGCAGCAGGCCGAGCAGCCAGACCAGAAATACCAGCGAGCCGGTCAGCAGCAGCGACACGCCCTGGAAACGCGCAAACCCTGTGCGCCCTGCGGTGCCCGCAATCATCTGGAAGCCGGTGATAGCCGCCTTGGCCACGAAGGTGGCGGTGATCAGCACAAGGATGAGCGCGCCAGGCGCCAGCTTGAGACGGGCGCAGCAGTTGCGACCGCATCGGACATAGGCGCACTGGCTGGTCTCGCTGATGCAGCGCAGGGTCATGTGCGCGATCATGCGCTGGCGAAGCGGATGGATCGGTTGGGTCTTCTCGCTGTTGCTCATTGGAGCCTGCGGACGGGCGCTGCCCGGAAACATCAGACGGTCAAGTTCGCGCCCGACGACGCAACGCTCAACTCGCGCGCGAGCGCTTTAGAACTCTTGACAGGTTGCGGCCTGGTTTTCCGATGACCGCAGGCTGGTGAGCCTACCCGCCGCCGACGGTGACGATCGGAGCTGTCGTCGCACGTTTCGCTCGGTGACAACCAACGCCCGAAGTTCTAGACACTTGGGCGTGTTGATACCGGCAAAGGAGAGAATTACTTGCGTCGCCATCATCGAAATTATGATTGCGCCCGATCGGCCAGAATTCTTAGACGGTCCCGGCCCGCACAACACCGAGATGGCCGCATCCGCGTCTATCGCAGCCTGGAACTTTAAAAGCGATAGGGATGTTTCTGATGAAAGGGCCTGCATCTGCCTTTGCCGGACGCCGCGCGGCCCTGGCCACCATGCATGGCAAAGAGCGCGCCATCGTGCCGGCGTTTCGGGACATCCTGGGCATCGACATCGAAGTGCCCGGTGATCTCGATACAGACCAGCTGGGAACGTTCTCGGGTGAAATCGAGCGAGCAGGCAGCATGGATGAGGTGCTTGTCGCGAAGGCCCGGCTTGGATTGAAAGTGTCCGGGCTGGATCTTGCTATTGCGAGCGAGGGCAGCTTCGGTCCGCATCCTCAAATGCCGTTCATCCCGGTCGGCCTCGAAAAACTTGTATTGGTCGACGCAAGAAGCGGCCTCGTCGCGATGGAACAAAGTATCGATCTGGCCCCCTCTTATGCGAGCTGGGACACCGCAAGCATGATCGATATTGAAGATCAGATTCGCGCGACCGGATTTCCGGATCAGGCGATGATTGTGCGGCCAAACACTGGCCCGGCAGGTATCGTTCAAAAGGGCATACAGACCTCAGAAAACCTGGAAGCGGCGATCGTGCATGCGGCCCGTGTCTCGAGCGATGGCCTAGCCTTCGTTCAGACCGACATGCGCGCCCACTTCAATCCCAGACGGATGATGTCCATCGGGTCGCTCGCAAAGAAACTCGCTGACCGTCTCTGTCAGAGCTGTGGCAGCTGCAGCGCCCCGGGCTGGGGCGTGAAAGGCACTGAAGCCGGTTTGCCGTGCAGCTGGTGCGGAGCTCCGACAGCATGGGTGCTGCATGAGATTATGGGATGTTTCATGTGCGACCACGAAACAAGCCAGCCACGCTCAGACGGCCTGACAGAAGCGGATCCGGCGCATTGCCCCTACTGCAATCCCTGACCCTCCTGGCGATTGCGAGGCAGTCGATCCAAGCCGCTCGATCAATATGCCGAGGCTCCGGGCACTTGGTATGGCGTACAATCTGACCTTTCACTACAAGTGTCGACGCTTCATGCTGTTCAACGGCGCTCGACTGAAATATCTCAGGTTTGATCACACTGGATCAGGCGTCGTCGCGGCACGGCGCCGTGACCCATGTTGCAGCTGCTGCGGAGGAACTTGTCTGTGCAAACATCTTACAAAGGCGCGGTAGGGGCGCCCGTCCGGCTGACGTTGCGACGCCCCGATGACTGGCATGTCCATCTGCGAGACGGCGCATTGCTCGCTTCGGTCGTGGGCTACACAGCGAGGCAGTTTGCGCGGGCAATCGTGATGCCAAATCTGAGCCCTCCGATCACAACCGCTGCAGCCGGAGCCGCCTACCGCGATCGCATCCTTGCCGCCCTTGAGCCTGGCGTTGTCTTCACGCCTTTGATGACCTGCTACCTCACCGACACAATCGACCCCGGTGAGGTCGAACGCGGATTTGCAGAAGGCGTCTTCACAGCCTGCAAGCTTTACCCCGCTCACGCCACCACTAATTCAGATCACGGCGTCACAGACATAAGAAAGATCTATCCTGTGCTCGAGGCCATGGAGCGCATCGGAATGCCACTGCTACTGCACGGGGAGGTCACCGACCGCCATGTCGACATCTTTGACAGGGAGGCGGTTTTCATTGACCGGATCCTCAGCAAGCTGATCGCTGACTTTCCAGCGCTCAAGGTGGTGTTCGAACACATCACGACAGCCGAAGCGGCCGCGTTCGTCAAAGCCGCTGGTCCAAATCTCGCAGCCACCATCACGCCGCACCATCTGGCGATCAATCGCAACGCCATGTTCGAAGGCGGAATCCGCCCTCATTTCTATTGCTTGCCAATCGCCAAACGGGAGGGCCATCGGCTCGCCTTGCGGGCGGCCGCAACGTCAGGTTCCGCGAAATTCTTCCTCGGCACAGACTCCGCGCCGCATGCGGTCAGCGACAAGGAGTCCGCGTGCGGGTGCGCCGGCATATTCAATGCGCCCTTTGCGCTGGAGAGTTATGCGCGTGTATTTGAAGAAGAAGGCGCACTCCAACACCTTGAGGCTTTCGCGTCAGAGAACGGTCCGCGCTTTTACGGCCTTCCCCTGAACTCAGAGTTCGTCACCATCGAGCGCAAGCCGCAGCTTGTTCCCGTACAGATGATCGAAGCAGGCATTCCGATCGTTCCTTTTCATGGGGGTGAGGAGATCGCCTGGAGATTTTGCGGCAATGCTTCCGCCACCAAAGAGGACACCTAGCGTATTCTGCTCCTGAGACGGACTGAGCGCCGCTTGCGGCAAAACCGCCAGTCAGTGCCTAAGGTTGGCTGTCTCACGCAAGCTAATATCGGCTCAGGGCGCTGTGGCCACCTATAGCTCCTCCGTTTGGGGGCAGAGATCGTTTTGCATAGAAGAAGCATGGATTTTTCCAGACCGGTCATCCGTCCTCGAGCTATTAGTGTCCGTCTTCGGCGATTGCCCCACGTCTTCTGATACATGGCGAAGGGCGGTTTCTGAGCGGCGGTGGGGACGGCGGGTCGCTCAGACCGCTTCAAAGCTCCGGCACGGTCGCGCCCTTCCCCCGGCGGCGTGAAGGGACTATAGTGCCACGCAAGACCAGAAGGCCGGGCAGCCGCTGGTATGGGGGTAACTTCATGCTGGAGGAAAGTCCGGGCTCCAACGAGACAGGGCGACGGCTAACGGCCGCCCGGCGCAAGCCGAGGGAAAGTGCCACAGAAAGCAAACCACCTCGCGGCGTTCGCCAAGAGGAAAGGGTGAAAGGGTGGGGTAAGAGCCCACCGCAGGCCTGGCAACAGGGCTGGCAAGGCAAACCCCGCCCGGAGCAAGACCAAGTAGGGGGCACATATGGGCCGTCTTATGCCCGTGCCCCGGGTGTGTCGCGTGAGGCGCCCAGCAATGGGCGTCCCAGAGGAATGGCTGCCAGACCCCGCAAGGGGCGAACAGAACCCGGCTTACAGGCCTTCTGGTCCTTTTTTCGCCTGCCCCGATTGTATGGCAGACATACGTGACAAGTGTTCACTACATATAATGGTATCGGGGCTCCGTGTTCGTGGCTAACTCCCCGGTCTCCTCACAAAGCCCCACGGGAGTGGAGAATGCCCAGACCTGCCGGTACCCGCAACCACGACTTTGACGAGAAGCGCGCGGCGCTGCTCGATGCGTTGACGGACTTTGCACTCTCGGCTGACCTGCGCCGCCCGTCGCTGCGCCAGTTTGCCATGGCGGTGCAGCAGTCTGAGCCGACACTGCGCCATTATTTTCATGACCGCCAGGGACTGGTAGTCGAAATCCTCGAGACAATCGGCCGGCGCGCAACGCCGCTATGGGCGATGGTGGCCACGCCGTCGGCAAGCCCCGCCGAAGCGTTTGCGGAATACTTCCGGATCTCCGAGGCCGGCATCAAACTCGGCGGCTTCACCCGCGCGCACGCCTTCGGCCTGATCGAGGGCCTCGCCGACGAATGCGCCGGGAAGGCCTATCTGGAAAAAGTGCTGGAGCCAGCGCTGAAAGCCGTAAGCGAGAAACTGCGCGGCACAACCGGCGCGCCGCACGAGGAAACAGCCCTGCGAGCGGCCGCGCTCGCGGCGCTGTCGCCGATGCTGGTGATGGCGCTGCACCAGGAATTGCTGGGCGGCGCTTCGTCCGCGCCGATAGATGCGGGCGCCACGATGGGCCACCTGAAAGGTTGGCTCGGCCGGGCGCTTACGCCGCAGACGGACTAAAGTGCGCCAAGCAGCGCGCCGACACCGGCTGCGTCGCTCGACCATGAACAGACGAAGCGCGAGGCGCCGCCCGGCCAGGGATAGAACGCCGCGCCGGCCGCCTGAAGTTTCCGTGCAGAAGCCTCGGGCAACATCACGAACACTTCATTGCCTTCCCGCGGATAGGCCAGCTTGAAGCCCTTTCGTTCAAATCCTTCGGCCAGATCGCGCGCCATGGCGTTGGCATGCCCCGCGAGTTTCAGCCAGAGACCATCTTCAAGCATCGCTTCGGCCTGGGCCGCGAGGAAACGCATCTTGGGCGGCATATGGCCGGAACGCTTGGCCCGTATACGGAGCTCTGTTGCCTTGGCGCGCGCGGCGCCAAACAGGAGGATGATCTCACAGCCCATCGCGCCGGTCTTGGTAAGGCCTAGGGTGAGCACATCGACCCCGGCCTGCCAGGTCATCGCAGCCGGCATCATGCCGGTGCCGATCAGCGCATTAGCGAGACGGGCGCCGTCGAGATGCACAGCGAGACCTGTCGCTTTTGCGCGTCCGGCGAAAGCGGCGATCTCGGCAGGCTGATAGGCCAGGCCGCATTCGGTAAGGTTGGTCAGGGAGACGGCATGCAGGGGTGTTTCATGCACGAAGTCCGGATTGTTGGCATCGACCGCGCGGGCAAAGGCTGTCGGATCGATCTTCGCGCCGAAGCCGGGCAGCAGGCGCAATTGTCCGCCCCCGGAGAAAAAGGCGGGCGCGCCGCGCTCGTCACGCTCGATATGCGCCTCCTCATGGCAGAGAATGGCACCTGTGGGGGGGCAGAAACAGGAAAGGGCGAGCGCGTTGGACGCTGTGCCGGAGGCGGTGAGCCAGAAGTCGAAGTCATCGGTTTCGAACACCCGCGCAATCACGCTCCGCAGGCGGGCGGTGACGGCGTCGCTGCCATAGCTGGCCTCGGCGCCGGAATTGACACGGGCGAGCGCTTCTAAAACGCGCGGATGGGCCGGAGCCGTGGTGTCGGAGCCGAAATTCAAGGAAGGGCCTCAGATCTGGGTATCAGGGGTTTGCCACATCAGGTGCTGGCCCCCGTCGGAGGCGATCATCTGGCCGGTGACGCTGGTTGCAGAGATGAAATAGCGCAGGGCCCTGACGATCTCGTCCGGACTGGAGCCTTCGCCGGTGAGGGTCGCGGCGGTTTCGGCCGCGAAGGCTTCCGCAGACTGGTGGATGCTTTGCAGCGTCGGGCCGGGCCCGATGGCATTGACGCGGAGGTTCGGCGCGAGGGCCTGGGCAAGGGTTTGCGTTGCCTGCCAGAGCGCGGCCTTGGACAGGGTGTAGGTGAAGAATTGCGGCGTGAGTTTCCAGACGCGCTGGTCGATCAGGTTGACGACGAGGCCTTTCTCACCGGCCGGAAGCGCGCGGGCAAGCTGCTGGGCGAGGTGGATGGGCGCGCGCAGGTTAGGCTCGAAATGATGGTCCCAGTCGGCGCGGGAATGATCCGTAGCTGTATCATCGGCAAAGGTGGAAGCAGAATTGACGAGCAGCGAGACCGGCCGTCCAAGCTTCCGGGCGGCTTCGGCGACTAAATCCCCTCTGGCGGCTTCATTCGCGAGATCGCAGGCGATGAGCTCGGCGCGTCCACCCGCCTTGCGGATCGCGGCTGCGGCCTCTTCGGCGCCGGCTTTGGAGCCGCGATAGTGGACCGCCACCGCCCAGCCATCGGCGCCGAGCGCCTCGGCCATCGCCCGGCCGAGGCGCATTCCGGCACCGGTGACGAGCGCGCCGCCGGGTTTCATCCGGCGACCACTTCATACAGGCCGAGCAGACTGACCCCGTTGACCAGGCCGTAGATATAAAGGGCATAGAGCAGGAGAAGCAGCAGCGCCATCAGGCGGCCGATCTTTGCTTTAGTGAGGATCAGTGCGGCGAGCACGACAGCGGCGAAACCCATGACCCAATGGTCGTAGGTATGGAACAGGCGGGCGATGCGTACTTCGCCGCTCATTGCCACGATGCCGCCGGCGCCGAGGATGTTGATAATGTTGGAACCGAGGATGTTGCCGACAAGGACATCGCCGCGCTTGCGGGCAGCGGCGGCAATCGAGGCGCCGATCTCCGGCAACGACGTGCCGACTGCCAGCAGCGTGAGGCCGATATATTCTTCCGGGATGCCGGCGACGCGGGCGAGACCGTCAGAGCCGTCCACAATGAGACCCGAGGCGAAGACGAGGGCGGCGGCGCCGACGGGGAGATAGATCAGGGCGCGCCAGAGGGGCGGGCCTTCGGATTTGTGTTCGCGCACACCGGTCGGCTTGCCGGCGACTTCATCGCGGCGGGCCGCAAACAGGCTCAGGCCGGTATAGCCGATCAGTACACAGAGGAAGCAGATGCCGACCAGAGGGTTCAGCGGCATCACCGCTGTCATACCGATCCACAGGGCGGTGGCGAGAAGCGTGGCAAACAGGGCGCGTCCCTGCCCCGGACCGCCTGCCATGACCGGAAAGATCAGGGCAGGAATGGCGAGGACGAGGAAGACGTTGGCGATGCTGGAGCCGACGATGTTGCCGACGGCGAGGCCCGGACTGCCACTGAACGCGGCGTTCACCGACACGAAGATTTCCGGCAGTGACGTGCCGAGCGCGACGATAAAGATGCCTGCGATGAGGGGACTGGCGCCCATCGCCCGGCCGGTGCGGACCGCACCGCGCACGAGAAGGTCCCCCCCAAGGGCCAGAAGCACGAGGCCGCCGAGAAGCGAGGCAATCAGCACGGGATCGGGCATGGCACCTGCCCTTTCGAGACTAGTCGATGCGTTTGAACTCGATAAGGTTCAGGATACCGAACACGAGGACAATGGCGCCGATGGCAATGAGCGAAGGATGGATCATGGAGTGACTCTCAGCCCTAAATAGTATGATTTAACCCGCTCTTAGCCTGCGTTGCGGGCATTGGCGAGCCCAAACGGCATCTGCGCGTATAAAACGCAGGCACTAACCGGGCCTGTTTTCCCTTGCGGAAACTTCGCCAAGGCTAACGCCTGCGGATGCTCCCCGCAAGGTGAGTGACGCTCGCAACCGTATTCGAGATGGTGCCATACTTTCGGACATTCTTGTGCAGCAGCTCGAGCCGCTGGTCTGTTTCGGTGGTCTGGACGATGATCTCGTAGCTGACGGAGGTCATTTTCGGCGGCGAATCCTGGCGCTCACCGTGCAGCCGGACTTCCACCCCGTCGAGACTGAACCCAAGGAGCGGAGTAACCCGCTCGATGCCCTTCAGGATACAGGCAGCGATGGAGGCAAGAAACAGTTCCGCCGGATTGAAAGCGTCCGGCCGGCCCGCAAGATCGGTGTCGAGCACAAGAGAGGCTGATTTCGTAAAGGCCTCGCTGCTGTGAGCGTCGATGCGTTTTGCGGTGACTGAATATTCCAGCATGATCAGGTGATCTTAAACCCTGCAGCCTCCCGGCGGAAGGCTTCGATACGGGCTTCGATCTCGTTTCGGGCGGCGGCGAAGCGGGCGCGGAAGTCCGCAGGCGTCAGGGCAGGGTCGGCACGGGCGGGATCGTCGATGGGCCAGTGAAGGCGCCGGGTCTTGCCGGGCAGCCAGGGACAGATCTCCTCGGCGCAGAGGGTGATGACGTAGTCGAAGGCGGCGGCGTCCAGAGACGCAACGGATTTCGACGTGTGGGTGGTGATGTCGATGCCCCGGTCTTTCATTGCCTCGATGGCATAGGGGTTGGGTTTGGTCGGCGCGGAACCGGCCGAGATGATTTCGGCGCCGTGGCCAAGAAGGTGGCGGGCGAGACCTTCGGCCATCTGGCTGCGGGCGGAATTAGCAACGCAGAGGAAAAGGATCTTCATTCAGGCTCCGTCTCGAAGGGGGCGAACTTTCCGCGTGTGCGATTGGCGAAGGCGACAAGGGACAGCATGACCGGAACTTCGACCAGCACGCCGACGACCGTGGCGAGGGCAGCACCGGAATTGAGACCGAAAAGGCTGATGGCAACCGCAACGGCAAGTTCGAAAAAGTTCGATGTTCCGATCAGGGCGCAGGGCGCGGCGATCCGATGCGGGACTTTCCAGGCAAAGGCGGCGGCGTAGGCGAAGGCGAAGATGCCGTAGGACTGGAGGATGATCGGCACCGCGATAAGCGCGATGATTAACGGGTTGGCGAGGATAACGCCGCCCTGGAAGCCGAAAAGTAAAACGACGGTGGCGAGAAGGCCGATGACCGAGGCGGGTTTGATCCGCACCATGAAGGTATCGACAGCGCTCTGCCCGCCTTGCGACATAAGCATCCGGCGCACGATGATGCCGGCCATCAGCGGGATGACAACATAGAGGCCGACCGAGAGCAGGAGCGTTTCCCAAGGCACGGAGATTTCCGCAACACCGAGCAGGAGCGCGACGATGGGCGCGAAGGCAAAGACCATGACGGCATCATTCACGCCGACTTGCGCTAGCGTATAGGCCGGGTCGCCTTTCGTCAGCTGCGACCAGACGAACACCATGGCCGTGCACGGCGCCGCGCCGAGGAGGATGAGGCCGGCGATGTAGGATTTGGCGTCATCGGCTGGAATCAGACCCGCGAAGACGTGTTCGAAGAAGAGAACGCCGAGGAGGGCCATGGTGAATGGCTTGATCAGCCAGTTGACCACCAGCGTGATGATCAGGCCCTTGGGCTTTGCGAAGGCCCCGCGAATGCCGGCGAACTCGACGCCGATCATCATCGGCCAGACCATTGCCCAGATCAGGATGGCAACGGCGAAATTGACGTTGGCATATTCGAACGCGGCGAGTGCGCTGAAGACGGACGCAAACAGCTGACCGAGCGCCAGACCCAGGATGAGGGCGAGGGCGACCCAGACGGAGAGGTATTTTTCGAAGCGGCTCATGCGCTCAACGGCCGGCGGGCTCTGATTCTGGACGGCGGGCAGCAGGCGGCGCGAGCGGCGGCTTCCTGCACGGGCTGGCAGATTTCGGGACGGCCGCCGCAGCAATCCTCCATAAGGTAGACGATCAGCTCACTGAGCGCATCGGGGCGGGCGGCGTAGCGGATCACCCTGCCCTCCCGGGCGCTGGATAGAAGGCCCGCCTGTACGAGGATCGCGAGCTGGGACGAGAGTGTGTTGGGCGCAAGGCCCAAGGCGGCGGCGATCTCGCCGGCCGGGATGCCTTCCGGGCCCGCGCGGACGAGGAGGCGGAAAACCGCGAGCCGACCCGGCTGGGCAAGAGCGGAGAGACGATCAATAGCGGAACTTGATTCCATATTTCAACGAATGTCGAAACATAAGCTCGGAGTCAAGGGAGCTGAGTAGCGCGGAAGCGCGACGCTACTTATTGATTTCGATCGAGACAAACTGGTCAAACCAGCCGCCAGTTTCACCGCGGCGCTTGACGCGGATGAGGATCGGCGTGTTGGGCGTGGCAAGACCGGTTTTCACCTTAGCAAGCGCGTCCGTGACCGAGGAGACAGTGTTGAAGTTCACCTCGACGATGACGTCCGCGCGGCGCAGCTTGTTGTAGGCGCGCCCGCGCGGGCTGACGGCGGTGACGACGACGCCCGAGATATCCTTCGGAATGCCGTAGCGGCGGCGCATATCGCCATCTATGGGGGAAAGGTCCGCCCCCAGATCATTCGAATTGGCGGCGGTATCCGGCTCCGAGGCGGCGGCGGTTTCCTCGTCGTCCTTCAGTTCGGTCAGCGTTATGCTGACTTCGCGGGCGCGGCCATCGCGGACGATGGAGAGCTTCACCGGTTTGCCAATGGCCTTTTCCGACAGGGTGCGCGTCATCTCGCGCACGCCGGTGACGGATTTTCCGTCGATGGCCAGGATCAGGTCTCCGATTTCGAGCTTGGCTCTGGCGGCCGGGCTGTCGTCCGAAATGCGGGTGATGATCACACCGGTAAGGCCCTTGGCGCGGTAGGCCTTGATAAGGGCAGCGTCGGCATCCTGGACGTTGACGCCAAGCCAGGGACGGCGCACGCGTCCTTCCTTTATAAGGGCGGCGCTGATGCGTTTCACCGTGTTCGACGGGACCGAGAAGCCGAGGCCGATAGAGCCGCCGGACTGGGAGATGATGGCGGTGTTAACGCCGACAACCTGGCCGGCGAGGTTGAACAATGGACCACCGGAGTTACCCTGGTTTATGGCGGCATCGGTCTGAATGTAATTGTCCGAACGCCCCGTATTCAGATCCCGGCCCGTGGCCGAGATGATGCCGGCGGAAACAGAGCCTCCGAAGCCGAGCGGGTTGCCTATGGCGATTACCCAATCGCCGACCACAGCGGTATCGCTATTGGCCAGTTCGACAAAGGGCAGCGGCGTTTTCGAGGTTACTTTGAGCACGGCGATGTCGGTGTCACGGTCGCGCCCCACGAGTCTGGCCTGCAGTTCGCGGCCATCCGAAAACGTGATCGTGATCGTGTCGGCTTTCTCGATCACGTGGTTGTTGGTAATGATGTAGCCATCGGCGCTGATGACGAAGCCGGAGCCGAGCGAGCCCTGGCGTTCGAACCCGTCACCGTCCCGGCCGAAATATTCGTTGAAGCGTTCGGCGGGCGAGCCTTCCGGGAAGGTGGGCATACCTGAAGCGATGACCTGCTCGGTCGAGATGTTCACGACGGCGGGCATCAGGCGCTTGGACAGGTCGCGGAAGCTGGACGGGGTCGCCTTCATGTCGACGCCGGTGGCCGGTTTCGAAAGGCTGCCCTGGGCAGCGGCAAGACCGCTGCCCGGAAGGGCAAGAAAGATGAGCGCCAGTGCGGCGGCGTAGTTCATGGCGGCGTTTGCTCCGGTCAGCTTCGGACCTGTTCTGGCGTCCGATTGATGCCTGAGTATGGCGCTTTGGGGGCTGTGCGCAACCGCTTCAAGCGGTGCGGACTGCAATGGTGACGCAGAGCGCGCCGAGCGCTGCGGCGGCCAGACCGGCGAGGGCGATAGCCTGCGGGGAGGTTGCAGCCAGGCGGGCGGCGAGCTCGCGCATGAAATCCGGCGCGAAGGCGCACAAGGCGCCCTCGGCCAGAAGCCAGAAGCCGAAGCCGGCGAGGATGACGGTGAGCGGGCCCACCTTTGTCCTGCCTAGCGGGTGCCGCCCGCCGCGCGGGCGCTGTCGAAGAACTGGTCACAGATGCCGAGCGACTGCGGACCGACGATGACCTGGGTGCCTTCCTGGATCGACGCTTCGCAGGCGATCAGGGCGCGCTGGAAGCGGAAAAACTCCGGGTCCTTGTTGTAGGCCGTCGCATAGGTTTCGGAAGCTTTTGCGTCACCTTCACCCCGAATCTTCGAGGACTGTTCGCGAGCCTGCGCCTCGATGACGGTCTTCTCGCGTTCAGCCTGGGCGCGGATCAGGCGGGCCCGCTCCTCCCCTTCCGAGCGGATGCGCTGGGCTTCCTGCAGACGGGCTGTCCGCATGCGGTTGTAGACGCCTTCAGCAACTTCGTTCGGCAGGTCTGCCTGGCGGATGCGCACGTCGATGATGTCGATACCGTCCTTGGCGAGACCGGCGTTCACGCCCTCGCGGATGCGGCCCATGAGCTGGGCGCGCTGGCCGGACACGATCACCGGTACCGGCACATCGCCGAGCACTTCGCGGATCGCGGAGGTGGTGATCCGGTTCAGCTGCGAGCGGGCGGCTTCTTCGGTGCGGAAGCGCTGGTAGTAGCGCAGCGGATCGTTGATCCGCCAGCGGACGAAGGCATCCACCCGCAGGCGACGCTGGTCAGCGGCAAGCACTTCGATGCCTTCGATGTCGAGGCCGAGGTTGCGCTTGTCGATGATCTCGACCTGCTGGATGATCGGCATCTTCATGTGAAGGCCGGCTTCGTCCCTGCCGGGCTCGTTGATCAGCGCAATCGGCCGGCCCACCTGGAGCACGATGGCCTGCTGCGACTGGCGCACGACGTAGAAGACGTTAGAGGCGACGATCAGTCCGAGGACGGACAGGACCAGGATGAGCCATCCAAAAGCGCGCATTACTGGTCTCCTGTCGTCGTCGGGGTGGCCGGGCGGCGGGTGCGCTCAAGCGGCAGGTAGGGAACGGCGCCGGAATCCTGATCGAGGATCATCTTATCCGTGCGGCCAAGGACGCGCTCCATGGTTTCGAGGTACATGCGTTCGCGGGTGACCCGCGGCGCCTTGCGATACTCCTCGTAGATCTGGTCGAAGCGGGACGCTTCACCGCCGGCGTCGGCGATCACTCGGTCGCGGTAGGCTTCGGCTTCCTGTAACAGGCGCTGCGCGGTACCGCGGGCCTGAGGCACGATTTCGTTAGCAAACTGTGTGGCCTGGTTGGTCCGGGTTTCGGCATCCTGCTCGGCCACGTTCACGTCGTTGAAGGCTTCGATGACCTGCTGGGGCGGATCGGACTTGTCGATCTGGATCGAGAGAATTTCGACGCCGGCATTATACTCGTTGAGCAGGGCCTGCGTCTGGGCCGATACGGCCTGCTGGACCGTATCACGCTCGGTGGTAATGATGTTTTGCAGGCTCGTCTGACCAACAACCTCCCGCATCACCGATTCGGCGACCTGTTCGACCGTGAGCGTCGGGTCGCGGACGTTGAGCAGGAAGTTTTCCGGATTGGCAGTATCAACCTTCCAGAAAACCGAGAACTGGATGTCTACGATGTTCTCGTCCTGCGTCAGCATAAGACTTTCTTCCTGGGTGCCGCCGATGCGCGTCTCGATCCGGCGCTCGACCGGGATCAGCGTGTGGCTCTCGATAGGGGCCGGAAGGTGGAAGTGAAGGCCGGGACCGAAATTGGTCTGCCATTTGCCGAAGCGGAACACGGCCGCCTGCTGCGTCGGGTCAACGATAACAATGCCGGTGGAGAGCCAGGATAAGAGGACAACACCGCCGATGACCATGAAGCCGAGCGGGCCGAGGTTTGGCATCTGCGCGCCGCCGCCCTTGCGGCGCCCGCCGCCGCCACCGCCACCACGGCGCTGGCGAAAGCGCTCCTGCATCCGGCGCATCTGTTCTTCGAGGTCTGGCGAATCCTTGCTGCCGCCGCCCTTGTTGCCGCCGCCTTGTCCGCTGTCCTTGCCGCCGCCCGGCCGGTTCCAGGGCGAGCCGCCCTCACCGCCGCCGGAGCCACTGGGGCCGCCTGAACCGCTGCCGCCTGCGCCCCAAGGGCCAGAACCTTTAGATTTATCGTCCCAGGGCATTACGTCTCCTGAATTCTTCGAGCCGAGCCTATATAGGGTGTCTGCGGACGTGTGCACGCCAATTCATCCCGTTTCACCGGGTAAAATGACGCAACTTCCTAACCAGAAGCTTGCAGTTTCGCTGAAAGCGCGAGTAGGCCGCACATAGAGATGTTTAAAGGCCGGGCACCGGGATCAATGTTTGGGTCAAAGCAAAAGATACGCGAAAAGCTCGCCGGTGCCATAAAAGAGGCTTTGGGCGGGGCCACCTGGCTGGAATCGGTAACCGTCGATGATGACGGCAAAGCGCTTCTGGTGATCCGCGCCGACCCGGGTGCAGCGGATGTGGCAGAGCATCGAAGGATCGAGGCAGAGAACTATGCCGGGCGGATTCCCGGTATCACGGTAGTGCGCACCGTGCTGACAGCAGAGAAACCGGCCGGGCACGCGCATGGTAACACGCATGATCATGGGCATTCACATGCCCCTGCTCCTGCGCCGTCGCCGGTTGCGGGCCTGCGGCGAGTGACCAAGGGCGCGCGGCTTTCGGACGAGGCGATGACCCAGGGCGCGCCTGCCCCGGCTCAGAGCTTGAAGCCGGTGGCCGGGATCGACCGCATCCTGGTGGTGGCGAGCGCCAAGGGCGGCGTCGGCAAGTCCACAGTGGCCGTAAACCTGGCCGCCGCGATGGCGAAGGCCGGAATGCGGGTCGGCCTGCTGGACGCCGACATCTATGGCCCGTCGATCCCGACGATGATGGGCACTGTTGACGCGGAGCCCGCGACCTCCGGGAACAAGAAACTTGTGCCGGTTGAGGCGCACGGGATGAAGACGCTGTCGATAGGATACCTTTCCGATCCGGACTCGCCGATGATCTGGCGGGGGCCGATCGTGATGTCGGCGATCACGCAGCTGCTGAATGATGCCGAATGGGGCACGGCGGCAGAGCCGCTCGACATTCTCATAATCGACACGCCGCCGGGCACTGGCGACGCGCAACTGGCAATTGCGCAGAAGGTGCCGGTGACCGCCGCGATCATCGTGACCACGCCGCAGGAAGTGGCGCTGGCGGATGTCCGGCGCGGGGCGGCGATGTTTGCCAAGACGCATGTGCCGGTGATCGGGCTAGTCGAGACGATGAGCTGGTTTGATGATCCGGCGGGCGTTCGCCATTTCCTGATGGGTGAAGGCGGGGCGCGCCGGATGGGCGCGGCGCTGGGGTTGCCGGTGCTGGGGGAGATTCCGATGCTGGCCGCAATCCGCGAAGCGGGAGATGCAGGCGTACCGGCAGCGCTCGGAAATGGTCCGGCGGCGGACATATTCATGGCTCTGGCCCGCTCTGCGGCGATTGCGCTGGACCAGCTGGTGACCAGACCGGCCCCGGAAATCATATTCGAAGACTGACCCGCCCTGATTCGACAGGGAATAAAGTTGATAAAAAATATAAATACTATCAATGACTTGCCGGCATTGACGAAAGAGTGCATCAGCGGCCGCAAGGACAGTGATGTCCGCCGCCTGAAAGGCCGCGCCATGTCATACGAAAAATCTGACGCCCCTGAGCTGACCGGCGATTCGCCGGCCACCGAGGCTCCGGCCGTGATCGAGCAAAAAGAGACGCCGCGCAAACGCTACGCCGCGCCGTCCGCGCCGCGTGTCCTGCGCTGTATGCAGCCTGGCGTGAAGTCCTGAAGATATTCGCGTACGGCCCGACCGCGCGGAGACCTTGTGCCGCGCGCAATGGCGGGGTGCCTAATGGAAGCGTGACCGGCCAGCGCCTCGGGTGGAGCGCCCGGCGGCGGTTCCCCTCCGCGTTTGTCCGCATCGCCTGCCTGCTCATCTGCGCGGGGCTATTTGCAACGAACGCGTCTGCACAGACCGCCACCTCCGTATCCGGATCACCCGCTAATTCGGTGCAGAAGCCACATGGCGGCGGCTGGACCTGTGACAGGGGCTTCGAGGAAGCGGACAAGGCCTGCGTGAAAGCCAGCGTGCCGGAGTATGCCCACCTGGCGGGCTCCGTCCATGGCGCAGGACAGGAATGCAACTACGGATTCGAGCCCACGGGCGAAACTTGCGCGCCTGTGACGGTTCCTGTGAATGCGTATCACGATGGGACTGGCACACGCTGGGATTGCGATCGCGGAGTGCGGCCCGGCGAGGGCGGCTCTACTCGGATTGTCCTGCCTGGCAATGCCTACCTTACGGACGCAGCGAGCGGCCCGGGTTGGGCATGCGACCCTGGTTACACCGCCAAGGCGGGTGGGTGCGCCAGCATCAAGGTGCCGGAATTTGCCCACCTCAACTCATCCGGTGACGGATGGCAGTGCAAACGGGCCTGCCGGCAGGCTGGCAGGGCGTGCGCGGCGCCTTGAGGTATGCCTGGCTTCAGGCGTTATAGTTCAGCTTCAATCCGGCTTCCGGCCAGCGTGCCTTGATCAGCTGACCTGTCCCCGAGGCGCAGATGTAGGCGTCGCGCATGTCCTTGCCGCCGAATGCGATGTTGGTGACGAAGGGGTCGGCGATTTCGGTGAAGCTGAAATGGCCGTCCGGGCGGATTGTGGTGATGCCGCCCATGCCGCCGTTTTTCAGGATGGTTGCCACACAGATGTTTCCGGACGCGGCGACGGCGAGCGAGTCGAAATAGCAAAGCTCCGTCTGGCCAGTGATAACGCGGCCGCGCAGGAAAGGCGGCTTGTGCGGCGTGTATTCGCCGGGGCCGGTGAGGGCAAAGCCCCAGAGGCGGGCGGTCATCGTATCGGCGAAATAGAGCGTGTGGCCGTCCGGCGATAGACCGCAACCGTTGGGCGAGATGTGGTGATAATCGACTTCCTTGATCAGGGAGCCATCCGGTTTGGCATAGTAGACGCCGCCATGGTCGCGGTGGCGCGAGAAGCCTTTGCCGAGGTCGGTGAAATAGAAGCCGCCATCCTTGTCGAAGACGATATCGTTGGGGCCGCGCAGCTTGTTGCCGTCCACTTCGTCATACACGCGTTCAACTTTGCCGGTGGACAGGTCGACCCGCTCGATGCGTCCGCCGGAATAGTCGGGCGGGCAATTGCCGGGAATCGTGAGGCCGCCGACCTCGTGATATTCGAAGCCGCCATTGTTGCAGCAATAGAGCGCGCCGTCCGGCCCGATGGCGAGTCCGTTGGGTCCGCCGCCCGGCGTCGCGATCACTTCACGCTTGCCGCTCCAGAGACGCGTGATGCAGCCGAGCCTGATCTCGACCAGGATGATCGAACCATCCTGCATGACGACCGGGCCTTCGGGAAAGCCGAGGCCGGAGCCAACCACTTCGAAATTCATGTCTTCCTCCGGGATCATTTTCCGGAAGGCTACGCCCGAGCCGGGCCAGCGTCCATCACTCCCGCCGGGTCAGGCGGGCGCGGTGACGCGGTCGAGAACCTTGATCGTGAAGGCGTGGTCATTGCCCTCCCCTGCCTCGAAGCGGGCGAGCCCGGATTGCGACCAGTTTACGGTATCGAGGGCCTGGAAGAAGACGTCACCCTCTGGCGCGGCATCGACTTCGGTCAGGTAGATCCGGTCAGCCAGCGGCAGGGCGAGTTCATAGATGGCGGCGCCGCCGATGATGAAGACTTCCGTTTGGCCGGCCCGCAGGGCAATCGCCTTGGCGGCATTGATGGCTGGCGAGACGCTCGAATAGACGCGCGCTTCAGCGGCTTCATAGTTCCAGTCGCGGCTGATCACGATGTTAGGGCGGCCAGGGAGCGGGCGTTTGGGCAGGCTTTCCCAGGTCTTTCGGCCCATGATGACGGGCGCGCCCATCGTCGTACGCTTGAAATGGGCCAGATCGTCCTTTAGACGCCAGGGCAATTGCCCTGCGCTGCCGATCACTCTATTTCGGCCTTGGGCGACAATGAGGCTGAGCCGGATGGGTTCTATCATGGACGTGGTTCCGGGCGGCCTCGGGAGAATTGCAACTTGCGCGATCCCCGGCGCCGTTAACTATAATTGTGAGACGTGGGGGTTCATGCGCCGGGCCGCTACCCCGGTGCAACCCGCAATGACAGCCGGGGGTGCAAACGCTGCACGCAAAGGGGATCTGTCTTGAGCTCTGCTTTCGCTTTCCTTGAGGGCGCCGCTGCCGCGGTTCCGATCCCGGCTAAGTGTACCGAAACCGCCAGTGCGCTGGTCTGCGCGTTAACAAATGAACACCCGGATCTGATTCTGCCGGCCTTGTGTGCACTTGGGCTAACCACCGCAGCCATCTGGTTTCTGCAGGGGCGGGCCTGGGCGCTGCTGTATGTGGTCCTGATCCCGTTCCTGAACTGGAGCTTTGGAATCATTCCGGAATTCGGCGTGGTGGCAGCGGGGGAGAATGCGCTGTTCCCGCAGGGGGTGTCGCTGCATCCGATGACGATGGTCACCGGCATGGTGTTCGTTATCCGCGATTTCGTGCAGCGCGAGATGGGGCACCGGGTGCTGATCCTGATGGCGATCGCGGTGGCCTGGTCGTTCTTCTACGCGTGGCCGGTTATCGCGCTGGCGAGCGGGATTGCGTTCGCGATCTCGGAAGGCGTCGACTGGCTATTGTTCACCTTCACCAAGTACCGTCTGTCGACGCGCATACTGCTGTCGAGCGCGCTGGCGGCGCCGGTCGATACGACGGTGTTCCTTTACGGCGCAGACCTGGCCAAGCAGATGCAACTGGGCCTGGAGCCCGGCAATTCGCTGCACATCTGGAACTGGGCCGTATTCGTGATCGGCAAGATGGTGGGCGCGGTGATCGTGTCCGCGATCATCCGCCGGCGCGAGGATGCCGGGCTGACGAACCCGCACGAGGCATGATTTCAATTTGCTGGCGAGGCACCCGTCCTGACAGGTCGGAAGCCCCACCCTCTCGCTTTCCCAGACGACGGGGTTGGCAAAGGCTGGGGCAACTCTCAGGGCCTATTCGGTCTCCAGCAGTTTCTGCCTGAACAGCAGGCCGGCGAGGGCCGCGCCGATTAGCGGGGCGATCAGGAACAGCCAGAGCTGGGAGATCGCCGGCCCGCCGACGATGACAGCGGGGCCGAAGCTGCGGGCGGGGTTCACCGAAACGCCGGTGACCTGGATGCCGACGATGTGAATGACCGTGAGGGTCAGGCCGATGGCGAGACCGGCGAGCATGCCAGGGGCGGATTTCTGGGTGCTGCCGAGAATAACGACCAGGAACAGGAAGGTCGCCACGACCTCGAAGACGAGGGCGGAGGCGAGATTGTATTCGCCGAGATAGCCGGCACCCCATCCGTTCTGGCCGAGGCCGTTGGCGGCAAGGTCATAGCCGGTCTTTCCGGTGGCAATGAGGTAGAGGACGCCGGCGCCGAGCAGGGCGCCGATGAACTGGGCGGCCCAGTATTGCAGCATGGCGTGCAGCGGCAGACGGCCCGCCACGAAGGCGCCGAAGCTGACAGCGGGGTTCACGTGGCAGCCGGAGATGGGGCCGATACCGTAGGCCATGGCCACGATGGCAAGACCGAAGGCGAAAGCAATGCCGAGCTGGCCGACTTCGCCGCCGGCAAGCACGGCGGAGCCGCACCCCAGAAGCACAAGGGTAAAGGTGCCGACGAGTTCGGCGATAAAGACTTTCATTTGGTGCCTCCAAAAACCAGCCGGGTCAGATCGGTTGTCCCACAACGAGACTGGGCACAACCATGGCGATCTTCGCTTCCCGCGGCAAGCGGCATGGCCGCACTTGCGTTCGCACGATGATGCGGCAACACAAGGCCCGTCATGACAAATCCAACCGGTGGAGACAAACGGGATGACACATGCGCTAAACTTCGCGCTGGCTGCCCTCGCGGCGGCGCTTCTGACCGGCTGCGGAACGCTATCCAAGGACGATAGCCGGCGCGCCGCTAAGCCAAAGCCGGACGCGCCGAAGACGCAGCCGCCCGCGGTGTCTCCGGCGCCCGTATTCGAACCGAAGATCGTGTCACTGCCTTTCCGGGTCGATGTCTCATTCAGCGAGGGCGCACTGGCCAAACTGCGCGAGACGAATGCGGACCTCGGCGTTTCGGCAGATTATTACGGCGCGCCGAAGGATCCTGGCATGGAGGGGCTGGATCCCGACCTGGGTATCTGGCTCGGCGGCGAGATGGAAACGATTGATCCGGTAAACCGGTCCCTGACGCTGAAGGGGCAGGTTGATGCGGCGCGGATAGCTCGAGAGGTATCCGGCGACGCGCGGGTCAAGGTGACGGCTTTCCCGGTGCGCGCCTATGCGGCGGAAGCGGCCGTGACTTGCACGGAATTTGACGAATACCTGTCGATCGCGGTCGAGACAGGCGGTACTGTCAACTGCATGCTCGAGGGTGAGTAGACTGCGCGATCAGACCGCGACGGCGGCCTTGATGTGCGGGTGAGGATTGTAGTTGTCGATCCGGAAATCCTCATAGGCCCAGCTGAAGAGGTCCGTCTTTTCCGGGTTCATCCAGAGGGTGGGGAGCGGGCGCGGCTCGCGCGTCAGCTGCAGCTCGGCCTGTTCGAGATGGTTGAGATAGAGATGGGTGTCGCCGAACGTGTGTACGAACTCGCCCACGCGCAGCCCGGCAGCCCGCGCCATCATGTGGGTCAGCAGGGCATAGGATGCGATGTTGAACGGCACACCGAGGAAGACATCCGCCGAGCGCTGGTAGAGCTGGCAGTTCAGCCGGCCGTCAATCACGTTGAACTGGAACAGGCAGTGGCAGGGCGGCAGGGCCATGTCGTTCACCTCGGCCGGGTTCCAGGCTGAGACGATCAGGCGGCGGGAATTCGGATTGGTGCGGATCTCGTCCAGCACCCACCGGACCTGGTCGATCGTACGCCCGTCCGGGGCCGCCCAGCTGCGCCACTGCTTGCCGTAGACGGGGCCAAGATCGCCGTTCGCATCGGCCCAGTCATCCCAGATGGAGACGCCGTTTTCCTTCAGCCAGGCAATATTCGTGTCGCCGCGAAGGAACCAGAGCAGCTCGATAATGATAGAGCGGACGTGCAGGCGTTTCGTTGTCAGCAGCGGGAAACCTTTTTCGAGGTCGAAACGCATCTGGCGGCCGAAGACGCCGCGCGTGCCGACCCCTGTGCGGTCACCGCGGTCATGGCCGTTCTGTAGTATGTCCTGCAGGAGAGCGTGGTATTGCTGCATTCCCGGGTCCTCGGATGGGGGGCGAATCGCGATAATTCTAAGTTAAACGGACCCTAACATACCAGCAACAATTGCCCGGTTTCTTAAAACCGTTCTTCAAGCCTGAACTGTCATAAAAGGCGTCAGTATTGCGCGGAAATCCGCCAAGAGGACCTTGGGCTATGGGTATCAGGAACGCAGTTGCAGGCCGGTTGCGCAGATTTTTCCGCGGCGAGAAAGGCAACGTGGCGATGCTTTTCGCCCTGGCATGTCTGGTCATTTTCCCGGCAGTCGGGTTCGGGATCAACCTGTCACGGGTCATGGTCGAGAAACATAAGCTGCAGATGGCAACCGATGCTGCGGCGCTAGCTGCCGCGCATGATCCGTTCATGTCCGCTGAAGAGCGCCTGCTAATCATCGAGGCCCACCTCAACCACGTGGAAGAGGATATCGGCAGAGAGATCGAGTATAGCTTCTCGCAGGACGAAGAGAGCCGGATTTCGCTGACCACAAGTATCAAGGTCGGCACGTCCATGGCCTACCTGATGGGCCGGGACTATTTAACCGTCACCACGCGCTCTGACGCGATTCAGGGCGGCGCCGACATCGAAGTCGCAATGGTTCTCGACATTACCGGCTCGATGGCGGGCGGCCGGATCACCGCGCTGCGCGAGGCCGCAGGCGACCTGGTCGATATCGTGATCAAGGAAGAGCAGGAACCTTACTATTCGAAGCTTGCAATGGTGCCGTATGCGGTTGCTGTGAACGTCGGAGATTATGCCGACGACGTGCGCGGCGATATTCGTCCCGGGGTCAACATCACGGCGGCCAGCTGGCAGGTTGGCGCGCAGAGGAACGTCACAGCAATCACCCGCGCCAACCCGGCTGTTGTTACCTCGAGCGGGCATGGTTTCAGCAATGGAGACCGTGTCTGGATCAGCGGCGTGACGGGCATGACCGCAATCAACAACCAGGTCTTCACGGTCGCCAGCGCCAGCGCCGACGCTTTCAGCCTGTCAGGCGTCAACAGCAGCGGCTTTGCAGCCTACACAGGTGGCGGCATTATCCGCCGGTGCCTGAACAACAACTGCGAAGTGCAGGTCACGGCTGCCGGGCACGGCCTCGCCAACGGCGATCATGTCTGGATCACGGGCGTCGAAGGGATGACCCAATTGAACCGTTCGACACACCAGACCTGGGTGGTAGCAGATGCGTCGGCGAACACGTACGACCTCGTTGGCTCGGTTGGCCCCAGCTACGGCGCCTATACGGCCAATGGCCGCTCGTTCTGCACGGTCGCCGGCTGCGAGTACTTCCGGTTCAACAATGCGAGCTCTGGCGCCCAGCGCCTTCACCAGATCAGCAGATGCGCGACGGAGCGGACCGGGGCTGAAGCCTATACAGACGTGCCGGCAGAAGATGCTCCGGTAGGCTACGGCTACCTCTCGACAGCAAACCGCTGCCCCACAAACCAGATCGTGCCACTGAGTGATGACAGGGAAATACTGCATGACGCCGTCGACGACCTCGCTATCGGTGGCTCGACTGCCGGACATCTCGGCGTGGCATGGGGATTCTACATGCTGTCGCCGGATTTCGGATCGATATTTCCGGAGAGCAGCCGCCCGGCCACCTTCGGACGCCCGAAGCTGCACAAGTTCGTGGTGTTTATGACGGATGGTGACTTCAACTCTTCATTCTGCCGGGGTGTCCTGTCGCGGACGTCGACGGCGGGTTCGGGCTCAACCGCAGACCAGATCAACTGCAACTCCGAGAACGGCAATTCCTACACACAGGCTGCCGCATACTGCACGGCTATGAAGGATGCGGGGATCACAATTTACACAGTGGGCTTCGAAGTCGGCGCCCTGGCGGCTGCGCGCACTGCGCTGACCAACTGCGCATCGAGCCCGCAGAACGCCTATTTCGCTTCGGGTTCGGCAGAACTTGTGGCTGTATTCCAGCAGATCGGCCGCGAAATCAACGAAGTTCGCCTCGTCAGGTAAACCGGCTTGCATCCGGCTCCGTAAGTCCAGTCATGAACACAAGACTGTACCGTATACTGAACAGATTCGGCGCGGCCAGGGCCGCCAACGTCGCTATGCTGTCGGCGTTCGTGATCCCGGTGATCCTCGCCCTTGCAGGCGTATCTCTGGATACACTGAATACGCTGCGGCAGAAGCTCAAGGTTCAGGCCTCGGTCGACTCCGCGGTTCTGGCGGGTGCGCTGCAGCGCCAGCGCGGAATAGACGAAGAAACGGTCCGTACCGATGTGCAGCAGTATGCCGCCTCGATGTTCAACCAGCAGGGAGGCGGTCTCGCCTGCGCGCCGGTGACCGTGTCCTTCAATACCGAGAACCAGGACATCGCAGGCTCGGTACGCTGCGAGCAGCCGACCTTCCTGACACGAATCATTGGTCATGATGAAATGGTGTTCACGGTGGACGCGACCTCGACTTACGGGATCGGTGTCGTAGACGTCGCCTTCGTATTCGACGTCTCGGGTTCGATGAACACCGCCGGACGACTTGCCCAGCTGAAGACGGCGGCAAGCGCGGCGTTCGACGAACTGTTGCCAGATGACCGGGAACGCGACGGTTCCGTGCGTATTGCCGTGACGAGCTACAATCATTCCCTCAACGCGGGTCCCTATGTCAACGCCGTGACGGACGACCAGACGCTGGCCGCAGACGGCTCAAACTCGGCGGCGCAATCGAACTATAGTGCGTACAATGATGAACGCATGTTCGACCAGGCGACGGGTAAGCGCTTCTTCTTCTATGAGCGCGGCACCTGCAGCAAAGGCGGAAAATGCGGGCGTAGTTCCAGCTATACCTGGAACACGCGGCGCGCCTATTTCGAGGATACCGGCCTGTCGGGCAGCTGCGTTTACGAGCGCAATGGCACCTATGCGGCCTCGGACGCCGTGCCGACCTCAGGGCGCTGGCTCGGCGCAGGCAATCCGCGCTGGAACTTCTCCGGCAGCTCGACCAGCAAGTATGATGGCTGGCAGGATGTGGAGACCAATGGTGCGCGGGGCTACAATGTCGGCGCGTATCAAGGCCGTCACGGCACCTGCCAGCAGTCAGGGCCGGTGCCGCTGACCGAAGACAAGGCCGCGCTGAAGGACCACGTCAACGCCCTGGTTGCCGAGGGCGGCACGGCGGGCCATCTCGGAATCGCCTGGGGCTGGTATCTCCTGTCCCCCAACTGGTCAGGCATCTGGCCGGAGGTGTCGCGCCCGCGCGACTACGGCGCGACGCGCATGTCCAAGTTCCTGATCCTGATGACGGACGGCGAATTCAATATCCAGCACCCGACGGCGACGCGCAGCTCATTCCAGCAATCGATGGACCTGTGCGACCAGATGAAGACGCTGCCAAGCAATATCCAGATTTTCACAATCGGCTTCCAGGTGCCCCCGGACGTGCAGAAGACCGGCGACGGGCGAACGATCCTGCAATACTGCGCCACCTCGGCCGGCCATGCTTTCAGCGCCGACAACGGCGCGGAACTCGTCGAGGTCTATCGCACGATTGCCCGCTCGATCTCGGATCTTCGCCTGAAACACTGAGCCCGTACTGAAGCCAGGCGCTTGCCGAGGGCGGCCCCGGCTCGCTATGGCTGGTGATAATGCTTTCCTGGATCCCCAACGCCCTGACGGTTTCGCGCTGCGTGTTCGCCGTGCTGGTGCTGTACGGCGCGTTAAACGCCGCTGCTGCCGGCGAGGCATTCATGATGGCCAGCGGGGACGAGGCCTTGCGTCAGGCGACGCTGCAGCAGCTTTGGCACCAGTTTGCGCTGCTCTCGTTCATTTCCGGCGCGCTGACAGATTTTCTGGATGGCTGGACGGCGCGGCAGTTCAAGGCCGAGAGCCGGTTTGGGGTCTGGCTGGACCCGATTGCCGACAAGCTGCTGGTCGGGCTCGCGCTGCTGGGTCTCGCGATGACGCTGAAGACCTGGCTGATCTATTTTCCGGCAGCGCTGATGATTGCCCGGGATGTATTCATGACCTGGCTGCGCACACGCCCGGAAGCGAGCGGGGTGGTGGCGCCGAGCGACCTTGCGAAACTGAAGACCGGCATCGAGATGGCGGCGATTGCCGGCCTGATGCTGCCCTACAGTCTGGCGCCGGCGACGGTCGAGCAGGCGATCACCGGATCGAGCGCGGTGGCAGTGGCAGGCGCAGGGATGCTGGTGGTGCTGCTGTGGACGGCGGCGGCCTTGTCCCTGTTCACGGCGGCGCAGTACGTGCGTACAATCCGGACAAGCTGAAGCAAGGGCGCCCTCTTCGGTAGCGGCCTGTTGGTGTTGCAACCCGGCGGGGTACAAAACAGGCCGTTTGAGGGCTTCCTTGGCGTCAGTTCTGTATCGATGTTTTTTGACTTTAACGTCTGAGCGGATCACCGACATCCCGGCCAGGCGCAGTGGCTGCCGGAAAGGCGAAGGGTTTGATGCGCCGATGACCATGGCCTTCCAGCCGATCGCGAGCATCGCGGATGGAAGCGTTTTTACCCACGAAGCACTTGTTCGCGGCACGGATGGACGCGGTGCTGGCGACATCCCTGGGATGATCTGCGAGCGCAACCGGTATACCTTCGATCAGGCGTGCCGGTTAAAGGCAATCTAGCCCGCTTCTGACCCTGGGATCGCCGGATCGGGCAGCCTGCTGTCCATCAATTTCCTGCCAAATGCCATCAATGAACCGACAGCCCGCATCCGGCCGACGCGGGCCGGCGTCCTGCAGTCTGGCTTTTCGCTGAAGCAGATCATTTTCGAGGTCACCGTGTCGGACAAGCTCGAGACCGCGCATCTGGTGAACATCCAGCGCCTGCCAGGCCATGGGCTTCCGGACCGCGATTGACGACTTTGACGCCGGGTATTCCAGCTTCAGCCTTCCCTCCAAGTTCCAGCCCGACATCGTCAAGACCGACATGGAGCTGATCCGCAACATCGACGCCGACCGCGTGAAGCGCCTGACCCTCGGATCGAAGCTTCACATGCTGCGCGATATGGGCATCGAACTGATGCAGGGATTTTTCCTGGTCCGGCCCTCCTCGCGTCGCTGGCTCCCGTATCTAAGCTTCAGCACCTGCGGGGAGCGCCGCTGAAGGCAGCCGGAAAGACCGTCAACGGATGACCAGCAGCTGAATAATACCCCGGCGCGTCCAAAATCACGCCCGGCATCGGCCACAATCGGCGTCGAAACTGGACCCATGATCCCGCTCCGTCCGAAATATCGCCGCCGCCAGAAGCCGAGCCTTGGTGCGGTTCTGATCGCGATGCTCGCGTTTCTTTGCCTGCCCGCGCTGCTGGCCTTCGCCGAGGCAGGGACACCGCCCTCCTCCCGCCGGTCGGATGCCGCCTATGCTGCGCATAAGCCCAAGCTGGAACGCGATCTGGCCGCAGCGGGGCTGGAACTCGGGAGACCGGTCTATCTGCGGATCACCAAGCAGCCTGCCGAACTGACCGCCTACGTGGCGGACGCAGATGGCGCATTCAAGGCGTTCCGCAGTTGGCCAATCTGCTCGGTGTCTGGAGGGCTTGGTCCGAAGATGCGGGAAGGTGACGGCCAGGCGCCGGAGGGATTCTACAAGGTTGCGCCGGCGCAGATGAACCCGGCCTCCAGCTACCACCTCTCGTTCAACCTCGGCTACCCGAACGCGTTCGACCGCGCCAACGGGCGCACCGGCAGTTTCCTGATGGTGCATGGATCTTGCGTCTCGATCGGCTGCTTCGCGATGACCGACCCGGGAATCGAGGAGATCTGGACACTGATGCAGGCCGCCTTTGAGGGCGGGCAATCGTCCGTAGACGTACATGTCTTTCCATTTGCGATGACCGGCGACAATCTCGCCGCTCACTGGGGCAGCGAACACCTGTCCTTTTGGACGGCTCTTGCGCCGGCCTGGACCGGGTTCGAGCAGACGGGCCGTGTGCCGCGCGTGAAGGTCTCGGGCAAGGCCTATCAGGTACTGGGCGCCCACCAGGGCGAGACCGGCGCGCCGCGATAGAGTTCCTCGAGGCGCCGCAGGTTTCCGGCGGTGACGCCGGCCGGCGGCGCGTGCGGGTTTACCCATGCGGTTTCGGAAATCTCGCCGGTGCTGGTGGCAGCCACCTTTTCCCAGCTGCCCCAGGGGACCTGGTAGAGCAGGACATGGTCGTTACGGAAATTGTGGTGGTTGGAATAGAAGCCGAAGACTTTCGGCTCGGCCATGAGGCGGATGCCGCCTTCTTCGATCAGTTCACGGCGCAGCGCCTCGAGCGCTGGCTCACCCTTCTCGACGCCGCCGCCGGGCATGAACCAGCCATTGATGTAGGTATGGCGCACCATGAGGACATGGCCATCGGCGTTCTCGACGGCCGCGCGCACGCCGAGCGTCATCGGGCGGCTGATCCGGAACCAGGCCTGGAAGGCAAGCGTGCGCAGCGTAGGCATTCTGCAGTTTATCCGTGGACGAATTGAGCGGCGGTAAAGCCCTGGAAGAACAGCGCGGCCGTGAGATCAGTATGCCGGATCGATGCGGCCGCCTCGGCAGCGACCACCGGTTTGGCGTGATAGGCAATCCCGAGACCGGCGGCCTTGATCATGTCGAGGTCGTTTGCCCCATCACCGAGCGCGATGGCATCCTCCGGCCCCGCGCCGAAGGCAGCGGCGGCCTCCAGCAGCGCCGTACGCTTAGCGGCGCGGCCGAGGATCGGCTGGCCGACTTCGCCGGTCAGCGCGGCGCCGTCATCCATAAGTGTATTGCCTTGATGCGAGGCAAAGCCGGCCAGCTGAGCAACGCGCGAGGTGAAGAAAGTGAAGCCGCCGGAGACGAGCAGGGTCTGCGCGCCGTGGGCCTTCATCGTGGCGATCAGGGTGCGGGCACCGGGGTTCAGCGTGATGCGTTCGCGCAGGGTGCGGTCCAGCTCGCCCAGCGGCAGGCCGCGCAGCATCGCAACGCGGGAAGTCAGTGCGGCTTCAAAGTCCAGTTCGCCCCGCATGGCGCGTTCGGTGATCTCTGAGATCTGCGGTTTCAGTCCGACGGCATCGGCGAGTTCGTCGATGCACTCCTGACCGATGATGGTGGAATCCATGTCGGAAATGAGGAGGCGTTTGCGGCCGAACAGGCGCGCCGGCATGACGGCGGCATCGATCTCGGCATGCCGCTCGATCATCGCGCGAACCTTGGCGGCGGTTTCGGGGCTGGTTTCGAAGGGGGCGTAGCCAGCACTCACAGGCTCACCGGAGGCAAGCTGCACCCAGCCGGTGGGTGAAGCGCCGGCCATTACGATGGCCCCGGCCGTCATGGCCTCAAGATCGGATTGATACTTGCGGCAAACGGATACTGCGATCCACTGGTCGGGCCTATTCTGGGACAAGGGCGCTGTACTCCGGAGACCTGTCTGTCTCTAGGTGCCTTTCCTTGCGGCGGGCAAGACCCTAGGTGTTGGGAATGCATCCTGCGATCCTGATCCACGGCCCCACGGCCAGCGGCAAGTCCGCCCTCGCCATCGAAGTCGCCCGGCGGCTGGGCGGCGAGGTGATAAATGCCGATTCCATGCAGGTCTACTGCGACGTTCAGGTGATCTCCGCACGCCCGACCGAGGAAGACATGGCCGGGGTGCCACACCATCTTTTCGGCTACGTCGATCCCGGCCTGCGCTATTCGACCGGCGAATGGCTGGAAGCGGCTCGGGGCGTGATCAAAAAGCTGCAGCGGCAGAACAAGCGGGCGGTGTTCGTCGGCGGCACCGGTCTTTACCTGCTGGCGCTGACCCAGGGCCTGTCCGATATTCCTCCGGTTCCGGACGAGATCCGCGCCGAAGTGCGCACGATCAGCGAGGCGGAAGGGGCCGACGGCTTACGGGCGCGGCTGATGCCGCATGATCCGGAACTGGCGGAACGGCTCGGCACCGGGGACCGGCAACGCCTCGCCCGGGCCTATGAAGTCTGGCTCGCGACGGGCCGGTCGCTTACGGATTTCCAGACCGAGCGCCAGCCGCCGGTGCTGCAGCCCGGGGAATGGACGGGCTTTGCACTGACCCCGCCCCGCACGGCGCTTTACAAGAAGATCGACCGGCGCTTTGAGGGCATGTTGATGCAGGGCGCCATGAGTGAGGCGCGGGCACTGGTGGCGCGGGGGCTGGACCCCGAGTTGCCGGTGATGAAAGCCTGCGGGATGCCCTGGCTTACGGCGTTTGCCCGGGGCGAGCTGAGCCCGGAAGAAGCCGCCGAAAATGCAAAGCGCGACACAAGGCGCTATGCAAAAAGGCAGTTCACCTGGATCGGACGTCAGTTTCCGTTCTGGACCCGGGTCCCCTCCCCAGAGATGAACGACCGTTTGAGGGTCATTTTTGCCCTTTACAGGGAGATTGACAAGGCTCAGGCGGAAGATTATGCCTGAAGCTACTAATTCGAGGAAACGCTCCTTGCGCAAAATGACCGTAGTAAAGCTTCGGCGCCCGTAGCTGCCTGTCCTTGCAGGCGGTTGCGGGTGCGCACAGAAAAGGGCTTCCTCTCGGAGGCCCTTTTTTGTTTGGCCGATGCCCCGAACCTTCCCCAGAACCCTTCCGACCTTCGAGCCCGCACCATGACGACCAAGACCAAGGCAAAACCTGCCAGCGAAGCGACCGCACCCCGGATGATGACCGGCGCGCAGATCGTCGTGGAAGCGCTCCGGGAACAGGGCGTATCGGTGATGTTCGGTTATCCCGGCGGGGCGGTGCTGCCGATCTATGACGCGCTCTACGGGCAGGATGCGATCCGCCACATTCTCGTGCGCCACGAACAGGGCGCCGGTCATGCCGCCGAGGGCTATGCCCGCTCGACCGGCAAGTGCGGTGTCGCGCTGGTGACCTCAGGCCCCGGCGCGACCAACATGGTGACCCCGATCACCGACGCGCTGATGGACTCGATCCCGATGGTAGTGATCACCGGACAGGTGCCGACCCACCTGATCGGCACTGACGCCTTCCAGGAATGCGATACAACCGGCATCACGCGCAGCTGCGCCAAGCACAATTATCTCGTGACCGACGTCACCCAGCTCGCGCGGATCATCCATGAAGCTTTCTATGTTGCAACGACCGGCCGCCCCGGTCCGGTGGTGATCGACATCCCGAAGGACATCCAGTTCGCGACCGGTCCCTATATCGGCAAGGACGGCATTTTCAAGCCGACCTATGTGCCCCAGCGCATCCCGAAAACGGATGCGATCAAGGCGGCAGCCGAACTGATGACCAAGGCCTGGCGGCCGCTCTTCTATACCGGCGGCGGCGTGATCAATTCCGGACCGCGCGCGTCGGAGAAACTGCGCGAACTGCAGGAGCTGACCGGTTTTCCGGTGACCTCGACGCTGATGGGCCTCGGCGCCTTTCCTGCCTCGCATCCCGACTGGCTCGGCATGCTGGGCATGCACGGCAGCTTCGAAGCCAATAATGCGATGCATGACTGCGACCTGATGATCTGCGTCGGCGCCAGGTTCGATGACCGCGTGACCGGCCGTATCGATGCCTTCTCGCCCAAGTCCAGGAAGATTCACATCGATATCGATGCCTCCTCGATCAACAAGATCGTGCGGGTGGACGTGCCGGTCGTCGCCGATTGTGCCGAGGCGCTGGACGCGCTGATCACTGAGATAAAGGCACTGAAGCGCAAGATACCGGACCTCAGCGCCTGGCGCGACCAGATCGACACCTGGCGCGCCCGGCGCTGCTTCACCTACGCAAACTCGGCCGAGGTCATCAAACCGCAGTATGCGGTGGAGCGGCTGTATGCACTGACCAAGGACCGCAATACCTACATCACGACGGAAGTCGGCCAGCACCAGATGTGGGCGGCGCAGTTCTATCATTTCGAGGAGCCCAACCGCTGGATGACGTCCGGCGGGCTGGGCACGATGGGCTATGGCCTGCCAGCCGCCGTCGGCGTGCAGTCGGCGCATCCGGACGCGCTGGTCATCGACATCGCCGGCGAAGCCTCGATCCAGATGATGATGCAGGAGCTTTCAACCGCGGTTCAGCACAAGCTGCCGGTGAAGGTGTTCATCCTCAACAACGAGTGGATGGGGATGGTGCGCCAGTGGCAGGAATTGCTGCACGGGGAACGCTATTCGCATTCCTATTCGGAAAGTCTGCCGGACTTCGTGATGCTCGCCAAGGCGCTCGGCGGGCACGGTATCCGCTGCGACAAGCCGGAAGACCTCGACGCCAGGATCCTTGAAATGATTGATCATCCCGGCCCGGTATTGTTCGATTGCCGGGTTGAGCGGGCAGAGAACTGCCTGCCGATGATCCCGTCGGGCTC
This sequence comes from Hyphomonas sp., assembly GCA_016124495.1. GTDB lineage: Bacteria > Pseudomonadota > Alphaproteobacteria > Caulobacterales > Hyphomonadaceae > Hyphomonas. The sequence continues at coordinate 88,416 of WGNP01000008.1, read as the reverse complement.
TGCGCACAACCAGATGATTCTCGGCGAAATAACAGGTAACGAAGTCGGAGAAGCGGGCCGCAAGCTCGTCTAGCATAATAAGGTCCCGGAACCGGGAAGCGTGGGGGCAAACATGGACGTCGCGGGCCTGCTGCAGTTCAGCCAGACTCATCTTGAAGTCTTCGTCGGCGTCGGTTCGGCCCTCATCGCGATGATCAGCGCGCTGATCGCGCGCGGCGAGACCAAGCGCCAGCGCAAACTCCAGACGGCCAACCTGCGCCAGGCCATAGACGCCGCCAGCCTCGACTGGGGCAACGCTGCGATCGACACGATGGCGCGCTGCGCGATGTTCGCCCGCACCCGCCAGATGCAGGCCAATGAAGGCGGCTTCCTGGCGAACAAGGCAAACCTTCTGGTGGCACTGTCGACGCTGGTGGACCGGGGCAGGCTATTTTTTCCGAACCTCAACCCCGACAAGAAGGGCGCCGAAAAGGAAGGTGCTTACCGCGGCCACCGACCGCCAATCCTTGACGCGTTGATGTGGACCTATCACGAACTGGAAGCGCTGACCCGTGAAGGTGGACCCTCCTCCGACGACAGCGCCGCATTCATCGACGAATGCCGCCGGCTTCTGGTGTCCGAGCTGCAGGCCTACCTGGATCCGCGCCGTAAGGACGAGATCGTTGAGCGCTATGACGACCAGGACGATGATGACCGCGGCGACGCCATTGCGAAGTCGAAGGCGCTGCGCACGAAACTCCAGACCCTCAGGCCCGATTTCAAGTTTGGCGATGACGCCGCACAACCCATGAGGCTGCAATGACCGACGCACCCAAGCCCGTTGGCGGTAACGGCAACGGGCCGAAATCAGCCTATTTCCTGTCGCATGCCGACCAGGCGATAGAGCGACGCACCCTGGCCGTGCTGGTCGACAACGAGCCGGGCGTACTGGCGCGCGTCGTCGGGCTATTCTCGGGCCGGGGCTACAACATTGATTCCCTTACGGTCGCCGAAGTCGATGCCAGCCAGCACCGCTCGCGTATCACCATCGTCACGCAGGGCACCGCGCACATTCTCGAGCAGATCGAGGCGCAACTGCTGCGCATTGTGCCGGTAGCTGAAGTCATCGACATCACCAATTCCAAAACCGGTATCGAGCGCGAACTGGCGCTGGTGAAAGTGGCCGGCACCGGAGAAAAACGCGTCGAGGCGCTCAGGATTGCTGAAATCTTCCGCGCGCATGTGATAGACACCACCAACGAGAGCTTCATTTTCGAAGTCACAGGCGCCTCGGAAAAGCTGACACAGTTTGTCGACCTGATGCGCCCGCTGGGCCTGGTCGAAGTCAGCCGGACCGGTGTCCTGTCGATCAAACGCGGGAAGGAGAAAGGATGAAACCCTTTTCCTGGTGGGCCGTTCCGGTGGGCCTTGCGGTCTGCGCCGCGCCGTTTGCGGCAGCGGCGCAGGTTGGCGGATGCAACCCTGCCCTGTCGAATGGCGCATACGCCGCCGATGTCGGACCCGACACCGCGAGAATGCGCTGCGACCTCGAGCGCGCGTCCGTCATCCGTGACCGCGCTGTCTCCCTCTATGGCGCACGCGCAAATTCCCTTATCGAGATCATCGACACAGCGTCGCCGAGCGGCGCGGCCTATGTCTACGATGTGCTCGCGGAAGGACCGAAGCTGCGCCTTGAGGCCCGCTCGGTGCCGGAGGGCAGCGGGCCGCGCTGCCGCTTGCTGGCCACCCTGCCGGACGATACCGCCAATGCACTGAGCCTGTTGCTGACCCAGTCTGCCGCGTCTGATGTGCCAGACTATGGCCCGCGCGAGGACGTGACGCTCAATCCGGATGGCTCGCGCAACGTGCGGCTCGTGATCAAAAGCCATGACATCATCACCCGCGCCGATACCGACAACGGCCCACGCAACTTTTCCCGCCATGCCGGATCCGACGATCCGGTGAGCCGGCTCAACAATCTCGTCATCGGCATTGCCAATGTCAGCCCTGGCTGGGTTTGCAACGCCTCTTCCTGACGGATCCCTTCCAACGCCATCCCCATTACCCCTTAGCGGAGCTTCCGAACGCACATGAAAATCTACTACGAACAAGACGCCGACATCTCGCTGATCCAGAAGAAGAAAGTCGCGGTTGTCGGCTATGGCAGCCAGGGCCATGCCCATGCGCTGAACCTGCGCGACTCGGGCGTGAAGAACATCAAGGTCGCCCTTCAGGAAGGCTCCGCGAGCCGCAAGAAATGCGAAGCCGAGAAGCTGGAAGTCGTCACACCGGCCGAAGCCGCAAAATGGGCTGATGTTCTGATGATCCTCGTCCCCGACGAGAAGCAGGCAGTGATGTTTGCCAACGAGATCGAGCCGCACCTGCGGGCCGGCCAGCACATCATGTTCGGCCACGGCTTCAACATCCACTACAACCTGATCCGTCCCCGGAAGGATATCGACGTCTCGCTCTCGGCACCGAAAGGCCCCGGCCATACGCTGCGCAATCAGTACCAGATGGGCTTCGGACTGCCGGGCCTGATCGCCATCCACCAGGACGCGACCGGCTCTGCCCAGGCAGTTGCGCTGTCCTATTCGAAAGCTATCGGCAACACCCGCGCCGGCGTCATCGAAACCTCGTTCCGCGAAGAGACTGAGACGGACCTGTTCGGCGAGCAGGCCGTGCTGTGCGGTGGCATAGTCGAGCTGATCAAGGCGGGTTACGAGACACTGGTCGAAGCGGGCTATGCGCCGGAAATGGCTTATTTCGAGTGCCTCCACGAGACCAAGCTGATCGTCGACCTGATCTATGAAGGCGGCATCGCCAACATGAACTATTCGATCTCGAACACTGCCGAGTACGGAGAATATGTCACCGGCCCGCGCATCGTGAACGCCGAGACCAAGAAGGAAATGAAGAAGGTTCTGGAAGACATCCAGAACGGCACCTTCGCGCGCAACTGGGTTCTGGAAAACCAGGCCGGTGCGCCAGGCTTCCACGCCATGCGCCAGCGGATGGCCAGCCACAGCATCGAGGAAGTCGGCGAGAAACTGCGCGGCATGATGCATTGGGCGAAGAATGACCGCCTCGTGGACAAGAGCCGCAACTAGGTATGCCACAGCCCTTCCTCGAGGGCTTCACGCACCGCCTCGCAGATGAGGCGGATGCCGATGATATCGCCGCGCTGATGGACGCCGCAATCGGCGAACTTCAGCGCGGTTTCCTGTCGCCCGAACAGGTCGCCGCCTCCTATTCGATAATGGGGCTCGACAGGCAGCTGATAGCGGACGGTACGTATTTCGTGGTGCACGAAACCGCGTCCGGCCGCCGTGCCGCCTGCGGCGGATGGAGCCACCGCGCGACGCTCTATGGCGGCGATCATTCGACCGCTCAGCGCAATCACGCACTCCTGCAGATTGCCAAGGACGCCGCCCGGATCCGGGCGATGTACACCCATCCGCAGTTCGTACGGCGCGGCCTCGGTCGGTACGTCTTGTCCGTATGCGAACAAGCAGCACGTGGCGCCGGATTCCGCCGCGCCGAACTGATGGCGACGCTTGCGGGCGAGCCGCTCTACCGCGCCTGCGGGTATCAAGAGATCGAGCGGATCATCAGTGCTTCAGTTGGCGGTGTAGACGTGCCGGGGCTGCGGATGGGCAAGGCACTCTAGTCTGCTGCCCTGTTTAGATCGACCGGGCCTTCGACACCGGCCAACCTGCCCTTCATGGAGTATTGCCAGATCGCGTGGCGCTGCGCGGGCGCGCCATCGAGTGACCGTATCCAGACAGGATGCGCCTCGAAGTCCTCCCCCGCAAGCCATTCGGCGTGGAAGGCGGGCGTGGTGTAGATCACCGGCAAGGTGCCGTATTCGGCTTCAAGCGCGCCGAGGAACGCGCGCAGTTCCGACAAGGCCGCTTCGCGTCCGCCGTGCGCCTTGCAATTATGGGCATGTTCAAGATCAACGGCCGGCGGCAGCGTCCCCGGACGTACCTCGACCTGGCGGATGAAATTCTCCGCCTGCGGAGCGCCGGCATGGCAGAGAAGGTAGAAGTGATAGGCGCCCACCTTCCAGCCGAGCCGGGTGGCGGCCTGCCAGTTTTCCTGGAACCGCGGGTCGGTATGATCCGTCCCTTCGGTGGCCTTGAGGTAGACAAAGTCCAGCGGCTCGGTGCCCAGGCGGCCCCAGTCGACCGGCCCGTTATGGTGCGACAGGTCTATGCCCTCGGCGCCGGGCGGCAGCAGACGCGCGGGGGCGGACGCGTCCGCAGCCTCGCGGCCTGAGCCGCAAGCGCCCAGCAAGAGGACCGCCGCCGCGAGCCAAGGCCTTCGCACAAATCTTGCAAGCATCTAGGTGGAACCCTTCTTCTTTCGTTAACAATCAGTTAACCTGTGTAACAGGGCCTAATAAAGGAACCGCGTCATGGCTGCGACATCCGGCAAACCCGAGGCTTTCACCAAACCGGCAAAATCCGGTCTTGGAAATGCGATTGCTGCGGGCGGACGCCTCGAAGGCACGTTCCGCTTTGTTGGCCCGGTCATTATAGGCGCGCATATCCGCGGCGATGTCATCTCCGACGACCTGATCCTCGTGGAGGCCACCGGCCGGATCGAAGGGCGCGTCCGCGCCGCGACGCTTATCGTCCACGGCGCCGTCAGCGGTGACATTGAAGCAAGCAAGTGCCTTGAGGTCTGCACCGGCGGGCGTCTTGAAGGGGTTGCCTTTTCACCGTCGATGCGCGTCGAGGAACGCACCATTGTCAGCGCCGATCTGCTGATTGCACCAGAGCGGACGGTGGCCCACATCAACAAGGCAGGGCTGGTGCCGGACCTGTCGAACGTGGCTGCCCTCTCGCACGCCCGCCCCGATCCACTGCCCGCAGACCCGGCCGCCCCGAAAGCCGCCGCTGTCTGATCAGTTGCGCAGGTCCCTGAGCCGGTCGAACGGGTTTTCGGTCGGGTCATAGACGCCCAGCTCGCGCATCCGAGTGCAGGCCCATTGATAATCCCGGTTGCAGGCTTCTGTCAGCGCATTCGTGCCGCCGAGTACATCCTTGCGTCCGCCCGTGCCGGTATAAGCCATGTTGCCATACGCCGCGCAGCCACTGACATCACCGAGGTCACATGCCGTCTTATACAGCGCGCGGCCTTCGGGCTTGTTCTCGGGAACACCGCGCCCCTGAACCGTCAGGTAAGCCAGACCCGAACAGCCTCTGCCATCGCGCGCGTCGCACATGATCTTGTAGGACTTCGCAGCCGCTTTCAGGTCCTGAAGGCCGCCCTTGCCGGTGCGCTGCATGTCCGCCAGCTTGAAACAGCCTTCCAGCTCGCCCGCCTGACAGGCAGTCTCTGCGGCCTCGCGCGCCAGCTTCAACTTCGCCTGTTGCGTCTCGGCTTGCTCCAGCGCGATTTCTGCCTGCGTCCGCTCGACCTGCCCGAACTGCGCAGCCGCGGGCAAGGCAATGGCGCAACTCAGAAGCAGGGCGCCCAGAATCAGATGTGGTTTCATGATCGGCTCTCCAGATTGTTGCGGCAGCTTAGCGGGGAATTTAGGCATCGCCGGGGCAGGCTTCCAGAGAGATTGCAGTAGCCCTTTGCCGGCAGCAGGGCTAAAATTGAGTGCAGCAAGGCACCATAGGAAGGCGAAACGTCATGGCAGCTGCAGACCAGGCACCGATCGGATCCGGCTTCACTGCCAAGAGCACGGCGCGCGAAGTGCTCGCCGGTTTCGACCTCTCCGGACAGAACATCATCGTCACCGGCGGCTATTCCGGCATCGGCCTCGAAACGGTACGAGCCCTCGCCGGCGCCGGCGCGCGGGTGACCGTTCCGGCGCGCCGGGCAGACACGGCGGCCGAAGCGCTTGCGGGCGTCGCGGGCGAAATCGAGATCGCCGCGATGGATCTCGGCGACCTCGCGAGCGTGCGCCGCTTTGCCGACCATTATCTCGAGACCGGCCGTGGCCTGAACATCCTGATCAACAATGCCGGCATCATGGCCCCGCCCCTCGCCCGCGTTGGCAAGGGCTGGGAAAGCCAGTTCGGCACCAACCACCTCGGCCACATGGCGCTGGCGATGCAGCTCGCCCCGGCGTTGCAAGCGGCAGACGGCGCGCGCGTGGTGGCGCTGTCGTCGGTCGGCCACGTCCGCTCAGACGTGATCTGGGATGATCCGCATTACGCCGCGCGCACCTATGACAAATGGGAGGCCTACGGCCAGGCCAAGTCCGCCAACGCCCTGTTCGCCCTCGGCGTAGATCTGCTCGGCCGGGATGTCGGCGTGCGGGCCTTTTCCGTGCACCCGGGCGGCATCTTCACACCGCTGCAGCGCCACCTTCCGGAAGAGGAGATGGTCGCCCTCGGCTGGAAGGCGCCCGACGGATCGATCCCGCCCATGGTGCAGGCCATGTTCAAGACGCCCGAGCAGGGCGCCTCGACGACCGTCTGGGCCGCGACCTCGCCCAAGCTGGCCGGCAAGGGCGGCGTGTATTGCGAAGACTGCGATGTTGCGAAGCTGGCAACCGCCGACAGCCAGCGCTGGGAACACGCCCGGCCCTGGATTACCGACGACGCGAAAGCTGAAAAGCTCTGGGCGATGAGCGAGGCGATGCTGGCGGACGCCTGACCGACCATCTGCCTGTGCGCAATTGACGCCGGCTCCCCGCTATCGCACCTGAAGCCGCGATGACGCACGAGACGACCGCCCCCGCCCCGGCCCCGGCTTCCCGCCGTGCCCTGTATATCGGGCTGGGCCTGCTGGTCGCCGTGCTGTCGGTCTTTGCCCTCGGAAAACTTGGCCACTTGCCGGGACTCGAACAGACCGAAGTCTGGCTGCGTAATCTCGCGGGAAGCCCCTGGGGCCTTCCGGCCGTCATCGCCGTTTTCTGCGTCGCGGCATTCCTGGGCGTCCCCCAGTTTGCTCTGCTCGCCGCAGCCGTTGCTGTTTTCGGCCCGTTGATCGGCGGCATCTACGGCTGGATTGCCAACATGCTGTCGGGGGCGCTGACCTTCTGGATCGGCCGGGCGGGCGGCGAAGCGGCCGTGCGCCGCTATGCCGGCCCCCGCGCTCAGAAGCTGTCGGTCTTGATCGGCCGCAACGCCCTTATTGCCAGCGCTGTCGTAAGAACGGTTCCGGCCGGCCCATTCCTGATCGTTAACATGGTGTTCGGGGCCAGCGCCGCGAAATTCCGCGACTACTGGATCGGCATGGGTCTCGGCATCATTCCGAAGATTGCGCTGGTCGCGGTAGGCTGGAAAACTTTGGTTTCAGCCTTCGAGGGCGCCCCGGTGACCGCCATCGCCTTCGGCGCCGTGGCCCTAGCCCTCTACGCCAGCGTCACGATTTTCGTGGTCCGGCGCGCCCGCAAGGCTTGGCAAGATATTCCCGAACCTGCCCCTCTAACGATTGACAATGGGTAGAAATCCGGTGATCAAAGCCGTCATGCGCAAACTCTTGCCCCTTCTTCTGCTGCTTACCGGCCCCTGGCCGGGGCCGGTCGCCTCGACCTGAGGGGCGCAGGCGCGGCCAGGGGATGCTAAGATAGCGTAGACCCCCTTCTCTAGAACCCATCGCAGAGCCGCCATCCCATGACCTCGAAAACCACCGCGAAACCCGCGACGAAACCCCGCGTCTTCATCTTTGACACGACCATGCGCGACGGTGAGCAATCGCCCGGCGCCTCGATGACGCACAATGAAAAGCTGGAACTCGGCAACCTGCTCGAAGAAATGGGCGTGGATATCATCGAGGCAGGGTTCCCGGCTGCCTCCGAGGGTGACTTCACCGCTGTGAGTGCCATTGCCGCCCAGTCGAAACGCGCCGTCATCTGCGGCCTCGCCCGCTCGACGCCTGCAGATATCGACCGCTGCGCAGAAGCGGTGCGCAAGGCCGCTCGCCCGCGCATCCACACCTTCATCTCCACCAGCCCCGTGCACATGAAGCACAAGCTGAAGATGGGCCCGAACGCCGTGCTCGAAGCTGTCGGCCGCTCGGTCAGCCAGGCACGCAATCTTGTGGACGATGTCGAATGGAGCGCGGAAGACGCAACCCGCACCGAGTTCGACTTCCTGTGCAAATGCATCGATGCCGCCATCGCGTCGGGCGCGACGACCATAAACGTGCCGGACACCGTCGGCTATTCCCACCCGGACGAGTACGGCGCCTTGATCCGCAGACTGATCGAAAACATTCCTAATTCGGACAAGGTGATCTGGTCCACGCACTGCCACAACGACCTTGGCCTCGCGGTGGCAAATTCGTTGGCAGGCATGTCCAACGGCGCGCGCCAGATAGAGTGCACGATCAACGGCCTCGGCGAGCGCGCCGGCAACGCGGCGCTGGAAGAAGTCGTGATGGCCATGAAAGTACGCGGCGACACGCTGCCGTACGAGACGGCGATCGACACAAGCTACCTCGCCCGCGCTTCGGCGATGGTCAGCCGCATCACCGGTTTCCCGGTCCAGTACAACAAGGCCATCGTCGGCAAGAACGCCTTTGCGCATGAGAGCGGCATCCACCAGGACGGTATGCTGAAGAATGCCGAGACCTATGAGATCATGAAGCCGGAAGATGTCGGCGTCGCGAAAACCTCACTGGTGATGGGTAAGCTGTCGGGCCGCAACGCGTTCCGCGACAAACTGGAATCGATGGGCTATTTCATCGAGGGCGAAGCGCTGAACGATGCGTTCAAGCGCTTCAAGGATCTTGCCGACCGCAAGAAGCACGTGTTCGATGACGACATCATCGCGCTGGTGGACGAGCAACTGGCCGCCGAAGGCGAACGGATCGGGTTCAAGCGCCTGCGTGTCGTAGCTGGCACGGATGGTCCGCAGACGGCGGAAATCGATCTCGTCGTCGACGGCGAGGAGAAGTACGCGATCGCGCGCGGCAATGGCCCTGTCGATGCGGTGTTCAACGCCATCCGCCAGATCGTGCCGCACCAGGCCGTGCTGGAGCTCTATCAGGTACATGCCGTGACCGGCGGCACCGACGCACAGGCGACCGTGTCGGTGCGTCTCAACGGGGATGGTATCATGGCGACCGGCCGCTCGTCGGACCCCGATACACTGGTGGCCAGTGCGAAGGCCTACCTGCACGCGCTCAACAAGTACGAAGTGCGCAAGGCGAAGCGCAAAGCGGCCTGACCTTCAGCCGTCGTTCTCGCCGAAGCCTTCATCGATCAGGCGGGCAATGGCGGTCACCGCCTCGTCCGCCTGCGCGCCCCTGCCCTTGATCTCGACGATACAGCCCGCGTGCGCGACGAGCATCAGCAGATCCATGATCGAGCGGGCATCTGCCGTCTCGGACTCGTGCGTGACGAAGACCTGGGCGTCATATTCGGCAGCGAGTTTGGCGAGCTTGGCAGAGGCACGGGCGTGAAGCCCCTTGCGATTGACGATGGTCGCACGCCGCGCGGCCGGAAAAGGATCAGACATCAGCAGGACGGCAGCTTCGCGAGAATGTCGGAGGCGATGGTGATGTACTTGCGTCCGCCTTCAGCAGCGTCCTGAGCGCATTCCTCAAGCGAAAGGTTATCCCGCGTCTGGGCCAGCTTGATCAGCATCGGGAGGTTTGCACCCGAGACGATTTCCATTCGCGCGCGGCTGCGCAGCGAGAGCACCAAGTTCGACGGCGTGCCACCAAACATGTCGGTCAGTACTATCACGCCGCGTCCGGCATCGCAGGCTTTAACGGCTTCGAGGATCGCTTCGCGCTTGATATCGAGGTCTTCGTCCGCGTCGATGGAGACGGAACGCGTTCGCCAGAGCCGGCCGACCACGTGTTCCGCGGCCGCAACGAGCTCGTGCGCGAGTTTGCCATGGCTGACGACCACGATGCCGATCATGTGCCTTCGGAACGGTTGGTTTCACTTAACAGAAGCGTCACGTTGGCACGATGCTGCGGCGCGTCAAGGCGCATTCCGCCGACAAGGGCGCGCTTTCCTCAACCGGTGTGGCCGAGACCCAACACATCATCCATGCCGTAAAGTCCGGGCGGCTGAGCCGCTGCCCAGGCGGCAGCCTGCACGGCGCCTTCGGCGAACACAGCACGGTCCAATGCCATATGCGACAGGCGCAGCACTTGGCGCGGCGAGGCAAACATCACCTCGTGTTCACCATAGATACCCCCGGCGCGGCGTACCGCCATGCCGATCTCGCCTTCTTTCCGGGGCGCGTCCGGACCGAGATACGGCTTCGCCAGGATCTCCTTCAGCGGCTTGCCGCGCCCTTCGGCTGCGGCCTCTCCCAGCATCAGCGCAGTGCCCGAGGGCGCGTCCACTTTCAGCCGGTGATGCGATTCCAGGATCTCGATATCCCAGTCAGCGCCGAGACGCGATGCTGCAAGCCGGGTCAGGGCCTGTAGCAGGTTAACGCCCACCGAGAAGTTGCCCGCCTTGACGATCGCGAACCGGTCTGACGCCGCCTCGATGACGATTTCCTGGTCCGCCTCGAAGCCCGTCGTGCCGATCACCACGGTCCGCACGGAGGTGCCCCGCAGCGCGCCCAGCGCGGCGAGGGTCGCTGCAGGCCGGGTAAAATCGATCCAGACGTCCGCCCCGGCGGCAGCCTCGGCCACATCCGGTGACGGCCAGAGACCCAGCGCCCGGCGCCCGGCGAGCACACCAATATCCTCATCGAACACGCCCGCCGCCGCGACCTCGCTGCCACCCGTGAGCGCATGGCCCCGGTCGATCGCCATCGCCGCCAGCTGCCGCCCCATCCGGCCTGCGACACCGGCAACCGCGATTTTCAGCTGTGTCATAGGCTTGTTCCCCGCTCGCGGCGTTCCCTGAGTTCATCCGAAAAAGCGCTGGCAAAGACGCCCGCCGGCAGCGCCACCACGCCGATCCCCGCAATCGCGATGATCGCCGCAAAGAATCGCCCGAGCGGTGTAACCGGATACACATCCCCATAGCCCACAGTGGTCAGCGTGGCGACCGCCCACCAGATGGCGCGCGGAATAGAGGCAAACGTGTCCTGCTGCGCGCCGCCGACACCCTCGACGAAATAGAGGAGCACCGCCGCGACATAGACCAGCGCCAGCGCCACCGCGAGGCTGGTGAGCAGCTGCGAACTTGACCGCCGAAGCGCCGCGCCCAGCGCATCGAAGGCCGGAACGAAACGGGCAATCTTGATAAGCCGCGCCAGACGCAGCACGCGCAGGACGAGCAGCGACCCGCCGCCCCCCATCGCCATCACGATCAGCTCCGGCCCGAAGGCAAGAAAGTCTGCAATCGGATAAAACCGCGTCACGTATTTGAGCCGGCCGCGAAAGCCCCGGTATTGTGGATCGACGCCCGCCACCCAGACCCGCCCTATATACTCGATCGTGAAGATCACGAGCACCGAGATGTTGAACAGGTGGAACGCCAGCATCCAGCGCGGATCGGTGTTCAGCACCGGCTCCGTCTCCAGCGCGAGGAACAGGAAGGAGGCGAGTACGACGCCAACGATGAACAGGTTCAGCTTCGAAATGCCGGACGCCCGCGCCTCCGGCACCAGCTGCTGGTAGAGCGACTGCTTCAATCCCATGCGGCCCCCTTGTCGGCGCCCGCGCGCTATCCGCGCAGTACCCCGCCCGTCCCTTTTGCCACGGAAGCAATGATCCGGTCCATGATCGTCTGGATCTGGTCATCCTTCAGAGCCTCGCGCGGCTGGATAGTCACCTCGAACGCCACCGACTTCTTGCCCTCTGGGACGCCTTGCCCCTGGTAGACGTCGAACACGTCCACCTTCGACACCAGCAGTTTCTCGGCACCCTGAGCATGCTTGACGAGTTCGCCCGCCGCGACCGCCGCATCCACCACGAAGGCGAGGTCGCGCCGGATCGGCGTCAGGTCCGCGCGCTCCAGAACAGGCTTGGTCTTGGTAGACTTTGCCTTCATCACCGGCAACGCATTGAGGTTAAGCTCGAACGCATAGACCGGACCATCGACATCCAGGGTCTTCAGCACGCCCGGATGCAGCGCGCCGAAATTGGCCACCGTCATCTTCGGGCCGAGCTTGAGGCTCGCCGACTGGCCGGGGTGCCAGTGCGGCTGCGTCGCCGCGCCGATCTGGAACTTCTCGCCCGGCTGACCGAGCGCGGCGAGCAGCGCGAACAGATCCGCCTTTGCGGCGAACGCGTCATAGGGCTGCACGCCGCCTTGCCAGTGGCGCTGCGCCGAAGGCTGCACGAGACCGGCAATGACCGTACGCTGATCTTTGGGGCCATCGCCCAGATAAATCGGCCCGGCCTCGAACAGCCGGATGCTGCGCTCGCCCCGGTTGGCAGCGCGTTGCGCGGCCTGTGCGAGGTTTGCGAGCGCCGTGGGGCGCATGTAATTGAGTTCGCTGGCGACCGGGTTCGCCACTGTCAGCGCCTCGTCGATCTTGCCGAAGAGGCCGGCATGTTCCTTCGCCATGAAGCTCCAGGTCACCGCCTCAAGGAAGCCGCGTGCGGCCATCGCCCGGCGGGCCATCGCGACGCGCGTCTGACGCGTGTAGGCCACGCCCTGCTTCATACCCGCAGACATCGGCAGCGAGGTCGTCGGCAGCTGGTCATAGCCCACCAGCCGGGCGATCTCCTCGACAATGTCCGCCGAGCGGTCAATATCAAACCGGTGCGAAGGCGGCATCAGGTACCAGGCATCGCCGGCATCCTCGATGTCGAACTCGAGATCCTTCAGGATGCGCTTCGTCTCGGCCGGCTTCACGGTCAGGCCGGTCAGGCGTTCGATATCGCCGCGGTAGAAGGTCACCTTCTGCGTGCGCGCCGAGATCGAGCCTGCAATCCGAGCCTTGGTCGCTGCGCCGCCGCCATACTCAAGGATCAGCGCGAGGGCGAGATTCAGTCCGTCCACGCAGCTTTGCGGATCCACGCCGCGCTCGAACCGGTAGCGGGCATCCGAATGGATGCCGGTGACGCGGCCGGTGCGCGCGGTGCGCAGCGGATCGAACCAGGCGCTCTCGATGAATACATCGGTCGTCTCGGCGGAGACCGCCGTGGACATCCCGCCCATGATACCGCCGAGGCCGATAACGCCGGAGGCATCGGCTATGACACACATTTCTTCCGTGACCGGATAGGTCTTGCCGTCAAGCGCTTCAAGCTTTTCACCGGGCTTGCCGAGCCGCGCCACCACCGCGCCGGAGAGCTTCGCTGCGTCGTAGACGTGCAACGGGCGTGCGCGGTCCAGCGAGATATAGTTAGTGATGTCGACCAGCAGCGAGCGCGGCTGCAGGCCGGCCGCCTTGAGGCGCGCCTGCATCCAGTCCGGCGACGGGCCATTGGTGACGCCGCGTACCAGAGCGCCGGCAAACATCGGGCAGGCTTCAGGCGCTTCCAGCTTGATATCGACCGGGCAATCGCCGTTGCCCGGCACTTTCTTCGCGTCATTGCGCAGGAAGCGGCCCGCGCCGGCCGCCGCGAGATCGCGCGCGATACCCTGCACGCCCAGCCAGTCCGGGCGGTTCGGCGTCACTTCGAAGTCGATCACGGCATCGCTCGCGCCGAGCGCTTCGGCCGCGGGCATGCCGACCGCGTAATCGCCGCTGAGATCGATGATCCCGTCATGGTCATCACCGGTTTCCAGCTCGCGCGAGGAGCACATCATGCCATGGCTCTCGACGCCGCGGATGGCGCGCGGTTTCTTGTCGAGCGCCATGTTGAGCCCCGGAATCCATGTGCCGAGCGGCGCATAGATTGCCGTCATCCCGGCCCGCGCGTTCGGCGCGCCGCAGACGATCTGCCTGATCCCGTCGATCGTCTCGACCTTGCAGACGCGCAGCTTGTCCGCCTGCGGATGAGGCTCGGCTTCCAGCACCTTGCAGACCGTGAACGGCGCCAGCGCCTTCTTCGGGTCCGTAACGTGCTCGACCTCAAGACCGGCCTTGCCCATGAATCCGAGGATTTCATCGAGCGAGGCTTTGGTAACGAGATGATCGGTCAGCCAGGAGAGAGTGAATTTCATGCAACTTCTCCAAGAGCTGTATAGCCCGCCGCGTGCGCTTGCGCGCGTTCCGCCTGAACGTGTTCATTGGGGTGCGCCGCAGATGCAGCGCCGAGCGTTTTCACCATGCGGAAGGTCTCGAAGATGACCTGCATGGCCGGCGCACAGGCGCCCTCACGCGTGAAGTAATCCGTGTGTGCATTGCGCCAGTACGAATGGCTGAGATCGCCTTCCAGCGCCGCCTGCGCGGGGGTGACGTCGGCAAGGGGAAGGACCTCCAGCGTCAGCGTCCCGATGACCGCTACCGGCACGCCGCCGCCAGACAGCACAACCTGCTGCTCGCCGACACATGTCTCAAGCACTTCGGAGGCCGCCGAACAGGTCGCTGTCTTCACACCGGCAATCACCTGCGCGACCAGCCGGCCGGACAGTTCCGGACTGTCACCGAACCGTAATTGTTTCATCTTGCGCCAATCGGCCGGGGTTGTCACGATAACCCTCCGCTCACGGACGGTGTAAGCCAGGGCGAAAAGCCGTAATGGCGCGTCCATTGAGGGTCCGCTTCGAAATACGGACGCAGGTCCGGCATGCCGTACTTCAGCATGGCGAGACGGTCGACGCCCATGCCGAAAGCGAAGCCCTGGTGGACAGCCGGATCAAGCCCGCAATTTCGCAGCACATTGGGGTGGACCATGCCGCAGCCGAGAACTTCCAGCCAGTCGGTACCCTTGCCGACTTCCACAACGCCGCCGGAGCGCTGGCATTGCACGTCCATCTCGGCCGAAGGCTCAGTGAACGGAAAGAAATGCGGACGGAACCGGGCGACGACATTGTCGACCTCGAAGAAGGCTTTGACGAAATCAACAAGGCAGCCCTTGAGGTGGCCCATGTGAATGCCTTCCTCGATAACGAGGCCTTCCACCTGGTGGAACATCGGCGTGTGGGTCGCGTCCCAGTCATTACGAAACACGCGGCCCGGCACAAGGATGCGGATCGGCGGCTTCTCGCTCATCATGGTACGCACCTGCACCGGGCTCGTATGGGTACGGAGCACTTTCGGCAGCGCGTTGTCGCCCGGCTTCAGGAAGAAGGTGTCATGCGTTTCGCGCGCCGGATGGCCTTCCGGGAAGTTGAGCGCCGTGAAATTGTGCCAGTCGTCCTCGATATCCGGGCCTTCGGCGACGCGGAATCCCATATCGCCGAAGATCGCCGCGATCTCCTCGAACACCTGCATCACCGGATGCAGCGCCCCTTCCCCGGCCAGCGGGGCGGCAGGCAACGTGAGGTCCACGGTCTCGCGCTTGAGCTGAGCCTCGAGCGCAACGGCCTCCAGCGCGCCCTTGCGCGCCCGCACGGCGTCTTCGATCCGCACCTTCAGCGCGTTGAGCGCCGGGCCCTTTTCCCTGCGCTCTTCGGGGGCCATGGCGCCGAGCGTGCCCATCAGGCCGGAGACGCGGCCTTTCTTGCCGAGTTCGGCGACGCGTACCGCGTCCAGCGCGTCAAGGCTGGCGGCGGCCTGAACGGCGGCCAGCGCTTCCTGCTCGATGGATGTAATGTCGGACAAGTGCAGACCCTTCCGGAAAACCAGCGCGCTGTTTAGCGGCCTCTTGTGCCCGCGCCAACCCGCCAGAATCGCGGGTCACGCCAGCTCGTAATGGCGCAAGGCGGCAAAGAAAGTCTCAAAGTTCTTCCACCAGGTGATGGCGTCGCGGTTTCCGTTGACATCATAGCGGTCGAAATCTGTATAGCCGACCCGCGGGGCGCCCGGCTGGTTATAGTCGAGAAACAGGGTTTCCCGGTACCACTGGGCCAGCACGATCATCGCCTTCGCGCCGTCCGGGAACTGTGCAGCATCCTCGGGGGTGGCCGGATCGGCATAGTCGGTGACGGTGTCCCACACCCTGCGCAGGCTCTCGGCCGGTACCAGGTCGTTATGGCCGCCGAAGGGCAGGATCACCAGGTCGTACCGGGTCGGCGCGGTGCGATCCGGCAGCGGAATGCAGAGGCCCGCCACCGAGCCGCCATTCTGCTGGCGGTAGAGCGCAATCAGCAGGTCCGGCAGCGCCCGGCCAAGGCGCGCTTCGGCCCGGGTGATGTCGTCCTCGCTGAGGCCTTCAGTGAGCGCCGAATAGGCATCCGCCCAGGCCGCCGCCTCATGCTCCGTGGCCGACACGGTGTCTGCGGGCGCGGTGAAGAAGGATTGCAAGGTTACCGGCTCTGGCAGAAGCCGGATGTCGTCCCGGGCGCTCTGCCCGGCTGGCACGTCCCTGCCGCTAATCCAGGCTGGAAAGTAGGTCGAGGGCCTCCCTTCGATCCGGTCGACATAGACGCCGAGCATCGAGGTTACCGCGCCGATGGCGAGTGGCCAGATCGCATCGCCCGCCGCGAACGGCGCCGCGCCCGCTTGGCCGCTGACGAGCGCGTGGAGGCCGAAGCCGACCAGATAAAGGACTGAGACGAGGACCAGCTGCACGGCAAAGTCGGCCGGAAGCTGCAGCCAGTAGCGTTTCAGCTTGCCGGAATTGCGCGCCACCCGCCACAGCTGCAGCTGCAGCTGGCCGCAAGCACGAACACGACGAGGCTGACGCCCAGGCCGATCCGCAATGCTCCGCTCAGCTTCGATGCCCCCATGAAAAAAGCCTCCCGTGACCCGAGGGTCATCGGAAGGCTTAATTCTGTCGCTGGCGCAGGGCCAGACGGCGCCATCAGATTACGTGCGGGCCGCTTTCTTGCGGGCGTTGCGGGCCTTCTTGGTGTTGCCAAAAATGCCGATATTGGCGCGCTTGCTCAGGTTGGCGGTCCACTTGGAATTCCGGCGCTTGACGCGCGGCTTCTTGCTCGGGTGGAGAACGCTGCTGGGGGACTTGCTCATCTGTCGATTTCCTTAAACGAGGGCAGATTTGGCTTGGGCGACAAGCGCGCCGAAAGCCTCGGGCTCACGCACAGCCAGGTCGGCCATGACCTTCCGGTCAACTTCAATGCCGGCCTTGGTCAAGCCATTGATAAAGCTGGAATATGTGAGCTCGTCGTCGTGGATGCGAACGGCGGCGTTGATGCGTTGGATCCAGAGGGAGCGGAACTCGCGCTTTTTGACCTTGCGGCCAACGTAGGCGTATTCGCCAGCTTTCCAGACTGCGGCGACGGCGTTCGAAAAGGTATTCTTGCGGCGGTTGCGGAAGCCCTTGGCCTGCTTGAGAATCTTCTTGTGGCGGGCGTGAGCGGGTACTTTGGCGCGGGAACGGGGCATGGGTGCCTCCTGTCAATTCGTGTTCAAGATCAATGGATTAGAAGTTACAGGCCGTACGGCAGGTACTTCTTGACGCGGGCTTCGTCCGCCTTGGCACCGACGGACGTGCCGCGGTTCTGACGGATATATTTCGAGTTGTGGCTGATCAGACGGTGGCGTTTGCCGGCCACACCATGCTTCAGCTTGCCTGTCGCGGTGATCTTGAACCGCTTTGCAGCGGCCTTCTTGGTCTTCATCTTCGGCATGTTTTTCTCCTCAAACTGTAGAGCTCACACCAGATCTGGCGGCCCAAAATGCGCGTCCTGGGGGCAATGCCGTCGCCCCGGAGTCCGGCAAGAGGCGGCTTATGACGGAGGCGCGCGGATGAATCAAGGGGGCGCGGGCGAACCAGCGCACCAGTCCCCCCCGGCCTCCGGCGCGGCCCCGCCCGGCAACGTCCATAAACCGTCCAGAAGTCCGATAGAGATGCGTGGACGGTTTACGCCCGGGAGGCGAGCTGCGCCCCTGCCCGCCCTCACGCTTCGAGGCTTTGGCGGTCCACCTTCAGGGTCACGATGACGCCGGCTGCGTGCGCACGCTCCGGAGTGTGACCGGCGTGTTGAACGAGGTCGCGGTCAAGCCGCGGCCGAACGCTGGCCACATCAAGGCGCACATCATGTCGGCCCTGACGCGGTCCTGGTTCAAGCCCGAGCCTGTCGATGTCACCGCCTCGAACGGCAAGGTTATGCTGACGGGCAAGGCCAACAACCGGTCGGAACGGGCCATTGCCGCCACCACGGCATCGGCCGCGCCCGGCGTCAACGCCGTGGTCAACGATATCCGGGTCAGCCAGGCCCGGGCTCACCTCTGCCTGAAATGCGAAAAGCCCCGGCCGAAAGACCGGGGCTCTTGATGAAGGGTGTGGCTTGAAGAAAGGCCTGGCGCAGCCGCTTCAGCGCGGCGCCAGGACCATGGTCATCTGCTTGCCTTCGAGCTTGGGCTCGAGCTCTACCTTGGCGGCTTCGGCAAAGTCCGACTTCATCTTCTCGAGCAATTCCATGCCGAGATGCTGGTGGGCCATCTCGCGGCCGCGGAAGCGCAGGGTGATCTTCACCTTGTCGCCGTCCTCGAAGAAGCGGTGGATGGCACGCGACTTTACTTCGTAGTCGTGCGTGTCGATGTTCGGCCGGATCTTGATCTCTTTCAGCTCGGAGGATTTCTGCTTCTTCCGGGCGGCAGCCTTCTTCTTGCGCTCTTCAAAGCGCAGCTTGCCGTAATCGAGCAATTTGACGACCGGAACTTCCTGGTCGCCGGAAACTTCTACAAGGTCGAGCGAGGCTTCGCGGGCGGCGTCCAGCGCGGCAGCCAGGGGCATGACGCCCTGCTTCTCACCTTTTTCGTCGATCAGCAGCACGCGGGCGGCGCGGATCTCTTCATTGATACGTGGCCCGACCTGTTTTTTGACGGGCGCATCGGCTTCTGGTCTGCGAGCTATTGGAAAACTCCTTCCGGGATTGTTGATCGAGGTAAGAATATGCCTGTGTTTGCGGGCATCTTCAAGGCGGGATGCTCTGGCCCGGGCCGGGGAAAGACGCAACCGGCAAACTTCGCCGGGGCGCGTTGCCCTTCGGCGCGTGATCCCCTTTAGTGTAGCGGAGGGTGTGCATCCGGGGGCCTGCCATGAGATTTTTCGCCATTCTTGCTGCTTTGGCCGTGCTGGCGTGCGGGCCGGCGCTGGCTCAAGGGGACGCTCGGACGAAAACGCTGGAGGGGCGTGTGGCGGGGCTGGAGCCGAGACCAGGCTTCCTGGACCTCTATGTTGACAAGGACAGCGCGCAGGTGTTTGCCGCCCTTCCCGCGCCGGGGGCGGACGGCGTCAGCGTGCGGTTCATCTATTCGACGGGGCTGACGGCGGGGCTGGGGTCGAACCCGGTAGGGCTGGACCGGGGTTATGCCTCCTCGGGCGAGATCGTGCGGTTTCGGCAGATCGGCGGCAAGGTGGTGGCCGAGCAGGAGAACTGGCGCTACCGGGCGACGTCCGGCCGGGCGGCGGAGGCGAAATCCGTACAGCAGAGCTTTGCGGCGTCGTTCCTGTGGTCGGCGGATATCGAGGCGACGGGGGCGGACGGGCGGGTACTGGTGGACCTGACGGGGTTCCTGACGCGGGATGCCGCCAACCTCGGGGCGGCGCTGGCGCACGGCGAGGGCGCGGGCAGCTACAGCCTGGCGACGGACCGGTCGATGCCGGATCCGGCGGGCGTGCTGTCCTTTCCGGACAATGCGGAGATCGACGCGTTCCTGACGTTCGAGACTTCGAAGCCGAACGCGGAGACGCGGGCGGCGGCAGCGGACGCGCGGGCGGTTACGCTGGTGCTGCATCATTCCTTCGTCCGTCTGCCGGATGACGGCTATGCGCCGCGGGCCTTTGATCAGCGTACGGCTAATATCGGGTTCGGCTTCCATGACTTCTCGGCGCCGCTGGGCGACCCGATCGTGACACATCTGTCGCAGCGTTTCCGGCTGGAGAAGACCAATCCTTCGGCAGCGGTCAGCCCGGTGAAGAAGCCGATCGTGTTCTATGTCGACAATGGCGCGCCGGAGGAAATCCGAGATGCGCTGATCGAGGGCGCGGGCTGGTGGGCGGCTGGGTTCGAGGCGGCAGGCTTCAAGGAAGCCTACCGGGTGGAGGTTCTTCCTGAGGACGCGCATCCCCTGGACGTGCGCTACAACGTGATCAACTGGGTGCACCGGCAGACGCGGGGTTGGTCGTATGGCCAGAGCGTGACCGACCCGCGCACGGGCGAGATATTAAAGGCGAACGTCATCCTCGGCTCGCAGCGCGTGCGCCAGGACCGGATGATCTTCGAGGGGCTCGCCGGCGCAGCGAAGACCGGAACCGGCGCGGCAGATGATCCGATCCAGATTTCGCTGGCGCGCATCCGGCAGTTGTCGGCGCATGAGGTGGGTCATACGCTGGGGATTGCGCACAATTTTGCGGCGAGCGGGAACGAGCGCGCCTCGGTGATGGACTATCCGGCGCCCTGGGTGAGGCCGGGGGCTGATGGGTCGCTGGACTTCTCGAAAGCCTACGGCGTGGGCCTCGGGGCGTGGGATATGTTCACGATCAAATGGCTGTATACGGAGTTTCCGCAACCCGGCGATGATCGTGCGGCACTGGATGCAATGGTATCAGAGGCTTACGGCTCGGGCCTGCGGTTTGTCTCGGACGACCATGCGCGCAGCGTCGAGACAGCGCACCCCTATGCCTCGGTGTGGGACAATGGCGCAGACCCTGTGGCAGCGCTCGACGAGGTTATGGCGGTTCGGCGGATCGCGCTGGGCAATTTCGGACCGGGCGTACTGGCAGAGGGGCGGCCGACTTCCGACCTCAACGCCGTGATCGTGCCGATCTATCTTTATCACCGCTACCAGATCGAGGCGGCGGCGAAGTTCATCGGCGGGCTGGATTTCCGCTATGCCCTGACCGGGGACGGCGACGCGGCGGCGGCGCCGGTGCCGCCCGCTGAGCAACGGCGCGCGCTAGCAGGGCTTCTGCGGACACTGGACCCGGCGGCGCTGGACCTGCCGGACCCGCTGCTCAACCAGCTGACGCCCGGCGATGTCGGCTATGCAGGTGGGAGTAACTTGCTGGAAGTCTTCCCGGGACGGACCGGTCCGGTGTTTGACCTGGCGGGTGCGGCAGACATTGCGGCAGGGCTTACACTGTCTGCAATCCTGGAGCCGTCACGGGCAGGCCGGGTGGCGGCGTATGAACAACGCGTGCCGGACGCGCTGAGCCTTCGCGCGATCGTCGACGAGATCGACGCGGCGGTGTTTGCGCCGGAGACGGACGCACGGCTCGCCCCGTTGGCGCGGGTGGTGCAGGCGCGGTTCGTGTCCGAGCTGATGGCGCTGGCACGGGCGGAAGGCACTACGGCGGAGGTGTCGGCGGTGGCGGACGCGAAGCTCACCGCGCTTAGGGACGGCTTCGGCAAGAAACGCAAGGGCCAGAGCGAGACGGACCGGGCGCACCTTTTAGCGCTCAGTGCACGGATTACCCGGCATCTGGCTGGCGAGGAGGTGCAGCTGGCGAAACCTCTGCCTGCCCTGCCAGCGCCTCCCGGCCCGCCGATCGGCTCCATGGGGCAGACGGAGGAATGCTGGTTCTGCGGGAACTAGGCCTTCAGCACACCGAGGGCGCGGACGGATTGCCAGACGTCGTCGACGGAGAGTTGCTGCAACGTTGGGGCGGCATTGACGATGACGGGTTTGGGCCCGCGCGGGGCGGAATGGTCAGGATCGCTTTCGGTGGTGGCGAAGAGGGCAATGCCGGGCGCGCCGGCGAGCGTGGCCATGTGCATCGGGCCGGTATCGTTGCCGACGACGAAGACAGCGGTTTCGGCAAGCGTGACGATCTGGAAAAGGTCCGTGCGCGTCACAAGGCTTTTTACGCGCGGCTCGCGCTTGACGATTTCCTGGGCGATCTGGCCTTCGGCGACACCGCCGATGATGGCGGGCTGGATGCCGGCGTCGGCGATGCGCCCCGCGAGGGCGGCATAGTTCTCCACCGGCCAGCGCTTGGCCTCACGGTGCTCGGACGCGCCGGGGATCAGCAGCATGTAGGGCGGCGTGAGATTGAAGTAGGCAGGGTTCAGGCGCGGCGTATTGCCGAGCTTGGGGCGCACCCAGCCGAGGTCCGGGAACGGTGCGCTGCGTCCGAGCCAGCGGCCGGAGGGCGCGACGCCCGCGACTTCGAGCTGCTCGGCCAGCCGGTCGATCGAGTGCATGCCGGCGCGCGCAGGGTTGTTATGGAAGAAGGCAGCCTTCTCGTGGTGGCCTGACCAGAGCGGCGGCTTGCCGCCGCGCTGCAGGGCGGTGAAATAGTTCTTCGTGCGGCCGCTGGTCTGGAAGTCATAAATGATGTCGTACTTCGCCTTGCGGATGCGCTGGATCAGCGCGGCGGTAGGCTTCAGGCCCTCGGGGCGGCCATCGGTCTCGACGGCGTCCACATACGGGCAGACCTTGGCGAAATCCTCAAACGGCGGCGTCGTGAGCAGCGTGATACGGGCGGAGGGGTGGAACTCGCGGACCGTCCGCATGGCGCCCAGTGCAAGCACAAAGTCTCCGAGGGCGCTGAGCTTGATGACCAGCACGTCCTTTGCCTTTGCGCCCGGGTTGGCCGGACTGGCGGTTTTGGCCCGCGTCGTGTTCAAGTCCTCGAATTCCCCTACTCCAACAAGCGCTTATAGACGCTGAGCGTCGCTGCCTGAAGCCCTCTTTTCGAGAAGTGGCGGATGATATGATCCCGGCCCTGCCGTCCCATGGACGCGCGCGAGGCCGGACCGACCGACAGCATGGCTCTTATGGCGCCTGCGAGGGCAGGCGCGCTGCCGGGTTCAGTTCGGGTGCCGGTTTCGTATTCGATAACGGTTTCGCGGGCGCCGCCATGGTCGGCGACAATCACCGGACGGGCCATGGCGGAGGCTTCGGCGGCGACGCGGCCGAAGGCTTCGGGCCGGGTGGACGGGGCGAGGACGAGACCAGCCGCAAGGTAGGCGGCGGGCATGTCGGTGACGTGGGGCACGATGCGGGCCTGGCCGGCGAGGTCCAGGCGGGTGATCTGGTGTTCGAGGTCAGATACGTAGCTGTCGCGGCCCTGGGCGTCTCCGGCGAGGATGAGCACGAGGCCGGCGCGCTCTTCGGGCGACAGAAGGCCGAGGGCTTCAAGGGCGAGGCCCTGCCCTTTCCAGCTGGTCAGACGGCCTGGCAGCAGCAGCACGACGCGGGTGTCGCCTTCGAGGCCCCAGGCCTTGCGCAGGGCCTCGACCCGCGCCGGGGCGACGGCGGCAGGATCGAATGCGTCGAGGTCCACCCCGCGCGGAATGGTAACGATGCGGGCGGGATTAATTCCATGCACTTCGGCGATATGGGCGGCGATCCATTCGGAATTGGCGATCACGAGGTCGCCCCTGGCCATCACGGAATTATAAGCCCGCTTGAGGCCCGAGGTGCCGGAGTAAGCGCCATGATAGGTGGTTACGAAGGGCACGCCTTCGCCCTTCGCCGCGGCCCAGGCACTCCAGGCCGGGGCGCGGGAGCGGGCGTGGACGAGGTCGACTTTCTCCTCGCGGATGATCTGGCGGAGTTTACCTTCGTTGACCTTGAGGATGAGCGGGTTGCGGCTTTTGGCGTCCATGCGGAAGAGCTGGCCGCCGAGGCGGGCGAATTCCGCCTCGAGGCGGCCACCCTTACTGGCGAGTAGCGCGCGGCCGCCGGCTTCGACAATAGCTTCGGTGACTTCGAGGACCGTGCGCTCCACACCGCCGGCCGACAGCTCGGGCGCGACCTGCAGGATCGTCTTTCCCTTAAGTTCTGGTAACTCGCCCAATACGCGGCCCGCCCTACTCGCTTGACAGGCGAGAGAGATGACGGAAGGCAACCTCCATGACAACGGATTCTTTCACTTCCCCTGAGGGACGCCGGATTGCGTTCCGCCGCACCGCTGCACCGGCGGGCGGGGTGACGTTCGTGTGGCTCTGCGGGTTCAAGTCCGACATGAACGGCGGCAAAGCGCTGTCGGTGGAGGCCTGGGCGCGGGAGGCGGGGCACGGCACGCTGCTGTTCGATTATTCCGGACACGGGCAATCGGGCGGCGCGTTCGAGGAGGGCACGATCAGCGCCTGGCGCGCCGACGCGCTGGCGGCGATTGATGCGCAGACGGAGGGCCCGCTGGTACTTGTGGGCTCGAGCATGGGCGGCTGGATGGCGCTGCTGGCGGCGATGGCGCGGCCGGAGCGCGTGCGCGGCCTTGTGTTGATTGCGCCGGCGCCGGACTTTACCGAAAAGCTGATGTGGCCGGAGTTTTCGACGGAGCAGCAGGCGGAGATTCTGAACCAAGGCTTCACGCTGCGGCCATCGGACTATGGCGCGCCTTATCCGATTACGCGGGCGCTTATCGAGGATGGGCAGCGCTGGTCGATCCTGGATGCGCCGATCGCGTTCGACGGGCCGGTGCGCATCCTGCAGGGGATGCAGGACCCGGACGTGCCCTGGGGCCATGCGCTGGCGCTGGCGGCGAGCCTGACGTCGCCGGACGTGGTGCTCACCCTGATAAAGGAAGGCGAGCACCGGCTGTCACGGGAGGCAGATATCGGGCGGCTGCTGGCGGCCTGCGGCGAACTGGCCGGAGGCGGGTGAACATGCCGGTTGCATTTCAGCAACGGCTGAGTGAGGAGTTCGCGGCTTTCTAAGGATTTCACGGCATGCTTGGGACAGGCGACACGATCGTGATCGGCGGACGCAAGACGGCCGCCGAGAAGCTGTTCAAGGCGATTATCCTGCCGGTAAAGGCGCTGATGAACGGCAATCAGGCCGAGCTCGGCATGCTGCAGGCGCTTATTCCAGCTGGAAGCACAACCATCGATGTGGGCGCCAATGTGGGCGACTTCACGCGGCGGCTGCACGAGTTGTCGAAGGGCGGACTGGTGATTGCGTTCGAGCCGCAGACTATGCCCCGGACGGTACTAAGCGTGACGGCGTATGTGCGGCGCAAGGCCAGCATCATGCTGTTTCCATTTGCGCTGGGGGCGCCGAAGCCGGGAGCAGGACGGCTGGTCGAGTTGAAAGTACCGATAAAGTCGAAGAGCAAGGTGGGCAGCGGACTCGCTCATATCGGCGACGAGACGGACCTTGCGACACGGTTCAAGATCCGGCGGGAGCTGGTGCCGCTGTTCTCGCTTGACGAGATCATGGCGCATATCGACTGCCCGCCAGTCTCGCTGATCAAGATCGACGTGGAGGGCGGTGAGCTGGACGTGCTGCGCGGTGCTACCGAGACACTGAGGAAGCACCGACCGGCGATCGTTTGCGAGATCGACAACCGCGAGGGCCGCTTCGGCATCGGCAAGGAAGAACTCACCGAGTTCCTCAAGGGCCTCGGCTATGTGCCGCGCCGGATCACTGACCTCACCGAACTGCCCTGGACGGCGCTCGACCTGAATACCGTCTTTACACTGAATACCTGAACCGGGCGCTAAGAGCGCAGCAAGATGGCCGCGGCATCGTCGCGGGCCTTGAGGCGGACGCTGTGCGGAGTGGCTTCATGCTGGCGGAGGCTGCTTGTTGCTACGGCGAGACCGTCTTTCAGGACGCGGGCAAGGAGGCTCGCAGGCGTGTCGAGGCCATAGGGCGCAACGAAACGGAAGAAGCCGTCGGTCATCAAAAGAACGGGCGAGCCGCGCGGCAGGGTGAGGCTCACGGTGTTCAGATGTGCAGCGGCGGCAGGGTAGAGCGTGATCAGGCCGCGCTCCGGGGCATTGGCGGCGCGGCGTTGGTCTTGCAGAATGGCCCATCTCTCAGCCTGCGACAGGGAGAGCATGCGGGCGGCTTCGCGCGTTTCGGTATCGGCTTTCTCCTGCGTGCCGATCAGCAGGGCCTCTCCAGCGCCATTGCCCGCAATGGCAAAACAGTCCCCCGCCCAGACGAATTCGCAGGTCTCCCCGTTGCAGCGCAGCCACATGGCAGAGGCGACCGGCATCGCTTCACCGGGCACGCCGCTCAGAGCGACCTTTGATGAGCGCTCCGCCTCGGCGCGCACATCCGTCAGCACACGGTCGAAATAGGCTCTCGCTTCTTCGTCGACAGCGGGCGCTGCAACGAGCCGTCTGGATACGGTTTCGGCGAGCCAGGAGGCGCCGCTTTCGGCGCCGGGAAATGGCTTCAGCTCGGTTGCATCGGTGGCGCCATCGATGACCCAGGCGCGGCCGCCGGCGGCGTCGAAACCATAGCGGTCATCGCCGGACCTGCCGGGAATGCCAGGGTCGTTGACGGTGCTCAGAACCTCGATACCCATCGCAGCGCCGGCGCCCCTCTCAGCCTTTGTCGGCGGCCTTACAGTGCGCGACGATGGCGTTGGCGTGGCCGTGGCCGAGCTTGTGCTCATTTTTCAGCAAATTGACGATCTCGGCATGTTTCGCACCCTTGCGACTAGCAACGAGAGCGAACCAGTGGCTCATCTTCTTGCCATAGGCCTTCTCGATCGAGGGGAAGTAGGATGCGGGACCCTTGATGGGTTCGGATGTCGGATCGTCGGCCATTAAAGCCTCCATTGGGGTAAAGCAGCTGGTGTCAGCCGCCGGGGTCGTTTGCGCCTAGTCGCGCAGCAGTTCGTTTACGGCGGTCTTCTCGCGGGTCTTCGCGTCGACGGTTTTCACGATGACGGCGCAGGCCAGTGACGGCCCGCCCTTGGGGTCCGGCAACGTACCGGGCACGATCACCGAGAAAGGCGGGACGCGGCCATAGATGATCTCGCCCGTCTGGCGGTTCACGATCTTGGTGGACTGGGTGATGAAGACGCCCATGGCGAGGACCGAGCCTTCGCCGACGACGACGCCTTCGACGACTTCGGAGCGGGCACCGATGAAGCAGTTGTCCTCGATGATGGTAGGGTTGGCCTGTAGCGGCTCGAGCACGCCGCCGATGCCGGTTCCGGCGGAAATGTGGCAGTTCTTGCCAACCTGAGCGCAGGAGCCGACCGAGGCCCAGGTATCGATCATGGTGCCTTCGCCGACATAGGCGCCGATGTTGACATAGGACGGCATCAGCACGGCGTTCTTCGCGATGAACGCGCCGCGGCGTACAGCGCACGGCGGCACCGCGCGGAAGCCGGCTTCCTTGAATTCCCTGGCGCCCCATCCCTCGAACTTCGACGCCACCTTATCCCACCAGTTGCCGCCGCCGGGCGTGCCGGAGATGGCGCCATTGGCATTGAGGCGAAAGGAGAGCAGCACAGCCTTCTTGAGCCACTGATGCACGGTCCACTTGCCATCGGCTTCCTTGGTCGCAACGCGGGCTTCGCCGGAATCAAGGAGGCTGATGGCGGCGTCCACGGCGTCGCGCACTTCACCGGTGGTGTCGGTGGAGAGCGTTTCACGGGCCTCCCACGCAGCATTGATCACACGGGCAAGGGCGTCAGGCATCGGTTCAGTCTTTCTCTTTCAGGGCCGGGCGCGGAACAGCCTGGTCGAGGAAGCCCGCAAGGTCGCCGGTGATGTAGTCGATGTGCCCGTCCCCGTCACCCCCGAACACATCCCCTGCTCCGGCCGGACGCGCTTCGACCGGTTCATGGCTCCAGTCCTTGGCGGATTGCACGAGCACGGTCGTGAAGCCCAGGGCTTTAGCGGGCAACAGATTGCGGGCAAGGTCCTCGAAGAAGGCGGCGCCTTGCGGCTCGACCTTGTGGATGCGGCAGAAGGACTGGTAGGCGGGCAGGTGAGGCTTTGGCGTGTAGGCGCTTTCCTCGATGCCGAAGCTGTCATTGAAGAGGTGCGCGAGCCCCATCTTCTCGATGACGCGCTCGGCATGGCGACGGGGACCGTTGGTGTAGATGAACCTGCGCCCGGGAAGTGCGGCGATGGCGGCGCGAAGGTGCGGCAGGTCAGGCAGCGGCGAGAGATCTATCTCGTGAACATAGTGGAGGAATTCTGCGGGATCGAGGCCGTGCTCGGTCATCAGCCCGGAGAGCGTCGTGCCATAGGTCGCATAATAATGTTTCTGGAGCTTGCGGGCCTCCAGCCTTTCGAGGCCGGTGAGACGGGCGACGAAATCGGTCATCCGGGTGTCGATCTCGGCGAAGAGATCGCACTCGGCCGGATAGAGCGTATTGTCGAGGTCGAACACCCAGTCGGTGATGTGTTCCAGCTTCGGCCCAGGCGGCGGGTTAATCGTCATCCTGCTTCGCATCGGTGAAATCGCGTTCGAAGAATTCGAACACCAGCTTGCGCTCGGTCGGCGCCGGGGTGCGCGTGAAGAGGGCGGTTCGGTAGGAGCCGTCCTCGCAGCTTTCGCGCCCGGCAATGGCGAACTTGGCGCGGCCAACGCAGAAAGCTTCGGAGGCGCGCGACAGGGTGCGCAGGCCGGTCGGCTCTTCCATTTCGGCATAGACAAAGTGTTCCGAGCCGCGCAGCGGGCGGTCAACGACGCGGGCGCAGCCACCGGCCTCGATGCGCCACCAGCCGCGGCTTTCCCAGCCTTCCGTGGCGCGGCGGGCAATCGCGCTCCAGATGCGGTTTTTGGTGCGGTTGCAGAGCGTGAAGCCGACGGCGCGGCTGCGCTCCTCGGCGGCCTGTTCGAGATAGTCGATCAGGTCCGCGTCAGACGTATCGGCGGAAAGACCTTTGACCTTCAGGAAGTCGTTGATGGCGGTGCGGGTACGCCCGCCGATGAAGCCGTCAATGTTGCCGGAAACGATGCCCGCTTCATCGAGCAGGCGCTGCAGGCCGGCATTGCGGGCATTGTCGAGTGTCCAGTTCTCGATCTCGGTGAAATTGTTCGTCCACCTGTCGGCGCGGGTGATGTTGATCGGGCGGAAACCCTGGGGCTCGAGGCCCATAGCGGCGCAATCGGGCGGGCTTTCCAGCGAAAAGCCGCCGGTCGGGTCCACGCAGAGTTCGTGGCGCCCGCCCCATTCGCGACCGCCGCCCTGGTGGGCGGTGGAGCCGCGGCCGTAGAGATAGTGGGTCCCGGGGGTCAGCGGGCCCGGCAGTGCGGTCTTGCAGGTGCCAGGCGGCAGCTTGGTCCAGCCATCCACCGACACGCCGGTGCCCTGGGTGTGCCCGACAGCGGCCTCGATGATGTAGCTGGTGCGGTTGCACAGCTCCCAGCCCTCGCCAGCCTGCGCGCGCGCCGGCAGGGCCAGCGCCGTGACGGCGGCAAGCGCCAGTGCGGCGATCCTAAGAAACAAGCGTTCCAGCGCCATGTTCGGTGAAAAGCTCCATGAGCAGGGCGTGCGGCGCACGTCCATCGAGGATGACTGCCGCCCCGACGCCATGGATCACGGAATGCGCTGCTGTTTCAAGTTTTGGAATCATGCCGCCTGCAGCTGTGCCGTCCGCAATCAGGCCAGGAATGTCCTTGACCTTGATTTCGCGGATAAGATTCATCTGCTTGTCGAGCACGCCGGCGACATCCGTCAGCAGCAGGAGGCGGCTGGCGCCGAGGGCGGCGGCAACCGCGCCGGCGGCGGTGTCGGCATTGATGTTGTAACGGGCCCCGTCCTCACCGATGCCGACGGGAGCGACGACGGGGATCAGGTCGTCATCTGCGTCGCGCAGGGCCTTCAGCACGGCGATGTCGACATGTTCGGGTTCGCCGACATAACCGAGGTCCACGATGCTCTCGATATTGCTGTCCGGATCCTTGGTGGTCTTGTTTGCCTTGCGGGCACGGATCAGGTTGCCGTCGGCGCCGGAGAGGCCGACCGCCTTGCCACCGGCCGCGTTGATGGCGCGCACGATAGATTTGTTGATCGGTCCGGAGAGGACCATTTCGACGACTTCCATGGTCGCATCATCGGTGACGCGCAGGCCGTCCCTGAACTCAGACTTGATGGCGAGCTTGTCCAGCATCGCGCCGATCTGCGGGCCGCCGCCGTGCACCACCACGGGATGGATGCCGAGCAGTTTCAGCAGGACGACATCACGGGCAAAGGCCTTGGCGAGTTCAGGGTCGACCATGGCATGGCCGCCATACTTGATAACGATCGTCTGGCTGTCATAGCGCTGCAGGTAAGGCAGCGCTTCGGACAGCGTGCGGGCGGTCAGCAGGGCCTGAGTCTGAGCGTCGTTCATGGACCGCGTGTCTAGAGCGTTTCGCGGGCCCCGCGCAATGCCCGATCAGCCGAGCGGAAGGGACATGAAAACGCTGTGTGGATCCTCCGCATAATCGCCGAAAGGTCCGCAATAATCGAAGCCGTAGGCCTCATACAGACGCCGGGCAGGAATGAAGCCATCCATCGAGCCGGTTTCCAGGTAGAGGGCCGTATAGTTCCGGCGGCGGGCTTCAGCGAGGATGTGTTCAAGCATCCGGCGGCCGAGGCCCCTGCCCCGCAGGACTTCGCGGGTGTGCATGGACTTGATCTCGCCGGTGCCGTTGCCGAGGTCCTTCAGGGCGCCGCAGCCGAGCAGGGCGCTATCCTCCCACAGGCTCCAGACGCTGACCGAAGGCTGGCGCAAGCCGTCGATAGGTAGAAAATGACAGCTTTCGCGCGGAGAGGCGGCGAGCATCGTGGCGCCATGAATGGCAATCAGTTCGGCGATTTCCGGACCAGTCAGGTCATCGGGTCTTATCTGGATCATAGCGCGGTTCCTCCCGCGCCCATTCTAGGAAGGCGGCAGAAAGGCCGCAATCTCGGCGCGGAGCTCGGCTATCCCCCAGCCTCTCTCTGATGAAGTTTGCAGCACGACCGGGTGGGCGGCGCCGCGTTTCTTGAGCTTTGCCGAGACCGCCGCAGCGGTCTTCTCGACTTCGGGTTTGGGAACCTTGTCCACCTTGGTAAGGACGATCTGGTAGTTCACGGCGGCGCCGTCAAGCAGGTCCATTATCTCGGTGTCGGTATCCATCAGGCCGCGACGGGAATCGACCAGCAGGAAGACCCGGCGCAGGCTTGGGCGGCCGCGCAGGTAGGCGCGGATAAGTTTCGTCCAGGCGGCGACCTGCGTTTTCGAGACCTGAGCGTAGCCGAAGCCCGGCAGGTCGACGAGGAAGAGGCGGCCTGCGCTGATGTCGAAATAGTTGAGTTCGCGGGTGCGGCCCGGCTCGGTTGAGGCGCGGGCGAGCTTGGCGCGGCCAGTTAGGGCGTTGATCAGGCTGGACTTGCCGACATTCGAGCGGCCCGCAAAGCAGACCTCCAGACGGTCCGCAGGCGGAAGACCTGCAAGATCCACCACGCCCATAACGAATTCGGCGCTGCCTGAAAACAGCAGGCGGCCGGCTTCGATCTGGTCATCGGAGAACGAGGGCGTGTCCAATTACTTGGCCGGCGCCTTGCGCTGACCGAGATACTTGGCGACGAACTTTCCGACTTCCGTCTCGGCCCCGTTTGCGCGCATGATCCAGTATTGCTGGATGAAGGTCAGCACGTTGGACCAGACCCAGTAGAGCACGAGACCGGCGGCAAATCCTCCGAACACGAACATGAAGACCAGCGGCAGCGCCATGATGATACGAGCCTGCATCTTGTCCGGCGGCGGCGGCGACAGCGATTGCAGGACGGCCATTGTGGCGCCGTAGAGGATCGGCAGGATGCCGATGCCGATGATGATGCCGATGATAGGAATGGCCTTGATGTCGGCCGCGTCCCAGAAGGAGAGGAGTCCAAACAGGTTGCCGAACGCGGTCGGGTCCGGCGCCGAGAGGTCTTTCATGTACCAGAAGGGTTCGTGGCGCATGTCGAGGGTAACGTAGAGCGTCTTGTAGAGCGCATAGAAGATCGGGATCGTCACGAGGATGGGCAGGCAGCCGCCGATCGGATTAGCGCCGGTTTCCTTGTAAAGTTTCATCATCTCCTGCTGCTTACGCTGCGGATCGGCAGCGAAACGTTCGTTGATGTCCTTCATCGGCTCCTGGAGCTTCTTGAGCTTGGCCATCGACTTGAAGCTGGCATTGTAGAGCGGCACAAGCGGCAGCTTCACAAGCACGGTGAAGGCGAGGATCGCCCAGCCAAACGCGCCAACATGGCCATGCAACCAGTGCAGCACATAGAAGAACGGCTTGGTCAGGAAGTAAGCCCAGCCCCAGTCGATGGCATCGACCAGTCGCGGAATGCCCTGGTTTTGTTCGTAGTCGCGCAGGATCTCGAATTTCTTGGCACCGGCGAATATGCGGTTCTCGGCCGTAATGCTCGCGCCGGGGGCAATCTCGACAGCGTTACCTTCGGTACGCACTTCCAGTGGCCCGCCGCGCGCGAGGCTGGCGCGGTTGACCGAGGCGTTGAAGACCGTGTCCTGCGCCGGGACAAGCGCGCTCATCCAGTATTTGTCGCTGAGGCCCCACCAGCCGCCGGTCGTGGTGGCGAAGTTGCCGTCTGCCGATTCCCCGTCGATCTTCTTGGAGGCGAACAGGGGTTTGTATTTCTTGAGACGCAGCGTGCCATCCATCACGCCCATCAATCCCATATGGGCGAGGCCGTTGTCGGCCTCTGCCGCCACACCGGGCTCTGTGGCATTCAGGAAACTCTTGTAGTCGCCCTGCCGCTCGATCGAACCGATCGGACGCAGGCTCTTGGTCGCGTCCGATGTGTTGGTGACGGTATCGCTGAAGGTAAAAAGGTAGTTTTCGTCGACAGATATGACACGGTCGATGGTCACGCCGGGTGCTTCAAGCCGGAGGGTGACAGGCGTGGTGGAACTGAGGGTGCCTTGCCCGACCTGCGTCCAGGGCGAGTTGCGCCCGGCGACCAGCGTGTTGCCGTCGGCCCAGTAATAGGTCGAGAAATATCCGAACTCGGATTCTTCAGGACGGAGGAGGCGGATCTCTTCGGTCTTCTCGACGGTGACGAAGTGCTGCTTCAGCTGGAGGTCGTCGAGGCGGGCGCCGGCGAGGCGGATCGAGCCGTCGATGGCGGCGGCGTCCAGCTTGACACGCGGCGCGGCGGCGAGTGCTTCCGGAAGCGGTTTCGGGCCCGGTGCGACTTCGGCGGCAGTGTCGATGGAGGCGGTCTGCTGCCGCGCCGCCTCAATCGCCTGCTGGGCCTGATAGCGCTTCTGGGCAGGCTCCATCACGAATATCTGATAGAGAAAGACGAACGCGATCATCGCCGCCATGGCGAGCAGGAAATTGCGCTGTTCTTCTTTTTCCATGGGGTTAGTTCCGGTTGTCTGTGGGGCTTGCGCCAGTTGCAGGCGCTGGGGGCATCAAATGCGCGCGAGGCTTATCAGCGCGCTTTCCATATCGTCAAGCAATCGGGACCAGCCTGCGTCGAGCGTCGCTTCGCGGGCGATGAACACATAGTCCCAGCCGGGGCGGCCATAGCGCGCCAGCAGCTGCCGGGACGCCTCTCGCAGGCGGCGTTTGGCCCGGTTGCGCCGGACGGCGCCGCCGATCTTTTTTGTCGCGGTGAAGCCTTCGCCGATCTCGGGGCCGGGCGCCTCGCCGGCCCGCGCCCGGGCCTGGACGACCACGGATTTGCGCCGCTCGGTGATCCCGTCTCGCGCAAACGTGAATTCGCGCCGCTTCTTGAGGCGGCGCGTTTCAGGGATCTCTGGCTTTTCGTGGCCGGACATGATCGGCCTCCCGGTCGGCAGGCCCGCAAGGCCCACTGGGGAAAGATCAGGCTGTGAGGGTCTTTCGGCCCTTGGCGCGGCGGCGTGCCAGCACCTTGCGCCCGCTCTTGGTGCCCATGCGCTCACGGAAACCATGGGTGCGCTTGCGGCGGAGGTTGCTCGGCTGGAAAGTGCGTTTCATGGGACTGCTCTGGGGCTTGGAAACTGGAAAACGGGGGCAATACAGGCGGGCGGCGGTATGGTCAAGACGAAACCGGCGCAAAAATCGCCTCCCCGGCCGTGCGGATCACCGCCTCGTGAGATGCCGGGCGCGGCAGCGGGGTCTATGAGCGGTGCATTCCCCAGCCTCCGGAGACTTCACATGCGCGCTTTCGCCCTGAGCCTTGTTGCCCTTGCGGCGTGCCTTTTCCCGGCCGCCGGATTGGCGGATACCACGCCCAAGCCCCCAGCGGAGACCCAAGTGCCTGCCGAACATGCCGCCTGGACCCGCCTTCTCAGTACTTATGTAAAATCCAGCTCCGACGGGATCACGCGCGTGGACTATGCTGCGCTTGCCGCCTCGCAGAAGGACCGCGCCGCGCTCGACGCCTACATCGCACGATTTGCGGAAGCCGACCTTTCGGCGAAAACCGATGCGAACTTCGCGACCTGGTCGAACCTCTATAACGCCGTTACCGTTCGCCACATCGTGGAGCGCTATCCGGTGAAGTCGATCAGGGACGGTTACCTGACCGGCCCCTGGAAAGAGGTGAAGGTGCGCGCGGGCGGCGACGAGGTGTCGTTGGACGCCATCGAGCACAGGATCCTGCGCAAGACGTGGGGTACGCCGGAGGTTCACTACGCGATTAACTGTGCATCATACAGCTGCCCCAACCTTCCGGCCAAGGCCTGGGAGGCCTCAACCTTGAAGAGGGATCTGGACGCTGCAGCGCGCGCCTATGTGAACCATCCGCGCGGGGTGACTGTCACTTCGAAGGGCATCTCGGCGTCGGAAATCTACAACTGGTTCGAAGCGGATTTCGGCGGCTCGAAAGAAAAGGTCGTCGCGCACCTGCTGAAATATGCCGAGCCAGACCTGGCCGCGAAAATCCGCGCCAATCCCAAAATCGTGCGTTATCAGTATAACTGGTCGCTCAATGATGCGGCGAAACTCAAGAAGACCGTGAAACCATGACTTCCAAACCCACCGCTCTCTGGGTCCGGCTCTGGCCGGTTTACGTGATCCTCATCGGCCTAGGCCTCGCGTTGTCCCAGGGATGGCATGAGTACCTTACGCTCGATTCGCTGTCGGCAAATGCGGTATCACTCGACGCCATGGTGAGGGAGAATTTCTTGATCGTGTTTGCCCTCTACATTCTGGTTTACGCGGCCGCGACGACTTTCATGGTTCCGGGCAGCGCGCTGACCATTGCCGGCGGGTTCCTGTTCGGACTGGTCTTAGGGACGCCCGCGACCGTGATCGGGGCAACGATCGGGGCGTCGATCCTCTTTTTTGCATCGAAGACCTCGATCGGCGCGGTCCTGCGGGATGTCGCCGGACCGTTCATCGAGAAGATGCGCGCCGGTTTTGCGGAAAACCCGGTCTCCTACATGTTTGCCCTGCGTCTGATCCCGGTCTTCCCGTTTGCCGCTGTTAATATCGCCCCCGGCCTGCTTGGCGCGAAGTACAGCGACTATCTGCTCACCACGTTCTTCGGCATCATACCGGGCACACTGGCTTACAGCTGGATCGGCGCAGCCGTGAAAGGCACCCTGCTTGAAGGCGGCACGCCGGATATCAGCTCTCTGGCCGCAAACTTCGTGCCCGCCTTCCTCGCCCTGGGTCTCGTCTCGCTGCTGCCTGTCGCCTACAAGAAATTCTTTCCCAGGAAGGTGCCTGCGTGATGCCTGATGTCCGGACACTGAAGGCCGACCTTTGCGTCATTGGCGCGGGCTCCGGCGGACTCTCTGCCGCGGCAGGCGCGGCGATGCTCGGGCTGAAGGTCGTGTTGTTCGAGAAGCACGAGATGGGCGGGGACTGCCTGAACTATGGCTGCGTGCCTTCGAAGGCGTTGCTCTCCTGCGCCAAGGCGGCGCATGCGCCGAGTGAGGCGGCCAGATATGGTGTGACGCTGGCGCCGGCCACAGTCGACTGGAACGGCGTCAAGGCACATATCCGCAAGACCATCGAGACGATTGCACCGGTTGACAGCCAGGAACGGTTCGAGGGCCTCGGCTGCACGGTTATCCGCGAAG
The DNA here is from genome assembly GCA_016124495.1 of Hyphomonas sp. Classification (GTDB taxonomy): domain Bacteria; phylum Pseudomonadota; class Alphaproteobacteria; order Caulobacterales; family Hyphomonadaceae; genus Hyphomonas. Next base: position 52,991 of record WGNP01000008.1, on the reverse strand, counting down.
CGGCCCGGTTCGAGGACCGAGATACGGTCGTGTCGGATACCGCGCGTGTGAAAGCCCGCCGCATCATCGTGGCGACAGGCAGCCGCGCCTTCATCCCGCCGATCCCGGGCCTTGCGGACCTGCCCTATCTCACCAACGAAACCATTTTCTCCCTGCCGGAGTTTCCGCAGCACCTCGTTGTGCTCGGCGGCGGGCCCATCGGGCTGGAACTGGCGCAGGCCTTCGTGCGCCTCGGGGCGAAGGTTACTGTCCTTGAGATGGGCCGCGCGCTGGCCGGTGCGGATGAAGGGCACGCGAAGCTTGCCGTGGAGACCCTGCGCGGCGAAGGCGTCACCCTCCTCGAGGGGCACAAGGTCACCCGGGTTTCCGGCGATCCGGGCCGTGTCACGGTGCATGCTGAAGGACCAGGCGGCGAGACAGCGGTTCAGGGCTCCCACATTCTCGTAGCGCTGGGCCGCCGCGCCGTGCTGGACGGACTGGACCTCGACAAGGGGGGGGTCGCGCATACGCCAGCCGGCCTCACGGTCAGCGAAACGCTTCGATCGAAGAGCAATCCGCGCGTCTGGGCGCTGGGGGACGCGGCAGGGCGTGAACAGTTCACGCATGTCGCGGGCTGGCATGCTTCGGTTTTCATCCGCCGCGCCTTCTTCAAGCAGGGCAGCACCGCGGCGAGCCTGCCGGTTCCGTCAGTGACCTATACCTCGCCGGAGATTGCACAGATCGGGCTTACCGAAGCGGAGGCCCGCAGGACGTTCGGAGGTGGCGTTAAGACATCGGCCTTCCCGTTCCATGACAATGACCGCGCCATCGCCGAGGGCCGCACGCTCGGCGAGGCCAAGCTGGTGCTGCACAGGGGCAAGCTGGTCGGCGCCTCAATTGCGGGGGACGGCGCGGGCGATATCTTGCAACTCGTCTCGATAGCGATGTCGAACGGCCTTAAGCTCACAGCGCTGACGAACTTCATCTCGCCCTATCCGACCCGCGCCGAAGCGGTGAAACGGGCGGCTTCAGCCTATTTCACGCCTAGCGTTTTCGGCAAACCGGCCCGCACGCTGGTTGGATTTCTGCAAAGGCTTCCCTGAGCCGCCCCGTTCCCCTTCCCGCTTATTTCGCCTAAGCTTCCACGCGTGACCGCGCCCGATCCTGCCCCCGCACCGACGCCGCCGCAGGACATGAGGCGGCTGACAGACGGACTGTCGGCGCGCCTCTTTGCGATCACCCTCGGCGCGATCCTGTTTACCGAATTCCTGATTTTCATCCCGGCGGCCAGCAACTTGCGCACGCAGTGGCTGGAGGAGCGCGTGGCCGCAGCGCGGATCGCGGCGCTCGCCCTTGATGCGGCGCCCATGCGGGAAGTTTCTGACGAGCTTTCGGAAAGCCTGCTGATAAAGGCAGAAGTGTTCGCGGTCGCCGAGATCGAGGACGAGATGCATATCCAGCTCCTCGCACCGCAGGCGCCGATCGAAGGCACAATGCGCCTTGTCGATCTTCGAGGATCGACGCCTGCCGGGCGCGTCCTCGCCACGCTGTCGGAGTATCTTGCGCCGGAGGGCGAGATGCTTGTCGTGTTCGCCGAAGGCTCCGCCGAGGGCCGCGTTATCGAGATCGTGGTGCCCCAATCCTCCCTGAAAGCCTCGCTCGTCGCCTTTGCGTGGCGGATTGCCGGCATTTCGCTGATCATCGCGCTTGTCGCGGCGGTCCTTATCTATGCTGTGCTGGACATGCTGGTGGTGCGACCGATGAAACGGGTAACGGTGAGTGTCGAGCAGTTCAGCCGCGACCCCGGCAGCTGGACGCGGCGCCTCTCGCCGACGAACCGGCGCGACGAAATTGGTCGGGCGCAGAACGCACTGTCGGGCATGGAAGAGGCAGTGGCAGACGCGTTCCGGCAACGCTCGCATCTTGCCGAGCTTGGCGGCGCCGTCGCCAAGATCAATCATGACCTGCGCAATTCGCTCGCCTCGGCGCAGCTTGTGTCGGACGTTCTGGCGAAATCGGATGACCCACGCGTGAAGCGGGCTGCACCACGGCTTGAACGCGCACTGGAGCGCGCCATAGAACTTGCCACGGCAACGCTCGACTATGGCAAGTCGGCGCCGCGCCCGCCACGGCTGCAGCCCGTCAGCCTGCGGACGGTTTTTCTGGAAGCTGCAGACGAAGCGCTGAATACCGGCGGGGCCGAATTCGAAGCGAATGTTCCCGCCGACTTGATCATCGAGAGCGATGCAGAATACCTGCACCGGATCGCTGCAAACCTTATCCGCAACGCCGCTGAAGCGCTGGCGCAGGCGTCGACGGCCAATCCGCAGATCCGTGTATCGCTGACCAGCCGTGCCATTGAGTTCCGCGACAATGGACCCGGCCTGCCGGAAAAGGCGCGCGCGAACCTGTTCCGGCCATTTGCGGGTTCCTCCCGCGCCAACGGCAGCGGCCTTGGCCTGGTGATCGCGCATGAACTGGCCGAGGCGCTCGGCGGGGAACTTGCTCTTGCAGAGACGGGAGACGCCGGGACGGCATTCTGTCTCACACTTCCGGGACTTCCGGCATGACGGACTACGCGCCGCCAAAGACGCGACTGGAAATTGTCCATGCCGACGAATTCCTGGTTGCCGTAGACAAGCCCTCGGGGCTTCTGTCGGTACCGGGACGAGGTGAGGGCAAGGCGGACTGCGCCTTGTCGCGGTCGCAGGCGGTCTACCCGGACGCGCTGACCGTGCACCGGCTGGACATGGCGACCAGCGGCCTTTTGCTGCTGGCGCGGGGCAAGGACATGCAGCGCGCCCTGTCCGGCCTGTTCGAGCGCGGAGAAGTGCAGAAGCGCTACATCGCCGATGTGTGGGGCGCGCCGCACCCTGCCGCCGGCGAGATCAGCTTGCCGCTGATCACCGACTGGCCGAGGCGCCCGCTCCAGAAAGTAGACCAGGAGATTGGCAAGCCCAGCATCACGCGGTACGAGACCTTGTCAGGCAGCGGGTCCATCGCGCGCCTTGCGCTGACACCTCAGACCGGGCGTTCGCACCAGCTGCGTGTGCACCTTGCCGAAACCGGGCATCCCATTCTGGGCGACGAATTCTACGCTACCGGCGAGGCGCTTGCCGCCCGCCCGCGCCTCGCACTGCATGCCGAGAGACTGGCTTTCGTCCATCCCGCCACCGGCGCGGCCCTTGATCTCGTCTGCCCCTGCCCGTTCTAATCCCTGTTGACCGGCCAGCCTCAAGCGAATATATTGTTTTTCGATAATAATTGAGCTGCCCCCGGGAGCCCTCCATGCATGCTGAACTCGTTCGTGTTGGCTTGCGCGAAGTCGACATCAAGATCGTTGCCGGCGACCGGATGCACGTACTGCAATGGCGCCGCAACCTGCTCTGGGATGAGGTCCTGCTTGATGGCAAGCGCCAGGCTTCAAGCCACGGAATTTGGGGCCGAGAGAAGGTTTACGGCCTCGTATTCGGGCGCGACGCAGATGGCCACGGCGGCCATCAGATCATGCTGATTCTCGATCCCGGCTACGGTAACTACGACTATTCGAACAACGGCCAGCGGCTGAAAGGCGTCCGCCTTGAGAGCGTTGATGGCCCGCTCCTGTCCTATGGCTCACTCGATCCCAAAGCACTCGAAAAGCCGGCAACCTTTGCCGATTGGATGAAGAAATCCATGGGTATGGACTGGGGCACAGACCACACGCGCCGGCCGAACTGACCCACCTTCAGTTCGCCGCCGCGATCTCGACCAGCAGCTTGTCGATCACCGGGAGGACGGAATTGGCATCGGCCGGCCGATCATTTGCGATGACCGAGAAGACCAGCGTTTCACCGCTCTCTGCAATCAGGAATCCCGAGAGAGCGTTGACGCCCTGGACGGTCCCGGTCTTTGCGAAAATGCGGCCTTCGAGGGCTGTGCCGCGAAACCGGCGCGCGAGTGATCCGGTCTTGCCGCCGACCGGCAGCGCCGCGCGGAAGGCGTCGCCCCAGGGCTGCGAAGCGGCCCAGCTGAGGAAACGAACTGTCGCTTGGGGCGTAACGCGGTTGTAGGGCGACAGGCCCGAGCCATCGAACAGTTCGATCTCGGCCCGGCCAATGCCCGCCTGGTCCAGCATGGCATTGACCGCGTCCAGACCGTCTTTGGCGCCTGACCCGCCAGCCGCCCGAGCAATATGGCGCAGCAGCACTTCGGCCGAAAGGTTGTCGCTGTCTTCGGACACCTTGATGACGCTTTGCAGCAGTGGCAACGCGGCAAGGCGGGCGATTTCCTCCCCCACCCGTGATTCGCTCCGTGAGCGGACTTTCGCGCCGCCTTCGACCGCGATGCCGCGTGCTGCGAGCAGACGCACAAAACGCGCCGAGGCGGTTTGCGCCGCGTCCGGAACGCTGAGGAAATAACTGCGCGCCGCCGCGTCCGCCGGCAGGCTGCCCGAAAGGACGACTTCATCCGAGCCGGGCCAGCGCAGCACGCTGAGCAGGTTCTCGCTGCCGAGCGGTCCGGTGACCGCTTCGTTGCGAACCCGCATCACGTCGTCGCCCGGCGCCCAGGCGGCCATGACGGGGGCGCCTTCGGTAGTATCCGGCCCGACCCGCAGTGCGACGGCATTGCCGTTGACGGTGAGCGCCGAGACCGGTGCGCCGAAATAGAACGGCAGATTGTTCCAGCTCCATCCCATGCCCCAGGGCTCATGCGGGAATAACGTATCGTCGCCGTAAACATCTGCGATGCTTGTGATGCCGCGCGCGGCCACCGCGTCCGCCAGTTCGTGCAGGCAATTGGTCACGCAACCGGCGCCGTCGCGCAGGGTCGGATCCCCGGCGCCTACGATGACGAGGGACGGCGGCGCACTGCCCTCGCCCGGTACGATCCGCAGGGAGGTTCCAAGCGCGGGATCGGGCTGGTCGATCCCCTTCAGGTAATGAAAGCTTGCAGCGGCCGTGAAGAGCTTTGTGTTCGAAGCGGGAATGAAACGTTGACCAGCTTTGTCTGCAAAGACTGTTGCGCCGCCCAGGGTTGCGACCATCACGCCGAGGCGCACGCTCTCGGCAGGAATGGTGATAGCCGGTTCGAGCGCAGGTTCAGGCGGCGTGGCGCAGCTTGTGGCCAGCAGGGCGAGCGCAAGGGCGGCTTTCCGGATCATCGCTTCCTGTTCCTTCCTGCCCGGCTCATGTCAGCCGCTTCTTGGTGCGCCCTTCATGGGCGCGCGCGTTTACCGGGTCGTCCGGCCAGTCATGCTTGGGATAGCGCCCGCGCATGTCCTTGGCCATGTCCTTGTAACCGGCGCCCCAGAAGCGCGCGAGGTCCTGTGTGGTGGCCACCGGCTTCATGCCCGGCGACAGGAGTTCCACCGTGACCGGCACCCGGCCCGCAGCCATCTTCGGATGCTCGGTGAGCCCGTAGAAGGCCTGCGCCCGCGCCGAAACGAGGGGCGCACGCGGATCGAGCCAATCGACGCGGACTTCCTGCCCGGAGGGCAAATCCAGCGTCAGCGGCGCGTGCTGGCGCAGGGCTTCCTGCATGGGCCAATCGAACGACTGCACCAGCGCGTCGCGCACTTCATGCGGCGCCGGAACGGACGCGCCCTTGCGCCGTAGCAGCGGATGAAGCCAGTCGTGCGCCGACCCCACCCATGCGCCGGTGTGGCTCACAGGCACCTCCAGAAGTGCTGCTGTCTCAAGGACCCTCAGACGGTGTAGCGTTTCTTCAACGACTTCTGCTGCGCCGAGCGCTTCAAAGCCATCCACCTGGACAGCCTCCAGCATCGCCCCGGCAGCGGCGTCCGCCGAGGGCTTGGGAAGCGGTGCTTCGGTCAGCACGATCGCCCCCATGGCTTTCACCCGCCGCGCGGTGAACCGGCCGCTCTTCGGATCAAAGGTGGCACGGTCTTCCGTGACAATCTTCTGGCTCGACAGCGCCTCGGCTTCGGTGAGCGGCAGAGCGAGCGTGATCCGGGGCTCACGCGCAGCGCCGCCGAGATCGGCAACAACCAGCCACTCCGATTTCGCCAGACCATCCGTTGGCGGAAGGTTTGCCGCACGCCCTGACGCCAGCAGATAGGATCCGTCTGAGCCAGGCCGCTTGCGCGCAACCTGGTCCGGCCAGGCGGCGGCCAGAAGGCGTGCGAGATCGCCGCCCGGCTTTGCGCCGGCGCCCCAGCTGGCCGCCTGCGTCTTGAGGCTGCGGGCGCGCGGGCTGCTGTCATTTCGGAAACGCTGCAACCTGTCGCGCAGGTCGCCGGAGTCGCCGCCGATGCCGCGTTCACCTGCCAGGGCGGCGACTTCAGCGGCCAGCGCTTTCTCCGCCGGGCCCGGCGCGGACGCGATCAGCGCTGCGAGCCTCGGCGCCATCGGCAGGCGGGCCATCTCGCGGCCTTTCGGCGTAAGGGCGCCCGCCGCGTCCAGCGCGCCGAGGGCGGCAAGTTGTGCCTCCGCGGCGCGGTACTTTCCGGCGGGCGGTGCATCCAGCCATGTGAGCTTTGACGGATCACGATCGCCCCACTCGGCGAGCGCCAGGACGAGGCCCGACAAATCGCTCGACAGGATTTCCGGCGTGGCGGCGGCCATCAGGCCGCGCGTCGCTGCCTCGTCCCAGAGCCGGTAGCAGACGCCCGGCGCGGTGCGCCCCGCCCTGCCCCGGCGCTGATCGACCGAAGCGCGCGACGCCCGCACGGTGCTTAGGCGCGTGCCGAGGCCGCCGGCCTCATCTTCGGCGACGCGGGCGAGGCCGGAATCGATGACGATGCGCACGCCTTCTATCGTCAGCGCGCTTTCCGCGAGATCGGTTGCGAGCACGACCTTGCGTTTGCCGCCCGGCGCGGGCGACACCGCCGCGTCCTGCTCAGCCGGAGACAGGGCTCCGAACAGCGGCGCGATGAGAACATCCGGCCCGAGACCGGCGAGCGCCTCCGCCGTGCGGTGGATTTCCCGCGCGCCGGGGAGGAAGGCGAGCAAGGAGCCCTGTTCTTCGCGTAGTGCCTGGCGGATTGCCTTGGGCATCCTGTCTTCGATACGGTCCTCGGATCGGCCGAGATAGCGCGTCTCGACGGGATACTGCCGTCCTGCGCTTTCAATCACTGGCCCGGCGATGGCTTTCGACACGGCCGCAATGTCCAGCGTGGCCGACATGATCAACAGGCGGAGGTCTTCGCGCAGCGCGCCTTGCGCCTCAAGCGCAAGGGCGAGTCCAAGATCGGAGTTGAGGCGCCGCTCATGGAACTCGTCGAACAGTACCGCGCCGACATCCTTCAGTTCAGGATCGTTCAGGATGCGGCGCGTGAACAGGCCGTCGGTAATCACTTCGATCCGGGTGGCCGCCGAGACTTTCCGGTCCACCCGCGTGGTGAGACCCACCGTTTGGCCGAGCCTTTCCCCAAGGGTCGAGGCCATGCGCTCCGCAGCCATGCGGGCCGCAATCCGGCGCGGCTCGAGCATGAGGATACGGCCGGGGATGACGACCTCGCCGCCGAGCAGGCCCGCCAGCGCCAAGGGCACGCGCGTCGTCTTGCCGGCGCCTGGCGGCGCGGCAAGGACCAACCGGTTGCCGACCGCGAGCGCGCGGAGAATTTCCGGCAATACGTCGTCGATCGGCAAGGGATCCTGCGCGGTGATCATCGAGCACGGAATAGGGCGCCGGGAGCGCGTCTGGCAAGCACCGCGCCGCAAAGGTTGTTTTCCGGGCTCCCTGCCCCTACGCTCCCTGCCCTGGCTGAAAAAGAGGCGGCAGATGAAAGCTTGGTTTGAAATCGATCTGTGGAAGCGGGTTATCCTCGGTCTCCTCATCGGCGCGGCCATTGGGCTTGGTCTTCGCTATGGGGCAGGTCCGGAACAGGCGTCCGCGATCGTCACCACCTGGCTCAAACCTGTCGGGGATGCCTTCATCAGCCTTATCCGGATGCTGGTCGTGCCGCTGATCTTCACAACCCTGGTGTCCGGCGTACTGGCAATGGGAGACCCCAAGCGCCTCGGCAGCCTCGGTGGGCGCGCCCTCGCTATGTACATGATCACAACCGTCATCGCGGTCTGCTTCGGCCTGGCGATGGGTACGATCATCCAGCCGGGCGCCGGATTCGATCTCTCGGCGGTCTCAACCGCCGACATGGACGAGGCGCGTGAAAGGCTCGCCGCTAATCCGGCACCCGGCAGCGTGGTTGAGCAGATAATCCGTACGCTGCTGTCCGTCATTCCAACCAATCCGGTCGATGCAATGGCGAAGGGCGATGTGCTCGCCATCATCTTTTTCGCGATCATGGTCGGCGTAGCGACATTGATGGCGGGCGAGGCAGGCGGACCCGTTGCGCGTGTCATGAACAGCGCTGCGGACGTCATGATGAAGCTCACGATCATCGTCATGGAAGTGGCGCCGATCGGCGTGCTCGCGCTGATGGCCTGGGTGCTCGGGACACGCGGCCTTGTCGTGCTCGAAGTGCTCGGCAAGATGACGCTGGCGCACTATCTTGCCTGCACGCTGCACATGCTGATCACTTACGGCTTCATCGTTAAGGTGATGCTCCGCCTGCCGCTCATCCCGTTCATCCGGGGCGTTGCCGATCCGCAAGCCGTGGCGTTCTCGACTTCGTCATCGAATGCCACCCTGCCGGTTACAATGACCGCTGCCAACAAGAATCTCGGGATCGGCAAACCGATTGCCTCCTCGGTACTGCCGCTCGGCGCCACGATCAACATGGACGGCACCGCACTGTATCAGGGTCTCATTGCGCTGTTCGCGGCTCAGGCGCTCGGAATCAACATGACGCCCGACATGTATTTCACGATCATCCTGATGGCGACGCTGGTCTCTATCGGTACGGCCGGCATCCCGTCGGTAAGCCTGTTTCTCGCGGCGACGACGCTCAGCGTGATCGGGGTTACCGCCGAGAACACCATTCTCATCATTGCTATCCTGTTCCCGTTTGACCGCATTCTCGACATGATGCGCACGGTAACCAACGTGACGGGCGATCTCGCGGTGGCAACCGCAGTTGCCAAGTGGGAAGGCGAGTTTGACGAAAGGGTTTACCTCGCCCGCGATCCGGTCTGACCGAGGCTTAAAGCGGCGCGCCTTCCGGATGATGGACCATGCTCTGGGCGGTGATCGAAACCTGCGCCGGCAGCCAGCACATCACCTCCAGCCCGCCGCCATCGACCGGCTTCATGCCGACCGTGCCGCCGTGCAGATGAATGAAGTGCTTGACCAGCGCGAGGCCTAGGCCCGCGCCGCGCTGATCGCCTGAAACGAAACTGTCAAAGCTAGTGGCGCGCTTGTCGGCTTCGAGACCGATACCGTTGTCCCGTACACTGAGCATCACCATGTCGCCGGCCCGCTGCGCGGCGACTATGACTTCGCCGCCCGCTTCCGTGAAGCGGAGCGAATTCGAGACGAGGTTGAACAGTACCTGCTTGATGCGCCGGGCATCGCCGCGGATCGTGCCCAGCTTGCCGGTGATCTCCGAGCGCACGGTGACTTCCGTGTCCTCGGCTTTCGAGACAACCATTTCGATGCCTTCGGCAATCAGATCCTCCAGGTTGACCGTGTCGATATCGAGATCCATCCGGCCGGCTTCGATCAATGCCAGATCGAGGATGTTCTCGATCAGCTTGTTGAGATGATCGGAGGCCGAGAGGATGGCGCGGACGTGATCGGTCTGGCGCTCGGTCAGCGCGCCGTTGCGCTGCGTTTCGAGGAGTTCGGCATAGCCGAAGATCGTCGTCAGCGGCGAGCGCAGCTGGTAGCTTACATTGCGCACAAATTCAGTCTTCAACCGGTCGGCGGCTTCGAAGGCTTCAGCGCGGTCGCGCAGGGCGGATTCGACGCGGCGGGTAGCGGTCACGTCCGCGAACGCGATCAGCGTGTTGCCGTCCGGCAGCGGGTTGGTGATGTAGGTGAGCAGCGAGCCATCCGAGCGGCGCATTTCGCCGGTGGTGGCCTGACGCGAGCTGGCAGACGGGTCGGTGATGTGCACCTTGATGGCGTCCCAGATGTCCGCATCGTGGAACAATGGTACGCAGCCTTTGACCACGTCGTCATAGTCCGGCGTGTCCTTGAGAAGATCCGCCGGCAGATCCCAGACCCGCTCGAACGCGCGGTTGTACAACTTGAGGCGCCCGTCGCTGCCGAACACGGTGACGGCTTCGTGCAGGTTGTCGAGGGTGGAGCGCTGCGTCTTGATCAGCGCATTGAAGCGCGTCTGCAGGTCAAGCTGGACGGTGATGTCCTTGAAAAGCAGCAGCAGGCCGCCCATCGGGTGACGCTGGCGGGTGACCGACAGTGCGCGCCCGTCCGGCAGGGACCACTTGTCCTCCTTCACGCCGTCGAGGTCCAGATAGTAGGAAATCTCCTCGGCGCGCCATTCGGCATAGTTCGGGCGGCCCGGAATTTTGCGGCGCTCGCGCAGGCGGTCGAGCAGCTGGCCATGGTTGGGCCGGTCGAGGAGGAAAGCCTCTTCCAGATCCCACATGTCGCGGAAGGCCTTATTGTAGAAGGTCAGCTTGCGCTCGGCGCTGAAGATGGCAACGGCGTCCGCCACATGGTTCAGCGTCTCGTCATGCGCGCGGACGTGGCGGTTCAGTTCCTCGCGCGCATTCTCCTGCATCGTCACGTCAAAAGCCATCGCCCCTGCCCCGCCGGACAGCGGGAATGTCAGCACACGCATCGACCGGCGGTCACCCTTGACCACGATGTTACGCGTCTCGTCATGCTCCTGGCCATCGGAGATCGTCTTGCGGGCCTGCTCGGCCACCGCCTGATCTAGCGTGGTCTGCTCCTCCAGAAGCCGGTCGAGGCTGGAGACGTCCACGGCGGCGAGGTAGGCGGGGTTTGCCCACTGCAGGCGACCCATGCCGGATACGCGCCAGGCCGGGAACGGCGCCTTACGCAGCATGTCGAGGAATGCGGTTGGATCGCGCGCGATCACCTGGCGCGCTTCCTCGAATTTTCCGCGAGCGGAGCTTTCTTCAAGCCCCTTGATGGTCGCGTCGGTGACCCAGACAACGGCGCGCGCGCCGGCTGTGCGGCCATCCGCTTCAAGGAAGCGTCCCGAGGGGCCGATGATGGTCAGAGAGAACGGATTTCCCTGCTCGCGCAACTCGCGCAGGCGGATGCGAAGCGTCGTGTCCTGCCCAGCCGAGTCGCGTGCTTCCAGATCGGCGATGCCTTCGACGATCCGGACCGTAGGATTGTCTGAAATCGCAGCATCGGTGAAGCTGAGCAGGCCCGCCAGTGCCACCGACGAGCCGAATACGTCCGGCGGCGTGATTTCGTCGCCCTCGGCTTCCAGCGCCTCGCCTTGCCAGACCAGGATCACGCCCGGGTGGGCACCTAACACGGATTTAAGGGCGGCGTTTTCGGTCTCCCGGTCGCCGGCCAGATCGCGGTAGCGCTTGGCAGCGCCCCGTGCCCCGTCCGAAACCCGCAAGGCCCAGAGCAGCGCACCAAGGGCCAGCATTGCGGTACCAACCGCCATGATGATGGGCACTTGTTCTGCGTTCATCGGATGGTCGCCTTTCCAAGCGCGGCATCTCGCGCCTTCCGGGGCGCTACTCTGGCAAGTTTATACTGATTAACGATTGGCCCCGCGAGCGTTAAGGCAGGGTTAATTCTCGGCCTGCGAAGGACGTCGGTCCAGCGCCCCCGTGCTGTAACCGGCTGTTGCATAAACAGCACACCTGCCTAGGGTAACCATGGACAAGCCGGAGGAGGCACCGATCATGCGCCGCTCACTGCCATCGATTCTTTTGGCTGCTGTCCTGCTGGCAGCCCCTCCCGTCAACGCCCAGGCGGAAGATGACGGCGATGACCTCGTGCGCCTTCCCGGCCAGGGACTGGTCAAGCCGGATACCGGGCCTGCCCAGCGCAACCTTGGTCGCCTCGTCCCCGGCGGCGGCCTGTTTGCGAGCTTTGATGCCAATGGCGATGGCCGGATTTCAGCCGAAGAGCTGGCCGAAGGCACCCGCGCCGCCTTCCTGCTCGCCGATGCCAACGGAGACGGCGAGCTGGTCGCCCTCGAGCAACAAGACTGGGCCGCAGGCCTGCCGACCCGCGACGATACCTTGTCCAATCCCGTCCGGTTCGATCCGAACCTCGACCGGATCGTGGAATTCGACGAGTTCAAGGCCGTCATCGCGCAGCTCGCGACCAATTATCAGGACGGCAACGGAACGATCGAGCTTGCCAAGCTGTCAGCGCCCGATCCCAAACCGGACCGCCCCGACCGGCGCCCGCCGGGCGTGCCGCCGACAGACCGGATCGGCGCCAGCAACAACTAAGGCGTCCTTCGCGGGACATGCCTGCCGCTTGACACCGCCGCTGCGGCGGGTGACCCGCTGTCATCCATGATACGACCCTCCCTTCCTCAAGCGCGCGGCAAACTGATCGAAGGCGCCGCGCTGGCGCCCTACACCTGGTTTCGCGTCGGCGGTCCTGCAGATGTTCTGTTCCTGCCTGAGGACGAGACAGATCTTGCGGGCTTCCTCGGAGCGCTGGACCCGGCCATTCCGGTCACCGCACTCGGAGTAGGCTCAAACCTGATCGTGCGCGACGGCGGCATTCCCGGCGTCGTCATTCGTCTGATGGGCCGCGCCTGGGGCGAAGTTATGAAAACCGGCGAGCTGGAATTGACGGCCGGCGCGGGCGCGCTCGACCTCGCCGTCGCGAAGGCGGCCGCAAAACACGGAATAACGGGCCTTGAGTTCCTATCCGGCATTCCCGGATCGCTTGGCGGCGCCACACGTACTAATGCGGGCTGCTATGGCCGTGAGTTGAAGGACGTGCTCATCCGCCTCGAAGGCATCAACCGCGCCGGCGAGCGGCGTGTCTTTGGCGAGGGCCATGCGCCGGTCCATTTCAGCTATCGACATACTGACCTGCCGGAAGACTTCATTGTCACACGCCTCGTCCTTCGGGGCTCCGGCACGAGGGACGCAGGTGGGATCGCGGCAGAAATAGAGGCGCTACAGGCCCGCCGCGCCGAGACCCAGCCGATCCGGGAGAAAACCTCCGGCTCCACATTCGCCAACCCCGATCCGCCGGGCACACCGGGTCAACGTTCCGCCTGGAAACTGATCGACGCCGCCGGATGCCGCGGCCTGAAGGTCGGCGGCGCGCAGGTTTCGCCGATGCATTGCAATTTCCTGATCAACACGGGCGAGGCTACTGCGGCCGACCTTGAAGCGCTCGGCGAGCTGGTGCGCGCCCGCGTGCTGGAGACGTCTGGCGTCAGCCTGCGCTGGGAAGTACGCCGCATCGGCCGGATCGGACAAACCGGCCCGGTCTAGAAAGTTCCGTTCAGGGACAGCACGAAAATAAGGCCGCGATCACGTTCTGACACTTCCCGGCGAACAGCTAGGCCGTTTCGATCAGGCGCAAAAACCGTGCGTTCGACCACGTCCCTGTGATCGAGGAAATTGCGAACCGCAAAACTCCCGGTCGCACCCCAGAGGTCCTTGTGCTCGACGAAGACTTCCCCGATCCCGTTCAGCTGCCGCTCCAGCCTTCGCTCGCTTCGCGTGAACTCGTCCGTGAAAGCAAGCCGCTCGAGCTTTGCGCCCCAGGCAAATTGCGTACCCGGAACATCATGCCGAAACTCGACATTCACTTCATAGAGCAGGTCATCGCTGATCCGTCGGGACGCGCCCGTGACCGGATCATCTACCCGCGAGTCGATCCATACACCGCTGGCCGTCACTTCGGCGCCTTCGAAACCAAGCGGCGCAAGTTTCAGCGTCGCGTCAAGCTCGGCCATCGCTCCCCAGGCTGTATCTATGTTGCCAGGACCGTCGCCGGCGCCGATCGGCACACGGTCAACGATATCCTCGATCTTGTCATAGGTGATCTTGGCCGTGGCAGCGCCCCACTCCGAAAAATCCTTTTCAGCCTGCAGGCTGGCGCTCCAGACCTGAGTTGGAACAATGTCGGGATTGCCAGCATTGCTGTTGTCCAGCGATAGGTCGGCCGAAGTAACGAAATCGAAGAAGTCGAGCTGTCCGACCTTGCGCTCGATCCGGGTGACGAGGCTGAGCGTTTCGCTCGCTGCCCACGTCAGGCTTGCATACCCCTTGGGACGCGTAAATGTGCGGACTTTCTCCGTGTCGCCGGATTGCGAGATTTCCGAATACTCCGCGCCGACCGCCAGCTGCATCGTGAGATCGGTCGCCAGCGACCGCGTATGTGTCAGCACCGCCTCGGCCCGGCGTTCCTCGACGCGTGTATTCGATGTATCGAGAGGCACCGCCACGAACGGCCCGTTGCTGATCGCCTCGGAGAGTTCCGATTCTGCCTCGAGGAAATTGAAAGCACCTTCCGCTGACAGTTGCCACTCCGGACCTGAAGGCGTCTTCCAGCCATACTCGCTGCGAAGAATGTACTCGCCTGCGTCCGTGGTTTGACGAAAGTCCGACCGGTAGAGGTTCGAGCCGTCGAGACCGCCTCTGAGGAAGGTATCGTTGAATGGGCTGCGCTCGCGGCGTGCCAGTCCGATCGCTTTCAGCCTACCGGTGCCGAGGTCGAATTCGACATCGCCGCCGAGTTCCGCGTTCCACTCGTCCTCAAGGCTCTCGAACAGCCGCCGGCCTTCGGGACCCGCAACTGGAAACACCTGGGCGCGATCCTTGATTTCCTGCCGGTAGTTCGCCGCCTTTCCATTGAGATTGGCCACCATGCCGCCCGGCGGCTTCCAGGCCATCGAGCCCGATAACGAAATTGTGTCGACATAGAAGGTGAACTTTTCCTGGCGCAGTTCAAGCGGGTTGCCAGTTCCGTCCGTCACGTTCCGGAAGCCCTGGTTGCCTCGCCGTTCCGGCGCATTGTCCGCCTCCACGCTCCAGCTGACATCACCGCTGCGGCCGGATAGCGCCAGATTGGCAACGCCGAGCGACGGGTGGAAATCATCGCGCCAGCGCGCCTGCATCTTCCAGGACCCGGATTGGCGGGCCTCGCCCGAAGTCACGACATTGATCGCCTGGCCGGATAGTCCGGACACGCCGAAGACGCTTGCATCCGCAACTTCGATCCGCTCGACCTGTCTTGCCGGAACCCGGCCGAGCGCTGCGCTCGCACCGTTGGACTTGCCAGAGACGCGCTGGCCGTTGATCAGCACGTTGCCACTGGCCTGGCCGAAGCCGCGCGAGTCGCTGTCATCCTCGGATATCGATACGCCCGGCACACGTTGAACCATATCCAGCGCCGTGCGCGGGGCAAACTGGGCAAAATCTTCCAGCGTCAAGATCGTCCGGTCCTCCGGACTGGCGCCGTCTATCGTGTCAGCAACTGTCTCAGCTGATGCTGGCGCACCCAACGGAGCTACGGCCAGCGCCGCCGCCGCATGGCTCAGGAACTGTCGCAACGCTGCCATCCGGATTGGCGTCTCCCACGCTTTCCAGTGGACATTTTCCTACGCCGAAGTCCAATGATTTCGCATCGCAAGGCCTCCCGGACCGGCGCTTTCTCATTGCGGTCGCCAGCCCTGCCCTCTTGGCGGGCCGTCCTTCGTGAAGCCTAAGAACTTGCCTTTCAGTTCGATCGTGAAAATCGGACCCCGCGCGCGCGCGTCTTCCTCGGAGCGCACCAGCACGCGCCTTTGTGGTCCGGTGAGCAGACTTCCCGGAAGAACGGGTCGCGCTGGTACGCTCCGAGGAAGACGCGCCGGCCTTCAGGGCCGCCTGCGGCAAAGCTCCTGGAGGCCTGCTTCTGGTCTCCTTCGAAGAGTTGGGCCGTTGCATTGAGATCCGCGACAGTGCCACTGGCCGGTTTCGAGGCCAGTGATCCGGATACGGAGATACCATACTCGATGGACATGAAATTCCCGTCACGTCTTTCGATCAGCATCCCCGTGCCGTCCCAGATGTCGCCCCAGCCAGTGTTTCCGCCGCGTCCCGGGTCGCTCCCGGCCTCGAGAATCCGGCTCAGCGCACCTTCGTGCACCGGACAGCGTGACGTTCAGTTCGTCAAAGCTCGGCGGAAGGTTTTCGCGGATGCGCTATTTGTAACGCCAGACGCCATCGAGCGCACCCTTGCCATCAGTCACGACGTTGTCGACCTTGCCGTACAGGCTCGCAATATCCGTCTGCGCGCCGTTGAGGACTTCGATACGGACAACCCGTGTGACAGCGATACCGCCTCGCCACCAATTGATTTTGCCGAGACCCGCTGAGCGTCGATCAGCACATTGCCGCGCGCCTGGCCGAAGCCCGGATTGCCACCGTCATCGCTCTGAATGGTAAAACCGGGCACGCGGCGAACCATGTCCAGAGCGTTCTGAGGGTTGAACTGCGCGAAGTCAGCGGGCGTGAATGCGCTACGGTTCGTTTCGGTAGGGGGGGCATCGCGGCTGGCGTCTGGGCGATGGCAGCGGACTGGGAGACCAGCACAATCGCGGCAGCGGTGCCGAACAGGGGTCGGTACAGCGGCATTTCAGTGCCCCCCCTCTGGGCGTACCGCGGAGTCCTGAAGAGGCCTCCGGGTGTTTACTGTTTTTCAGTAAGTATTTATTGTTTAGCAATATACACTGATTATCCGTTCCAGCCTTTTCGCGCGCCACGAGATGATTTTTCCGTAATCCGCCAGAATTGGACCGGACATACGCCGCGTCCTCCTCTTTAAGCTGGTGTTCACCGCAGCGATCCATCACGGACGCGGAGGCTAGAGCGCGTCTCAGAAGGAGCAGGCATGAAACGGGTGGCGGTTATCTATGGCGGCTGGTCTTCGGAGCGCCCCGTATCCCTTTCCTCCGGCCGGCAGATGGCGGAAGCGGCGCGAAAGGCCGGCTATGACGTCACTGAAATCGACGCGACGCGCGAACTCGCGCGCCAGCTGACCGAAGCCAAACCGGACGCTGTGCTGAACGGCCTGCACGGACCCTGGGGCGAAGACGGCTCTGTGCAAGGGCTGCTGGAAGTCATGGGCCTGCCCTATTCCCATTCCGGCGTGCTCGCTTCGGCCCTCGCCATGGACAAGCTGAAATCGAAAGCCGTCTACAAGCAGGCCGGCCTCGACGTCGCCAAAGACCGCCGGGTCACGCGCGCCGAAGCCGCCGCCGCCCACGCGCTGAAACCGCCCTATGTGATCAAGCCCGTCAATGAGGGCTCGAGCTTCGGTGTCCTGATCGTGCGCGAGGGCACCAATGGCCCGCCGCAGGAACTGACCGGGCCGAACTGGCGTTACGGCGATTATCTGATGGCGGAGGAATACATCCCCGGCCGCGAGCTGACAGTCGCCGTACTGGGCGACCACGCGCTCGCGGTCACGGAGATCACGACCTTAAGAGACTATTACGATTTTGATGCAAAATACGCTGCTGGTGGATCGCAGCATGTGATCCCTGCGGATCTGCCCGCGCATGTGACCAAGGCGGCGATGGATGCATCGCTCACGGCTCACCTTGCATTGGGCTGCCGCGGGGCCACGCGCTCGGACTTCCGTTACGATGAGAAGAAGGACCGCCTCGTGATCCTCGAAACCAACACCCAGCCCGGCATGACGCCGACCTCGCTCGTTCCCGAACAGGCAGCACATATGGGCATGAGTTTCGTAGACCTCGTCGCCTGGATGATCGAGGACGCCTCATGCCAAAGATAGAGCGCAACCAGACCGTGCCTTCGGGCCGCCGCCGTCCCGCGACGATCATCGACGAGACGACGGGCGAGGAAGTGCGCGTCTCCTCTATCATCTTCGGCGTCGTGATGCTGGTCGCGATCCTTGTAGCCACCGCCGCCTGGATGGGCGGATCGATGTCGCAGATCGGCGCCCGGTTCGGCGGATTCATGGATGATACCTCGCGCCTTGTCGGGATCGATGTGAAGGATGTGTCCGTCCTCGGCCTCGAGGACAATCCTGCGCTCGCCGACGAAGTGCGCGCCGCGGCAATGATTGAGCCCGGCGAGAACATGTTCCGCGCCGATCCGCACCTGATCAGAAGCCGTGTCGAAAGCACCAGCAAGGTGCTCAACGTGCGCGTCCACCGCCTCTGGCCAGGCCAGATCGTCATTCTCGCCGACGCCGCCGATCCGGTGGCCCTCTGGCATGATGGCCGCCAGTGGCAGGTCGTCGACGGCCTCGGCCGCCTGCTGCCGGGCGCCCGCGCAGAAGATCACCCGGGTCTCCTGCGCCTCGCCGGCCAGGGCGCGCCGCAAGCCGCCCCGCAGCTGGCTTCCGCACTGGCTGCCGCGCCAGATATTAATGGCCGCGTCGCGGTCGCTACCCGGATCGGCACGCGCCGCTGGGACATGCGCTTCATCAATGGCGTCACCGTCCGCCTGCCGGAAGACCCGGCCCTCGAGCCCGCCATCCAGCGGCTGGCGAAACTGCAAGTGCGCACCGCGCTCACACAGCGCCCGCTGGAAATGATCGACCTGCGCAGCCAGGGACGCGTCTATCTCCGCCTGGCCGGATCCGCCGTTGAACCTGCCCCTGCGCGCGAGGCCGCCGAGAAAACCTGATGTCCGAACTCTCTTCCAAGCGCCTCGCCCGTCTCAACGGCCGCTCCAGCGGCACGGTCGCAGCGCTGGACATCGGCTGCTCAAAAACTACCTGCCTGATCGCCCGCCCGGATACGGACAATCTGCGCCGGACGACCATCATCGGCGCCGGCCGTCAGCAGACGCGCGGCTTCGCGGGTGGCACGATCACCGACATGGAAGGGCTTGAACGCTCCATCCGCCTTGCGGTCGAAGATGCTGAACGCGAGGCAGGCGAGCCGATCTCCGAAGTGATCCTGGGTATCACCGGCCCAAAACTCTCGTCCCGCCTGATCACCTCCTCTATAGACATCGGCGACCGGGTGATCACCGCCAAGGATGTGCGCCGCCTTCACAGCCAGGCCCTGATGCGCGCCGCCCAGTCCCCGACGCACCGGCAGGAAGACATCCTTTCAGCCTGGCCAGTCGTCTATACCATCGACAAGGCTGCCGGCCGCGTGCGCCAGCCGGTAGGCATGATCGCCGGCACGCTGACGGTCAAAATGTCGATCGTCTCAGCCCCGCGCGCCATCGTGAAGAACCTGGTGGAATGCGTCGGCCGCGCCCATCTCGGCGTCCGCCAGCTGATTCCGTCCGCCATCGCCAGCGGCGCCGGCACGCTGATCGAGGACGAGATCGAAAACGGCGCGGTCTGCATCGACCTTGGCTCCGGCGTCACCGCCGTCTCGGTCTACCTGCACGGCTCGCCCGCCTGGCTCGGCCTTGTGCCGGTCGGCGGCGCGCATGTGACCGCCGATATTGCGCAGGGCATCGGCACGACCTTTGCCGCCGCCGAGCGCCTGAAGAGTGTATACGGCACCGCCGACCTTGAAGGCCCGGGCCTGGCCGAACGCATCGAAGCCCCGCGCCTTGGCGATGACGGCCGCCTGCATGCCTCACGTCTTGAGCGCGCAGAACTCGCACGCATAATTGCGCCGCGCATTGAAGAGATCTTCGAGATGACGCTGGACCTGCTCGCCCGGAGCGATGTGAAATCAGTCCTGCCCCAGCGTGTGGTGCTGACAGGCGGCGCCAGCCAGCTTCCCGGCTTGCGCGAAGTGGCCAGCCGTATTCTCAAGACTCCGATCCGCCTCGGTCGCCCCGTCCTTGCCGAAACTTTAGGCGAGCAACTGGCTACGCCAGCTTTTTCAACGGCTTCCGGCCTGCTACTTTATCCCGATCTCGGGTTCACCGACGCTGCGCGGGCTGGCTTATCGTCATTGGAAACTGAAGCGGAGGGCGGCTCGGGAAAGCTCAAGAGTGTGCTCTACTGGCTGAAGGAAAATTTCTGACTCCAGTCGTCGTCACTTAAGCGTTTTTTAGCGGCAGGCGCGCATTCTGCCCGCTCAAGCCAGCCCCGGCCGATGCAGACGCAGATTGAGGCGCAATGACCCAGGAACTTAAGCCGCGGATCCTCGTTTTTGGCGTGGGCGGAGCCGGCGGCAACGCGATCAACAACATGATCGAGGCGAACCTCCAGGGCGTCGAGTTCATCGTAGCCAACACCGACGCGCAGGCTCTCTCGCGTTCGCGCGCTGAAAACACGCTGCAGCTTGGCCTCGGCACCACCGCCGGTCTCGGCGCCGGCGCGCGGCCTGAGATTGGTGCCAGAGCGGCTGAAGAATCCCTCCATGATATCCGTGCCCGTCTCGAAGGCGCCCACATGGTATTCATTGCCGCAGGCATGGGCGGCGGCACCGGCACCGGCGCGGCGCCGATCATCGCCCGCGCGGCGCAGGACATGGGCATCCTTACGATTGCCGTCGTCACCAAACCGTTCGGCTTTGAAGGCGCACACCGCATGCGCCTCGCCGAAGAAGGCCTCGCGAAGATCCGCAGCCATGTCGACACTATGATCGTCGTGCCGAACCAGAACCTGTTCCGCATCGCCAATGACAAGACGACCTTCGCCGACGCCTTCCGTATGGCGGATGACGTGCTTTATTCCGGCGTGCGCGGCATCACCGACCTGATCGTCATGCCGGGCCTGATCAACCTCGACTTCGCCGACGTCAGCGCGATCATGCGCGGCATGGGCACGGCCCTGATGGGCATGGGCGAGGCGACCGGCGAAGCTCGCGCCCTGGAGGCCGCCAAGCGCGCCATCGACAATCCGCTGCTCGACGAGGTCACCATCAAGGGCGCCAAGGGTGTGCTGGTGAACATTACCGGCGGTTATGACATGACCCTGTTCGAACTCGACGAGGCGGCCAACGAAATCCGCCGCGAAGTCGACCCCAACGCGAACATCATCCTCGGCTCGGCATTCGATGCGGGCCTCGAAGGCCGAATTCGCGTTTCAGTCGTCGCTGCCGGCCTCGACGCAGCGACCCGCCGCTTGCCCGCCGCTCAACCGATCGCCCCGCGTGCACTTGGAGCGACCCAGGCTGCCACGGGCTCAATCGCCGACGAAGAAGCGCTCGCCCCGGAAGACGAAGCCGCTGAGGACGCGGAGATACTGTCCGCTGCCTCGGCATACGACCCCGACGCCGACGACCGGCCGAAGATCGTGGCGCCGCCCCGCGTAACTGCCACGCCGGTTGCTCCAGCGGGTGTTTTCTCTGAGCGCACCGACGCCCCTGCGCCCGAACGGCCGGTTCGCGACGGCGCGGCGCCGTCCTCTGGCTTCGCGAACCTCTTCGGCTGGCGTCGCCCCGCCCCGCAGGGTCAGAACGATTCCGCCCCTGAGCTGCGCGGCGCTGCTGCCAACTCGCAAATTATCTCTTCGCCGGATGACCGGCCGGAGCCGGCTGCCTTCGATGACGCCGATCTGGAGATTCCTGCCTTCCTGCGCCGCTCTGCCAATCATTGAGCTCTTGTGTGGCCTTCAGGCGACACATTTCCCGCAGATTAAAGTCTTTGTATTTTCAGCGCATTAGCCTGATCTTGCCCGCCAAACTGTAACAAGCCGAAACATCGCGTGTTTTGAGTGCGACGGGCCGGCAGGCCATCTACTCCGCCATGGTTATGCGTTCCGGGCTGAAGGCTGAAACACACATGGCGCACGCGCGGCAGACAACGATTTCCCGCAAGGTGAGCTGCGCCGGTATTGGCGTGCACTCTGGCGCGCGTGCGCGCCTCACGCTGCTTCCCGCTGCAATGAATACCGGCATCCGCTTCGTCCGGATCGACGCCCCGGCCGGCACCGGCGAAATCCAAGCCCATGCCGACGCGGTTTCCGACACGCAGCTCGGCACCACGCTGTCGAACGAGCATGGCGTCTCGGTCGCTGTGGTCGAGCACCTGCTGGCGGCCATCGCCGGGGTCGGCATTGACAACCTGCTCATCGAAATCGACGGCCATGAAGTGCCGATCATGGATGGCTCATCCTCCGTATTCTATGAACTTCTGACGCTGGCCGGCCAGAAAGCGCAAGGCGCGGCCCGCCAGCGCATCCGCATTCTCGAAACAATCGAAGTACGCGAAGGCCCGAAGCGCGCCACCCTGTCGCCCTCGAATGGCGATGTGCTAACCCTGCGCGCCCGTATAGAGTATGATGACCAGCATATCGGCGTTCAGCAGATGGCTATGAAGCTCGCGCCCGGCATGTTCGCCCGCGACCTCGCCTTTGCCCGCACCTACGGCTTTGCCCGCGATGTCGAAATGCTACGCTCGATGGGCCTTGCCCAAGGTGGCTCGCTCGAGAACGCCGTGGTGATCGGCGAAGACGGCGTGATGAACCCGGAAGGCCTGCGCATCGAGGACGAGTTCGTGCGCCACAAGATGCTGGATGCGGTTGGCGACCTGATGCTTGCCGGCGCCCCGATTGCCGGAGATTATGACGCCGTGCAGCCCGGCCACGGCCTCAACAACAAGCTCGTCCGCAAGCTTCTGGCTACGCCGTTGGCCTGGTGCTGGGAAGACGCTGGCACGCAAGTGGTCCGTGAAGACGTCCACGCGGCAGTCTGAATGTTTTGAGTGCTTGACGAGACTTCAGCCCATCAGGCCTTGGCTGTCGCCGGCCAGATCATTGGGTACCCCATCCTCATCAACCCGCCCTGCCAGTGACCGGACGAGCGCCATCAGATGGGTGCGCACGCGCTCATCCTCGATGCGGGAAAAGTTGCGGACAAGGTCGATCACCGCGCGCGAAGAGCCGCCCGCTGCCTCGCTCTTCTCGGCCGCGCCGAAGAACCAGCCCGGCTGAACCTCCAGCACTTCCGCGATCTGAGCCAAGCGCCCGGCGCTGACACGGTTTGCACCGGTCTCGTATTTCTGAATCTGCTGGTAGGAGATACCAAGCGCGTCTGCCAGCTGGTCCTGAGTCAGGCCAAGCAGTATCCGGCGGCGGCGCATACGCTCGCCCACCTGGCGGTCGACTGTGTTGGCATCGCTCAGCTTACGGGTGGTCATGACTTTAGCTCTTCTCGTCCACTTGCCCGGATGCGGGTTACCAGCCATGGCTTCCGATAATCGGGGCGGTGCGGCAACATTGCACACGTAGGGCGATTGTGGTGGGTAGCAAGCACAATCTTCGTTTCTGGGTAAATTGGCCGCATTCTGCCTCGCGCACCCTGCCTTTCAGGCCTTGGAAAAGCAGGCGCATTCGCGGTAAGCAGACAGAGTAAACGGCACACCGCCGCTGATACAGGCCGCCCACCATGTCCAGACTGACACCCCTCCCCCTGGCGATTGCCGCCTGCGCGCTGGTGCTTGGCGCCTGCCAGTCCACGCGGCGCAACACGGAGCTCGCCTATGTCGAGCGCCCCGTAGAACAACTCTACAATCAGGCTGCCGCAGAGCTCGATTCCCGCGACTATCAGAATGCCATCCTGCTGTTCGAGGAAGTCGAGCGCCAGCACCCCTATTCTGAATGGGCGCGCAAATCGATGGTGATGTCCGCCTATGCGTCCTACAAGACGCGTGACTACACGACGGCTCTGGCCGCCGCCGAGCGCTACCTTGCCCTGCACCCGGGCGGCTCGGAAGCCGAATACGCCTATTATCTCACGGCCCTTTGCCATTTCGACCAGATCGTCGATGTTGGCCGCGACCAGGCGATAACCGAACGCGCCCGCACGGCCCTGAACGACATCATCCGCCGCTTCCCGGAAAGCGAGTATGCCAAGGATGCCCGCATCAAGCTCGACATGGTCAACGACCAGCTCGCGGGCAAGGAAATGACGGTCGGCCGCTGGTACCTGCGTTCGAACCAGACGCTGTCAGCTGTCAATCGCTTCCGCAACGTGGTCGAAAACTTCCAGACAACCAACCACGCGCCGGAGGCACTGCACCGCCTTGTCGAAGCCTACCTGACGCTCGGCCTGAAGGATCAGGCGCTCGCCGCCGGCGCGACCCTCGGCTACAACTATCCGGACAGCGACTGGTACAGGATGAGCTACCGTCTGCTGACCAACGAAGGCGTCGACCCCGAAGCGATCAGCGCCTCCGAGCGGCGCACGCTGCTGCAGCGTCTTATTCCCGGCGGAAAGTAGTCCCAACCCGGATCACCTGGGCTTCAGGCATCCCCGATCAACGTGAGCCATTCGGCTTCCGTCATTGTGCGCACGCCGAGACTCTCAGCCTTGGCGAGTTTCGAGCCTGCGCCCGGCCCGGCGACTAGGATATCCGTCTTCGCCGACACTGAACCCGCAACCTTCGCGCCCAGCGCACCGGCGCGCGTCTTCGCTTCGTCGCGCGTCATTCGCTCAAGCGTGCCCGTGAAGACGACCGTCTTGCCGGCGACCGGACTGTCGGTTGCTGCGGGCACATCATCCTCGATTTCGATTTCGGCGAGCAGCGCCTCCAGCATCTCTCGGTTATGCGGCTCTGCCCGGAACTGGATCAGGGCCTTGGCCGCCGCATCGCCGATGCCGTCTATCCCGGTCAGGTCAAGATAGCCTTCACTGCCGGGCCCGCCCTCAGCCGCCCGCTCGACAGCGTCCCAGAAGGCCTGCCAGCTGAGAAAGCCGCGGGCGAACTGGCTGGACGTCGTCTGTCCGACATGCCGGATACCAAGTCCGTTGAGGAAGCGGGCAAATTCCGGCTTCCGGCGCGCATCAATGGCCGCGTAAAGCTTCTTCGCCGACGCCGCGCCGAACCCATCCCACGCCTCAAGTGGCGGCAGGCCTGCGGCTGCAAGATTCGTCCGCAACCGGAAGATATCCTGCGGCGCACGCAGCACGCCCTTCTCGTAGAACAGTTCGATCTGTTTGGCGCCGAGACCATCAATGTCTAGCGCCTTGCGCGAAACGAAATGCTTCAGCCGCTCAACTGCCTGCGCCGGACAGATCAGGCCGCCGGTGCAGCGCCGTCGTACATCCACTTCGCCCGCCTCATCGACCTCGCGCACCGCCGCTGAACCACAGGCCGGGCAGACCTCGGGCATGACCCAGCCGGGCCCCTTCCCCACCTTCACGACGCGCAGCACCTGCGGGATCACATCGCCCGCGCGCTGGATCTCGACCACATCCCCCGGCTTTACGCCGAGGCGCACGATCTCGTCCTCGTTGTGCAGGGTCGCGTTGGAGACGACCACCCCGCCAACCGTGACCGGCTCAAGACGCGCGACCGGGGTGAGCGAACCTGTCCGGCCAACCTGGATATCGATGCCGAGCAGGGTCGTCGTCGCCTTCTCGGCCGGGAACTTATGCGCGATCGCCCAGCGCGGCGCCCGGCTGACAAAACCCAGCCGCTGTTGCCATTCGAGCCGGTCGACCTTGTAGACGACCCCGTCGATATCATAGGGCAGGCCCGCACGCTGTGCCTCAATCTCCCGGTAATAGGAAAGGATGTCCTTGACCGTCAGAACACGGACCATCAGGGGATTAGTCGACAATCCCCACTCAGCCAGTTTCTGCACTGCACCTGACTGTGTGTCCGCGAACGGTTCACTGAATGCCCCCCAGGCATAGGCGAAGAACCGGAGCGGCCGCGACTTCGTGATCCCGGTATCCAGCTGTCGCAGGCTTCCGGCCGCCGCATTGCGCGGATTGGCAAAGACCTTTCGGCCGGCGGCGGCTTCTCGCGTGTTCAGGGCCGCGAAGTCGTCCTTCGCCATATAGATCTCGCCGCGGATTTCGATGGAGGCCGGCCAGTCCTTGCCGGCGAGCTTTGCCGGGATCTCGCCCAGCGTGCGCGCGTTCGCCGTCACGTCCTCGCCGGTCTGCCCGTCGCCCCGCGTGGCGGCGCGCAGGAGCTTTCCCTTTTCATAGGTGAGGCTCAGCGACAGGCCATCGATCTTTGGCTCGGCCGTGAAGGCGAGTTCGGCGTCCTCGCCGAGGCCAAGGAAGCGCCGGATACGCGTCGCAAAGTCGGCGACGTCCTCATCCGCGAACGCATTCTCCAGCGACAACATCGGCACGCCGTGACGCGCCTTGGCGAAACCGTCGCCTGCCTCCGCGCCGACCTTGAGCGACGGGCTGTCCTCGCGCTTCAGGTGCGGAAACTGCGCTTCGATCTCAGCATTGCGCAGGCGCAGCGCGTCATACGCAGCGTCGGTCAGCGTGGGGGCATCATTCTGATAATACGCGGCGTCGGCCTCGGCGATCTCACGCGAGAGGCGCGCAAGTTCTGCCGCAGCATCCTGCTCGGTCAGCGCGCTGGCAGGTATTCCGCCGCTCATGCATCCTCCAACAACCTCCCGGCTGCGGCCCGCGCCTCATCAGTGATTTCGGCGCCGGACAACATGCGGGCAATTTCTTCCTGCCGTGTCCCCGCATCTAGCGTGGTCAGCCGCGTCCCGCCAGCCTTCCCCGACTTTTCAACAAGCCAGTGCGCGTCCGCAGCCGCCGCGACCTGCGGACTATGCGTGACCGCCAGCACCTGGCGCGAGGCCGAGAGCCGCACCAGCCGTTCGCCGATCGCGGCCGCGACCGCACCGCCGACGCCCTGGTCCGCCTCGTCGAAGATCAGCGTGCCCGCACTTCCGGCTTCAGCCAGCGCGCATTTCAACGCGAGCGATACACGGGCAAGCTCGCCGCCAGAGGCGAACTTGCGCAGTGGTCCGAAGCCCGCGCCTGTGTTCGTCTCCGCTTCAAATTCGGCGCGCTCGGCGCCCGCCGCGCCGGCCTCATCGGGCGGCAACGGCGTCAGCGCGACACGTATCGTTGCCCGCCCGAGTTTTAGCGGCGCCAGCTCTGCCGCAATGGCCGCCTCCAGCCGTGACGCTGCCGCCCGGCGCACCTCGCTCAGCGCGTGCGCCGCGCTGCGCCAGCGCGCCTCGGCGGCGCGTTCCGCCTTGCGGGCCGCGGCAAGGCCGAGCTCACCCGACTCGACCAGCTCCAGCCGCGCGGCCAGAGCCTCCCATTGTACATTCAGCGCATCCGGATCGCAGGCAAGCTTTCGCCCCATCGCGCGCAGCGCAAACAGCCGCCCTTCGACACCTTCCAGATCTCCGGCATCGATCGGCATCCGCTCCAACCGCGCAATCGCGCTTTCGGCCTCGCGCATTTCGATCATAGCACGCTCGATCGCCTCGCACGCTGCTTTCGCCGCTGCAGGCAGCGCGCCTGCCCCACCTTCAAATCCAGGTAGCCGGCAGATCCGCTCCGCCGCCCGCGAGGCCTTCGACAAGGCTGTCTCCGCGTCCGCCGCCGCCAGCGCGGTGGTCGCCTCGGCGACCGCCTCCAGCACGCGCTCCGACTGCATCAACTGCGCGCGCTCCGCCGTCAGCCGTGTCGCCTCGCCTGGTTGCGGACCAAGCTTTGCGAGTTCCACAACAGTCTCCTGCAACCAGGCCTGCGCCTCGGCCGCAGATTGCGCCTCTGCCTCCAGCGCAATGCGCGCCTCCCGCGCCTCCATCCGCGCTGCATGCGTTGCCGAGCAGGCCGCGAGCAGAGCGTCATTACCCGCAAACTGGTCCAGCAGACGCCGGTGCGCCGCCGGCCGCAGCAGGCTGGACGCCGCATGCTGGCCATGCACTTCCACCAGCAGCTCGCCTGCCTCCGCCAGCAGCGCCGCGCTGACCGGCTGGTCATTGATGAACGCCCGCGCGGGCCCTTCCGAGCGCACCAGGCGTTTCAGCGTCAGAGTCTCGCCGTTTTGGGCCGCGACGCCCTGCGCCGCCAGAAGCGCCCAGACCGGGTGGCGGGCCGGCGGCGCAAATTCCGCCGCAACGCTCGCCTGCGCGGCGCCGTGCCGGATGACCGACCGGTCCGCCTGCCCACCCAGCGCCAGCGACAGCGCATCCAGAATGATCGATTTGCCTGCACCGGTTTCCCCGGTCAGCGCGGTGAAGCCTTCGCCCGGCGAAAGATCGAGCCGGGAAATGAGCACGAAGTCACGGATGGACAGAGACAGCATCATACAGAGCATTTTATCATGGGAACAAAAGAGGAACAAACAGAATCTTGCTTGCCACCTGCAACGCGTTGCTTTCATCTGTCGCCAACGCGGATTGCGGCCGGGGGAGACGGGGTGGACGCAGCCAGATTCCTGATCACCGGACTTCGCTGGGCCGCCCTGGCGCTCATCGCTGCCCTGATCTGCGGTTTCTGGTATCTGAGCGCGGCCTGGCTGTCGGGCACGCTACCGCTCACCGGCAGGACGGCGCATCTGCCGCCTGCCAAACCCGCCGCCTATCTCTGCGAAGCCGCCTTCCACACCGACATTGCCCTGCCGCTCGACGGCGAAGTGATCAACTGGCGCAAGGAATTCCGCGGCCTGATCCCTGACTACCTGCCTCGCGACACCTATCTTCTGTTCGGCTGGGGTGACTCGGTCTTCTTCACCAAAGTTCTGTACCCGGAGGACCTGACCCCCTCCCGCGCGCTCACAGCCCTCGCCGGCATGAACCCGGTCGCTATGCGCATCGTGCCGGTCTACGGCTCGGATGTCCGCAGCGTCTGCAAGCCACTGCGCGGCGGGCAAGGCACGAAAGCCGTGCTCATCGACGAAATCCTCACGATCCTGAAGAAGGATGCCGACGGCGCCTACCAGCCCATTAAGACGAGCGTGCCCGGCGAGCTGCTACTCGCCGCTAAAGGACGATACAGCCCGTTCAACACCTGCAACCAGTGGACCGCCGGTGCGCTCGGCAAGGCCGGGCTGCCGCGCGCAGCTTTCGCGCCTTTCGCCTGGAGCGTTACCGAGCCGCTGGACCGTTTGGAAGGAAGAGACAAAGATGGCTGAAAGTGAAACCCGCCCCTGCCCTGAATGGTATGCAAAGCCACAACTAGGCATCTTCATCCATTGGGGCATCTTCACGATCCCGGCCTGGGCCCCGCGCGGCCGCGCCATCCACGATTTGATCGGCGACGACTATGACAGGAGCGCCGTGCTGACTCCGTATTCGGAATGGTACGAGAACGCGATGCGCGTCGAAGGCAGCCCCACGCGTGCGCGGCACAAGGCGCTCTATGGCGACAAATCGTTCACGGACTTCCGGCCGGAATTCGACGAAGCCGCTCAGAGCTTCGATGCAGACGCCTGGGCAGATCTCTTCGTCGAAGCCGGCGCAAGCTACGTCGTCTTCGTCACCAAGCATCATGACGGCTACTGCCTCTGGCCGACAGATGTGTCCAATCCCCATCGTCCCGGCTGGAACACGTCCCGCGATTTTACCGGCGAACTGGCAGACGCCGTCCGCGCGCGCGGCCTGCGCTTCGGCGTCTACTATTCCGGCGGCCTTGACTGGACTTTCCGCAACACGCCGATCGCGAATATCGGGGACATGTTCGCCTGCGTGCCGACGGACCAAGACTACCGCGGCTACGCGCTCGCTCAGGCGAAGGAGCTAATCGACCGTTACAAGCCGTCAGTCTTCTGGAACGATATCTGCTGGCCGGATGTCGAAGGCGTCAGTACGCTCCACAGTTATTACTATGCCGCGGTGCCGGACGGCGTGACCAATGACCGCTGGCTCGCCGCAACCGAATTCTTCAACTCTCTGCGCGACCCGGCATCCCGCGCCAGCTTCAATGCCATGCTGAAAGCCCGCACTGCCAGCGGCCAGCAGGAAGAGACCCCCGCCCCGTTCGGCGATTTCCGCTGTGTCGAGTTCGGTCTCGGCGCAATTCCGAAAACACAGAAGTGGGAGTCCTGCCGCGGCCTCGGCCTCGGCTTCGGTTACAACACGGACGAGCTGCCGGAAGACTTTCTGGATGGCCAGGGCCTGATTGATCTTTATACGGACGTAACTGCCAAGCGCGGCAACCTGCTGATCAATATCGGCCCCCGTGCCGATGGTTCGGTCCCCGAGCTTCAGTCCGCGCCGCTGCGGGCTCTCGGCAAGCATCTGGGCCGATGACCGGGCTGCGGCAAGCGCGGAAGGCATAGCCTCCGGAAAAACACAGCCAACTGAAAGAAACGCCATGATCGACTATACCGACCAGACTGTCCTCATCACCGGCGGCGCCTCCGGCATCGGCAAGGCACTCGCCGAAGCCTTTAAGGCGCGCGGCGCCGGGGTCATTATCGCCGACCGGCAGGCGGCCGCCGCCGAAGCCGTTGCTGCCAGCCTCGGCGGTCTCGCCATTGCCTGCGACCTGTCGGATCCGGCCGCTCCGGCAGCGCTCCTTGAACGCGCTTTTGAATGGCAGGGCAAGCTCGATCTTGTCTGCGCCAATGCAGGTTATGGCCGCAACAAGCGGATCATCAAGGACCCCTTCGACGACGCGGCGATGAACATGTTCGCGTTGAATCTATTTGCGCCGTTCCGTCTTGCGCAGGCTTATGCCGCCGCCCTCACCGCAGCTGGCCAGCGGGGCCGGCTGATGATCACCGGTTCGGAAAACTCCCTTAGCCTGCCCCGTGCTGTGCGGCGCAACGGCCTGGCCGCCTACGGCGCAACCAAGCACGGTGTGCTGATCATGGCCGAGTGGCTGCATGAGGAACTGCGCGGCGAGACGATGGACGTCCACATCCTCCTGCCCGGCGGCGTCTACACGCCGCTGATCGCAAAGCACATCCCGGACCCGAAGGACCTTCCTCCCGAGATGCACATCATCCTACCGGAGCGCTGCGCCGAGATCGCCCTGAAGGGCCTGGACCTCGGCCTCTTCTATATTCCCACCCATGCGCATATCGCAGACGACATGCGCCCGCGCACTGAGGGCATCCTGGAGGGCCTGAAGGCGCTTGGCCTCGCGCCCTAGCCCGCCCACTTCGTCTCCGGCACCCGCTCAACCACAACCGCCACCGGCTTTCGGCGCGCACCATGCTGGCCCTTGAAGCGCACCGCCTCGCCGACGCGGGGGGCGCGCTTAAAGTCGGCCGCCTGAAAGCGGACATGCCCTTTCACCCGGTCGCAGCGGATGTAGCCGAAGTCGCGCTGGCGGTCATAGTGGATCACGTTGCCGGAGACCCATTCCTCCGGATCAAGATCGGGCGGCGCACCTGCCGCCAATTTCGCTCGCGGCCTGCTGACTGCCGGCTGGCCCGCGACCGGTTTGGAAGCCGCCGCCGCCGGCGCCCGCTTCTTACCGAACGCCGCAAGCATCATCACCACCGGCACGACGAAACATACAGCGATCACGCCGGCCAACAGCGCCAGCTTCGCGCCATCGCTCCAATCCGCCGGAAAAAGATCCATTGCACGGCCAAGCATTGTTTCAAGTTCCAAGACAGCCTCCCTAAAGCTGCCTTTGCTTAAGAGACTCGCGCCCGGCGGCCTAGCCTGCCGCGCGCATCTGCCCAGGGTAAATCAGCCACTGCCTCAAATTCGGGCACATGCCGCCTTGAGCCAGTCCTTGACCTCGCCTTCGAGCTTCCGGTTCAGGAGTTTCCAGACGCGCTTGTGGTAGGCGTTGACATACGCCCGCTCTTCTTTCGAGAGCAGCTTCACATCGATCAGTCGGCGCGCCAGCGGCGCGAACGTGAGGCATTCGAAGCCCAGCATCGGGATTTCACCGCCGGGAATGGCGGCAGGGGGTGTCACGTATTGCAGGTTCTCGATGCGGATGCCGTATTCGCCCGCCTTGTAGAAGCCCGGCTCGTTCGAGACGATCATACCTGGCATCAGCGGTACGGCATTCCACACTTTCGCGATTCTATGCGGGCCCTCATGCACACCGAGGTATACCCCGACTCCATGCCCTGTGCCGTGTTGGTAATCGAGTCCCGCCTGATAGAGCGCATGGCGGGCCAGGATATCGAGATGCGTGCCGGTCGTGCCCGCCGGGAAACGCACGGTCGCAAGCGCGATATGCCCCTTCAGCACCAGCGTATAATGCCGGATCATGTCGTCCGAGGGCTGACCGATCGGCACCGTGCGCGTCACGTCAGTCGTGCCGTCGAGGTACTGACCGCCGCTATCGATCAGGAACAGCGAACCGCGCGCCAGTTTCCGGTTGGACGCCGTCGAGACGCGGTAGTGCGGCAGCGCGCCGTTCGGCCCTGCCCCGGAAATCGACGGAAAGGAAAGGTCGTTAAGGCTGCCAAGATCCTCGCGGAAGGCTTCGAGCTTCATCACCGTATCAATCTCGGTGACCTCGCCCGACTGCGCCTCGGTATCCAGCCAGTGCAGGAAGCGCGTCAGCGCCACGCCGTCGCGGGCATGCGCCGCCGTCGTGCCCTTGATCTCCGCCGCATTCTTGCACGCGCGCGGCAGCGACACAGGATCGCGCTGGCGCAGGATTTTCGCGCCCGAGGCCGTGAGCCTGTCAAAGAACCAGGCCGACGCTACATCGGGGTCCAGGCTCACGGTCTTGCCCGACAGCGATGCGAGCCCGTCTTCCAGCTGGGACAGCGGCCGCAGCGTGACCGTATTGCCGAGATGCCGGCGCAGCGCGCTGTCCGTCTTCGCCTCATCGATGAATAGTTCTGCCGAGCCGTCCGCATACAGAATGGCGCGGCCCAGCGGCAACGGGGTGCAGCTTACATCTCCGCCCCGGATGTTGAATGCCCAGGCGAGTGAGGCCGGCGAGGTCAGCACCGCGGCGTCCGCCCCGTCCTTTGCCAGCTGCACGCCCACAGCATCCAGCTTGTCGGTATGCGCCGCGCCCGCATGCTTGACCGCGTGCGGCACGACCTGTTCCATCGGCTGCGGCGGGCGGCCTTTCCAGGCCTTGTCGATCGGGTTCTCGGCCACAGCGACCAGAACGCAGCCAGCCTTCGCCGCCGCCGCGCCCAGCGCCGCGACATCGTTAGGGCTCATCAGGCGTGGATCATAGCCCACGCGCTTGCCCGCCAGGCTCTGCTTCGCGAGCCAGCCGAATGCGCCGGGGTCCGGAATCCCTTCGACGTTGACCAGCGCAGGATCCGTCTGGTCCCCTGCCTGCAGTGTGTAGCGCCCGTCGGCAAACAGCACCGCCTTGTCGGTGAACACGAAGGCCGAACCGAAAGAGCCGGTAAACCCGGTTGCCCAGGCGAGACGCTCATTGGCGTCCGGCAGGTATTCGTTCTGGTATTCATCGTCATGCGGAACATAGAGGCCGTCGAGACCCTGGGCTTCGAGTTCACGGCGAAGCAGCGGAAGGTGAGCCCGGCCGTCCTGCGGCCCACCCTTGATGTCGAATGTCTGTTTCATGCGCTCGTCTTATCGCGATGCGGCACGTCCGCAAACCGTCCCCGACAACAAAATCTTGTCATTCCTGCGAAAGCCGAAGGCTGACACCTTTTTCAAACCGCCGGCATCCGCTACCTGAAATCGGTCACGCCGGAGCTGCGCCATGACTCTGACCCGCCGCCAGTTCACCCTTTTCGCAACCGCGTTCGGCCTCACCGCCTGCGCGGCGTCCGTCCGGGCCGAAGCCCCGAAGCCCCCGCCCGTCTGGCGCCTCCTGCCCACCGAAGCCTATCCCGG
Source organism: Hyphomonas sp. (assembly GCA_016124495.1). Classification (GTDB taxonomy): domain Bacteria; phylum Pseudomonadota; class Alphaproteobacteria; order Caulobacterales; family Hyphomonadaceae; genus Hyphomonas. Next base: position 19,883 of record WGNP01000008.1, on the reverse strand, counting down.
CAAGCAGGACGACATCTCCTTCGTCACCCCGGACATCGGCTGGTTCGGCAACGGCGCCGGGAAGCTCTTCGCCACACGCAATGGCGGTGAGACCTGGACCAAGGTGTTTGACCAGCCTGGCACCTTCATTCGCGCCCTCGGCTTTGTCGACGAGAAGAACGGCTTCCTCGGCAATGTCGGCACCGGATACTATCCGGGTGTCACAGACGAAAACCCGCTCTACCGCACCCGCGACGGCGGCCTGACCTGGACGCCTGTCTCTGCGGAAGGCATTGGCATCGTCAAGGGTATCTGCGGCATCGACATCCTCCCCCGCACCACGATCTTCCAGGGCGAGCTGCGCTCAAATCCCGTCATCCACGCCGCCGGCCGCGTCGGCGGGCCCGCGACGATGCTGCGCTCGGTCGATGGTGGGGAAACCTGGAAAGTGATCGACCTGCGCGACAAAGCCGGCATGATCCTCGACGTGAAATTCTCGGGCGCTGACACCGGCCTCGTCTGCGCTGCCACTGCCAGCGACGTGTCCCAGGCGAACGCCCTTATGCTGCGCACGACGGATGGCGGCGAGACGTGGTCCGAAGTTTACCGCTCCGCCCGGCTCTTCGAGAATTGCTGGAAGATGAGCTTTCCTACCCCGGACGTGGGCTATGCCACCGTCCAGAACTACGAAGAGGGCAAGAGCCAGCGCATCTTCATCAAGACCACTGATGGCGGTAAGAGCTGGACGGAACTGCCACTCGTGGACGACGCTGCCGTGCGCCAGTTCGGGGTCGGCTTCGTGGACGTAAACACCGGCTGGATTGGCACCACCACCACCGGATACACCACCACCGACGGCGGCGCCACCTGGACCCCCACCGAAATGGGCCGCGCCGTGAACAAGATCCGTGTGCTGAAGGCCGGCACGGGCATCCGTGCCTACGCCATCGGCGTGCAGCTGCACCGTCTGGACGCTTAACCCGCCTTCGCGAACACCAGCGTCGACCAGCCGTCCCGCTTGATCTTGCGCTGGAACAGCATGCCGTGCCCCTCGAACGCCGACTTCACCGGCGCGGCCTGGTGGTGCAGCAGTCCTGAAAGAATAATCGTCGCCCCCGGCGCCGACAGGCGCTGGATTTCCGGCGCAAGGCCGATCAGCGGCTTCATCAGGATGTTCGCAAACACCGTGTCATACGGCCCCAGCCGGCGCATGTTGGGCGTGTTCGCCCCGCGCACATGGTGAACGAAGAACCGGCTGACTTTGTTCTTGCGCGCGTTATCGCGCGCGACAAACACCGAGTCCCGGTCGATGTCGCTGCCCGTCGCCATCTCCGCGCCCACTTTGAGCGCCGCGATCGCCAGCACGCCCGAACCCGTCCCGAGATCCAGCACCCGGCCGACCTTGCGTCGCCGGCGCACATCCGCCAGCGCCAGAAGGCAGCCAAGCGTCGTACCGTGATGTCCCGTCCCGAACGCTGGCCCCGCCTCGATCAGAACGGCCGTCTTGCCCGGCGAGGTCGCAGCGAGCGCATGGCTGCCGACGACGACGAACCGCCCGGCATTCACCGGCGGCAGGCCTTCGAGTGACAGGGTCACCCAGTCGCGCTCGACGATCTCCTCGATCCGCGCGGTCAGTTCCGGCGCCGCCTCCTGGATGATCGCGGCGCACTCCTCAGCCTCTTCCAGCGTTTCGGAAAAGGCATCGAGCCTCCAGGCCCCGCGCGCATCTTCCTTGGAATCGACGGCGCCCGCGGGTGACGGGTCTGCCCAGGCAAGCGCATTCCAGGCGAGTTCAATCGGCCCGCGCGGGCCCTTGGCGGTGATCTGGTACATGGTGCGGGGCGTTAGCAGGGCGGCGCCCGTAAGGAAAGGGCGAGGCGAAACTGAAGCAGAATTAACGCAACCCCCGCGCGCCTGAGGCGTTGCTGGTGTATCTGCAACTCAAGGATCGGAGCAATCTCATGCCTACCCAAACCGGACATACCACCGCCATCCGCGCCAGCCGCACGATCGGCACCAGCGTGTACAACACTCAGGGCGAAAAGATCGGCAAGGTCGAAGATGTTGTCCTCGACAAGGCTGACAACTCCGTTCTCTTCGCGGTGGTCGGATTTGGCGGCTTTCTCGGCATCGGCGAGAAATACCATCCGGTTCCCTGGTCGTCACTCGACTACAGCAAGGATCATGACGGCTACGTCGTGCCCTTTACCAAGGACCAGTTGCAGGCTGCCCCGTCCCACAACATCGACGAGTTGACCCGGGGCGACGGCCGCGCGACCCGCAACTCGGCCTACGATTACTACAAGGTCGCGCCTTACTGGGTGTAATGTCCAATCAAGGCATGCGCGGAAGGCGGGAGCTCCCAGGGCTCTCGCCTTTTCGTTATCCGGCGGCTACGAAGCCGCGCGTCCAGCACACTAGTTAGGGGTCTCTCCCGGATACCCGGCCTCGTGCCGGAGCCGCGCCTGGAACCACGCCACCGCGCCTTCATGCCGGGGCGACAAGGGCCCGGCCTTGTAGATGCCACCAACAATGTTCCGGTGCACGATCTCGCACATCTTCAGGTCTTCATCCGTCACCGCGTCGGACATCTTCAGCATGTCTTCGAGCTCTGCGCCCCGCGCCGGATCAAAGAAATACAGATAATCGAGACGAGTCTCTTCCGGCCCCACCGGCGAGATGCGTTCCATCATCACGCCGTGCTCGTACACATTGATGCCCAGCCACGGCCACGCCCAGGCCCAGTAGCCCGAATAGACATTGTGGGCCTTGCGCGACGGCGCCCGGTGCACCGCGATCTCGCCTTCCATGTGAACCGTGTAGTTCGCCGAATCGATCTCCGCATCGAGCCCCGGATGGATCAGTGGCACATGGTAGCCCTCGAGGTAATTCTCGACATACGCCTTCCAGTCACACCTGATTATGTGCGAACGCCGCAGCGCAAAGGGCTGAACCGTTTCATCCGTCCACGACGCATCTACCGGCGCCATCATCTTGGCGACAGGCGGCGCTGCTTCGCTGAGCGTGACAAACAGGAACCCCCGCCAGGTCTCCATCCGCACCGGATTCAACCCGTGCGCGCGCGGATCAAACCCGTTCGCCGCGCCGAAATCCCGCGCCGATTGCAGCCGACCTTCGAACGTGAACCGCCAGCCATGATAGGCGCAGGTGATCGCCCCCTCGCAATGCCCGGCCGGCGTCGTCGCGAGCGGCCCTGCCCGGTGCGGGCACACGTTGTGGAACGCGCGTACAACGCCGTCCTTGCCGCGCACGGCGAGAACGGATCGCCCGGCGATCTCATCCGTCAGGAAGTCGCCTGCCGCCTTCAGCATGTTCTCATGCCCGATCAGCCGCCAGGCCTTGGCGAATACGGTCTCCCGTTCCAGCGCAAACACTTCCGCTCGCCCGTAGAGCGATGCCTCCAACGCCCGGATCAGCGGCTTGCCCGGCACGTCAGCCATCAGGGCACCACGCCCTCGACGACCATCAGCCGCGAGACAGTGTTGTCTGTCCGCAGATGAATGATCTCAGCGTACTCAGGCGATTCGAGGAACGCCTTCGCCGCGTCGAAACTGGGATATTCGAGAATCACCACGCGCTCCCTCGGCGGCGGGCCTTCCCGGCCTTCGGCCCTGCCACCGCGCACTAGGTAACGGCCGCCTGCCGCGGCCACCATTGGCGCTACTGCCGCCCTGTAGCCTTCGTAGGTTTCCGGGTTGGAGACGTCGATCTCGACAATGACATAGCCCTTGGGCGAGGTGGCTGCTTCCGGCGCCGGCGCGGTGGCGCAGCCGGCTGCCAGAGCAAATGCCGCGATCGCGGCCAATCCTGCTTTCATGCCAGCGTCCTCCCTGCTCGCAAACAGGCCCCATTCCGGGCCTTCGCGCAATCCTCTCCGAGGGAGCCGGCGACCGATTTTTCAGGGCCGTCCCTTTAAATCTCCGACAGAAGCGACTATCTGTTTATCGATAAAACGAGGAGCCCCAACGGGATTGCCATGTATACGACCGAAGACCAGATCCTGATTGAAAGCCGCGTCGCGAACGAGAAAAAGAGCGCAGGCGCCGCTTATTTCCTCTGGTTCTTCCTCGGTTTCATCTCGGCGCACCGCTTCTACCTGGGCAAACCGGTCACAGCCGTCCTACAAATCCTTTCATATTTTATCGTTATCGGCTTCGTCTGGTGGCTCATGGACCTTTTCCTGATCCCCGGCATCATCCGAGACAAGATGGACGAAACCCGCGGCCGCTTCGCCCGCGAGATGCACCGCTTCGCATACTAGTATGTCAGCCTGATCCTCTCGGAGGTGTGGCCCTCGTCGAACGCCAGTTTGATTATTTATTTTTACCAAAGTAAAAATATTGCGGCGAAAAGAAAGGGTATTGCATGTCCGAATTCGACCGTCCCAAGCGGCTAGCCAGCATGCTTTGCTATGTCGATCACAATGCGGCGTTCCTTTGGCTGGAGGAAGCGTTCGGGTTCGAGCCCTATTGGGTGCTGCTCGACGAGAATGGCAGGATTGCGCATTCCGGAATGACGTTTGGCACAGGCTTCAGCATGGTCGGCAGCGAGTGGCCCGCAGATCACAAGAGCCCCCGGAATCTCGGGGGCAAGAATGCGCAGACGGTCCAAGTCCAGCTTGGTAATCAAGAGGACATTGACACCCATTGCACCCGGGCCTGCAAGGCCGGGGCCGAAATCCTGCAGGTGCCCGACACGCAGTTCTATAGCGACCGGCCCTACCGGGCCCGCGACCCGGAAGGGCATATGCGGACCATTGGCGTCAACGTGACGCACCTGTCCTGTGCCGACTGGGACAAGGCTTCCGGCAGAACCCTCCGTACACAGACACGCCTGTGAAGGTCCGCCCCAACCTTGACGCCGTGCTGACCGCTCTCGCCGATCCAGACCGGCGGCGGGCGATCGAACTGCTTGGCACGGCACCGCGCCGGGCGGGCGAACTCGCTGAAGCGCTGGGCCTGCCTGCACCTGCGATGAGCCGTCACCTGCGCATGCTGAAACAAAGCGGCCTCGTCGAGGAGACGCATCCCGACTTCGATGCCCGTGTGCGTATCTATACGTTGAAGGAGGGCGGCATGGCCGATCTTAAACTCTGGCTGGCCGAGACCGACAAACTCTGGGCGGCGCAGCTCACGGCCTTCAAGACGCACATGGAGAAGACGCGCAAATGAGCGCTGTCTTCGTCTCCATCCGCGTGCCAGCTCCGCATGATGAGACGTTTGATGCGTTGCGTACGATATTGGTCTCTGGTGGTGACCCGGCGCCCTGTTCCAGCTGACCCCGCGCGTCGACGGCACGCTCGCCTTCGACGGCCAGCCGCCCCTCATCACTATCCTGCCGAATGGCAAGGGCTTCGAAATCGGCCGCGTCACCACCTGGGAGCGCGGCGCGCGCCACGACTTCCCGCTTCAGACCACCCAAGACCAACGCGCCAATGTCTGGCGCGCTGGTCTCGCGGCACTGGCTGTGCGGCTCACACCTCGATGAAGCGCGGCGCGTAGGAAACAGGGAAGTTCACCGACCGCGCAATAAAACAGACCTTGTGGATCTGGTGGTGAATGTCCTCGGCTTTCAGAAGGTCGGCCCCGCGCGCCACCTTGATCACTGGCCTGAGCGTCGCCGAAAGAAAACGCCCGGCGCCGCCCGGAACTGCTTGCCCCAGTCCGACAGGCTCGTCCCGGTAGTCATGCACTACTATGCCCGCATCGCTGGCATAGTGCAGGTACCAGAGCATGTGACACGCTGAGAGGGAGGACAGCAGCAGGTCCTCCGGATTAGGCCGCGACGGGTCGCCGCCAAGCAGCGGATCATTCGAGCACGCGATCACCGGCTTGCCGGGCGTCTCCACCTGCCAGGTCCGGTCGTAGGCCTTGTAGTGCGCCGTACCCTCTCCCCGGTTCCCGGTCCAGGCGACCGTGGCTGTGTAGTCGTGCGTTTTCATGCGGGCTCTCCTTCAGTGCTCGCCGGATAAATCTCGCTGAACCGCGCCCACAGCGCCGGCCGCGTCATCTGGAAGCTTCCCACGACCAGCGTATCCGCCGCCACCGCGTCGGCGGCCGAATACTCAGTCGACATATGCAAGGCTGGACTTGCCCGGCGGCTTTCATCCAGTGTTCCGTCGCAGAGGATCACGAGGTCCGGTGCCACTTCCGGCAGGTGCCATATCCGATTGCCGCGCTGTGCGCAGCGCTCGGGGGGAATCGCATGGCCGCTGTCGCCGGTGCGGATGAACCTGCCGCGCGGCTCACCTAGAGTTTCCAGCCCGCCCTTCGCCACGTGCAGGTAGAGCGCAAACGGGCCGCCCGGGAGGCGCTCGCAGTCGTCGCAATGGCAGGCGTTGACCGCCATCAGCCTGGCGTTGACTGCATAGCGCACGGCGCCGCAGCGGCAGCCGCCTTCGAGAGGCAACGCCGGCAAGCGCGGGCGGGAGAACGCGATGCGTTTCATGCCGCCAAGATTATGCCGCAGACCGGGCCTAAGCAATCGGTCCGGCATTGACGCCGCCTGCGCTCCGGAGAAGAGTCGTATCAATGAAACGCGCCCTCGCCCTGACTGCCCTCGCCCTCGCCGCCTGCACCGGAGTGCCCGCCTCCCTCGCCGAGGCGCCGGCCGCACCGGCCGCCGAAACCGCGCCGTCCTGGCGCGCGGTTGAGCCGGAAAATCTCGTCATCCTGGACGCGCCGACCGGCCAGGTCGTGATCGAACTGTTCCCGGAAGCGGCACCAGCCCATGTTGCGCGCCTGCGCGAACTTCTGGCCAAAGGCTTCTATGACGGCGAATTCTTCTACCGGGTTATCGAAGGCCATGTTGCCCAGGCGGGCCGTGAGTTCCCGATAGCCAGCCAGCCCTGGCCGAACCTGCCGCTGGAGGCCGAGCGGGCCGTCTCGGCCGAAGGCTTCGTGCCGCTCGGTAACGCAGACCTCTTCGCCCCTGAGGCTGGCCACCGGTCCGGCTTCGCCGTCGGACGCGAGGGCGGACAGGAATGGCTGCTGAACTGCCCCGGCGCGCTCGGCATGGCGCGCGACGAGGGGCCGGATACCGGCAGCACTGAAATCTACTTCCCCCTGCAGCCGCGCCGTTACCTCGATCGCAATTATACGATCTTCGGCCGCATCATTGACGGCATGGAGCACATCCAGCGGCTGCCGCGCGTCAATCCGTCTACGGAAGAAGAGATCAATGCCATCTTCGGCGAGGACAAGCCCCTCGCCTACCAGATTGCCATGTTCCGCCGTTCGAAGCTGAACTTCAACGCGGTCTTCGCGGTCCGGCTTGCCTCTGCGATGCCCGAATCCGAACGCCCTGCCTATGAAGTGATGGACACCGCCTCCGCCGAATGGGCGGCGTTAAAGGACTCCAAGCGTGACTATTCCGCGGTTCCCGCCTTCATCGCCCCGCCTGTCAACAAGCTCGACATCTGCTCGCTGCCGGTTCCGGCGAGACAGGCAGAACCCGCGCAACCCTAATGCGTCGTCATCCCGGTCCTCGCAGCAAGCCGCGAAACAGCAACAGCGACCAAGGCTTATGCGCCTCCAGACCACTGGCCAACCTTACGCATTTATAATTTACCCCATTTTCTAAAGGATTCAGGGTATTAACCCTGTCCGCCGCCGCGCCGCGCCGAAACCCGCGGAGCGCCGCCTTGCCAGTTTCAAGGCACCATAGTTTCTTAAGATTCAGGCGAGGCGGCAGGCTGCAGGGCAGGCGACAATGGCGTTCGAAGGCAAGGCACAGGTCGCGGAAAAGCCCGCAGAATTTGAAGCGCGTCAGACCGGGCGGCGCTGTTTCGTCATCCTGCCCTATGCGGCGCCGAGCACGCCGGATGGACCGGTGATCGACTTCGATGCGGTGTTCCACGAGATCATCCAGCCGGTCGCCGAAGACCTGGACCTCGATTGCATCCGCTCCGACCGGGTCAGCCGATCCGGCCTCATCCACCGCGAGATGGTGGAGAACATCATCGATTCCGATGTCGTGATTGCCGACATTTCCCTCGGCTCGCCGGACATCTTCTTCGAGCTTGGCATCCGCCAGGCCGCGCGGCGCGCCGGCACGGTTGTCATGTGCCACTCCGGCACCGGCGAGGATTTCAACATAACCGGAGTGCGCGCGCTCGACTATGAACTGCCGCCCGAAGGCGCGCCTGCGCGGGCGCAGATCCTGGCCGATTGCCGCGCGCTGCTTCGCACCCACATCAAGAACAGCCTCGACAACCGCGCGACGGACTCGGTCGTCCACTCACTGATCCCCGGCATCAACATCCGCCTGCCGGATCGTCCGCTCCCGGAGCGGCGCTACCATATCTATAAGCTGGGCCTTGCCGGTATGACAGGACCGAAGGCGGCCCGCCAGATCGAGATCGTCACCGGCGACATAGCCGACGTGGATGACATCGACGTCTGGGTGAATCCAGAGAACAGCCGCATGGAACTCGCGCGGCTGCACGACAGCTCAATCTCCGCGACCATCCGCTATCTCGGCTCGCGCCGCGACCGGCATGGCTTCGTGCGCGATGATGCGATAACGCGCCTCCTGCGCAGCAAGGTGGGCCAGAACCACCGCACAGGCATCGAGCCGGCGACCACGATGCTGACGAGGGCCGGCGCGCTCGCCCGCAACAACAAGGTGAAGCTGCTCGTCCACGTCGCCGCCCACCAGGGCGAGCCAGGTCGCGGCTATCAGCTGATCGGCGCCTACCGCAAATGCGTAACCAATGCGCTGGCCGCCGTGGACGCGCGCAATACCGGCTTCAGCGCAAAGATGAATGCCAAGTCGATGCTCAGGTCTGTGCTCATCCCCCTCTTTGGCACGCGTTCGGCCGGCGAATCGCCGCATGAGCGCGTCCAGGGCCTGATCCACGCCGCGCACCAGTACCTGCTCCACTCGGCTGACACGAAGATCGAACGCGTCGCCTTCCTCGCCTGGACCCAGGTCGACCTCGAACTCTGCCAGGCCGCCCTCCACCGCCTGGGCCTGAAGCCCGCCGGCGCGCCGAGAGGGCCGGGAAAGGCCTGAAAGGCAGGGCAAATTCGCTCCACAGGCGGCTCCATGTTGTGCAATTCCCGGGTGCGGCATTGCGCACATCTTGCGGCGTTAACGAATTTTAAGCACTATATATGGTGTCTAAGCGCTGTACACGGCGACAGCATTTGAAGGAGTTTCCCATGGCTGACGGCAACGCAAATATTCCCGGCCTGCTCACCCCAAGCCATGCCTACAAGCCGTTCCGCTATCCTTGGGCTTACGAGTTCTGGAAGAAGCAGCAGCAGGTCCACTGGATGCCGGAGGAGGTTCCCCTCGGCGAGGATTGCAAGGACTGGGCGGTCAAGCTGTCCAATGAGGAGCGTAACCTCCTGACCCAGATCTTCCGCTTCTTCACCCAGTCGGATGTCGAAGTCGGCGCCAACTACATGACAAACTACATGCCCCGCTTCAAGCCGGTGGAAGTGTCGATGATGCTGGCTTCGTTCTCCAACATGGAGACGATCCACGTAGCGGCTTATGCGCTGCTGCTCGAGACGATCGGCATGCCGGATTCGGAATTTTCAGCCTTCATGGAATACAAGGAGATGTCGGCCAAGCATGACTATCTCGGCCAGTTCGGTTGCGAGACGAACGAGGACATCGCGGTCTCGATGGCGGTGTTTGGCGCGTTCACGGAAGGTCTGCAGCTGTTTGCCTCCTTCGCGATGCTGATGAACTTCCCGCGCTTCAACAAAATGAAGGGCATGGGCCAGATCGTAACCTGGTCGATCCGCGACGAGAGCCTGCACTGCGAGGGCATGATCAAGCTGTTCCATACCTTCTGCGCCGAGACCGGCGTGATGACGGACGAACTGCGCGACAAGATCCGCGACTGCTGCCGCACTGTGGTCGCGCTGGAAGACAAGTTTATCGACCTTGCCTTCGAGATGGGCCCGGTCGAAGGCATGACGCCGGCTGACATCAAAAACTACATCCGATACATTGCCGACTGGCGCCTCGGCCAGCTGAAACTCGAGCCGATCTACGGCGTTGACAAGCACCCGCTGCCCTGGCTGTCGGAAATCCTCAACGGTGTCGAGCACGCCAACTTCTTCGAACAGCGCGCCACCGAATACTCCAAGGGCGCGACGAAGGGTGACTGGCACGGCGATGACGGCGTCTGGGGCCGCTTCGACGAACGTCGTAAGAAGGCCGCGCAGAGCGTTCCGGCGGAGTAGGCAGGAAGACACAGTCACTTCCGGCCTACGAAAACGCGTGAGCCGGGACCTTCTCGGCGCACGCACTACGCCCTCTATCCCGTTCATCCAGGCGCAAGCCGGAATGAATTGATTTCCGGGGCAATCGTTTTCCTCCGCAACCTCATCATTTGCTCCGCCCCGTTTCCCCGGCTAGTGTCCGGCCGGATATGAGTGCTGACGATTCCTCCACAGGCGATGACGCCTCCGCCTCCCTGTTCGGGGATGCGACTCATGCGCGGGCCGGAGCCTATGAGGTGCTGGCGCGGAAATACCGCCCGCGCCGGTTCGAGGACCTGATCGGCCAGGAAGCAATGGTGCGTACGCTCTCGAACGCTTTCGAGACGGGCCGGATCGCGCATGGCTTCATGCTGACCGGCGTGCGCGGCGTCGGCAAGACCACGACCGCCCGGCTTCTCGCCCGCGCGCTGAACTTCGAGCCGAAAGGCAAGAAGCCCAAGGGCGAGTCGGGCCCCTCGATCCATCTTGATCCGCCGGGTGTGCACTGCGAAGCGATCATGGCGAGCCGGCACCCCGACGTGCTGGAACTCGATGCCGCCTCACGCACCGGCGTGGCCGATATGCGAGACCTGCTGGATTCGTCCCGGTACGGACCGGTTTCGGCACGCTACAAGGTCTATATCATCGACGAAGTGCACATGCTGTCGACCGCGAGCTTCAACGCGCTCTTGAAAACGCTGGAAGAGCCGCCGCCGCACCTGAAGTTCATTTTCGCAACAACCGAGATCCGCAAGGTTCCGGTCACCGTCCTCTCGCGCTGCCAGCGTTTTGATCTCAAGCGCCTCGAAACGCCGCTGCTGGCGCAGCACCTTTCCGGGATCGCGAAGCAGGAAAAGGCGAAGGTTTCGCAAGAGGCCCTCGCCCTCGTTGCACGCGCGGCCGAAGGCTCGGTGCGCGATGCGCTTTCGCTTCTGGACCAGGCAATTGTTCAGACACCGGAGGGTGAAGTTTCCGGCGGCGCCGTGCGCGACATGCTGGGCCTCGGGGACCGCACGCGCCTTTACGACGTATTTGAAAAGGCGATCACGTCCGATCCCAAGGGTGCGCTGGCCGAACTCAAGGAGCAAGTGTCCGGCGGCGCCGATCCGGCCGTCGTGCTGAAAGACCTTATGGATATTGCCGCCGATGTCGCCGTCGCGCAGGCGACCGGTGATGAATGGACTATGGCGGGGCCCTCCGACTGGGCGAGCCGTACGCGTGCCCTCGCCCAACGCCTGACGCCCGCTCAGGCGGCGCGGAACTGGCAGCTGCTGCTGTCCGGTTACGGCGACCTTCAGTTGGCGCCCGATCCCGCCACGGCGCTCAACATGGTTGTACTGCGCCTGGCCGCCGCCTCCCGCCTTCCGTCTCCTGAGGAAGCGGCCAGGATGATTTCCGAGGGCGCCCGTTCGCCGGGAAAGCCTGACGTCCCCCTTGAGCCTGCGCCGGGCGCAGCCCGCGGGATCTCCAGCTTTGCCGATATCGTCCGCTCCCTGACCGAAGCGCGCGAAGTGGCGCTGCAGGTGGATACCGAGCGCTTCATCCGGTTTGCCTCGGTGAGCGCCGGAAAACTGAGCTACGCCCTTGCCCCAGGCGCGCCGCAGGGACTGGCAGGGCGGCTAAAGACCTTCCTCGACAACGAGACGAGCCTCGACTGGCAGATCACCGAATCCGAGACCGACGCTGAATCGCTGCGCGAGCGCGAACGACGCGAGAAGGCCGAGCGGATTACGGCCGCGAAGGAGCATCCCTTCATCGCCGCGACGCTGAATGCCATTCCCGGCGCGGTGATCCTCGACGTGACGGATGACACGCCGCCGCTTGAAAATCCGGCGCCCGAGGGCAATGTGATCGACATGAGAACGCGCCGCCCGGCGTGACGGAGTGACACGATGAAAGACCTTGCCCAGATCATGCAGCAGGCCCAGGCCATGCAGGCGAAGATGGCCGAGGTTCAGGCCAAGATCGAGGCGACCGAAGCTGATGGCCTCGCCGGTGCAGGCCTCGTCCGCGTCAAGCTGAAGGGCAAGGGCGAACTGGTCTCAGTGAGCATCGACCGGAGCCTGATGGGCGACGACCCGGAGATTGTCGAAGACCTGATCAAGGCCGCGCATTCGGACGCCCGCCGCCGTCTCGATCAAGCCATGGAAGACGCAATGCGGAGCGCGACCGCCGGATTTGGCGGACTGATGCCGGGCTTCAAGCTGCCCTTCTAAGGCGCGTGACTTGGCGCCGGGCGGCCTTATAGTTCTCCCCTGATGACACAGGCGCCCTACACCCCTCCCCTTCGGCTACCCGAGCCACGCGGGCTTTGCACCGATTGCGGCGTCTCGCGGATGGCAGACGCGAAAGCCTGCGGGCGCGCCTGCCAGTTCATCCAGCCCGACTATTCCGCCCATGAGCTGCGCCTGCATGGCCGGACCCGAGATGATCAGACGGCGGACGAAACGCATTTCGGTGTATTGCGCCGGATGCTGCGGGCACGGCTGTCTCCCGCAAAGGACGGCGCCCAATGGACCGGGATTGCGACGACGCTCGGAGAGCGGTTGCTGGCGACTGGCAAGGTCGACGCGGTGCTGGCGGTGGCGCCCGATCCGGAAGACCGGTGGAAGCCGAAGCCGGTGATCGTGACGCGGGCGGAGGACATGGCCCAGTGCCGGGGCATGCGGATGGGGTATTCGCCGCTGATCGCCCTGATGGAAGAGGTGGCGGCATGCGGGTACAAACGGATCGCGCTGATCGGCATTCCCTGCCAGGTATACGCCTTACGCGCGCTGGAAGCCGAATTTGGGCTGGAGAAGCTCTACGTCATCGGGACACCCTGCTCCGACAATACGACCACGGAGCATTTCCACGACTTTCTAAAGTTGCTGGATCCCGCGCCGGAAACGATCTCATACCTTGAGTTCCGCGCCGACTTCCGGGTCGAGCTGCGCTTTGATGATGGACGCCAGAGGCTGGTCCCGTTTCTCTCGCTACCGATTTCCAAGCTGCCGCGGGATTTCTTTCCGCTGACCTGCCGGACCTGCGTCGACTATACGAATGCCCTCAGTGACCTGACGGTGGGATATATGGGCGGCGAAGGCGAACAGTGGCTGATCGTGCGCAATGAGCGCGGCGAAGAGCTGGTCGATTTACTGGGCAAGGCGCTGGTCACCGCTGAGCCGGGATCGAAGGGCAAACGCGCGCCGCATGTGGCAGCCTTCATCAAGAATGTCGAACTGGCGGCGGGCGGATTGCCGCTGCGCTCGATGCCGAACTGGTTGCGGCCGCTTGTCTCCTTCCTGCAGCCGCGCATCGGACCGAAGGGGCTGGAGTTCGCGCGCACGCGGCTTGAGATGAAAGCCGCCGAGACGGTGATCCACCTGCGGCGCGAAGAGCCGGCGAAACTGAAGAACATGGTGCCGGCGCACGTGTGGAAACTGCTGGAAGACTACGGGATTTTCCCCAGGGAGGGCGAGCGGAAATAGCCGGGTGTCCCGGGTCGATCGCGACGCTTTACCCGGGATGACAGGTTCAGCGGATTCACGCATATAGCCGCCATGTCACAACGCTCTGCCGGCCCTGAACTCCTGCGCCTTATCGAACTGATCGCCAAGCTGCCGGGCCTCGGGCCGCGCTCGGCGCGGCGTGTCGCGTTGCATCTGCTGAAGCGCAACGAGCAGCTGCTCAAGCCGCTGGCCGAGGCGATGGCGGAGGCGGGCGCCCGGATCCAGAAATGCGAAATCTGTGGCAACTATGACACCGTGCAGCCCTGCGCCGTGTGCCAACTGCCGGGGCGTGACGATACGCTGATCTGCGTGGTCGAGGACGTGCCGGACCTCTGGGCGCTGGAGCGCGGCGGTGCTTACCGGGGGCGCTATCATGTGCTCGGCGGCGTGCTCTCAGCGATTGACGGCGTCGGGCCGGGCGACCTTGGTATTGCGGCGCTGGTGCGCCGGATCGAGGCGGGTGGCGTGCGCGAAGTGATCCTTGGGCTGAACGCAACGGTCGATGGGCAGACGACCGCACATTACATCGCCGACCAGCTGGAGGGCAAAGGCGTTGAGGTGACACGCCTCGCCCACGGGATGCCGATAGGCGGGGAACTGGACCATCTCGATGATGGCACGCTGGCGGCAGCGCTCAGGTCGCGGCGCGGGGTCTGAGGCTGCGCCATTGATCTGCCCTGCAGGGTAGGTTTCTGGACAAGGTGGTGGGCAAGATTATTCCCCGAAATCTTCGATGCGCGGGCATGGGTGGGGGCGTGAGGCAGGTCTGCCCAAGGCGCGGACAATTCTCGGCTTAGACGAAAAACTCAATAAGTGTGCACGCTTCGCGGCTGGCGATGCTGTCGCTGCGTGGCAGTTGTAGCGATGCAGCCTGCGCCTCGGCTGCACCAGGAAGGCCACATGGCCCAAGGGGGGGCAGCATCCCGGGAGACGGCGAGTTGGGGTGACGTCGTGCTGCGGGAGGAGTTTCCGGCCCAGCCATGATGACGGGGCCTCTGACTCTGAAGAAACTGCCCCATGTTCAAATCCACCGTTCCGGTTCTTGTGGCCGCTGTTCTCCTGTCGTCGGCCGCGTTTGCGGAAGGCCAGAAGGAGGTCAGCCTCAAGCATGATTATGATGCCTCACTGCTCGCCAGCGACGAGGGCGCCAGCGTTCTGCTGGCCGCACTGACCAGGGCGGCGAAGCGCACCTGCACGTCATGCATTCAGGCCTCTGGCGGCTTCTGTACCGACCTAGCCTGCGCCGACCCGCTGGTGACGGCAGCCGTGCAGGAAATCCATACGGCGCAGACCGCTGCAGGTGCCAACATTGCGCCAAGCTTCGGGCGGATCGCCCTGACGCAGCTGGCTTCCACCGACTGACACCTTCTTCCCGAAACAGCGCCTGGCCACGTTTCCTCCCGGTCACAGGAGCTGGAGGGGCCGTCCCCGGCCTGGGGCGGCCCCTCGCTTCGGGTTTGTTTGCCGTTGGCGGCGCGCAGCCTTACGAGATGTTAAGCGCAGAGACGCTGCGGCGCCCTGCCCTGCTCCACCCGGACCCGGGGAACGGCCCATGACGCTGATTCCCACTTCTCTCCCGCGACGGCTGGCCGTGTCGGCGCTGCTCTGCCTGCTGGTGAAGGCCTGGACCGCCCTCTCGCGGGTGGAGGAAGCCTGGTCACCGACTGCTGGGAGGCCCTGACCGAGGCGGGCGCCAACGATGCCGGCACGACAGACGTGCCCGCGCAGTAAAGCGCGACTGATCTGCAAGCAAACGCGTGTGCCCCCTGGGTCAGGCGGCCTGGGGCGCCTGACCTGAATGACCTGTGCGCTTTAGGCGTCAGCGCTGGCTTTAGATTGACGCTTGCGCACGTTCGGGTCGAGGTGGACCTTCCGCAGGCGGATCGATTTCGGTGTCACTTCGACGAGTTCGTCGTCCGCGATATAGGCGAGCGATTTTTCCAGCGTCATCTGCAGCGGCGTGGTGAGGCGGACGGCTTCGTCGGTGCCTGAGGCGCGCATGTTGGTAAGCTTCTTGCCCTTCAGCACGTTCACTTCGAGATCGTTGTCGCGGTTGTGCTCGCCGATGATCATGCCGCCGTAAACCTTCGTACCCGGATGGATCATCATGGGTCCACGGTCTTCAAGGTTCCATAGCGCGAAGGCTACCGCCTCGCCCTGCTCCATGGCGATCAGCACACCGGTATGGCGGCCCTGGATCTTGCCTTTGTGGGGCGCGTATTCGTGGAAAATGCGGTTCATGATGGCGGTGCCGCGGGTATCGGACAGCAGTTCACCCTGGTAGCCGATCAGGCCGCGTGTCGGCGCGTGGAACACGAGGCGAGTGCGGCCGACGCCGGAGGGGCGCATGTCGAGCATTTCGGCTTTTCGTTCGTTCATTTTCTGAACGACGATGCCGGAGTGTTCGTCATCAACGTCGATGGTAACTTCCTCAATAGGCTCAAGCTTTTCACCGGTCGGGCTGGTCTGCATGACGACCTGCGGGCGCGCGACGCCGAGTTCGTAGCCTTCGCGGCGCATGGTTTCGATCAGCACGGCAAGCTGAAGTTCGCCACGTCCGGAGACGGTGAAGGCCTCGGCATCGGTGGCGCGTTCGACTTTCAGCGCGACGTTGCCTTCAGCCTCTTTCTCGAGACGCGCCCAGATCATCCGGCTCGTGACTTTCGTGCCTTCGGTTCCCGCGAGCGGGGAATCGTTGACGCGGAAGGTCATCGAGATGGTCGGCGGGTCGATCGGACGTGCTTCAAGCGGCACGGTGACCGACGGATCGCAGAAAGTATCGGCAACGTTCGCCTTGGTCATTCCGGCGAGGGAGACGATGTCGCCCGCCTGGCCTTCATCGACCGGCACGCGCTCGAGGCCGCGGAAAGCGAGTACTTTCGAGACGCGTCCTTGTTCCACGAGCTGACCGTCGCGCGAGAGGACCTTGATAGACTGGTTCGGCTTGACGGTGCCGGACAGGATGCGCCCCGTCAGGATGCGGCCGAGGAAAGGGTCAGCGGAAATCGTAGTGGCGAGGAAGCGGAAAGCGCCTTCTTCAACGCGCGGGACCGGCACATGATCGATGACCATCTGGAACAGTTCGTCCATGTTGGCGGCCGGCGTTTCGTACTGCTTGGACATCCAGCCATTCTTGGCCGATCCGTAGAGAATCGGGAAATCAAGCTGCTCGTCTGTCGCGTCGAGGTTGGCAAAGAGATCGAAACACTCGTTGACCACTTCGTCCGGGCGACGCTCCGGCTTGTCGATCTTGTTGACGGCGACGATGGGCCTGAGGCCTACCTTGAGCGCTTTGGAGACAACGAATTTGGTCTGCGGCATGGGGCCTTCGGAGGAATCCACGAGCACGATGGCGCCGTCCACCATATCGAGAATACGCTCCACCTCGCCGCCGAAATCGGCGTGCCCGGGAGTATCCACGATGTTGATGCGGTAACCGTTCCATTCGACCGAGGTGGTCTTGGCGAGGATAGTGATACCGCGTTCCCGCTCCAGGTCATTAGAATCCATCATCCGCTCGGCAGTCTTCTCATTCTGGCGGAAGGTGCCCGACTGTTTGAGAAGCTCGTCCACCAGCGTGGTCTTGCCGTGGTCAACGTGCGCGATGATGGCAATATTGCGCATTTTTTCGATAGGCGTCGTCATAGAGCGGGCTTTCCGGCGGGCGGCGTTCGGGAGGAGAACGGGTGGATTTGCCGCGCACGTAGCAGAGGCCGGATGATTTGACCATGCCGACGCGGCAGGCTTCTTCGCGCCTGCGATATGCTTGACGACCGCGCCGGTCGCGGCCAGCAATCTGGAGCATGCAAGCGCCCTTCACCACTGCCCCCTCGTTGACCGGCATTTCCGGACTAACCCATGGTTTCTTCGGGCGCCGGGGGGGCGTGTCCTCAGGCGATTATGACAGCCTGAATGTGGGAGAAGGCTCCGCCGACAGCCCCCGGCATATCGCCGAGAACCGGGCACGCGTGTCGGGAGCGATGGGCGCGCGCTGGCTGCTCTCCTGCTATCAGGTTCATTCGTCGGACGTCGTACGCGTGACCGGACCCTGGACCGAGCGGCCCAAGGCCGACGCGATGGTGAGCGACCGGCCGGAACTGGGGCTCTGCGTCCTCTCGGCGGATTGCACCCCAGTCCTTTTTGCAGACCCAGATAACGGCGTCATTGGCGCGGCGCATGCCGGCTGGAAAGGTGCGCTGGCGGGCGTTTTGTTGCGCACCGTGGATGCCATGGAGGCCCTGGGGGCCGAACGCAGAAACATCCGGGCGGCCATCGGCCCGACGATCCAGCAGGCGAGCTATGAAGTGGGCCCCGAATTCCGGGACGCGTTTCTCGCCGCGCATCCGGTAAGCGCGGACCTGTTCATCGCCGGCAAGGGTGACCGGTTGCACTTCGATCTGCCGGGCTTCTGCGTGCGCCAGCTGACCGGCGCCGGACTCGGCGAGGTGGACAATCTTGGCCACGATACCTGCGCGATGGAAGAAATCTATTTCTCCAACCGGCGGCGCAACCTGCGCGGTGAGGCAGATTATGGCCGGAATGCCTCAGTGATCGCGATTTCTGGGTAAGCCGGAGCGAATCCAGTTTTACGTGGCTTGCGACTCGCGGGCGCCTGTTACAAAAGCGTCGCGAGCCGGGCAGCAGAGGGTCGACACGCGTCATGAAGCTTATTTCCTGCAACGCGAACCGGCCACTCTCCGAAGCGATCGCCGATTATCTCGACATGCGGCTGACGCGCTCCGAGGTGAAAACCTTCGCCGACCAGGAAATCTTCGTACGCATCGACGAAAACGTGCGCGGCGAGGATGTGTTCGTCATCCAGTCCACCTCCTACCCCGCCAATGACAACCTGATGCAGCTGCTGATCATGATGGACGCGCTGCGGCGGGCCTCGGCCCGGCGCATTACGGCGGTGATCCCGTATTTCGGCTATGCGCGGCAGGACCGGAAGACCGATGGCCGCACGCCAATCTCGGCGAAACTGGTGGCCAATCTCATTTCCGCCTCGGGCGCCGACCGCGTGCTGACCGTGGACCTGCATGCCGGCCAGATCCAGGGCTTCTTCGACATTCCGACCGACAACCTGTTCGGCGGTCCGGTGATGATCGACGACATCAAGGAACGCTTCGGCCGCGACAAGATCGTGATGGTCTCGCCGGATGTCGGCGGCGTGGTACGCGCGCGCGCGCTGGCCAACAAGCTGAACGCGGACCTTGCGATCGTTGACAAGCGGCGGCCTGAGGCCGGCAAGTCCGAAGTGATGAACATCATCGGCGAAGTGAAGGGTGCGCGCTGCATCATGCTGGATGATATCTGCGACAGCGGCGGTACGCTGGCCAACGCCGCGGCGGCGCTGAAGGACCAGGGCGCGGTGTCTGTCTCGGCCTATGTCACGCACGGCGTCCTCTCGGGCAATGCCGTGCAGCGTATTGAGAAGTCGGTACTCGACGAGCTGGTGATGACCGACACAATCCAACCTTCGGAAAGCGCGCTGAAGTCGAAGAAGATCCGTGTACTGCCGATGTCGCCCCTGCTTGGCGAAGCGATCCGGCGGATTGCCAACGAAGAGAGCGTATCGAAGCTGTTCGACCGGTAGCCCAGACGACCACAGACCTTCCGATGAAGGCTCTAATCATGGGATTTTTGTCCGGCTGTCATCCGCCGCTCAATGAATCATTCTGCATGACCGGCCAGCCCGGCGTGCTCGCCTTGACACCTGTCTAAAACGCGACGCGCTCCTGCGCCGGACGCGGGACGCGATGGCCGCGCGAAGCTATCCGTACCTGCGCGTACTGATCGCCGATTATGCATCCACAGACGCCGCTGCAGATATTGAGTAAGGCCATCCGCGCCGCGATGCCCGTTTTCGAGGATGCGCCGGGCGAATAACCTCGAATGGATCGGCAATACGAACGCCGTGCCGGAAGACGCACGCGGGCAAGCTGACTACATGCTGTTTGCATTTCATGATGATGTTCTGCTCCCGGACTATGTGGCGCACCTGGCAGCCAGCTTCGCCGCAAGGCCAGATTGCGCGGCGACAATTATGATGGCCGGTTTAGCGACAATTATGATGGCCGGTAGGATCGGTTGTCTGGCCCGGTCGTAGGGAGGGGCGTAGCCCCGACCGGAGAGCGGGCCAGACAACCGACGGCGATCTTCTTCCTCCCAT
>WGNP01000016.1 GCA_016124495.1 Hyphomonas sp. | reverse complement strand
TCAGCTCGAATAAAGCCAATCTGTCTTCGGTCATCGTGTGAGGTCCTTCTGGTTGGAGTTCGCAACCACAACCTCGACGGATTCGCGCACGATGACCTTCCTCAGGTCGAATTTACACCACGCCCGGGGACGCTACCTTCTCGCCCTGGCGGACGCTCAACCGTTTCCGGCAAGTCGGCATTAAATTCCTGAACCGCTCGAAACAGATCAAGGGCGACCAGCACCGATGCTGAAGTGGGGCACTGGCGGGGCACGGGGAAAAATCGTGATTTTTGAGTTCTGCCTAATGCCTTGATTTTGATGGTCGGAGTGAGAGGATTCGAACCTCCGACCCCTAGCTCCCGAAGCTAGTGCTCTACCAGGCTGAGCCACACTCCGATGCCATCTCTTGCCGCAGGTGCCGCGAGGCACCCGGGCCGGGAAGCCGCGCTTTTACGCGCGATGCCGGATTTTGCAAGTGGCAAAAGGTGGTCCGCGGCGACGGCCAACGCGGCATCAAATTGCCGGATTCCCGCGCCATGACTCTGTCTCGGCCAGCTTGAGGGTGCGCATGGTTTTCGTCAGGCTCTTGTGCGGCGCCGGTGCGCTGACGTTGTCCGCATGCATGGTGGTACCGGCGCCAGTGCCGGCGCCAGACTTGCCAGCAAGACCGCCGGAGACCGGTGCCAAACCCGAACTGGCGGCCAGCCTCGTGATCGACCGGCCTCCGCAAGATTTTCCGCATGGCGGTGATGCGCGTTCGGCAGAGGAAATTGACCTGATCGTGGTGCATTCCATCGGTGGGCCGACCTGCCGGGACGGGGCGGTTTTCTTCACGCCCGCGAACGGCAGCGCCGTATTTTGGCGTGACTGGTTCCTCGGCGAAGGCGGCAAGAGCATTCACTATGTGATTGGCCGCGAGGGCGACATCGCGCAGCAGCGCCCGGAACTTCTTACGGCAGGCCATGTCAGCTTTGGCGGGATAATGACAATGGTGAACCGGCGGTCCATCGGCATCGAACTGGTCAACCGGGGTGACGGGATCGAGGCGTTTCCAGAGGTGCAGATCACGGCCTTGAAGGCGCTCGTCGCGGAAGTCGCGGCGCGCTACGGCTTGCCGCCGGAAGCGCTGGTCACGCATGCGGCGCTGGACGACCGGATGCAGCCCGATTGCGGCGGCGAGCCGCTGCGGCGCAACCTTGATCCTGGTCCGCTGTTTCCGCTGGAAGATGTACGGGCGGCGATCAGCGCGCAGTGAGCAGCGGTTCCTCGGCGCCGGTTTGCCAGCGCGGGAATCGGGTCATGATCGCCGCGAAGCGCGGACCCGAGACGTGGCCGGCGAGCCAGGCGCGCACGTTGGCGGGGGCGTGGCTTTCCCAGAAGTCTTCATCCGTGGCGGCGAACTGGCGGACAAACGGGAAGACGGCGATGTCCGCGAGCGTGGGCGCCGGCCCGAGGAGCTGGCCGCCGTTCGTGGCAAGATGCGCGGAAAGGACGGCAACGACATCCATCGCGGAGTCGCGGTGCGCGGCGCTGTCGGTCTTGTGGCGATCCGCATATTTGTAACGGTCGAGGGCGTGTTTGAAAGGCCCGTCATTCCGGGCGATAAGGCGGGCGGTTTCGGCCGGATCGGCGCGTAGCCAGCCTTCGGGGTCGTTTCGGGCGAGGGCCCAGTGCATGATATGCAGGCTCTCATCTATGACGCCTCCATCCACCTGCACAAGGACGGGTACGGTGCCCTTGGGGCTGGCAGCGAGCATTTCGGGTGGCTTGTCGCGCAGGATGATTTCGCGGACGCGGACGGGCAGGCCCGAGGCGGCGAGGGCCATCCGGGCGCGCATGGCATAGGGGCAGCGGCGGAAGGAGTAGAGGACTGTCACGGCTCGCGGGACGCGGGTGCCATATGCTTTTCGCCGCGCGCGCGGGCGAGATCGATCTGGCGCTGGCGTTCGGCGAAGCGGGCGCGCTGATCGTCGGTCATCTCGCCGATGCAGGCAGCGCAGGAGATGCCTTCGACATAGTCCTTGTGCTGACGCCCTTCGGTCGAGACGGGGCGGCCACAGGCGTGGCAGAGGATGTGGTCTCCGGGCGTAAGGTCGTGGCGGACCGAGACACGTTCATCGAAGACATAGCATTCGCCGCGCCATTTCGTTTCGGGCTCGGGCACGGTTTCGAGGTATTTCAGGATGCCGCCCTGCAGGTGGAATACGTCATCAATTCCCTCCGCCTTGACGAAGCTGGTGGCTTTTTCGCAGCGGATGCCGCCGGTGCAGAACATGGCGATCTTCGGTTTGCGGCCTTCGGCTTCAAGGCGGGCGCGGAAGTCGCCGAACCAGGCCGGGAAGTCCCGGAAGCTTTCCGTCTGCGGATCAATTGCCCCCTCGAAACTGCCGAGGGCGGTTTCGTAACCATTGCGCGTGTCGATCAGGACGATGTCCGGATCGGCGATCAGGGCGTTCCAGTCCTCCGGTTTCACGTAGGTGCCGACGAGGGAGTTGGGATCGGTGCCGGGTACGCCCATCGTCACGATCTCACGCTTCAGGCGCACTTTGAGGCGCGGGAAGGGCGGCGCATCAGCTTCGGAGAATTTCGCCTCCAGCTCCTGGGCGCCGGGCAAGGCGCGCAGGATCGCCAGCGCCGCGTCGATGGCATCCGGCGCGCCGGCAATGGTGCCGTTCACACCCTCCTCGGCCAGCAATAGCGTACCCTTGATGCCAAGGGTGCAGAAACACTGCGCCAGCGCCTGCCGGCGCTCGGAGTAGTCCGGAAAGCGAAAGAACTTGTAGAAGGCGGCAATGCGAACGGTCATCGTGGGGCTTATGGCAAAATCAGGGGCCCGGTTCCATAGATGCGCTCAGAAGGCCGGGGACGGCGCGCGCAGAAGGCTTGACGGGCCGCCCGCGTTCAAGCTCTACGACGGGCGGTTGTTATAGTCATCCGAGGCCTCGCATGTCCGATTCCCTGCTTTTTACCTCGCTCAAACTGCCAAACGGCGCCGTATTGCCCAACCGGATCTGCAAGGCGGCGATGGAGGAAAATCTTTCCGCACCCGGCCAGGTGCCCGGCCCCGAACTGCTGCGCCTCTATCAAGGCTGGGCCAAGGGCGGCGCAGGCCTTGTGCTCACCGGGAACGTGATGGTCAGCCCCTCCGCGATGACCGGTCCCGGGGGCGTGCTGCTTCAGGCGGGCGGGGACCTCACCCCCTTCCGCGCCTGGGCTAAGGCAGGCACGCCTCCGGGCGGACAGCTCTTCATGCAGATCAATCATCCCGGGCGGCAGATGTTTGCCGCGATGGGAGAGCAGGCCGTTGCGCCGTCAGCGGTGCCGGTGGACCTTGGGCAGCATTCGAAACTTCTGGCGCAGCCGCGCGCGCTGGAAGATGGCGAGATCCGCGAGATCATCGCGCGGTTCGCAACGACCGCTGGGCTGGCGCAAGAGGCTGGCTTCACCGGCGTTCAGGTTCATGCGGCGCATGGATACCTTATCAGCCAGTTCCTCTCGCCGCTGGTGAACAAGCGGACCGACCAGTGGGGCGGAAGCCGGGAGAACCGGGCGCGGTTCCTGCTGGAAACCGTGAAGGCTGTTCGCGCGAAAGTCAGCCCCGGCTTTTGCGTTTCGGTGAAGCTCAATTCGGCGGATTTCCAGAAGGGCGGATTCGAGTTCGAGGATGCCAAATGGGTTGCGGCGCAACTGAACACGCTGGGCCTGGACCTGCTGGAACTTTCCGGCGGGAACTATGAAAGCCCGGCGATGCAGGGCCAAACTGATGACAGCTCGACCTCGAAACGCGAGGCCTACTTCATTGATTTTGCACGCCAGATTTCCGAGGTGACGACGGTGCCGATCATGGTGACCGGCGGGATCTTCCGCCTCGCCACGGCCGAGGCGGCGCTGGCGAAAGATGCCAAGGGCTTTGGTGTGGCCGTTCTGGGGATCGGCCGGGCGATGGCTTATGTTCCGGACCTTCCGAACCAGTGGCGCGCGGGCAAGATGTCCGAGGTCAACCTTCCGGAAGTCAATTGGAAGAACCGCACGATGGCGGGCATGGCGACGATGGCGCTGACCAAGCGCCAGTTGAACCGTGCGGCCGAAGGCAAGGGCGCGGTCTGGGGCGTCTCGCCTCTGCTGACGGTGATCCGTGACCAGATGAAAACGCAGAAACTGACGAAGCGCTACAAGGCCTGGCGGGCGAAGGGTGCCTGACCGGGCGGCGCCGAAAATGTTCTAGGGCATTTCGGTGAGGCTGAGGTTGTTGCCGTCGGGGTCGTTGAACCAGCAGACTTTCACGCCGCCGCCGGGGGCGGACCAGACGCCGTCGGCGTCCTGGCCGAAGCCCGGATAGACGAGGAATTCGACGCCCTTAGCCTTGAGGCGCGCCATCGCGGCGCGGATATCCGGCACGGCCCAGCCGATGACGGTGTGGGCGCCGGCGGTTTGACCCGGCACGGTCGTGAGACGAAGGGTGGTGCCGGCAAGATCGAACACGGCGGCGAAGTCGTCCGTTGAGACATGTGTCAGGCCCAGCATGTCGCGGTACCAGGCGGCGGCCCGTTTGTGGTCCGGCGTCAAGACGAAGGTGATGGCCTTGGCGTGGGTCAGCATCTGAGGCGGCCTCTTCCCACCGCGAGGGCGAGATTAGCACGGCGCGGGACCGCGACCGAGTCCCATTTGGTGCGCTTCAGTCCTCGCGGGTGAGGGCGCGGTAGGCGTGCCAGCTGGCCATGCCGATGACCGGGAATACGACCGCGAGGCCGATGAAGGCAAGGCTGATGCCGATGACGGTGAGCCCGACGATAAGGAAGGCCCAGAGCAGCATCGGATAGAAATTGCGGTTCACGGCGCGCACGCTGGTGGCCATGGCCATGAACACGTCATAGCGCCGTTCTAGCAGCATCGGGGCGGCCACCGAAGCGAGGGAATAATTGCAGAAGGCGACGAAACCGCCGGTGACGAGACCCGTGAGGATCATCATCTGGCCAGCAGGCTCAAGCACGACGAAGGCGAGGAAATCACTCCGCGTCTTGTGCACCTGCCAGGTCGAGAGTGCATAGATGACCTGCGCGATGCGGGTCCATAGAAAGTAGAGGAAGACCAGCAGCAGGCCGAGGAGCAGGCCGTCGCGGCGGGCGGCGTCGCGCACCCAGATGACCTCCCAGAGGCCGGGGCGGCGGCCGTCCGCGAGGGCGCGGGCGGCGGCGTAGAGGCCCATGCCAAGCACCGGGCCGAGGATCAGGAACCCGCCGAGCAGCACGAAAAACCAGCTGGCCGATCCTGTGGAATAGAGGGCCCAGAAAATGCCGGCGCTTATGGCGGCGAGGACGAGGCCGTAGGCGAGGGAGATGCCGGGCGCGGCGGAGAAATCGCGCCAGCCCGCGGCCAGCCAGTCGAGCGGCGCGCGCAGGGGCACGGCGTTGATCTGCGGCAGGCGCAAGGGCGCGGGTGGTATCTGCTCTCCTGTCACGCCGCTTGTTCTCCCCGGCCATCAGCAGAAGTATGCGCGCATTTACCGGATGCAGGAACCGGGATACTACCTAACCTGGCGGCGGCAGCAGACCGGGCTGGGCGGTGTCGGGATCGAGCCCGGACCAGAGGTTCGGGCGGGCGAGACAGTTCAGGCGGGTCAGTAGCCAGTCCAGAGTGGGAGGCAGGGCGCGCAGGATGTGCCAGGGCACGACGAGCGCGCGCAGGATGGCGGCTCTCCGCGCGCGAGCCGCCGGGGATCAAGCCCGGTACAGTCATGAGGCGAAGGTTAGTGCCGGCGCGATAAAAAGTTGGCGGTGAACTTGTCCTCGCCCTTGTAGGTGAGGCCCAGCACCTCGCGGTACGAGGCGGCGGCGCGTTTTTGGTCCGGCGTCAGGACGAAGGTATTGGCCTCGGCGATTATGAGGATCATGGGATGGTCCTGCTGAATTTGTCGGTATGCGAGAATGAAATGAAAGCTCCGGTCCTCAGTTCAGCTTTTTGCATTGTCCTGATCTCAAACCTTCACGAATTATGTAGTGCAGGCGTGAAGTTCTAATTGGTTGCTCGCGGATTTCGTCGCGGATTCAATTACACTTTTAACTCGGCGAAGAATAAGCAGCCGGGATCATGAGGCTATCTGTTTGTCCAGGCAGCTAACCTGCCAATACCCGCGGCAGTTTGAACGTCACGGTTTCGTCGGCAGTCTTGACGGCTTGCATGGTCACGTCGAAGCGGGCGCGGCAGGCGTCGATGACGCCTTGCACCAGGTCTTCGGGGGCGCTGGCGCCGGCGGTGAGGCCGAGGGTCGTGATGTTGTCGAACCAGGACCAGTCGATGTCGTCCGCGCTGGCGATGAGTTTCGCGTCAGCAGCGCCAGCGCGCAGGGCGACCTCGACGAGGCGGACAGAGTTTGAACTCGTCCGTGCACCAATGACCAGCACAAGACCCGCGCCGGGCGCGAGGGCCTTGACGGCTTCCTGGCGGTTGGTGGTGGCGTAGCAGATGTCTTCCTTGTGGGGCGTGGAGATGCCCGGGAAGCGCGCCTGCAGGGCGGCGACGATTTCGGCGGTGTCGTCCACGCTGAGGGTAGTTTGAGTGAGGAAGGCGAGGTTATCTGGGTTTTTCGGGGCGAAGGTGGCGACGTCTTCGACGGTTTCGATCAGGGTGACCGAGCCTTCGGGGAGCTGGCCCATCGTGCCGATCACTTCGGGGTGACCCTCATGGCCGATGAGGACGATCTCACGGGCGTTCGCGTAGTGGCGCTCGGCCTCGATGTGGACCTTGGAGACCAGCGGGCAGGTGGCGTCGAGGTAGATCATGTTGCGGCGGCTCGCCTCGGCAGGCACGGATTTGGGCACGCCGTGGGCAGAGAAGATGACCGGGCGGTCATCCGGGCACTCGTCCAGTTCCTCGACGAAGACGGCGCCGAGGGCTTCGAGGCGCTCTACGACGTGGCGGTTGTGAACGATCTCGTGGCGCACGTAGACGGGGGTGCCCCATTTCAGGAGGGATTCCTCGACGATCTGGATGGCGCGGTCTACCCCGGCGCAGAAGCCCCTGGGGGCGGCGAGGCGGAGGGTGAGGGGGCGTTTGGGGGTCATTTGGGACTGAATTCTCCTGCGCCAGACAAGTTGCGTGCGGGCGCCAAGGCCTTTAACACGGGCAAGCTATCAGATGGCCACGCCTTTCATAAGGCCAATACGGACACGCAGACGCATGCTGAAATTTGCCCCTCTCGTCCTGGCCGCCCTGCTTGCGGGCTGCGGCACCACCAACCGTCTGGCCCAGTCGCTCGATTCGACGCCAAACTCGGGCCCGTGCCCGGTGATCGGCTCGCTATATGATGCCTCGCGGTATGTGAAGTTCGCGGATGCGGATGGAAAACTCTATTCCGACATCGCCTTCACAGGCGAGATCACCGACGTGCGTCTGTTCTGCCGGTATACGGGCAAAGTCCCGCTGGTGGCCGAGGTCGAGATCGACTTTGCGTTCGGCAAGGGGCCGATGGCGGCGGGTAATTCGGCGAACTATCCGTATTTCGTGGCGGTGACGCGGCGCAACGGCAAGGTGCTGGCGAAGGAATACTTCACCACCGAGGCCGAGTTTGGCCGGGGAAAGGTGGCGGGCAAGACCGAGCTGGTGAACCGGATCGAGATCCCCCGCGCCGACGAATCGATCTCGGGCGTGAACTTCGAGATCGTCGTCGGGTTTGACCTGACGGCCGAACAGCTCGCGTTCAACCGCGCCGGCAACCGGTTCCGCCTGGACGCGGCGGCGCAATAGTCCATGGCGAGCCTGGCGCAGGAGCTGTCGGCCGCCGCGGGCGCCGCGTTCGAAGCCGTGGGCCTTGAGCCTCGTTTTGGCGAGGTGCGCCGGAGCGACAAGCCGGAGCTTGCGGATTTCCAGTGTAACGGCGCGATGGCGGCGGCGAAAGCGGCCGGGCGTAATCCGCGCGAGATTGCGGGCGAAATCGCGGCAGCGCTGAAGGTGCATCCCCTGGTTTTGTCGGCGGAAGTGGCGGGGCCGGGGTTCATCAACTTGAGGGTCTCGGATGGGGCGCTGTCAACGCGCGCCGAGGTGGTGCGCAGCGATGCGATGGCGGGGGCCGAGAAGGCCGCCGACGCGCAGGTCACCGTGATCGATTTCGGCGGCGCGAATGTCGCCAAGCCCATGCATGTCGGGCACCTGCGCTCGGCAGTGATCGGGGATACGCTACAGCGGCTTTTGCGGTTTCTCGGAGATACGGTGATCTCGGACGTGCACCTGGGGGACTGGGGGCTGCAGATGGGCCACCTCGTCACCGAGCTGGAGGACGAGCAGCCGGGGCTTGTGTATTTCGATGCGGGCTTCACGGGTCCGTATTCGGCGCAGTCGCCGGTGACGATCGAGGATCTCGGCCGGCTCTATCCGCAGGCCAGCAATAAGGCGAAGGCGGACGAGGCGCGGAACGAGCGCTCACAGAAGGCGGTCGCGGAGATGCAGGCCGGGCGGGCGGGGTACCGGGCGCTGCTGAGGCATTTCATCGACGTGTCGGTTGAGGCGCTGAAGGTCGATTACGGCTTCCTGAATGTCTCGTTCGACCTGTGGAAGGGCGAGAGCGATGTCGATCACCTGATCCCGGGCCTCGTCGAGCGGTTCAAGGCGGCGGGTCTCGCCGAGCAGAGCGACGGGGCGTGGATCGTCCACGTGGCGAAGGAAAGCGACAAGAAGAAAATGCCGCCGGTGATGCTGGTCAACAGCCGCGGCGGCACAGGCTATCACACGACGGACCTTGCGACGATCGAGGACCGGATGGCGACCTTGAAGCCTACACCGGAGCGGATGCTGTACGTGGTCGACCAGCGCCAGGCGCTGCACTTTGAACAGGTGTACCGCGCGGCTGGGCTCTTGGGGATGATCGAGGAAGAGCGGCTCGAACATATCGGCTTCGGCACGGTCAACGGGCCGGACGGCAAGCCGTTCAAGACGCGCGAAGGCGGCGTGCTGCGGCTGGCGGACCTCAACGCGATGGCGCTGGACGAGGCGACGAAGAAGATCGACGCGGCGGGCAAGCTGCCGGAGGACATGGGCGAGGACGAGCGCCTTGCGGTGGCCCGGCAGGTCGCCGTGGCGGCGCTGCGCTTCTCGGACCTGATGAACACGCGGATGACGAACTATGTGTTTGATCTCGACCGGTTCACGAGCTTTGAAGGCAAGACGGGGCCGTATCTTCTGTATGCAGCGGTGCGGGTGAAATCGGTGCTGCGCAAGGCGGCGGAGGCGGGGCATCTGCCGGACGCGGTGAGTGTGCATGAAGAGACTGAACGCGCGCTGGTACTGCAGCTCGACGGTTTCGGCGCGGCGCTGCTGGGATCACGCGAGAAGCGGATGCCGCACATCCTGTGCGAACATCTCTACAGCTTGGCGCAGGCGTTCAGCGCGTTCTATGGCGCGCTGCCGATTGCGTCCGAGCTTGACGCGGGCAAGCGCGCGAGCCGGCTCGCGCTGGCGGACGCCGTAAGGCATCAGCTGGAGACGGGCCTGGGGCTTCTGGGCATCACAGTGCCGGAACGGATGTAGGCCCTCAAGTCGGATAGAGGCCAAAGACCGAAATCCGACAACCTCGGGCGGTGTGTCTGGCGATGAAGCCGCTGCGTTAGCCTGTTGGTCTTGTATTGCTGGGCGCAGCTGAAGCAGCCTGCCGGATTTACACGGAGAGAGCGCTCGCCTGGCGGCTTCGGGGGAGCCGTGCGCATGACGACACCGGCCTTGGGCTCGCGCACTAAGCGAAGAGCCCTGCTGGATCGGAGAATGAGTGCTAAAGCTCGCGTGCAGCGCTGCCGCGCTGGGCGCAGCGTTCGCTCCGCCGAACTTTCCTGCCGGGGCCATGTCCAAATGCGCCAGCGTTCTGCGAGTCGTCTCCGATGACGGACGAAGCGGGCTCCGAAAAGCCGGTATTGCTGCCGGTAACCGGCCCATTTGAACCGGCGAGCGATGCGCTTGCGGCGCAGAAGCGACGGCAACGCTGGCTGGCGGGCGCTGTCCTTGGTTCGGCGTTTGCCGGTCTGACGGCCTGGTGGTTCACGCGACCGCCGGAAGTGTCCGTCCTGCAGGTTGAGCCCCGCCTGATGGAGAAGACACTTTCCGTTGTGGGCCGTGTACGCCCGGAGCATCTTGTCGATGTAAGGTCACCAAACCCCGGTCAGGTTGTCGATGTATTCCGCGACGATGGAGACCGCGTAGAGGCCGGCGATGCGCTGGCGACCATCCGCTCCTCGTCTGAGCGGGCGGAGGCAGAGGCCTTTATCGCGCGCGAACGTGCGGCGAAGGCCGAAGTAAACCGGGCGAAGCTGGTCTTCAACCGGACCCGTACACTTGCGGACCGGGGAGTAGCCTCGCAAGCTGCGCTTGATGAGGCGCGCGCCGTCCTTCAGGTGGCCGAGGCGGACCTGGAAGCGGCGACGGCCGAAAGGGCGTCCATAGCCGCCCGGAACAACGAGTTCACAATCCGGGCGCCGATGGCTGGGATCGTCCTTGTACGGCCGATTGATAATGGGCAGGTCATTTCGGCGGAGACGACCCTCTTCCAGTTGAGCTCGGTAGGACGCATCGAACTTCAGGCCGATGTCGATGAAGCCTATGCCGATGCCCTGCAGCCCGGCATGTCCGCACGCGCTGCCCTGTCGGGCTCGGACCAGGTGTTCCAGGCTCGGCTGCACGAGATTTCTCCGCGGGTGGATGCGGCCACTGGCGGACGTCTCGTCAAGTTCGTCCCGAATGAAGCCATGGACCTCCCCCTGGGCCGGTCCGTGGATATCACGATCGTTGTTGATGTCCTGGAGGCCGGAATCTCGGTGCCGCGCCAGGCCGTCCTCGATGCGGCGACGCAGCCGAAGGTCTACGTGGTAGGCCGGGAGGGACGCGTCCAGATCCGCGCTGTGCAGATTTCGGATTGGCCGTCGCTGAATGCAATCGTTGAAAGCGGCCTGACCGGCGCAGACCGGGTAGTGCTCACGCCGGCTGAAACCAGCCCGTCTGCCCGGGTGCGTGAGCGCGTGTTGCCGCCGGCGCCGACGCAGGGACCTTGAGCCCATGTTCGCCTTCACGGTCGCCCGCCGCTACCTGTTTTCCAATCCCGCCCAGACGGCCCTTCTGATATCGGGTGTCGCGCTAGGGGTTATGGCTTTTGTTTTTATCACGGCCCTGATCGGGGGGCTGGCCATCCGTCTGACCGATGATGTGACGGCCAACAGCGCCCACATTACCCTTGAGCCGGAAACCCGGATTGCACGCGTCCTCCCGGGTCCGGATGCCGAGTTGGCCCCGGTGGCGATTATCTCGACGTTTCAGCGCCGGCAAATTCGGGCATGGACATCGACGGTCTCCCTGCTGCGCAGCCATCCGGCTGTGTCGGCCATCAGCCCGCAGATTTCCGGCAGTGCATTCCTGGTCAAGGGCGAAGCGGTTTCGCCGGTTGCGGTCACAGCCCTGGAACCTGCCAATATAGACGCGATTGCATCGATCAGTACAGAGATCATCAGCGGTGATGCCAGCCTTGGTGCGGATGGTATCCTCATTGGTTCGAGGCTGGCAGAAAACCTCGGCCTTTCAGCGGGTCAGCCCGTGCTCCTGAGGACAGATCGCGGCGTTGAGAGGCTGCTGATCGTCCGCGGTGTTTTCCAGACAGGCCTGCAAAGCCTTGATGAGCGGGTTGCCTATCTCTCTATTCAGACAGCACGTCCTCTCTTCCTGCTGCCCGAGGGCATCACGAACATCGAGGTCAAGCTCTACGAGCCTGGCGCCGCCCGGGAAGTTGCGGCTTTCCTGCATGAGGCGACGGGACTTCGCGCAACATCCTGGCAGCAGAAAAACGCCAGTCTCGAAGGCGCTCTCGATGCGCAGTCGCAGACCGGCACGCTGATCCAGGCCTTCTCGCTGATATCGGTCCTCATCGGCATCGCCAGCGCCCTCAGCCTGTCTGCCAATCGCCGGCGCGGTGAGATCGGGATCATGCGCGCGTTCGGCGTATCCGGCTCGTTCATCGCTGCCGTGTTCGTGCTGCAAGGTTTGCTGATCGGAATGGTGGGCGCCGGGATCGGCTGTGCCAGCGGGTTTGCCCTCTGCTCCTGGCTGGCGACGATTGCCAAGCCGGATGGAACCATGGCGCTTCCGATTGCGCCGCGCGAAGGCGGATACGTCGCCGTCTTCCTGCTGACGACGATTGGCGCCGTCCTGGCTTCGGTCATCCCTGCCGGGTCGGCCGCGCGGCTGGACCCGCTGGAG
Organism: Hyphomonas sp.; assembly: GCA_016124495.1. Classification (GTDB taxonomy): domain Bacteria; phylum Pseudomonadota; class Alphaproteobacteria; order Caulobacterales; family Hyphomonadaceae; genus Hyphomonas. The sequence continues at coordinate 70,426 of WGNP01000016.1, read as the reverse complement.
GCCATCCAGCAATGAGCGCGCTTCTCGAGGCGCGCGGGATCGGCATGACGTTTCGCAATGGCGACGAGCTGACCGAAGTGCTGAAGGGCGTCGACCTCACCCTGGAGCACGGCGAACTGGCCGCGTTGCTGGGTGCCTCCGGATCGGGGAAGTCGACACTACTTTCCATCGTCGGACTGCTGCTCAAACCGACCGCGGGGACAGTTTCTATCGCGGGCCAACGCGTGGAGGGACTACCCGATCTGGAGCGCGCACAGTTTCGCAACCGGCGGCTCGGTTTCATTTTCCAGTTCCACCACCTGCTACCCGATTTCACAGCCATCGAGAATGTGGCCTTCCCGGCTGCTGCGCCCGCGGGCGCCATCAGCCCCGCCATGCGCCGCAGAGCGCGAGAACTGCTCGCGCGGGTTGGCCTGGCTGACCGCATGGATTTTCAAGCGACCCGGCTTTCGGGCGGGCAGAAGCAGCGCGTCGCCATCGCGCGAGCGCTGATGAACAAACCCGAACTGATACTTGCCGACGAACCGACGGGAAGCCTCGATCGGGTTGCGGCTGAGCAAGTTCTCGACCTGATGCGCGAAGTGAACCGGGAGGACAAGGCGACTTTCCTCATCTGCACGCACGACGAGCAGGTCGCCGCGCGCTGCACCCGGCGTGTCACGCTGAAAGACGGTTCCGTCGAGGGGACTTAGGTAGCGGCACTGCCCGAACCTCGTGTGCCGGGGGCAAGAGGACCAGGTCTCCCTGTCAGGTCGTTGGTTCACTCCACAAGCCCGGGCGGTTTCGATCCGACGCGGGCGCCAGTTCGCTGGTTGCCTCGGCGCCGCCATCTTCCCACCTGAAGAGGGGCGGACGACCCGCACTTAAAGGAGATGTGCCATGGCCAAGGCGATTGCGGTGCCGGCTGCGCCGGTGAAGGACGGGGCGCAGTGGGAGCTGGCGGCGCAATGGGCGCAGGGCTGGCGGGTGGTGAAGTGGTCGGTGTCGGCGCTGATCGTGGTCACGTTTCTGGTGGTGATCGGTCAGGGCTTCCTGTTCTACCGGTTGCTTGACGAAGTGCATCCGGTGCTGGGCTATGCTTATGTCGCCGTGCTGGCGGGATTGCTGGCCGTGCTGGTGGGGCGCCCGCTTGCGGCGTTCCTGTCGATGCCGGTGGCGGCGAAGCCCCCCACCATCCTCTTTGGTGCGAAGGCGCCGCAGCCTGAAGCGCTGGCGGCGCGCATCCGGTATGATGTCCGGTACCTGAAAATGCTGCAGGCCAATCCGCTGACGCAAGGCGAGCGCCCGGCGATCGAGCAGGGCATCGCCAAGGCGCGCGGCCTGCTGGCGCGGACGGGCAAGGCGTCGCCGGCAGAGGCGCTGGCTCTGTCGCTGGAGCTCGAAGTCTTTGAGCGCACGCAGATCGAGTCACTGCTGGGGCCACTCGACAGGCGCGCTGAGGCGATCATCCATGCCGAGGCGGTCGGCGTGGGCGTCGCGACAGCGGTGTCGATGAACGGCACGCTGGATGCGTTTATCGTGCTGTGGCGCAACGCCAATCTGGTGGCGCGCGTGTCGCGCATCTACTTCGGCAGGCCGCACCTGATGGGCAGCCTGCGCATCCTGCGGGATGTGGCCGCCATTGTGGTGGCCTCGCGGGCGCTGGAGGATGTCAGCGAGATAACCGGGGACGTGATCGGCGGGCTGCTGGGCCGAATGGGCGGGCTGATCGCCGGGCCGGTGATGGACGGCGGCATCAATGCGATGATGACGCTGAAGCTCGGCTATCTCGCCAAGCGGCGCTGTCGCAGCTTCAGGGGCTGGTCGGCGGGGCAGGTCACGGCGATTTCGGCCGAAGCGCTGCGGGAAGTGAAGCAGGAATCGGTGTCAGTGATCGGTGACCTTTTGAAACGCGTTGGCGGACTGACCTCGCATGCCTCGCGGGCGACGGAGAAGGCGCTGGCGGGGTCGCGCAGCGCCTGGGGCGTGGTGCAGAGCTGGTTCGGGGGGGCGAAACCGGCGGGGATGTAACGCGCAGGAATCGGGTCGCCGGGAAACTCCGGCTAGGCATAAGAGGTCTGGGAACAGGAGCGGGCGATGCGTATGCAAACCGAAAAACTCAAACAGTTCAGCAGCCTGCACTCAGGTGGCGCGCTGGGGTTCGGGGATGGCGAGACGGTGCCGTTGGATGTCGTGCTCGCGCATGCAGCGCGGATTGTTGCGTCCGGCGATCTGCCGGTTTCGGTGGATTTTGAAGCCGGATATGCGGCAACCGCAGACGGCATGGCCGGAAACGTGGGGCGGCTGGTGGCGGCCGGCATCTACCTTGAGGATGGCTATCCGGCGGGCGACGGCGAAGGCCTTCGCCCGGATGAAGACGTGGTGGGCTGGCTCAAGGCTGCGCGCGCGGCGGCAGATGCGGTGCTGCCAGGTTTCTGGATCAAAGCGCGCACGGACATCTGCCTGCGGCGGAGCCGGAGACGCACGGCACAAAGATCGCGGATGTGATTGCGTGTGGCAGGGCCTGTGCCGAGGCAGGGGCGAGCAGCTTCTTCGTGTCGGGGCTGCGCGACATTGAATCGATCCGGCAAGTCTGCGCGGCGAGCCCGTTGCCTGTCAACGTGATGGCCCGGCCGGCGTGCGGCGCATAAGCTACGGCCCGTTTCCGCTGCGCACCGCGATGGCAACGCTCATGTCTTATGCAGCCGGGGCGTTCAGGGAAGTTTGACCCGCCGCGCCCTTGCAGCCCCGGAGAATCCGGGATAGCTGGCGTTCATGAATTCTCTTCCGGGAGAGAGCGGCATTCGGTAGCCGCCGCCGAAGGCGCAACCGCCCCGGAATCGCTCAGGCAAAAGGGCCGGAAGAGAATCAAAACGCTGGAAAGAGGCCTCTAGAGGGCCTCGCCGAAGGAGCAAGCCGGTTACCAACCGGCGGAATCTCTCAGGCGCCAAGGACAGCGGGGGCGACGAACGTGCAGCTTGGCTGCAACCGTCTGCTTATGGGGATGGCGCTATGGCTGACACGACGACTGAGACTCTGCGGCGCACCGCGCTCCACCCGCTGCATGTGGAGTATGGCGCGAAGCTCGTGCCGTTCGCGGGCTACGAGATGCCCGTACAGTTTCCGGACGGTGTGAAGGAGGAGCACCTCTGGACGCGGAGCGAGGCCGGGCTGTTCGACGTGAGCCATATGGGGCCAAGCTTCCTGACGCTCGCCTCTGGCATGCGGCGCGATGCGGCGGCGCATGAGGAGATTTCGGCGCTGATCGAGACGCTGGTGCCGTCCGACATCAAGGGGCTGAAGCCGGGGCAGGCGCGGCTTACGGTGTTGCTAAACGCCGATGGCGGGGTCCTCGATGACCTGATCATCACCCGTCCGTATGAGGAGGATCGCCAGGGCGAGCTTTATATCGTCGTCAATGGCGCGATGAAGGAGCAGGATTGGGGCATATTCGAAAGCGCGCTGGCGGGTAAGGCCGTGCTGACGCGTGCGGATAATGGCGTGCTGCTGGCCCTTCAGGGGCCAAAGGCGGAGAATGTGCTGTCGGCCCATTTTCCGGAGTGTGCGGCGCTGAAATTCATGGAATGCCGTCGGCTGGAGCTGAACGGCGAGACGTTTGTGGTGTCGCGCTGCGGATATACCGGCGAGGACGGGTTTGAAGTCTTGGGCCGCGCATCGGAGGGAACGGAACTTGCCGCGCTGTTGCTGGATGATCCCCGCGTGCGGCCTATCGGTCTTGGCGCGCGCGATTCGCTGCGGCTGGAAGCGGGGCTCTGCCTCTATGGGCATGATCTTGCGCCGGACATTTCGCCGGTCGAGGCGGACCTTTCCTGGGTCATCCAGAGGCGCCGCCGCGTTGCGGGCGATTTCCCCGGCGCCGCGCGTATCCTCCAAGAGCTGAAGGACGGCCCCGCCCGCAGGCGCGTCGGCATCCGCCCGCTGGAGCGGGCGCCAGCGCGAGAGGGCACCGAGATTTTCGTGGGTGGCGAGGCGGTGGGCGTGGTGACGTCCGGCGGCTTCGGGCCGAGCATCGATGCGCCCGTGACGATGGGCTATGTGGCCGCTGCGCATGCGGCGCCCGGCACGAAGATTGACCTGATGGTTCGCGGCAAGGCCCGCCCCGCCGAGATCGCCAGCCTGCCTTTTATTCCCGCCCGTTACAAACGTTAGCCCATTCAAGGAGAAACCCTGATGACCACTTACTACACCAAGGACCATGAATGGATCCGCGTTGACGGCGACACCGGCACGGTGGGTATCACGTCTTATGCCGCAGGCCAGCTGGGCGATGTCGTCTATGTGGAACTGCCGGAGACCGGCGCGAAGTTTGCGCGCGGCGATGACTTCGCGGTGGTCGAGAGCGTGAAGGCGGCCTCCGACGTGTACGCGCCGGTGTCGGGTTCCGTGATGGAGGTCAACAGCGCGCTGTCGGACGCTCCGGAAAAGGTCAACGAGGCCGCCGAGGGCGATGCGTGGTTCGTGCGCGTGAAGCTGGCGGATGCAGACGAGCTGTCGGGCCTGATGGATGAAGCGGCCTACGCGGTCTTTTGCGAAGGGCTCTGAGACAAGATGCGTTACCTCCCGCTGACCCCTGAAGACCGCGCGAGCATGCTCGCCACGATTGGCGCCAGGTCCGCCGATGATTTCTATTCGGATGTTCCGAAGGCCGCGCGCCTGAATGCCAAGATTGCCGGCCTGCCGGACCATCAGGGCGAACTCGCCGTGGAGCGGCACATGACGAAGCTGGCGGCGAAGAATCGCTCCGCTTCGTCGGGCCCGTTCTTTGTCGGCGCCGGCGCCTACAAGCATCATGTGCCAGCAACGGTCGACATGATCATTCAGCGCTCGGAATTCCTGACGACCTACACGCCCTACCAGCCGGAGATTGCGCAGGGCACGCTTCAGACGCTGTTTGAATTCCAGACGCAGGTGGCCGCGCTCACCGCGATGGATGTCGCCAACGCCTCAATGTATGACGGCTCTACCGCCTGCGCCGAGGCCGCCGTGATGGCGGCGCGCGTGACGAAGCGGAAGAAGGTGATCGTGTCGGGCGGCCTGCATCCGCACTATGCGGCTGCGACACGGCTGCTGTGTGAGGCGCAGGGGCTGACGGTTGTGCAGCTGCCGGTCGCCATCGACGGCGAGGGCGAGCTGGCAAAATCCGTGGACGGAGAGACCGCCTGCGTGATTGGCCAGAGCCCCAACGTGTTCGGCACGGTAACGGATCTCTCGGGCGTTGCGAAAAGTGCGCATGACAAGGGCGCGCTGCTGGTGTCGGTGTTTACCGAGGCGGTGAGCCTTGGGCTTATCACGCCGCCGGGTGAGATGGGGGCAGATATTGCGGCGGGCGAAGGCCAGTCCATCGGCAACGGGCTGAACTTCGGCGGGCCATATGTGGGCCTGTTTGCGTGCAAGGAGAAGCTCGTGCGCCAGATGCCGGGGCGCCTGTGCGGCGAGACGGTGGACGCCGATGGCAAGCGCGGATTCGTGCTGACGCTGTCTACGCGTGAGCAGCATATCCGGCGCGATAAGGCGACGTCGAACATCTGCACGAACTCGGGCCTCTGCGCGCTGGCCTTCACGTCGCATATGACGCTGCTGGGCGGCAAAGGCCTGAAGGAACTGGCGGAGCTTAACCATGAGGCCGCTTGCGAACTGGCTGATACGCTCGGCGGGCTGCAGGGTGTGGAAGTGCTGACGCCGCGTTTCTTTAACGAGTTCGCGATCCGCACACCGATCGATGCCGAAGCGGTGCTGGCGATGCTGGACGAAGCGGGCGTCGTTGGCGGTGTGCGGGCTTCGCGCCTTTTCCCCAAGGATCATTTCGGGGATGTCATTCTCGTCGCCGCGACGGAGTGTACGACAACCGAAGATATTGCCGCCTACGCGGCTGCATTGAAGGAGATCATCTGATGGGCATGAATACTCAGGGGCGTCCTACCGTGCCAGCATCTGCCTTTACCTCCACGTTCGAAACCGTGTCCGGTTCGCGTGGGCTTCTTCAGCATGAGGATCTCCTGTTCGAGATCGGCACGCCCGAGACCTCCGGTGTGGACCTGCCAAAGCCGAAGGGCACGAAGAACCGTCTCGGGGGTGTGAAGCGCAAGGTCGACACGGGCCTGCCGGGCCTGTCCGAGCCGCAGGCGGTGCGTCATTACATGCGCCTGTCGCAGCGCAACTATGCCATCGATCTCGGCCTATTCCCGCTGGGTTCATGCACGATGAAGCACAATCCGCGCCTCAACGAGAAGATGGCGCGCCTGCCGGGCTTTGCGGATATCCATCCGCTACAGCCGCAGGCGACGGTGCAGGGCGCGCTGGAGCTGATCGATGAGCTGGCGACCTGGCTGAAGACGCTGACGGGTATGCCGTCGGTGGCGATGAGCCCGAAGGCCGGCGCGCATGGCGAGCTCTGCGGTATGCTGGCGATCCGCCAGGCGCTGATCGCGCGCGGTGAGGGCGAGAGCCGCAAGCGCGTTCTTGTTCCAGAATCCGCCCACGGAACAAATCCGGCCACCGCCGTGCAGTGCGGCTTCGTCGTGGATGAGATCAGGGCTGACGCGCGCGGCCGCGTCGACATGGAAGACCTGAAATCCAAGCTGGCCCGCACCGACGATATCGCCGGGATCATGCTGACCAACCCGAATACCTGCGGGCTGTTCGAGACCGACATCAAGAATATCGCCGACCTGATCCACAAGGCGGGCGGCTATTTCTATTGTGACGGCGCCAACTTCAACGCCATTGTCGGCCGGGTGCGCCCGGGTGATCTCGGTATCGATGCGATGCATATCAACCTGCACAAGACCTTCTCCACGCCGCACGGCGGCGGTGGTCCCGGCTCCGGCCCGACCGTGTTTTCCGGGGCGCTTGCGCCCTACGCGCCAGTGCCGTTCGTGAAGAAGGATGAGGACGGCCTCTTCCGCCTCGTCGAGCATGTGGATGGTGACGCCAGCGAAAGCTTCGGCCGCATGGTGGCCTTCCATGGCCAGATGGGCATGTTCGTCCGGGCGCTGACATATATGCTGAGCCACGGCGCGGATGGCCTCAAGCAGGTGGCCGAGGACGCTGTGCTTAACGCGAACTATGTGCAGGCCCGCCTCAAGCACGTGATGACGCCCGCCTTTGACGGTTTCTGCATGCACGAGGCCTTGTTCTCCGATGCCTTCACGGCGGACGGGATCGAGACGATCGACATCGCCAAGGCTCTGATCGACGAGGGCTATCATCCGATGACGATGTATTTCCCGCTCGTCGTGCACGGGGCGATGCTGATTGAGCCGACCGAGACAGAGTCCAAGGCCGAGCTTGACCGGTTCTGCGATGCGCTGGAATCCATCGCCCGCCGGGCCGCACAGGGCGACGAGACACTAAAAAGTGCGCCTTATCTCGCCCCCGCCAAGCGGCTGGACGAGACGCGCGCGGCCCGCAAGCCGGTGTTGAAATGGACGGCGGCCGAGGTTGAACGCCTGGCTGCAGAATAGTCGCTCAATCCGCTGCCGCCTCGTGGCGGCGGTGGAAGATCGCGCGGCGAAGATGCGCGAAGCCATGACTCACCGGACGCTCCAGCAGCCGGTAGGAGAGCCATGCGACAAGCAAGCTGGCGGTAAGGGACGTCACGATCAGGGCGATATTGTCCATCGGTCCGGGGTGGCCGAGGCGGAAGACGGTCGGCAGGATTTCGCGTTCTTCAGCCGCGTTGAAGATTATCCGCATGGGCGCCAGTACCATCGGATGGCAAAGATAGAGCGAAAAAGACCAGTCGCCGATCCGCGCAAGGGCGGCGTGTACGTTGCCAAGCGGCCGTTCAATCGCGCGCAGGGCAGCTGGTCGTGCCTGACCGCCAAGCCAGCCGAGCCAGAGGACCACCAGCATCGCCAGCATGCCGATCACGGCGGACATGATGGTGGCGCCGAGCCGGTCGTCGAACGGGCTGTCGCTGACGAGGTTGTACAGCAGGCTGATGATGGCCGCGCACAGCGCGCCGATGCCGGCCGGTAACAGCCAGGCCTGACGCCGTGTGATCTCCAGCGTCGCAAAGCCGTAGACAAGCAGGGTGCAGGGCAGGCCAAACCAGACGACGCGCCCCCACATCAAGAGGTTGTCATCTTCGGCGCCCTGGAAGGTGAGGCTGGCGAGCAGCCAGAGCGTCCCGATCAGGGTCACCATGCCGCTTCGCCAGGCGAGGCCCGCCGAGACCGCAAGTCCGACCGCGGCGCCCATTATGAATTCGATCGTCATCGGATAGAAGATCAGTGCGCTGACGTCCCCGGCGAAGGGTTTGGTCAGGCCCACGAAGGACGCACCCACAATCGCCGTGCCCCAGGCCAGCAGTCCCCAATGCCAGAAGCGCCGGGGCACCAGCAGGAACAGGGTGAAGACGAGGTAGAAGTACATCTCGTGCACCAGCGTCCAGCCGACGCCGAGGACGGGGTGGGCAGGCTGGGGCGCGAGCAGGAAGGATTTGATCATGTACGGCGTCAGCGGCTGGCCCTGGGTGACGCGCTCCCAGCCATAACCGTATCCTAGTCCGTTGTAGACAATGAACATCGCCGTCATCAGCGCGGCAAAGAGCCACCAGATCGGGTAGATCCGCGTCACGCGCGCGAAGAGGAAATCGAGGGCGGATACCACGCCGGCCCGCAGGCCTGTGGTGACGTGCACCATGATAAAACCAGAGATGACGAAGAAGAGGTCCACCCCGGCATAGCCGTTGGTAACCAGCCCGTTGAGCAGCGGCAGTTCGGACAGGCCGTTATTGGCGATCGCCAGGGATTCCATGGCCCGGATGTGGTAGATCACCACGAGCAGGGCCGCGAAACCGCGAAGGATCTGGATGGACTGTAATTTCACGCAGTCCCCATGCCGCTACACGCACTTGGCAACAAAAAGTTAGAGGGTTGTAGCAACCGTGCAACGCTCCTGCCAGACTTTCGACACAGGTCGTCTGCTACTATAGATGTCAAGTTCACAGGCCCAAGATCCTCCAGATGACCAGCGAAAAAAGCTCCCTGCCGCCCCAGACCACCTACGCGCCGCCGATGACGATCAACGTCAAGCGCCAGAGTGTGAACGTGGCTGCGCGCCTAGGTCTGGCCCTGACCGGGCTTGGATTGATCCTGCTGTCTGTGCCTGTTGGTTTCGCGACGCCGGCCCTGCCGCTCGGCCTACCGTTAGCCGTCGTGGGCGCAGTGCTGATCGGGCGGAACGCGGTGTGGGCCCGCCAATGGCTGGCGAACGCGCTGACGCGTCATCCGCAGATAGAGAAAATGGCGCCGAACTGGCTGGTGACGCGCGTCTTCGGCCCGGAAAAACGCGACTTCGCTGACTAGAAAACGCCTCGGCCGCGACCTTTCGGCAACACAAGTTTCCAGACTCGCCGGCGATCTTCGCAGACCCTGCCTGCTGGCTTGCCATTCGCGGAAAACGCCGCACACATAGTCTGCTGGAACGAGATGTGGGGCTGTGATGGAATTCGGAAAACTGTGCCGGGTGGCGGCCGCCGCGCTTGCGCTCGCCGCCTGTGAAGCGCCGGGCAGCCGGGACAACGCGGACGCGGGCAAGTCTCCGATCGCGAATCCCTTTCCATCGACCTACAAACCCTATCCGTCAGAGACGCTGCTGATCGCCAATGCGACAGTGCTCGACGGCGCAGGGGCGCGGATCGAGAACGGCGCCGTCCTGATCGAGGGCGGCAAGATCAAGGCGGTCGGCGCGGACCTGACGGCGCCGGACGGCGCGGTCACACTGGATGCACGCGGTAAGTGGGTCACGCCCGGCATCATCGACAATCACAGCCACCTGGGCGCCTATCCGTCGCCGGGTGTGGATTCCCACGACGATGGCAACGAGATTTCGGGGCCGGTGACGGCGGAAGTCTGGGTCGAACACTCCGTCTGGCCGCAGGATCCGGGATTCACCCGCGCGCTGGCCGGCGGCATCACTTCGCTCCAAATCCTTCCGGGCAGCGCCAACCTGTTTGGTGGGCGCGGCGTGACGCTCAAGAACGTGCCGGCGCGCACGGTACAGGCGATGAAGTTTCCCGGTGCGCCCTACACCCTGAAAATGGCTTGCGGGGAAAACCCCAAGCGGGTCTACGGCTACGGTCAGGGTTCAGCGCCGGGCGGCGCACCGTATTCGCGGATGGGCAATGTTGCCGGCTACCGCGACGCGTGGATCCAGGCGGCCGACTACAGAAAGCAGATGGACAAGGCGGAGTCCGGCGGCGGCGATCCGCCGAAGCGTGATCTGGAACTCGAAACGCTCGCCGATGTGCTCAGCGGGGATATACTTGTCCACATGCACTGCTACCGCGCCGACGAGATGGCCCAGATCCTCGATATCTCGAACGAGTTCGGCTACAAGGTCGCCGCCTTCCACCACGCGGTCGAAAGCTACAAGATCGCCGACAAGCTCGCCGACTATGGCGTGTGTTCATCGATGTGGGCCGACTGGTGGGGCTTCAAGATGGAGGCCTATGACGGCATCCCAGAGAACATCCCGCTCGTCCACAATGCCGGCGCCTGCGCAATCGTGCATTCGGACAGCGATGTCGGCATCCAGCGTCTAAACCAGGAAGCCGCCAAAGCCTGGGCCGACGGTAAGCGGATCGGAATCGACATCCCGATCGAGATCGCCTGGCAATGGCTTTCGCTGAACCCGGCGAAGTCGCTGGGTGTGGACGCGCAGACGGGCAGCCTTGAGCCCGGCAAGATGGCGGATATCGTGGTCTGGTCCGGCAATCCCTTCAGCAGCTATGCCAAGGCTGAGAAGGTTTATGTGGACGGCGCCCTGATGTTTGACCGCAACGATCCGGCGAACCAGCCGGTGATGGATTTCGAACTTGGCCACCCCGGCGAAGGAGACCGCAAATGATCCGTCACCTGCTTATCAGTCTTGCTGCGGTGGCGGCCTCCCCATTCGCCTTTGCGCAACCCGTTGCCGTCTATGGTGAAACCGTCTGGACGGGCACCAGTCAGGGGACGATTTCGGACGGCTTGGTGGTTATCGAGAACGGCCGAATCGTTTCGGTCGGACCGGCGTCCACGCGCGTGCCTGCGGGGGCCACCGAAGTGCGCGCGCAATGGGTGACGCCGGGCCTGATCTCCGCCTTTTCGCGCACCGGGCTGACGGAAGTCAGCGGTGTCGATGACGCCAATGACACGGGCGCCGCAAGCTCTGCCTTTTCGGCCGCGCTCAATGCGGCGGACGGATTCAACCCCGACACCACGTCTATTCCCGTTACCCGCCTCGACGGGTTTACCCGGATCGCCGTTGCGCCGCAGGCACAGAGCAAGCTGTTTGGGGGGCAGGGCTTCCTCGCGGACACGAGCGGCCTGACAGGTAGCGTGTTTCGCGAACGGGCCTTTGCCTATGTCGTGCTCGGCGAGAGCGGCGCCCAGCTGGCGGGCGGCTCGCGCCCGGCCGCCTGGGCGGCCCTGCGCGGCGCGTTTGACGATGTGCGCTTCTTCGCGGCGCGGTACATGAGCCACAATGAGGGCAATGTGCTCACGCGGATGGACGCGCTGGCCCTTATGCCGGCGGTCAAGGGCGATCAGCTGATCCTCTTCCAGGCGAGCCGCGCGAGCGACCTGGATGCCATCATGGACTTCAAAGAGCAGAACCCTGCCTTGCGCCTGGCGGTTGTCGGCGCAGATGAAGGCTGGCGCGTTGCACCGCGTCTGGCCGAACTCGAGATCCCGGTCATCTTGGATGCCTTCTCCAACCTGCCTTCGAGTTTCTCGCAGCTGGCCTCGACCAGCGAGAACGCGAAGCGGCTCGCCGAAGCTGGTGTCACGGTGGCGATCGTGAACCTCGACAATGACAGCCATCTTGCCCGGCTAGCGACACAGATTGCCGGAAATGCCGTGGCCAACGGGATGGACTTTGATGAGGCGATGCGGGCCCTGACGACCGCGCCGGCTGAGATCTTCGGCATGACCGGGCTCGGCGTACTGGCGCCCGGCGCGCGGGCCGATGTGGTGGCCTGGGACGGCGATCCGCTGGACGTCACCTCGGCGCCATCGGCGGTCTTTATCGACGGGGAGGCGCAGCCGATGGAGTCGCGCCAGACCAAGCTGCGCGACCGCTACCGGACGATTGACGAAAGCCAGAAGCCGATGGCGTACAAACGGTAACGGCTTTCATGGAAGCAACGATCGCCGATGAAGACGATCAACGCAGGCGCCTCGCGCTCATGGTCCTGTCGTCGGTCGTCTGGAGTCTCTGGGGCTACGAGATCCTGATCGCCATCGCCAGTCAGATCGCCGGGTATCATGAGTCCGTCAACACCGCCTCTGAGGCCTTCTGGTTGCCTTGGTGGGACATGGATCATCCGCTCTCAGGTGTCTATATGGCGGTGTTGCTGGTTGCCGGGATCATGGCGCTGGTGGCTCACCTGAGAGTAGCGGGCGTGATGCGGGCTGCGTTGCCGATCGGTAGCCTGGGCCCCTCAATCCTGGGCGCCGTGCTGGCCGCTGTATTGATCGACGTGTTTGCATGGGAAGTGATCGCAACTCTCACAACCTCGCTGGATGCCGGAGAGGCGCTTCTGAACGAGCGCGAAGATTATGCTTACACCCTGACGCTGGCGCATTTGCCCGGTGAGTTCCTGTGGTCCGTGGTGACGGCTCCGGTCTTCGAGGAGTTGGTCTTTCGAGGCCTGCTTCTAGGTTTTCTGCTGGCGCGGGGCTGGAATCCATGGCTCGCGGTCGCCGTCTCGTCCGCAGCGTTCGCCGGCACTCATAGCCAGTACTATTTGCCGGGTCTCTTGAGCGTCTTTATTGGCGGTCTGTTGTTCGGCTGGCTTCGTATCCTGAGCAAAGGGCTCGCGGCTCCGATCCTGGCTCACAGCCTGATGAATGGGTGGGTCTTTATGCAGGATTGGAGCGGAATCGCTCAGCCCTGAGAGGGCCAGCGCCGAACCGGCCGGCCATTACGGAAATTTCAGTGTTCCGGCAGTTTCTTGCCGGGAGTCTGTTCAACTCCTGTAAACAATTGCTGAAGCACGCTTAAATCGCTGAACTTGCAGGCCTTGGAATGCAAAACGCCGTGCGGCATTGCTTTGCCGCATAGCCGCCGCAATCAAAGGCGAAGTAACGGCGCCATTCGGAATGGGTAGAGTCATGCTGTTCGCGTTTCTGATTTCGCTTGCCGTCGCGACTGGCTCCGGCCCAATGCATTCCGCCCTGGAGGCCACCGAAGCGCCGGACACGCTGCGCGCCGCCTTCACGGTCGAGCTCGTCTCGAACCGTGCGAACCACACTTATCTGTTTGATCCTCGCCTGCCTCCGGGTGCCCGCTGGGTCGTGCTGGAGCATCGCGGCAATGATCCGGAGCTCGACCAGGTTGCCGCCAGCTGGGCCGCCGAGCCTGCGCCGGACGGGCGCCTGTTTCCGGACGACCTGCGCGAGAGCCTCGGGCCTTCAGTCGAAGTGAACTCGGACGGTGATGCCTGGCGCATCAGTTTCCGCCACCAGCCAAATTACAACGATACCGAATTCGACGTCTGGGCGGCCGAGCGCCTCAAAGCGACGGCCTGGCTCGATCCGGTCGGCGAACGGTTCCAGCGGATCGACTATACGCTGCCGAAGCCGGTGAACGGGCCGTCGGGCGGCAAGCTCACGCGCTACGAGCAGAGCTACCTGTTGAAGACCGAGCCGCGCTGGGGTTTTTCCTATGTCTCCGGCTTCACGATCGATCTGGAGGCCCGCGCCGCTTTCAAGCGCATCGAGCGGCGGTTCGAAGCTAAAGTGACGGACGTGTACTTCTTCTTCGCCAGCACGGACGCCGAGACGGCGTATGATGACCGCCGGCGCGCCGAAGCGCTACAGATGACCTCTGGACCCACGTCGCCGGGGCGCTAGACTCGATGGCATGACGATTCACATGGTCAAGCTCTGCGTCGGCGCAGACGATATCGATGATCTTGCCGACTGGCAGAAGCGCCTCATGAAAAAGCTGCCCAATCCCGTGCATCACACGCGGATGGCGCCCAAACGCGCCGAGGAGATGCTGGATGGCGGTTCGATATATTGGGTGATCAAACGCGCGATCCGCGTTCGCCAGCGTATCATCGACATTCGTTCGGTGCCGGACGAAGCCGGCAAGACGCTGTGCGAACTGGTGTTCGATCCCGAGCTGGTGCGCACCTATGCCCAGCCTAAACGCCCGTTCCAGGGCTGGCGGTACCTGAAGCCGGGAGAGGCGCCGCGGGACCTGAAGTCCGGCGAGGCGGCGATCGACCTGCCGCCCAGCCTTGACGCCGCCCTCAAAAATGCTGGCGTCTGGTAGCTTCCAGTTGCCCGAACCCGAAGCAGCATTGAAAAACGGCGCAGGGTAGTGGAAGAAGGCGGGCTGCGATCCGACGCGTTTTCCGAAAGGCCCTGCGCATGCCCCAGTTCGATATGATCCTGATAACCCCGCGAGAGGCCGAAGGCGCCAACGTGATCGAGCATCAGGCCGGCGCGCCCGTGCATGAAGGCGGCGGGGACGAGACCTACCGGTGCGGCGGCTGCAAGACGAAGCTGCTGGTCAACGTCGCCCACCGCGACGCTCACGGCGTCATCATCAAGTGCGGCAAGTGCGGCAAGATCAATACCGAGCCCCACCACCATCATCACTGAGCGCCTTTCCGGCAGCCGCAATCGACAGCGCCCCGGCGGGCCGCTAAGGCGGGCACATGAGTGAATTCCTGTCCCAATACGGTGTGCTGATCCTGTCACTGGCCGCAGCCGGCTTGTTCGCAGGTCTGGTGGCCGGCATGTTTGGTATTGGCGGCGGCTCCGTTATCGTGCCCGTGCTCTTTTTCCTGCTGGACGGGATGGGCTTTGGGGAAACTGCCATGCACGTGGCCGTCTCGACCTCTCTCGCCACTATAATCCTCACATCCATCCGGAGCGTCATGGCCCACCAGCTGCATGGCGCTGTGGACTGGTCCGTCATCCGGGGCTGGGCGCCCTGGATCATGCTCGGCGCTGCGTTCGGCATCGGTCTCTCGGGACTGATGTCCAAACAGATGCTGCTCGGGCTGTTTGGATCGCTGCTTGTGCTTCTGTCGTTGCAGCTCATCTTCGGCCGCCCGAGTTGGCGGGTTGCTGAAGAAATGCCCAGGGGCGCAGCGCGCGCAGGCCTCGGTACAGGCGTCGGTACGTTGTCGGCCCTGATGGGAATTGGCGGCGGCACGTTCGGCGTCAGCCTGATGACGCTCTGCGGCATGCCGATCCACCGCGCGGTTGCTACGGCTGCCGGCTGGGGCGTTGCGATCGGCCTGCCGGGCGCGATCGCCGCAATTATCGTGGGCTGGGGCCGGGAGGGTTTGCCGCCGTTGTCGCTTGGTTTCGTGAACCTGCCGGCCTTCGCGCTGATCTCAGTGTTCACCATGCTGATGGCACCGGTCGGCGCCGCGCTTGCGCACCGTCTGCCTGCGGATAATCTGCGCAAGCTGTTCGGTCTCCTGCTCGCGCTGGTCGCGGTCCGGATGGTCTGGCAGGCGACCGGTCTCTAGCGGCTCAGCCGCGCCAGAAGCGGGGCGTCAGTAATGCAAAGACGACCATGAATTCGAGCCGGCCGAGCAGCATTGTTACGGTGCATACCCAGGTCGCGAAGTCATTCAGGCTGCCGTAGTTCGTGGAGGGGCCGACCACCGGCCCGAGGCCCGGACCAACGTTCGAAATGCACGCCGCCGCCGCCGAGATCGCTGACATCGTGTCGAGCCCGCTGAAGGAGAGCAGCGCCGCGGACACCATGAAGGTGACGAGATAGAGAAACAGGAACACCATCACCGACTGGAGCGTGTCTTCCTCGACAATCCGCCCGGCATAGCGGATCGGCGCCTTGCGGTGTGGTTGCACCATGCGCTGCGACCAGGCGCGGATTGCCTTGGCGGTGATCTCCAGACGGAACATTTTGATCCCGCCTGCGGCTGAACCGGCGCACCCGCCGAGAAACGTCGCGAACAGGAAGAGCGCAATGACGGGATCGCCCCAGGTGTCATACGGCTTGGTCGCAAAGCCTGTCCCCGTCATCACGGACACAACACTGAACACGGCGTGCGTTGCTTCTTCCCATCTGTCAGGTAACGTCTCCAGTCCCAGGTGTGTTTCGCGGTAGACGACGATCATCAGTGAAATGATGAAAACAAGCATCAGGAACAGGCGCGGCTGCGGATCGCGAAGCAGAGGTCCGGCATTGCCTTTAAGAAGCAGGATGGCGAACAGGCTGAACGGCATGGCGGCAATCGCCATGAAGGCGATCGCCACATATATCGCCGGTGTTCCGTTGAATTGCGCGAATGAGGCGTCATAGGTTGAGAAACCGCCGGCCGCGAGTGTCGACATCGAATGATTAATGGCATCAAACCAGTTCATGCCCGACATGCCGTAGAGCAGGGCGCAGAGCATCGACAAGGCGACATAGGCAAAGCCTATATAGGCCGCAATATCGCTGACCTTTGGCAGGAACTTGCCGGTCCGGTCCGAACTTTCGAGGTTAAACAGCTGCATGCCGCCGACGCGCAGCTGCGGCAGTACAGCAACCGCCGTCACGATGATTCCGACGCCGCCGATCCAGTGCAGGATTGATCGCCAGAGCAGGAGGCCGCGCGGCATGTTTTCGAGCCCGACGAAGACTGTTGCGCCGGTCGTCGACATCCCGGAGACGCTTTCAAAGAAGGAGTCCGTGACGGAGTAGCCCGACACCAGAAACGGCAGTGCCCCTACCGCGTTGATCACGACCCAGATACTGACCGTCAGGAGGAAGGCTTCGCGCTGGCCGATGCTCAGGTCGCCGCTGCGCGCCATAACCCAGAAGAGACTGCCGATCACGGTGGATATTGCCGCCGATACCGGAAACACATGGGCCATGCTGTGGCCGTCCGCGACGTCGATCAGCGCGCACGGGATCATCGCTGCTGTGACCAGCAGGATCATTATTCCCAGCGCGTAAATGACCGACCGGAGCTGCATGCGCGGGCACCTTACGCCGCAAACCCTGCAAAGGTGTCAATGCGGCGCCGGCGCAGCGTCCTCCTGCAGGTTGACCCAGCGCAAGCCTCGCGGTTACAGCGGCGCAACCCGTTTAATTTGAAACCCTGTTTTCGAGTCGCGCCGATGTTCGATCACCCCTCTTTCGACGCCCACGAGGGCGTGCATGCTTTCCACGATACCGCGACAGGCCTGAAATGTATGATTTCGGTGCATTCCACGGCGCTCGGCCCCGCAGCCGGAGGCTGCCGCATGTGGAACTATCCCACGGGCGATGCGATGCTGACCGATGTCCTGCGTCTCTCGCAGGGCATGAGCTACAAGAATGCCATGGCTGGCATTCCGCTCGGCGGCGGCAAGGCCGTGATCTGGGGCGATCCCAAGTCAGGCAAAACCCCGGAGCTTTTCCGCGCCTTCGGCCGCGCCGTGGAAAGCCTGCAGGGCAGGTATTACACTGCCGAGGATGTCGGTGTGGACGTCTCCGACATGACGACTGTGCGTCAAGAGACGCGTTTTGTGGCGGGCCTCGATGAGGGCGCTGCCGCGAGTGGGGATCCCTCCCCGGTCACCGCGAAGGGTGTCTATCTCGGGATCCGCGAAGTAGCCAGGCGCCTGTTCGGTACGGACGATCTGAACGGTCGCGCCATTGCCGTGCAGGGCGTCGGTTCGGTCGGCGGCTACACCTGCGAGCACCTGGCGAAGGCGGGCGCCCATCTCGTCATCACAGACATCGATCAGGATGCGCTTGACACGGTCGCGAAGAAAACCGGTGCGAAGATCGTCTCGCCAAACGATATCTATGACGTGGAGGCCGACATCTTTTCGCCGAACGCGCTCGGCGCGATCATCAACGAGAAAACTCTGGCGCGGCTGAAGGTCAAGGGCGTGGCGGGCGGCGCGAACAACCAGCTGGTCGTGCCGGAGATGGGCGAGTTCCTCCGCCGTAAGGGTATTCTCTATGCCCCCGACTATGTGATCAACGCCGGCGGCATCATCAATGTTGCCGCCGAAATCTCCGGCAGCTATTCGCGCGACTGGGTAGAGGCTAAGCTGTCCCGCCTGATCGTCACGCTGGGCGAGGTGCTGGATGAAGCCCTTGAAACCAGTCAGCCCACGAACTACGTGGCCGACCGCATTGCCCGGGCGCGCATTGCTTCAGCCCGGAAGACTAAGTAGTTTCCACAGGTACGGCCCTGGCCGCCGAATGGTATGGGCTTGAACGCGGCCTGACGTGGGCCGCAAGGAGTTTGCCATGTCGATCGTCGCCGTGCTTCAGGGGTCTTCCGGAACCGATGCCCTGACCACCCAGTCCGCCTTGGCCATCGCGCGCCAGCTTAATCTGCCGCTCATCGGCCTGTGCGCGCTGCCGGATCCCGAATCCGCGCTGATGCTTGTCTCGACACCTGAGGCCGCCGGGCTGCCTGCTGCAGCAGCCAACAGCCTGATTGAAATGCAGAAGGACATGCTCGCCGCCGCCGAAGCCGCCTTCCGCAGCGCCGTGACCCAGGAAGCCCATGGGTTGGAGACGACGTTCATGCATCAAGTGGCCACCGCTGAGGCCGCCGCTGCCAGCGCGGCCACCCTCGCCGAAGCTATCGTTTTCCCGCGCAGCGCGGCCAAGAGCGGCGAGCCACTCTCGGCGGCGTTCGATCATGTGATGATGGACGCGCGCCTGCCGGTCGTCCTCGCCAGCGAAAAGCCGTTCAGACCCGGACCGGTGATCATCGGATGGGACGGATCGAACGGCGCCTCTCGCGCGGTGCGGTTCCATGCCCCGCTGATTGCCGCGTTCGGCGAAGTCATCATCGCACAGAACCATAAGGACGCGGAACGTGACGGTGCCCGCCCAGACGTAGCCCCCGGCTCGCTTGCTGACTGGCTCAAGCGCAAGGGCGTGTCGCCCCGCACCGAAAGTCTGGACGGCGAAGTGGCCGGCGCCCTCCTTTCGCTGGCCGAAAGGTCCAGCGCGTCGATGATTGTCGCCGGGGCTTACGGACATTCACGCCTCGGCGAGCGGTTGTTTGGCGGCACAAGCCGCCGCCTCCTCGAATCAGGCAGCAGATCTGCCTTGGCGCTGGCCCGATAATTCATCCGGAGACTGAACATGCCCCTTCGCCGTATTACGCTTCAACTCGCACGCAATCCCGGCCTTCCGGCCGGTGACCCGGAACAGGGCTACATGATTATCGCGCCGCTTGACGATGCGGGTCAACTTGACGTCGAGGCCTGGCGGACGCACCGGAAAGCCTGCCGCGTGTTCCGGTTTCATTCGGATCCGGCTGAAAAGGCCGATGGATGGCTGACCCATCGCGGACAGAACTGGTTTTTCCACTATGATGAAGATGCTGAGGGAGACGATGAAGGCATCTTCCGCTTCGGCGCGCATATCTTCCGAGAAGGCGAATATCTGACCATCAATCATGCGGACCGCGAAGCGCAGACTTACAAGGTAACGGACGTCTCGCCGGTTTGAAGTGTTGCCGATCGGTTAAGCGCGTGTGTCGGGTTTCACGCCTCGGCGAGAGGAATTTTTTTTCATGATGCTGTACAAGAGCGCTTATGGAAAAAATCGCTGTCGCCATAATCGCCGTCATTATCGTTGTGCTTTATTTCACATACGATGCCGGCTTCAATTTTCAGGAAGCTGAGCCTGAGAAGCGCATCGAATTTGTCGAGCGCCAGTCAGCGAGGGCCGCTGCGCTTGCCGGCTTTGCTATTCGCTCCACCCCGGACGCTGTCCTGGTTTCTTCCAACCAGCGACTTGTGCGCGTGAAGCTTCGCTCTGAAGCGGCGTCCAACTTCGCAGTTTACCGCGAGCAGCTTTTCAAGCGTGCCTGCCGAGGGTATTCTGGGTCCTTTCTCGGAAAGCATAATGTGGTGCTTCGATTCGAGTTCTACCGTGACACCAGTGTGATGACCGGCAGCCTGTCTCTGTCCCCTGGCGTTTGTGCGCAGGCGGATGAAACGGTCGGCTGACCTCAGAAATCCCAGCGCAGCTGGATCCCGTAGGTGCGGGGTTCATTCACGAAGCCGGTCAGGTTGTTGAAGTCGATGCCGCCTTCCAGCGCTTCCTCGTCGAGGATGTTGCGAACAAAGACGGACGCGTCATAGCCGCGGTCTGACTTGAAGCCTGCCTTGAGGCCGCCTTCCCAGTATCCCTCCTGGCCGAACTCGATACTGTCATACAGGAAGAAATTCGTTTCGCCCTTGAAGGCCCAGTCTGTGTAACCATAAATTTCGCCGCCTGGCACCGGGACGCCGTAGCGCGCCGTGACGTTGGCTATCCATTCCGGCGCATTCGGGAACGCGTTGCCGGAAATGTTATAGCCGAGCAGCGTTACACCATCGGAGGCAAATACCGCCGCATCGAGGATCGTGCACGGCGCGCCGCAGCCTGGCGCTATGATCACGTCGTCCTTGAACTCGGTCTTGTTGTAGGAAAGACCGGCGGTCATCAGGATGCTTTGTGTAGGCGCCGCTTCAATGTCGGCTTCGAAGCCATAGCCCTCGCTTTTGTCGGCATTGAACAGCGACACATCGTTGGTAAGCCCGCCCACGATGGTCAACTGCTGGTCTTCGAGTTCGAAGGCAAAGACGCTGACGTTCGCGCGTACACGGTCATCGAACAATTCGGTCTTGGCGCCGGCTTCGTAAGACAGGACGGTTTCGCTGTCGGCCTGTGACGGCGCGCCGAACCGCTGCTGAACCGTGGGCCCCCGAAAGCCCTTGGCGATGCGGCCGTAGAGGTTGATGTCGTCGGTCGCGGTATAGGCAGCGGACACATCCCAGCTGATCTGCTCGTCGCCAAGTTCGCGTTGGTCGCCCGCTGCGCTGAATTGCTTTTCGTCTTGTGTCCAGCGCGCGCCGCCGGACACCACGAGGCGTTCGGTCAGGTCATAGCTGAGCGACGCGAACAGGGCCTTGCTGTCGGTGTCGAGATCGCGCTGCGCCACTCTCGTCTGTGGCCGGCCGGGCGTGAGCGAGGCGAAGGCGCGAGAGGTGATCGCTACTTCTTCCTGGAACAGGAACACGCCGGCCTGTGCGCGCAGCGCTCCGCCCGCGTCGAAGGTGAAGCGCACTTCATGTGTCGACTGGTCGAGCGAGTCGACGGCGCCGCTGGTTTCCACTGGGAACGGGATAAGCCCGGGGCCGAACCTGCCGGCGCCGAGGAAAGCGGCGCCGAAGCCGCCATCAATATCGCCGCGGCTTTCGATCTCGGCCTTCTCGTGGCCGAAGACATAGGTGGCGGTGATCGCTTCCGTCAGCGGCTTGTCGAGACGCAGGGTCACACCTGATGTGTCCTGCGTCAGGAAGTTCTGGCCGTCATAGAATACCGTGTCGCGATCAAAGCCCGAGCCCAATCCTTTGTGGCCTGCATCTATGATGTTGGCGCGAAACAGGCGTGCATTGCCGTCATTGGAGCGGGTATGCAGGTTTAGCAGGGCCGAGAAGTCCGTCCCTTTCGGCGTGAACATGAATTGCGCGCGTCCGGCAACTTCCTTGAAGCCTTCGTAGACATCCTCTTCGCCGGTGAAGGCATTGTCGACATAGCCATCGCGCTCCTGATAGAGGCCGGAAAGCCTCACGGCGAGCACATCCTGAACCACTGGCAGGTTCACCGCGCCTTCAAGGTCGCGTGTGTTGTAGTTGCCATAGGCGGAGCGGACATACGCTTCGAACTCGTCCTGCGGCTTGCGCGAGTCGAACTTGATGATGCCGCCCGGCGTATTGCGGCCGAACAGTGTGCCCTGCGGTCCGCGCAGCACTTCGATCTGCTCAAGGTCGAACACCGGAAAGCCTTTCAGGATGGGGCTTTCATAGGGCACATCATCATAGACAAGGCTGACGGGCTGTGAGGCGTTGAGATCGAAATCGGTGTTGCCGATGCCGCGAATGTAGAATCGCGGAAAGGCGCGGCCGAAGGAGCTTTCGGCGATCACGCTGGGCACGCGGGCAGAGAGAAACCGCACGTCGGCGCCGGAGGATTTCAACGTGTCCAGTTTCTCGTCCGACAGGGTCGAGATCGAGATCGGCACTTCCTGAAGGTTTTCTTCGACGCGCTGGGCGGTCACCGTGACCGTGCCGAGCCGGGCGGTGGTCTCATCTTCTGCGGTCTGGGCGAATGCCGGCACGCCGCTGGCCGCAAGGGCGATCAGGCTTACGCAGGCAGAAAGGCGGCGAAGATCAATCTGGGGCGGCATGGGGTCACCTTTGCGCGGCAGGCTGGAAGCTCGCATCGATGCAGCCTCGTCTGGCGGGGGTGTCTCATACCGCAGGGCCAAGGGAAACGCTGGTCGCCTGCCGCGCGAGTGGTTGGGCTGCGAAGGAAACGCGAGCGTGCTTCCAGGGCCACAGGTGCCTGAAGTTCAGGCTAGTTCCAGGGATTGAACCGGCGCGCACTTCCAGGTTCGGGCACCGGCGGCGCGCTTTCACCGGGCAGTTCCAGCGGACCGGTTTGCGGCATCAGCGGCGGATAGGCATCTGCCTCGGCGACTCCATCAAACTCTCCGGGTGTCATATCCGGAAGGTCGAGCGTTCCATCGATCACGAGGCGTGCCGGGGCATCCGCGGAGACAGGCGGTACCGGCTCCGGAGGCGTAGTCGAGGGGTGGGAAGGCGCGCCGGCACGTTGGGCGGCGCCCAAACCAAACCCGAACGGGATGGACGACAGCGAGATCGGCTGGCTTAAGGTCGGAACGGGCGGCGTGGGTGCCGGTTCCGGAATGGGCTCCGGTTTCGGTTCAGGTGCGCGTTCCGTAACCATCAACTGAGGCGCGACTTCGGCTGCAGGCGCCACTTCGGAAACAACCCATTCAGCTTCCGGTTCCGGGGCCGGCAAGATTTCGGGCTCTGGCTCGGCAACCGGCTGTGCAGGTGTGTGCTCGAAAGCACCGAATGTCCCAAACGATCCGGGTTCCTCGACCAGCGGAGCGACTTCGACGGACGGCGCAGGCGCCTCGAGGGGGGCTTGCGCAACGGGCCTGAAGAGCGCGATGGGCTCAGGAACCGGTTCCGGCCCGGGCGCTTGCGCAACGATCACAGGTTCGGGGGCGGATTCAGGTTCCGGTTCATGCGCCGCGACGGCCTCGGCTTCGCCGGTGGGCGGCGTACCGTTGATCTGGTCCGCCAGGACTGCGACCGCCGCTGTGATTTCTGTTTCGCTTTCGATCGGCGCCGTTTCGTCTGTTGTGGCGTCCGGCGCATCCACTAGATGCAGGACCGGCCCTGCGGCAACAATGGGGGCCGGCGGCTCGGCTTCAACCGAATCGAGGCCCGCGAGCAAAGTGCGGATGGCCTTCTCAGTGCCACGCGCATGCCGGGCCGCCTCGCGATAAAGTTCCGCGATGAACTTGGCGTAGGGCCGGCCATGCGAATCCACATCGTCGGCAAATTCTTCCGGCTTGCAGGTTTCGATCTCGCGGCCCAGCGCATCCGTGAGCAGCACAGAGTGAGGTTCCGGCGTGATGACGACACGGTAGCCTTCCGTGTCATGGACGACCGTACCGTTCTCGCCTTCGGTCCAAGCGACCCGCTGCTTGCGCGTCATCTCGCTCAGCTTGTCGATGAGGCGCTTGGTAGAGGGATGCAGCATTGCGGCGTACCTTCCTGATGGGGCCGGATATGATTTCGACGTCAGGTTAGCCCGCCCTGCGCCAAGATTCAAACCTCAGAGCCCGATTCCTCTCAGGTGTCCCGATTTGGAAGTCCATGCAGGCCGGATGCCGATATCCGAGCGCATCAGCGGGCGGGCGCAACATACCGAAGCTCGGCGAGAATCGCGGCCGGATCAGAGGCATCTCCGCCGTCCACCTTGTAGACCCGGGCAAAGGCGCCCGCCGAGACCGGATCAGGGCAGACAAGCCAGCCAGGCTCCGATGGGCTGCACAGCGCCCGGTTGTCATCAGACAGGTCACCAAGGCGGGCCTGCCCGATCACTTCGCCTTTGGGGCCGCGTACGGCAGGGTCACGGCTGCGCACGCTCGCCACATAACCGCGGCTCCAGTCGGGTTCGACGATGAGGCGCGCCGCCTGGCTACCCTTGGCGCGCACTTCAAAGCGGACTGTTCCGGTGGCGGGATCGGTTACTGGAATCACCATGTGCCCGGGCAACGCCTTTTCGACTGCAGCGACGGTAAACGGCGTATCCGGTCCGAGGCCCCCGGCCCCGGCCGGCGAAATGACCAGCGTCGCGGCGTCCCGCACCTCGCCGCGCAGACGTGCGATGTCTTTGATGAACGTCTTTACCGGTTGGTCCTTGTCGACCGAAAGGTCCGTGCGGAAACTGCGAACAATACCGTCCGGCGAGACGACCAGGTAGGTCGGCGTCCAGCTGATCTTCAACGCGTTGCGCAGGCTGGCATCCGTGTCGAGGATTACCGGCAAGGTGTAGCCAACCGACTCGAAATAAGCGTCCAGCGAGCCATGCTTGCCGAACATGTCCTCCGGCGTAGCGCGTTCTGCGTTCTGCGGGACGTGGAGCGTTACGAAATCCAGATCCGGGTCTGCCGCAACCGCGCGCAATAGCGCTTCGGCATAAGGTCCATCGGCACGGGAGTCGCCGCACCAGGCGCCCCAGACGGCGATTACCGTCCAACGGTTCAAGCTGGCGGAATCAAATGCAGCGCCGTCCGCCATGGGCGCCTTGAAGGCGGGCAGCTTCTGCCCGATCAGGGCATACTCGGTTGGGCGGCTTTCGGCTTCCGGCTCAGCTTCGGGCGCGGACGTCAGGTCATTTGCTGCGGCGAACTCCGTTGCGGCCTCCGGCGTTTCGGGGGCGTTGCTGCAGGCAGCTGTCAGAGCGAGGGCCGCCAAGGCGGCAAACAGTTGTTTCATCGCATGGGTGCTCCGGAGACCATGCCACCCCTGTTGCATGTTCCTGCGGCATGATGAAGGCACGCCGTTTGCTGCGCAAAAGAAAAGGGCGGCCTCGCGGGCCGCCCTTTCCGTTCTGCGAATGTGGGTGTTCCAGATCAGTTGTAGAATTCGAACAGGCCAGCTGCGCCCATGCCGCCGCCGATGCACATCGTGACGATGCCCCACTTGGCTTTCCGGCGCTGACCTTCGAGCAGGATGGAGCCGGTGCAGCGCGCACCGGTCATACCGAACGGGTGGCCGATCGAGATGGCGCCGCCGTTGACGTTGTATTTCTCGGGGTCAATGCCGAGACGGTCGCGCGAGTAGAGGCACTGTGAGGCAAAGGCCTCGTTCAGTTCCCAGAGGTCGATATCGCTGACTTTCAAGCCATGACGTTCGAGCAGGCGCGGCACAGCGAAGACGGGGCCGATGCCCATTTCGTCGGGATCGCAACCGGCGACGTTGAAACCAGCGAAACGGCCGAGCGGTTTCAGGCCGCGCTTTGCAGCTTCCTTGGCTTCCATGACAACCACGGCAGCGGCGCCGTCCGACAGCTGCGAGGCGTTACCGGCGGTGACATACTTGCCCTCTTTAATGACCATGCCGCCCGAGAAGACCGGCTTCAGGCCTGCGACCATTTCATAGGTCGTGCCGGGACGGTTGCAGTCGTCCTTGTCGGCAACAACGTCCTGGAAAGTTTCTTCCCTGGTGTCCTTGTTGATCAGTTTCATGCGGGTTTTCAGCGGCACGATTTCCTGCGCCATGTAACCCTTCTGCTGGAACTCCGCCGTGCGGCGCTGGCTCTCGACAGAATACTCGTCCTGGTATTCGCGGCTGACCTTGTAGCGATCGGCAACGATCTCGGCTGTCTCGATCATCGTCATCCAGATGGCCGGCCAGGTCTTGGCGAGTTCCGGCTCGAAATACTTGTGGCGGTTCGACTGGCCCGAGGCCTGAACGAGGCTGATGCTTTCCACGCCGCCGCCGACAGTGACGGCTGCGCCTTCGTGGATCACGGTGTGCGCCGCATTGGCGATGGCCTGCAGGCCCGAGGAGCAGAAGCGGTTGATGGTAGCGCCCGACGTGGTCGACGGGCAACCGGCAGCGAGAGCTGCGTTGCGCGCCACGTTATGGCCGGTGGCACCTTCAGGCGCGGCGCAGCCAAGGAACACATCCTCCACCGCGGCGGCTTCGACCCCGGCGCGCTCGAGGGCGCCCTTTATCGCGTGCCCGGCCATGGTGATTCCGTGAGTATCATTGAGGGCGCCGCGGCCCGCTTTGGTCAGGGCAGTTCGGGCAGTAGAGACGATAACGGCTTCGCGCATGGCTTCCTCCGGAATGTTTGGCGTCGAGTTGCGGCGCATCGTAACGAGTGCCACCGGCCCGCGCCAGACTTCCCTTTACGTCAAGGGAGGCTTTCCCATGAAAAAACCCGCCCGGTTCCGCCGGGC
This sequence comes from Hyphomonas sp., assembly GCA_016124495.1. GTDB lineage: Bacteria > Pseudomonadota > Alphaproteobacteria > Caulobacterales > Hyphomonadaceae > Hyphomonas. The sequence continues at coordinate 44,160 of WGNP01000016.1, read as the reverse complement.
GGGTTTCTGTCTGGCGTATTTTCCCCGATATCAGGCGGTGATCTTGGCTTTCGGAGCCACCGCTTTCACGGCATCGTCCACATAGGCTTCGAATTTCTTGAAGTTCTCTACGAACATCTCGGCGAGCTTCGCGGCCTGCGCGTCGTAGGCGGCCGGATCAGCCCAGGTCGAGCGCGGGTCGAGGATCTTGGAATCAACGCCGGGAACGGCGGCCGGAACCATGAACCCGAACGTCTCGTCCTTGCGGAACTGGACGGTATTCAGCGAGCCATCCAGCGCCGCGTTCAGCAGCGCGCGGGTGGCCCTGATCGGCATGCGGTTGCCCTGACCATACGGGCCGCCCGTCCAGCCGGTGGAGACCAGCCAGCAATCGACATCATACCTCGCAATGAGGCGGCGCAGCAGATTTCCGTACTCGGACGGATGGCGCGGCATGAAGGGGCCGCCGAAGCAGGTGGAGAACGTGGCCGAAGGCTCCGTCACGCCCTTCTCTGTGCCGGCGACGCGCGCCGTATAGCCCGAGAGGAAGTGGTACATCGCCTGTGCCGGGGTGAGCTTTGCGATCGGCGGCATGATGCCGTAGGCGTCCGCCGTGAGCATGATGAGGTTTTTGGGCTGGCCGCAGCGGCCGGTGAGCGAAGCGTTAGGGATCGCTTCGATCGGATAGGCGCCGCGCGAGTTCTCGGCGAGCACTGCGGAGTCGAGGTCCAGTTCGCGCGTGACGGGATCCATCACGACATTCTCCAGCACGGTGCCCCATTGTTTCGTGGTGGCGTAGATTTCAGGCTCGGCTTCAGCCGAAAGCTTGATCATCTTGGCGTAGCAGCCGCCTTCGAAGTTGAAGAGACCGTTCTCGGACCAGCCATGTTCATCATCGCCGATCAGCGTCCGCGAAGCGTCTGCCGAGAGCGTGGTCTTGCCGGTGCCCGACAGGCCGAAGAAGATCGCCGCATCGTCCTTGTCGGACGTGTTGACGGAGCAGTGCATCGGCATCACGCCCTGGTCTGGCAGCAGGTAGTTGAGGATCGTGAAGACCGATTTTTTGGTCTCGCCGGCATAGGACGTGCCGCCGATGAGGATGATGCGTTTCGAAAAGTTGACAGCAATCACCGTCTCAGAGCGGGTGCCGTGCTTGGCTGGATCGGCGCGGAAGCTCGGGCAGTTGATGATAGTGAAACCGGTGCGGAAGGATTTCGCTTCGTCCGTGGTTGGAAGACGCAGCAGGTGGCGGATGAACAGCGAGTGCCAAGCGTATTCGGTGACAACCGTCACAGGCACGCGGTAGTCAAGGTCGGCGCCGCCGAAGAGGTCCTGCGAATACATGTCCTGATTGGCGATGTGGGCTTTGAAGTCCGTCCACAGAGCATCGAAATGCGCGGGCGTCATCGCGGCATTGTTGTCCCACCAGACGGTGTTCTCGGTCAGCTCGTCGCGCACCGTGAATTTGTCCTTCGCGGAGCGACCGGTGTGCTGCCCGGTCTCGACGACCAGCGCGCCACCCTTTGCGACGCGCGCTTCGCCATTGGTGACTGCGGTCTCGTAAAGGCGGGCTTCATTCCAGTTTTTGCGCACCGATTTCGGACGCACGCCGAGTTCGGAAAGGATTGCTACTGTGTCGCTCATTATCACCCTCGTAATCGCGATTCTGTCGGGCCGCTCCCGGCCTCTGGGACCATATGCCATTAGCGCCGGACGAGTGAATTTTGCAACATCCGTGCCGCTGATGAGAGAGTAAATCGAAACATGACGTGTGCAGTGAAAATGCTGACAAATGAATGTCCGACGTTGTCAAATACAGGGCCGCGTCATTGGACGCTGCTTTGTATGCCGATTGCGGACAGATAGCTGACAGCTGCCATCGTCAATGGCGAAGGCAGAGTGTCGTAGCCGAACCAGCCCCAGCCTGCGTGCTTCTCGGGCTCGAGGATTTTCGGCTCACCGGATATGATACGGGCTTCATAGACAGGCGCGATCCAGTGCCGGCCGTCCCCCTGGTTGATCGTCTCGGCAATGCAGGCCAGCCGAAGGATCTCGATCTCGATTCCCAGTTCTTCGGCAATTTCGCGGCGGGCCGTATCCGCAGCCGCTTCGCCGAAATCGATCTTGCCGCCGGGCAGGCCCCAGGCGCCGGCTTCCGGCTCGCGCAAACGCTGGATCAGGAGCAGGCGACCGGTGTCATCACGGATGGCGGCGCCGCAGCCCGCTTCCGGTTTCTGCGCACTCATATGTCGCCGAACGCCTTCAACGCAGCTGGCGCGATGACGTCCCCCCATTCCTGGACGAAATGGCCGCCGTCTGGAATGACCAAGGCTTCGGGACAGCCCTTGATCTGTTGCCTGAGCAGTTCCATCACGGGTGGCCCGAGAACCGGATCGGCGGCGCCCACGGCCATGAAGGATTGTCCCCGCCAGTCTTTGCGCCACCAGGCGGCTGCCCGGCGTGAGATATCCACACCTTCCATATCCGGCCTGACCATGACGAGCTGCGGAAACCGCCTGACCCCGGCTTTGTAGGAAATATCCGGATACGGGGCGCTGTAGGCAGCGGCTTCGGCGTCCGACAGATTCGGGCTCGCCCGCTTCATCAGGGCGGCAACGTCCATGTCCGGCTGGCTGGCCGCAAAGGCTTTCCACGCGTCGAAACCGGGGCTGGGGGATGTGCCGACGGCAAGCGTCGTGTTCATGATGATCAGCCGGGAAAACCGCTCCGGCATCTCCAAGGGCAGCGTCAGCCCGAGCACGCCGCCCCAGTCCTGAACCACCAGCGTGATATTGGTCAGATCGAGGTGGCGGATCAGGGCCAGCATCATGTTGCGGTGGAAATTGAAGGTATAGGCGGCGTCATCGGCCGGCTTGTCCGAGCGCCCGAAGCCGAGCCAGTCCGGGGCGATGACCCGGGCCCCGCTTTCCGAGAAAACCGGGATCATCTTGCGGTAGAGATAGCTCCAGCTTGGCTGCCCATGCAGACAGAGGAACGTCCTGCGCGCGTCCTTCGCCCCCTCGTCGATGTAGTGGACCCGCAAGCCTTCATAACCTGGCAGCGCGTCGAAATAGTGCGGCGCAAAGGCGTAGCCGGGCAAATTGGCGAACCGGTAATCCGGCGTGCGTTTGACGTCTGCAATCATGGATAAGGCCCCTGTTGCGGCGTGTCTGGCAGTGCTTTCTTCCGGGCACCGTAACCAACGCGGCTTAAACAAGAAAGGCCGCCAAGGGGAAGCCCTGGCGGCCCGAGGAGAGGCGTGGAGAGAGCCGGAAGCTTACTTCTTGGCCGAAGCGTTGCACTCGGAGAGTTGTTCGGCCGTCAGCTCGGATTTCGCGTTGCGGAGTGCGGCGAGTTGGCCGACTTCTTTTGCAATCTTCTTGCAGATGCGCACGGTCGGCGCCTTGCGGTCGAGTTCGGCGGTACAGGTCGTGCCTTCGCAGGACCAGACGACGCTTTCAGCGACGATGCGCTTTTCCGAAACCGGGTTCACGGTCTCGAAAGTGTAGGAGTTGCTGGCAAAAGCCGGGGCGGCGATGGCCGCGAAGGCGGCGGCGGCGAGGATAGAACGGAGCATGGGAGGGTGCCTTGTCGTTCGGGGTTGATGATGCATTCGGTGGTCAGGCACTCGGCCTGAAGAGATGACTAGAGAACGCTGAATAATTCGTCAAGCGTTCAGAGCGCTCAATTCAGAATTATTGGAGAACGGTTCGTTCCATATGCTGCGGCGCAGCATACCGCTTGCCGTGGCGGCACAAATTGCCGCCTCGCCCGGCAGGCGTATGGTGAACTCAAAGCCGCGACGCATGGGAGAGAGACATGGACTTCAATATTCCAAAGGACATCGCCGACTATCTGGTCGTGCTCGACAAATTCATCGACGACGAGATCAAGCCGCTTCAGGCGCAGGACGACAACGAACGGTTCTTCGACCATCGCCGCGAATGGGCGCGCACCGATTTCGACAATGAAGGCCTGCCCCGCCCGGAGTGGGAAGCTCTGCTGCGCGAGGCCAAGAAGCGCGCCGACAAGGCCGGCCACCTGCGCTACGCCCTGCCGAAGGAGTTCGGCGGCCAGGACGGCTCAAACCTCGGCATGGCGATCATCCGCGAACACTTCGCCAAGCAGGGCCTCGGCCTGCACAACGACCTTCAGAACGAGCATTCTATCGTCGGCAACTTCCCGCAGATCCTGATGCTGCGGGACTTCGCGCGCCCCGACCAGAAACACCTCGCCACCGCCGCGCTCGAAGGCAAGTTCATCGCCTGCTTCGGCCTCACCGAGCCTAACCACGGCTCCGACGCCACGCACATGGAAACCCGCGCGGTGCGCACCAGGAAGGATGGCAAGGATGGCTGGCTGATTAACGGCGAGAAGATGTGGATCACCGGCATGCATGTGGCGACCCACATCATGCTGTTCTGCCGCACCAGCGGCAAGGACGGCGACGCCAAGGGCATCACCTGCCTTATCATCCCGGCGCGCGATCCCGGCGTGATCATCGAAGAATACATGTGGACCTTCAATATGCCGACGGACCACCCGCGCCTCAGCATCAAGGATGTCTGGGTGCCGGAAGATGCCGTGTTCGGCCCGCCGGAAGGCGGCCTCGCGCTCGCCCAGCACTTCGTCCACGAGAACCGTATCCGACAGGCGGCCTCTTCCTGCGGCGCGGCGATCTACTGCATCAACGAGAGCGTGAAGTACGCCAATGAGCGCAAGCCCTTCGGCAAGCCGCTCTCGACCAACCAGGCAATCCAGTTCCCGCTGGTGGAACTCGCGACGCAGGCCGAGATGCTCCGCCTATTGATCTTCAAGACGGCCTGGGAAATGGACCAGATGTCGAAGCCGGAAGTCGCCATCCGCCTCTCGGACAAGGTCTCGATGTGTAACTACTACGCCAACCGTCTCGTCTGCGAGGCGGCCGACCGCGCGATGCAGGTGCATGGCGGCATCGGTTATTCCCGCCACAAGCCGTTCGAGCACATCTACCGCCACCACCGGCGCTACCGGATCACCGAAGGCTCCGAGGAGATCCAGATCCGCAAGGTCGCCGGCCACCTCTTCGGCTTCATGGGCCCGAACAAGCATGGACAGCCCAAAGGCGAAACCGGCAAGGACGACAAAAGCACCGAGCCGACGGACTTTGCAGTGCGGTAAGCGCTCGACCAGCGAAACGAAAATGCCGGGCGGTCACGCCCGGCATTTTTGATTAAAGGTCAGAGCTTCGCAAACTCTGCCGTGAAATGGCGCATCATGGGCGGTTCCTTCACGATCCGCATTCCGCGCAGCATATCTCTCGAGGCTGCGACTTCCTCCAGCACTTCCACCACATAGTCGGCATGGCTCTGCGTGTAGACGCGGCGGGGCATGGCGAGACGGACCAGGTCCATGGCGCCGGGGGCTTCGGTGCCGTCCGGCTTGCGGCCGAACATGACGGTGCCGATCTCGCACGCGCGGATGCCGCCCGCTTCATACATCGCGCAGGTCAGGGCCTGTCCGGGATAGTGCAACGGCGGAATGTGGGGCAGGAAGGCGCGCGCGTCGATGAACACGGCATGCCCGCCTGCGGGCTTCACCACAGGAATGCCCATCGCGTCCAGGCGTTCGGCGATGTAGGAATTGCTCCGTACACGGTAGCGCAGATAATCCTCGTCGATGATTTCCTTCAGGCCCTGCGCAATGGCATCAAGGTCGCGGCCCGCCAGTCCGCCATAGGTCGGGAATCCCTCGGTCTGGATGAGCAGCGTGCGGGCGCGTTCGGCGAGCGCGTCATCATTCAGCGCCAACCAGCCGCCAATGTTCGCGAACGCGTCTTTCTTGGCGCTCATCGTCATGCCATCAGCGACCGCAAAGCAGTCGCGAACAATGTCCTTGATCGGACGGTCCGTCTGCCCTTCCTCGCGCAGCTTGATGAACCAGGCATTCTCCGCAAACCGGCAACCATCGATATAGAAAGGCTTGCCATGAGCCTTGGCGAGTGCTGCCGCACCGCGAATGTTGGCAAGGCTCACCGGCTGGCCGCCGCCAGCATTGTTGGTGATCGTCATCATGACGGCCGGGATCTGCCCGCCGTTCTCGCGCAGCACGCGCTCGAGCGCGGCAAGGTCCATGTTTCCCTTGAACGGATGGTCGAGCGAGGGCACGCGGCCTTCTGCAATCGGAATGTCCAGCGCCTCTGCGCCCATCGCCTCGATATTTCCGCGCGTCGTGTCGAAATGGGTGTTCGAAGGGATCAGGTCGCCCTTCTTGGCGATCAGCGAGAACAGCAGATGCTCCGCTGCCCGGCCCTGGTGGGCGGGAATGATGTGTGCAAAGTCCATCAGGTCCTTCACCGCAGCCTCGAAGCGGTAGAAGCTCGGCGCGCCCGCATAGCTCTCGTCGCCGGTCATTACCGCGCCCCACTGTGCGGCGCTCATCGCGGAGGTGCCAGAGTCAGTCAGCAGATCGATGATCACATCGTCCGAATGCAGCTTGCACAAATTGTAACCCGCTGCCTTCAGCAGGCGCTCGCGCTCCTCGCGCGTGGTCATACGGATCGGCTCGACGGACTTGATGCGGAACGGTTCAATGATGGTCTTCATGGGTCACTCCCGGGCTGAGATGTCCCTGAGAGAAGAGCGGTTTTGCCGCCCGACGCACAGGAACTCCTGCGCTGCGGTTGCCTCCCCGGGGGATGCCGGAAGACGGCCGCGCTCAGCGCCTGTTGCGATGGCGGGGCCATATCATGCAGGCGCGCGGGCGCCAAGCGGCTCCACCGGGGTTAACAGCGCATTCACCATCTTCGCCGAGCCTCGTCCACCTGAACTGCCCACTTTCCGAAGGACCCGGCCATGACCCTGCTCGAACGCGTCATCCGCAACCACCGCTGCCGCTCCACGCATCATTATATTGCGTTCGATGCGCTCTCGCTGATCGGCGGCGAGGAGGGCGAGGCCTGGAAATCGCTGTTCCTTGTTCACCACGAGCACCTCCTGAAAGGCGCCAAAGCGCCGGACGCCGAGTTCAAGGACTTCAAGAATCATGTCCTCCACGTCGCGGAAGGCGAATGGGGCGGTGCGCGCGGAAAGGCCCAGGAATGGTATGCGCGCGGTGTCGAGCTGCTCACCAGGAAACGCTGGAGCGAGGCCGCCTATGCCTTCGGCGTGCTCAGTCACTATTACGCCGACCCGATCCAGCCCTTCCACACCGGCCAGACCGAAGCCGAAGGCGTCATCCACCGCGCCGTGGAATGGAGCATCGCCAAGTCGCGCGGCGAGATCGACGCCCGCATCGAGGCGAACGGTTATCCCGAGATCGACGTGCCGGACGGCATGGGCTTCGTTTCCGACATGGTCCGCGCCGGCGCCGAACTCAGCCACGAGCACTACCAGACCTTCATCGACCACTATGACATCGACGCCGGCATCGCCGACCCGCCCTCCGGCCTCGACGAGACCATGCGCGCCGCTATTGCCGATCTCGTCGGCTACGCCACTGCCGGTTTCGCCGCGATCCTGACGCGCGCCGTCGAGGAAGCCGCCGTTGCGCCGCCAAAGGTGAACCTGACGGTGCAGGGCTATATCGAGACGCTGGACATCCCCCTGCGCTGGGTCACTGCGAGGCTGGAAGACGCCGCCGACAAGCGCACCGTCGAGCGGATGTATGCCGAGTTCCAGAAGACCGGGAAGGTCATCAAGACGCTCCCCGCCGACGACAAGGCGATCCGTGCGCTGCACGCCAAGCAGGTGCGCCGCATTCCGCTGAAAGACCTGAACGCCGAAGAGATCGCCCCCATCGGAACGCTCAACGAGAACCGCCTCGCGTCGGCAGCAGAGCCTTCCGACGCCGCCGACCCCGTCGTGGATGACATGCCCCCGGCGGAGCTGACCGAGATCGCTCGCCGCAATACCGCCCGCACACCGCTGCGCGGCCTTCTGGGCTCGCGCAAGCGCGCTGTTGCGCCGGAGCCGGAAGCAGAAATCGAAGCCGGCATCCAACCCGAGGCCGAAGCCGAAACCGAAGCAGTCTCGGGCGAGCTGATTCTCGATCAGCCGGTCGAAGCGTCCGTGCGCCCGGGGCCGGAAATGACCGAAGAAGCGGGGTCAGATGACGCGCCGCGCCGCATGGCCTCGATTACCCGGGACGATCCGGTCGTCGACGCGCCTTCGATCGGCCGCAAGACCGCCAAGCAACTCGCCCGCGCCGGGATCACGACGATCGGCGACCTGTTAGATTGTGACGCGGAGATGGTCGAACTCGAACTTAATGTCCGCCACATCACGTCCGAAGCCATCCGCATCTGGCAGGACCAGACGCAGCTTATGATGGATGTCCCCGGCCTGCGCGTGCATGATGCCCAGCTGCTCGTCGGCGCCGGCATCACCAGGCGCGAAGACCTCGCGAACGCCTCGGCGCGGACCATCTTCGAGCTGGCCATGGAATTCCTCGCCACGCCGGAGGGCGAGCGGGTGCTGCGCGATGACCAGGTTCTGCACGAAGACGAAGTCGAGGACTGGATCGAAATGGCGCAGGACGCCGCCTAGGGTCTCGCCACACCGGCTGCAGCGTAAACCGCATCGATCAGCGCCATGTTGGCCACCGCATCCGCCCCGCCCGTTAATGGCGGGGCGTCTGTTTTCAAGGCCTCGATCATGTGCGCCAGCTGGTGGTCATAGGTCGTCTCGCCGGGGACGGTGTAGCGCCGGATTGAAAGCCCCTTGCGGATGGTGATCGAGTGACCCCGGTGCGGATGCAATGGGTTGCGCGCGACCAGGATGCCTTCGGTGCCCTGGATCGCCAGCAGCGCCTTGAAGCGCTGTCCAGGCGCCATCGAGGTGCGCACCTGCGCGGTGACGCCGCCGCCGAATTCCAGCTGCGCCGTGGTGACAAGGTCGACGCCGTGTTCGCTGAGTTTGGACGTGGCCTTCATCACGCGCGGCTCCGAGCCCGCCACCGTCCGCGCCCAGTGCAGCGCGTAGCAGCCGAGATCCATCAACGCCCCGCCGCCGAGGGATGGATCGTGGCGCAGTTCGCCGGGGCGGAACCTGATGGCCACCGAGAACTCGGACTTGATGGCGCATAGCTTGCCGATAGCGCCGCTGCGGACCTGCGTGAGGATATCCTCGAACATCGGATGGAAGCGGTAGTGGAAGGCCTCGAGCAGTGGCCGTCCGGTTCGCGCGGCGGCGTCCGTCATGGCGCGGGCTTCGTCGGCGTTCATCGCGAAGGGTTTCTCGCAGAGCACCGCCTTTCCCGCTTCCAGTGCGGCGATGGTGAGGTCCGCATGGCGGTGCGGGGGCAGGGCGTTGTAGATCAGGTCGATGCCCGGATGGGCGATCAGGGCTTCGTAGCTGCCGAGACTTTCCGGGATACCATATTGCCGGGCGTAGGCGCTGGCGCGGTCTCCATCGCGCGCGGCGACACAGACGACCTGGCAATCATTGCGCCTGTGCGCGGGCTCGATCAGGGCCTGCGGGGCTATCTTAGCGGCCCCAAGTATTCCCATCCTTATCATAAGGTTCCCCGATTTTTCTCATCTGGTATCGCTTCATTACGGAGAGCGTAAACAAATCTCCCCGCTCTGTTTACCCCGGACTAACGCGGCTTAATCGCTTTCTTCATCCGGAGTGAAAAAAACTTCACGCAGGTAAGACTCTGGAAACCACGGGAGACGAAGTTGGCGGCTGTCCCGAGGCCATTGATCCTAGGAGTGCCTTTGCCAATGATGATTGATCTGATAGCGCACATCGCTACATGCAATGGCCTCGCGGACTCCGTTTCCAAGCGTGCGCTTGGCATTGTCCTGAACGGCGCCGAGCGCCAGGGCAGCCCGCTCGCAGCCGTGATGTTCAAGAAGGTTCCGGGTGCACGCGTTCTCGCGGCGCGGACCGGTGACGAGATCGGCGCCCCGACGGGTGAGATCGCGCGCCTGATCGAGCAGACCCCGGGCGGACGCCGCCGCGTCGCCCTTTCGATGATTTCCGCACTCCAGGAAGCCGGCCTTGATCACAAACAGATCGGCACGTTGCTGCCGTCCATCGGCAGCTGGATGCAATCCGTACACGGCATGAATGACTTTGGCCATTTGGGTGACCTGATTGGCCATGCGGGCCAGCCGTCCCGCAGAGAGGGGGTACGCGCCGCATAACGCACTGGCCGTGCGAAGCGAAGCTGACGCTGCTAAATCCAGACCCTCTGCGGTCATTCGCGTCGCCTCAGATTACCGGGCCGCCCTTCGGGGCGGCCCTTTTCTTTTGCGCCGGAGCCCGCTAGAGGCCGGAAACGAGAAGGAGACTGCCATGAGCGACGCCGCGCTGACCCGTCCGGACGAAGCCATCGCGCTGTGCCTGATCCAGGCCATCCGCGCGGACGCCGAGGCGGTCTGCGCGCCCGACCGGGTGGATCTGGTTTCAGTGACCTTCGACGTGGCCGCAGCCGGCGCCGAACCCGTTCAACTCACCTACAAGCCCCGCATCGACCGCAAGACCCGCACGATCCTGTTCACCGGCGGCGCGGCGGAAGGCGGCAAGGGCACCGTGATGACGGCGACCGCCGTTTACCGGATCACGCCAAAAGCCTAGGCGCCTGAAGCAGCCCCCCCGGAGCCTCCCATGCCGACGGCCCTGGTCACCGGCGCCAATCGCGGCATCGGCCTCGCCCTCGTCCGGGCGTTCCAGTCGAAGGGTCATACCGTTATCGCTACCGCGCGTGATCCGGCCTAGGTGACCGGGCGGACACCTCCCGGCTCGACTGTGACCGGTTTTAGGACATTCTGCGCGTCAACACGATTGCGCCAATCCGGGTGCTGGACGCGCTGACGCCAAACCTCGCTGCCGGCAAAGACAAGATCGCCGCGGCGCTCTCCGGCCATCTGGGCTCCATCTAGAACACCGACATGAGCTTCGGCCTCGCTTACCGCGTGTCGAAAGCCGGACTCGACGCGGGGCTGCGCACGGCCGCGCATACACTGTCTGTCAAGGGCATGCGCTGCATCCCCGCCGGGTGACGACCGACATGGGCAGCGAAGGCGCGCCGGTTGAGCCGGCCAACAGTGCGGCGGGGCTGTGCCAAGGTTATCACCGCTGCGGGCCGCTCGAAAGAGCTCCGCTTCTATGACTTCGAAGGCAAGACGCTGCCCTTGTAGCGGGGATTATTCCGCGGCCGGTAGGACTTGCTTCCTGTCCGGGGCATCGTTGGCCGCATAGGACGGCTCCGACTGCACCGCCGCTTCGGTGCGCAGTCCGCGCAACCGGTTCCATTGGCGCTTCGACCAGCTTGAGATCCGGTCCGGCGCCAGCAGCCAGGCCGGCGTGACCAGAAGGATCATCGTCGTCGAGAAACCGAGGCCGAACACCACCGCCGTGGCCAGCTGCACCCACCATTCGGAGCTTGCGCCGCCGAAGTTGATGGCGCCGTCGGCGAAGCTGACGTTCATCTGGATGATCATCGGGAACAGGCCGAACATCGTCGTACCCGTCGTCAGCAGGATCGGCCTGATACGCTGGGCGGCCGTCGCGATGGCGGCGTCCTCCACCGAGCGGCCATCTTCCCGCAGGCGGTTGAACGTGTCGATCAGGATGATGTTGTTGTTCACGACAACCCCGGCGAGTGCCACGATACCCGTGCCGATCATCAGGATACTGACATAGGGCAGCAGGAGGTTCACACCGACCAGCACGCCCGCTGTCGACAGGATCACCGCCGAAAGGGTCAGGGCGACCTGCCAGAAGTTGTTGAACTGCCAGAGCAGGATCACAGCCATCATGAACAGGGCGGCCAACGCCGCGCCCATGAAGAAGGCGCCGGCTTCGGCGGTATCTTCATCGGCGCCTTCGAAACGTACTTCGAGGCCCGCCGGGAGGTCCTGGCTTGCAATGAAGGCTTTCAAGTCGGCGACAATCGCGCCGCCGGTGCCTTGCTCCTTCGCGTTGCCGCGCACATCGACGACGCGCTTGCCTTCGCGCCGCTCGATCTGGCTGACGCGGGGAGCGGCGTCGCGCGTCACGAACAAGGACAGCGGCACATTGCCTTGTGGGGTCGAGATCTTAAGGGCGTCGAGGGCAGAGGCCGAGCGGTCGCCTTCGGGGAACCGGACGCGGATATCGACTTCTTCATTGGCGTCATCGGGGCGGTAGCGACCGACCAGAACGCCGTTGGTGACGAGTTGCACGGCCGCGCCGATCTGCGCGACGTCGACGCCGAACTTGCCAGCTTCGGCGCGGTCGACGGTCAGCTGATACTCGACGCCGGGCAGGGCGCGGGAGTCGTCGACTTCGATCACGTCGTTGCGCGCTTCCAGCCAGTCGCGGATCAGTGTTGCCGTCTTGTCCAGCGCGGCGGAGTCGTTGCTCAGTAAGGCAACCTGCACATCCTTACCGCCAGGCGGGCCTTGCTCGCGCGGCTTGATCTCGAAGCGCAGGGCCGGCACGGCCGCGAGGCGCGTACGAACTTCGTCGAGCGTTTCGCGGGCATTGTAGTCGCCGTCAGACGTCGTGTTGAGGTCCAGCAGGATCTGGCCGATCGTGTCGAGCGGCACGCCGCTAACGCCGTCAAAGCTGAAGCCCGAGGACGACACGCCGGTGCGGGTAGAGATTGCCGTTATACCGTCAATGTCGTCAATGGCTGCTTCAGCCCGGCCAACAAACTCGGCTTTCTCGACAGCAGAGAGGGCGCCCTGAGCCTGCACGAAGATGAAGGCCTGCTCCGGCTCGATATCGAGAAAGAATTCCGTCTTATGCTTTTCGGACCCGAACCACATGAAGATCGCGACCACCGAGCTCAGGACAACGGCGGTGGTCAGCAGCGGGCGGCGGATCGTCTCCGACACAACCCTCACGTAGCCGCCGGTGAAACCCTTCGCGCGTCGGGGATCGCCGTTAGCAGCGAGGGCCGCCAGGTTCTCGTCGATGCCACTGGCGCGGCCGCCGAACACAGAACCAAGCACCGGCAGGAAGATCAGCGCGGCGATCAGCGATGATGTCAGTACAAAGATCAGGGTGATCGGAAGGTAGGCCATGAACTTGCCGGGCATCGAGTTCCAGAACAGGAATGGCACGAACGCGGCGAGCGTGGTCAATGTCGAGGAGATGATCGGCCAGAACATGCGCTTGCCGGCGAGAGCATAGGCCTCCTTGCGCGCCATGCCTTCTGCCATCTTGCGGTCGGCATATTCGGTGACCACTATGCCGCCATCCACAAGGATGCCGACCGCGATGACCATGCCGAACATCACCATCATGTTGATGGTGTAACCAAAGGCGCCGAGGAACAGGAAGGCGATCATGAAGGTCGCCGGGATGGTGATGCCCACCAGGATCGCCGAGCGGATGCCGAGCGAGGCGACCACGATGATCATGACCAGCAGGATCGCCGTCATGATCGAGCTTTCGAGCTGGCCAAGCTGGCCGCCGATCATTTCCGAAGCGTCAGACGTGATCTCGGCGCGCACGGTCGGCGGCCATTTCTGGCTCTCGTCCGCAATGATGGCGCGCACGTTGTTGGCAGTGTCGAGGATGTTGGCGCCGGTGCGCTTGACGACTTCGACCAGCAGGGCCTGCTCTCCGTTGAAGGTGGCGTGGCCGGTGGCGTCCTTGAATGTCCGGCGCACTTCGGCAACATCTCCGAGCGTCACCACGGCGTCAGCCGTGCGCTTGATCGGCAGGCTCAGGGCGTCGGTGCCGGTGCGGATGATGCCGGGCACCTTGACGGCAAAGCTGCCCTGTCCGGTGTCGATGAGGCCTGCCGGGATCAGCTGGTTGTTCGAATTCACAACCGCGAATATTTCCTGGTAGGAGATATTGTAGGCTTCGAGCTTGACCGGATCGATGACGATCTCAAGCAGGTCTTCGCGCTTGCCCTGGACGCGGGCTTCGAGGATGCCGGGGTCGGCTTCGAGGCGCTCGCGCAGGTCTTCCGCGATCCGGCCGAGGCCGCGCTCGGGCGAGTCGCCATAGATGTTGATGACCAGCACGGGGAATTGCGCGGCGTTGAATTCGGAGACGATGGGTTCGCGCGCATCGGCGGGGAAATAGCGTTTCGCCATATCCACCTTGTCCTTGACATCCAGCACGGCCTGGTCGACGTCGACGTCGATCTCGAACTCCAGCACGAGCTGGGCAGCGCCTTCACCGGCAAACGAGCTGAATGTCTTGAGGCCTTCGAGTGACTGGATCTCTTCCTCGACAGGGCGCACGAGCAGGCGCTCGGAGTCTTCCGGCGTGACGCCAGCGAGCGGGATGGTGATGGCAACGAACGGGATCGGTATGTCCGGGTCGGCTTCCTTGGGCAGGCCGATATAGGTCGCTGTTCCAGCCAGCATGGCGCAAATCAGGATGGCAATCACCATCCGTGCACGGCCAATGGCACCATCAATGAGGCCGTTCATGGACGGGCTCCGCCTTGGGCGACGGGACGCACCTTCACGCCGTCATTCAGATAGTCCTGGCCAATCGCGACGAGCGTCGTTTTGGCCGGCAGGCCGGTGACCCAGGCGCCGTCCGGCGTCTCGTCGATCACGCGGATCGGCGCGAAGGAAACGGTATCGTCTGCGAGCACCTGGCGTACACCGAGTTGTCCGGAGTCGGACAATGTCAGCAGCGAGCGGGCGATCAGGGTCGCCTGCACATCGCCGGCCGGAACGGTCAGCGTGGCGGTCACGCCGGCGGCGACCTGGGCGTCGCCGGAGACGAGTTCCGCCTCGACCGGGAATGTCCGGGTCTGGTCGCTGGCCGTGCGGGCCACATAGCGCAGCTTGGCGGGGAATGTGCGACCATCGGCGAGCAGGACGTCCGCGGTCATGCCGGACTTCAGGAGGCCGGCTTCGGCTTCGGTCACTTCGGCGGCAACGATCACAGGGCTGAGGTCCACCAGCAGGCCGCAGGGCGAGCCCGGGCCGAGATAGTCACCTGCTTCGGCGAGGCGTTGTTCGAACACACCGTCAAACGGTGCGCGGATCTGGGTCCGGCCCAGTTCGACCTTGGCAGAGTTCACGGCGGCCTCGGCGGCATCCAGGCTGGCGCGGGCGGCGGCTTCCCGGTTCGCGGGCGCCAGACCCTTGGCGGCCAGCGACGCGGCGGCGTCATAGTCGACTTTCGCAGCGTTGCGGTTGGCTTCGGCTTCCTTCACGCGGGCGCTGCGGGCTTCGACGTCCACGCCGCAGAGCAGGGTGCCCTGTCTGACGAACGTGCCCTCGCGCACCGGCGTTGAAATGACGGTGCCGGCGGTGCCGGACTTCACGGTGACCGATTTGTCAGGCGCAGTGCGCCCTTTTGCCGCCACGCGAAGCTGGTGCAGCTGGCTCTCGGCGGTTACGACAATCGCGTCGGCGATGGGCGCAGGGCCCGTCGCCGCCGGCGGCGTCACCTCGGACCCAAGGCTGCCGCGCATGACGCTGCGAGCGCCAAAATACACAACGATTACAGCCAGTACGGCGGCTGCGATCATGACGGAACGGTTCACGGGCGGGATCTTTCTTGGGAGGACTAAGCGACGGAATAGTATTTAATGACGCGAGAGTCATCTTTCACGCCCGCGATATCTAGCGCAGCACATCTTTCCGCCCACCAAAGAACGGTGAGATGTTGGTTAATCTAGCTCGTCCCGGTCTTCAGGTTCAGGCCATTTTGCGGCGTCAGGTGGCTGAAACGGGCGGTTTCCGGTCGGTCCAGGGTTGGGCGGCTTCCAGTTCGAGGGCAAGTTCGAACAGCAACCCGTCATCGCCCTTGCGGCCGGAGAACATGGCCCCGATCGGCAGACCGGAGGGCGACCAGCCGAGCGGCACGCTCATCGAGGCCGCGCCTGCCACATTCATGGAGGCGGTGTAGGACGCAAAGCTCAGCACCCGGTCCATCAGCGTGTCATAATCGGCATCAGGGGCCTGTTCGCCGATGGGCACGGCCGGGCTGCCGGTTACCGGCGACAGGATCACGTCCAGCGTGTCGAACATCGCATGGTACGCACTCTCGAACGCCAGCAGGTAGCTGATCGCGTCCGGAACTTCGGCAATCCGGCGCGCCGCCATGCCGGCCAGACCCAGCGTCCAGGGCTCGACGATCTGCGGCCCGATGGGCTTGCCCGAAGAGGCCGCCACCCGCTGCGCAAACATTCCGGCGCCGGCGGCCCAATAGAGAAGGAACGCGTCGGTCAGCTTCGCCCCATCAATCGGCATCGTGAAGTCGATCACCGTGTGGCCGAGTTCCCGGCAAAGCTGAGCGGCCGCTTCAGTCGCGGTGCGTGTGTCCGGATGCAGAGGCGTCCCGCTAGTGGGTTCGGGCGCAAAGCCGATGCGCAACCGCCGTGTCAGCGGCTGGATGTCGCCGAGCAGGGGATAGGTCCCGTCATTCGCTTCGGCGGCGCGGAACAGGGCGATGGAATCGCGCACGCTCAGCGTCACCGCATGGTTCACGGAAATCTGCAGCGGCGGGGCCGCGCCCGGCTCGCTGTAGGGCAGGCGGTCGCGCGATGGCTTGAGACCAAACACGCCGCAGGTGGAAGCCGGGATCCGGATCGAGCCGCCGCCATCACTCGCATGCGCAAACGGCACCACCCGCGCCGCGACCAGCGCCGCCGCCCCGCCGGACGATCCGCCCGGGAAGCGCGACACATCCCACGGATTGCGTGTCGGCCCGTTCGACAACGGCTCGGTGGACGAGATCAGCCCCGCTTCCGGCGTTGCTGATTTGCCGAGTGAAACGATGCCGGCGCCCCGCCATTTGCTGGCAAACGGATTGTCTTCGGTTGCCAGGTGCCCCGCGACGCCGAGGCTGCCTGCCAGCGTCGGGGCGCCGCGCCAGTCGATCAGGTCCTTGATGAAACTCGGCACGCCCGCGAACGAGCCGGACAAGAGGCCCGCCGCATCAGAGCGGGCCATCTCGAAGGTCTCCGTCACGATGCCGTTGACCTGCGGCTCGACCGCTTTCGCACGGTTGATCGCCGCTTCGACCTGTTCCAGCGCGGTCGTCTCGCCGGCCGCAATGCCCGCCGCCATCGCGGTCCCGTCAGCATAGGACGGCACGATCCGGACCGGCGCCGCCGCGTCTTCCTTTGGCGACCGCGAACACGCGGCAATCGCAACGGTGGCGGCACTGCCGGCCAGCATGGCCCGGCGCGATAGTTTCAACATGGTGATCTTCCCCGGATTCCGTTGGCAGGTATGGTGGCGTTCAGCGGCGCAGCGCGCAAGCCCCGCCGCCCGGGCCAGCGATTTCGGCGATTGCCAATTTTTGGCGAGAGGCGCCCGTACTGCCTGGGAAGACCTTGCGGTGCATCCGATGGACCATTTCAACGCCATTGCGCGCCAGCATCATGGCGGTCAGGAAGCTGCCCGGCAGGCGGCGGCGGCAGGTCCGCCGGGCCCGCCGGAGCTCACCGCTCCGATGCTGTCCAGCTGGCTTTACGCCGGCGCCATCATCGGGTTCGGGCTTGTCCAAGTTGGCAATCAACACCTCATCCTGGCGGACGTCTGCGCGGTCCTGAAGGGCGTGGGCTCCCGGCTCGTGCAAGGCATCCTGCTAGGCCTCGGCATCGCCTCAGGCGCCAGCGCGCCCAATCGCGCCCTCGGGGGTCTTGCGCAATGGGCCCTAGCCAGCTCGTTGATCGGTGCCATGATCGGCGCCAGTTTCGTGGTCCGGCTCGACGGCATTGCCGCTGACGTCTTGTCGCCTGCGATGGTCTCAGAGCCGGGGGGCGCCGTCGCCGGAGAGGTGATCCGGGGACCGGCGCTGCTGCGGGACGCAGGCCGTAAAGCCTAGCCGTCCGTGCGGGTCACCGCACCGCAAGCCACGCGCGCCCCGGCGCCGCCAATAGGCTGGGAACGGTGATCGTCCTCGGCGGCATGGATGATGATCGAGAGGCCATCCCCGCCCAGCGCAGGGACCAGCTCCGTAAGAACCGTGAACGCCTCGTAACCGGCTGAGCCATCCGCCGCCGCCCAGACGTTCGGCAGGTCGCCGGCTTCCGGGCCGAGATCCGGGTTCATGAGCCCGTGCGCCCCAGCTTCCTTGCCATGGTGGCCGCCGGACAACTGGTAGGCGCCGACATCCGAGCAGTCGCCTGTCTCGTGCAGGTGCAGGCCGTGCCAGCCGGGCGTCAGCCCCCCGGCACCGATTTCCATCCGGATCATCAGGCCGGTCCGGCCCTGCTCGAACCGGGCCTGGCCGATTTCCTTGCCGTCCGCGCCAAGGATCGATGCGCTCGCCTTGGCCAGCTCTTTGGCCATGGGCGCGGCGCTGACTTCGGGCGTGTGCATCACGTGGTCGCCGTGACCCTCGCCGTGCATCTTGTGCCCGTGATGGCCGGTATGTCCGCACGCGGCAAGGGCCAGCACGGGGGCGGCAATGAGAAACTGCTTCAGCATGTCGATACTCCTGTCGATTCTGGTTCAAGTATAGGGCAGAGAACCGGAATGCCAGACCCTCAGACTCCTCAAACCGAACGCGCCGACAAGATGTTGGTTGCCCTCGGCCATTTCGGCAGCCGCGCCGCGGCGCAAGCCGCCATCGCCGCCGGCCTCGTCATCGCGGATGGCAAGCCGGTCGCCAAACCCTCCGAAAGCCTGTCGCGGGACGCGGTGATCCAGTCCGAAGCGGCCCACCCCTACGTCTCGCGTGGCGGCTTGAAACTGGCGCGCGCGCTGGACGTGTTCGGCGTCGATCCGGCGGGCTTGCAATGCCTCGATCTCGGCGCCTCGACGGGCGGGTTCACGGATGTGCTGCTGCGCGCCGGCGCGTCGCATGTCACATGCGTGGATGTCGGTCGCGGTCAGCTGCACGCGAAGATCGTGGGCGACGGCCGCGTCACCTCGCACGAGCGCCTTAACGCGCGCGACCTGACGCCCGCGCACCTTGCCGCGCCGCCGCAGCTGATCGTCTGTGATTTGAGCTTTGTGTCGCTTGCCAAGGTGCTGGACGTTCCAATGGCCCTGGCCTCTAAGCCGGCCACGCTGATCGCGCTGTTCAAGCCGCAATTCGAAGTGGGCCCTTCGAATGTCGGAAAAGGCGGCCTCGTCATCGATGACGCCGCCACGCAAACCGCGCTCGACGCGTTCCTCACCTACCTGATGTCAGCGGGCTGGCGCGTCGAGGCGCCCCAGCCCAGCCCCATTCCCGGCGGTGATGGCAACCGGGAATGGCTGGTCTGTGCGCGGTCTCACTGAAGCGGCGTTCCAAAAAGCGGGAACCGGTTTTCGGGGAAACGCCTCGAAAACTAGTAACCGTAAGGATCGTCCGTATACCCGTCCTGGATGCGCCACTCGCGGGAGCGCTCGTCATAGCAGGCGGTCACGGGATCGCGCTGCACGTCGCCGTCCGGCAGGCGGGTCTCGCGGTGGATGACGCGGCAATCACGGTCGGGCGCTTCATAGCGCGGCTCGTCGCGGTAATCCGGATAGGACGGTGTCGGAGGATAGGAGGCGGGGTAGCCGGTCTGGTATCCGCCCTGGCCCATCACTTCCGGCCCCCCATAAAGGCCCTGCGTCGTGCGCGGGATCGCGCCCGATGGGGTCGAGGAATAGCTGTAGGGTGCATAGGCCACCTGGCAGTCGGGCCCGGTATCCTTGGCAATCGAGTTGCCCGCCACCCCGCCGACCAGCGCGCCCAGCACGGCGCCAACGGCGACGTTGCCGGATTCGCTGCGGCCTTCGCGGTAGGTTTCGACCGGGCGCCCGCGCCGGTTGTACCGGGTATACTCGCGGTCATTCTCAATATTGTTGCCAATCGCGCCGCCGATAAGCGCGCCGGCCAGGGCGCCGACAATCGTTCCGGCGGCCGAATCGTCCGAGCGCTCACGTTCGCACTGCACATTGCGCACGCCGGGCTCGCTGTAGGGATAGGCGTACTGCGCGTGGGCCTGCATCGGCAGGGCGAGGGCCATCAGGCCAATGCTGCCAGCAGCCAGAGAGAGCTTCAACATCACCAGTCTCCTTCGGCTTCATGAGGCAGGATGCGCCAGTAGCGGTGGCTAACTTGCCCCTGCCAACCTGAACGGAGCCTGAAGGCTGCCCGGACACTGGACTAGGGCGTATCCGCTCTACATATTCGTCTCATGGGATTGATTGACCGCGCCGCCAAGACCGCCAGCCGGGCACGCTACGCCGCCGGGCAGGGCCTGCGCACCGCCTGGTATGCTGCCCAGATGCAGGCCGCCCGAAGCCAGTCCGGCGGATTTGACCGCCCCGGCGAGCCGGAATTCCGGCCGACGCGCGGCCAGCCAGACCTGTCGGAGCTGCGCAAGGCCTACCTTCGCCTCTTCGTGCAGGACCAGGCGAATGTCGAAGCGGGCCTATATCCGCCGCCGCAGGACCTGCGCGCCGCAGACCTGCCCAAGGCCCTGAAATCCGCCCAGGCCTTCCTGCAGGATGCGTCTGAGGTGAACCGCCGGCGGCTAGCCCGCGACGGCACCGAAATCCGCGCGCAGGTGCCCGAAGGCACCAACCGGTACCCGGCCTATTACCTGCAGAATTTCCACTACCAGTCCGGCGGCTGGTTCACCGGGGAAAGTGCCCAGCTTTATGACACGCAGGTCGAGGCGCTGTTCTCCGGCACCGCCGACGCCATGCGCCGCGCCGCGCTCGCCGAAATCAGCCGCGAACTCAAGGGCCGGGACCAGCGCACGCAGCGCCTGCTGGATGTCGCCTGCGGCAATGGCCGCTTTCTTGAAAAGGTGCTGGAAGTCTATCCGAAACTGCGTGCCGCCGGGCTTGACCTGTCGCCCTCCTACACGGACGCGGCCCGCACGCGCCTCGCGCCCTGGCGCCAGGTGGACGTGATCCAGGAGGCCGCCGAAGCGATGCCGTGCGAGCCCGCCTCGCAGGATATCGTGGTCTCGATTTTCCTCTTCCACGAACTGCCGCCGAAGGTCCGGACAAAAGTCCTTGCAGAGATATTCCGTGTACTGAAACCAGGTGGCCTTTTGGTGCTCGCCGACAGTGTCCAGTTCGGGGATTATCCTGCGATGGACGGATTGCTTGAGTATTTCCCCCATGGTTTCCACGAGCCCTATTACAAGGGCTATCTCGACTGGAACCTCGCTGAAGCTTTAGAAACGCAAGGCTTTTTTAAGGAACGTAAGACGCTCGCCTTTCTCACCAAAGTCACTACCTGGCGCCGCCCCCATGGTGGCGCGCGCGCCGGCTGACAAGATTACAGTCGCCTCATAATCTGTGCTCTGTTGGCCACAGGCCCGCGCTCAAAACTGCACATTACTGCATCGCAATCTGACGGCGGGGATTCCCGTTGCTAGGTCAGTGGCGCGCAGTTGCGCACAACTACAGAGTACGGAGAATAAAAAAATGAAACTTGCACTCGTATCCCTCGCCGCCATCCTTGCTGCACCGATCGCTGTTGCCCAGGGCAACCTCGAGCTCAGCGGCGGATATTCCCGGTTCGACGAAGACGGCGCTGAATTCGGCGCTTTGACCGGCCGTGGCACCTACTTCTTCAACCGTTATTTCGGCGCTGAAGGTGAAGTGTCGATCGGTATCGACGACGCAGACGTCGGCCCGGCCACGGTTGAACTCGAGCAGTCTTTCGGTGCCTTCGGCGTCCTGCGCGCTCCGGTCACGGAGCGTTTCGAACTGTTCGGCCGCGCCGGTTACGCCGCGTCCGAGTTCTCGGCTGCAGTGCCGGGCCTCGGCAGCGCTACCGCCGACGTGGACGGTCTTGCCTACGGCGTTGGCGGCAAACTCTTCCTGACCGAGCGTCTGGGTGTCCGCCTGGATGCCTCGCGTTACGAAGGTGACGATTCCGAAGCCGACGTATTCACCATCGGCGGCGTCGTGAAGTTCTAAATATCCGTTCACGGAATACGAACGAGGGCTCCTGTGCAAAACACACGGGGGCTCTTTCGCTTCAGCGCCCGGTCTGGCCCCGGTGGCGCAGCTTCGCGTCGGCCAGTACGCAGGCCATCATCGCTTCGGCCACCGGCACCGCCCGGATGCCGACACACGGATCATGCCGCCCGATGGTGCGCACGTCCACTTCTTCGCCGTGGCGGGTCACCGAGCGCACCTCGTTCAGGATTGACGAGGTCGGCTTGATCGCAATGCGCACAACCACATCCTGGCCCGTCGAAATGCCGCCCGCCACGCCGCCATTGTTGTTGGCCAGGAAAGAGGGGCCGTCATTGCCGGCGCGCATCTCGTCGGCATTCTCTTCGCCGCTCATCCATGCCGCCGCAAAGCCCGCGCCGATCTCGACGCCCTTGGCGGCGTTTATGCCCATCATCGCGCCTGCAAGTTCCGCATCGAGCTTGCCATAGATCGGCGCGCCCCAGCCGGCCGGCACGCCGCTCGCCTCGATCTGTACGATCGCGCCCGCAGAGGAGCCCGTCTTGCGCGTCTCGTCGAGGAAGGATTCCCACACCGGGACCATCTCCTTCTCGGGACACCATAACGGATTGTTCCGCGTCTCCTCCCAGTCCCAGGTCTCGGGATTAATCATGTGCGGCCCGATCTGTACCACGGCGCCCCGGATCAGGATTCCGTCGCCGAGCACCCGCCGCGCCACTGCCCCCGCCGCCACCCGCGCCGCCGTCTCGCGCGCGCTGGACCGTCCGCCGCCGCGATAATCCCGCACGCCGTATTTCGCGTCATACGCATAGTCGGCATGGCCGGGGCGATACCGGTCGCGGATCTCGCGGTAATCCTTGCTGCGCTGGTCGGTATTCTCAATCATCAGCGAAATCGGCGTGCCCGTCGTCACCGTCCCGTCCGTCCGGTCGTCTTCAAACACGCCTGACAATATCTTCACGAGATCAGCTTCCTGCCGCTGCGTCACGAAGCGCGAGGTGCCCGGCCGCCGCTGGTCGAGGAAGCCCTGGATGAACGCCTCGTCCAGCGCGAGGCCCGGCGGGCAGCCGTCTACAACGCAGCCCAGCGCCGGCCCATGGCTCTCGCCCCAGGTCGTCACGCGAAACAGATGGCCAAACGTGTTGTGCGACATGTGACAGCCTGAACCCTCGCCGTTATTCCCTGCGTCCTATATGAAATTGCCAGCCTGACAAACCGCGAAAATGGTGGCCCTCATGTCGTCCTCCCTGATCCCGCCGACGCCCAGCGCCGCCGATTATGCCGATAGCGGCGACCGCGCGCTGATCCCGGAGACCGCCGATCCGATCGCCCTGTTCCAGCAATGGATGGCGGACGCTCGCACCTCGGAGCCGAACGACGCCAACGCGATGTCGCTCGCAACCGTGGACTCGGGCGGCAATCCGGATGTCCGCATCGTGCTCCTGAAGGGCGTCGACGCAGCCGGCTTCACCTTCTTCACCAACCTCGAAAGCGCCAAGGGCGTGCAGCTGGCGGCGCAGCCCTCAGCTGCGCTCGGCTTCCACTGGAAAAGCATGCGCCGCCAGGTCCGCATCCGGGGCAGCGTCACCCGCGTCTCCGACGGCGAGGCCGACGCCTACTTCGCCTCCCGCGCCGCCCAGAGCCGCATCAGCGCCATTGCTTCGGACCAGTCCCGCCCGATGGCCGACCGCGCCGTCTTCGAACAGCGCATCGCAGAAGTCTCCACCGTCTATGGCGACGGTCCGGATATTCCGCGTCCGGAGTTCTGGGGCGGCTTCCGGCTTGCGCCCACCGAGATCGAATTCTGGCAGGATCAGGCCTTTCGTATGCACGACCGCCTGAAGCTCTACCGCAAGGGCGAGGGCTGGGTGAGCCTCAGGCTTTATCCGTAGGCGAACGAGCCAGGATCAGACGGCCCCGGCGCCCGTTTGCTCCACAGCATGTGCGGCAGGCCGGCGCTCGTGCGGAAGGCAGCTCCCCGCTTCCGAAACGGTGATCTGTACCTGTGTGCGCAGGTTCGAGAGGCTCTCGAAGTCCACCGCGTCCACCGCTTCGTCAAAGCCTATGGTGATGTCGTACGCCGCACCGCCGGCAAGCTCACGCCCGCCCGGCACCCGGCCGGTGAACGGCTGCTTGAGGTAGCGCCCCGCCATCAGGTCGCCCACCTGCAGCGGCACCTCGGGCTCGTTCGACAGGCGCGCCGAGGCGATATTCCAGTGGCGGTAGCCCAGTTCGGCGGCCACGCGTTCGCGCGCTTCGGCATGGGAAATCGGCGTGCCGCTTGCGCCAAATTCGACGCGCAGCTCTCGGGCCCGGGCCTTCGCCTGGTCCCGGTTCGTGACGGGGGGCTTCATCGAATCTGTCCTTCAGTCCGGGCAGTGACGTTGCAGCGGGGCTCGCCTTGCCGCGGAACTGCGGCTGAGGACATGTTTCCGCAAGAGGTCGCAGCGCGCGCTGGGGATCTTCACTTTCAGGCCAAAGCCTTGCGAGCAGCAAGCGTCCCACAGCCCGCGCGCCTGTTACGGCACCCGGGGCGAAGCGACAGTCCGACGGCGCCCGAGAAAAAAGATGACGCATGCGTCATCTTGTGCCATGGCGTGTTGTAACCAGAAGCACCCAGGGGTAACACCATGAAAATCGGTCTGCAGGTCGTGCTCGGCCTCTTTTCTGTCATCCCGCTCGCCTTCGCTGCGCTTGGGCTCGTCTCCGGAATGGCCGGGGCCGATCCGGCCACTCCGGTCTCCGCCGCTATCGACAACCAGTACCGCTATATGTCCGGCGTCTATGTCCTTGTCTCGTTCCTGCTCTGGTACGCCATCCCGAAAATCGAGACTCATTTCCGTCTGATCAGTTTCATCTGCGCCGCGCTCGTCATCGGCGGCCTCGGGCGGCTCGTTTCCCACCTCACGGTCGGCCCCGGCACGCCCCAGCAATGGGCCGGCATGTTCATCGAACTCGGCTCGCCCATCCTGCTCGTCTGGCTCTGGTTCGTGGTGCGCAGCGCGCGCGCCTAGCGCCGCGCGCAAGCCTCCCAGCCTTCTTCATCCGCCAGCAGATAGTCGGCCACGCGGTAAGGCTCATCCGTCGCAATCAGTACCACACCGTCATCCACCAGCCGCTGGTACTCGCTGCCGTCCCCATCTGCCCAGTACTGGTCGTCCAGCCGCTCGCCCTGGCGGCCCAGCGTGCCGAACGCCGGCTCGACACCTTTCTGCAGCAGCCGCTCGAATGCCGGCGGGTCCGGCTCGCGCGTGCCCGTCCAGCCGATCACCCGCGTGAGGTCAACGCCCAGTGCTTCCAGCTTGGCCAGGTCGCGGTCGCCGCGCGCCGAAGCGGTCATCATCAACGACGGATCCAGCTTCGCAATTGCGCCCGCTTCCTCGTCGGAATAAGAGATCATGATCACATTGTGCTCCGCCTGTGCAGCACGCACCGCCTCGACGATATTGCGAAACCCCGTCGTCTGCTTGCGGTCGAGCTCCAGCACCGCGCCATGCTGCTTGGCCCAGAGCAGCACATCGGTCAGCTTCGGCGGATGCAGCCCGGTCACCTCGCCCTCGGGATCCTTCAGCCTCAGCCGCGCAATATCCGCCCAGTCGGTATCGGCGACATAGCTGTCGCCGTCGGCCGTGCGTCCGAACCGGTCATCATGGTGCAGGAACAGGACGCCGTCCCGGCTGGAGGCGACGTCCACCTCGAACACGCGGATGCCCTGGCTCAGGCCATGTTCCAGCGTCTCCAGCGCATTCTCCGGAAAGCCCGGCGCCGGCCCGCCCCGATGCGACGCGACCAGCCCGCTGCCGCGCTCCCGCAGGCAATCAAACAACTCAGGCAAGGGCGCTATCCGGGTCACGGTCTCGGACGCGCCCGGGGCTGCCTCGGCCACCGCCGCTTCGGCTAGGGGCGCCTCGGCCGCCGGGGAAGCCGGTTCTGGCTTGCTACACGCCGCCAGCATCGCCAAAGCCGCCACCGCTACCCGAAGTCTCATCATACCCCTTGTCCTTTCCTTGCGTCAGCGCATCTGCCCGCATAGACAGGGCATCGAAAAATCACAAGCGCCGCCGGACCTCCGAGCCGCGCTGAACCGGAGGAAGATCAAATGAAGGGCATTATGCAGGACTGGCCGCTGACCGTGGACAAGATCCTCGAGCACGCGCGCCTGCAGCACGGCGACCGCGAGATCATCACGCGCCGCGTCGAAGGTAACATCACGCGCACCACCTACGCGCAGCTCTACACCATGGCAAAGCAGGTCTCTTCGGCCCTTAAGGATAGCGGCATCGGCCTCGGCGACCGGGTCGCGACCCTTGGCTGGAACTCCGAACGCCACATGGCCACCTGGTACGGCGCCATGGGCATCGGCGCGGTCCTGCACACGATCAACCCGCGCCTCCACCCTGAGCAGATCGCCTGGATCGCTAACCACGCCGAAGACAAGGTTCTCGTCTTCGACAAGACCTTCCTGCCGATCGTCGAGGCCATCAAGGGCCAGCTCGAGACGGTAAAAACCTTCGTTATCTATGCCGGCGCGGACACCATGCCCGAGAACAAGCTCGGCGCGATCGCGTTCGACATCTGGATCGACGGACGCAGCACCAATGCCCGCTGGGGCGACTTCCCGGAAGATACCGCCTGCGGGCTCTGCTACACCTCCGGCACCACCGGCAACCCGAAGGGCGTGCTTTATTCCCACCGCTCCAACGTGCTCCACACGCTTGTCACCATGGGCAAGGATGCGATGGGCATGGGCGCAGCCGACTCGGTGCTCCCGGTCGTGCCGATGTTCCACGCCAATGCCTGGGGCCTCGCAATGTCGTGCCCGGCGACCGGCGCCAACATGGTGATGCCCGGCGCGCAGATGGACGGCGCCTCGATCTACGAACTGCTCACCAATGAGAAAGTCTCGATCACCGCCGCCGTGCCGACCGTCTGGCTGATGCTGCTGACGCACCTGCAGGCCAACAACCTGAAACTGCCCTATCTCAAGAAAGTCCTGATCGGCGGCTCCGCCATCCCGGAACGCATCCTGCGCGCCTTCGAGCAGGACTACGAAGTGGACGTCATCCACGCCTGGGGCATGACCGAAACCTCGCCGCTTGGCACGCTCGGGGCGCTGCCGCCCAGCATGGTCGATGCTGATGTCGACACCCGAATGAAGCAGAAGATGAAGCAGGGCCGCCCACCCTTCGGCGTCGAGCTCGCCATCGTTGACGATGACGGCAAACAGCTGCCGCGCGACGGCAAGACCTCCGGCCGCCTGCTCGTGCGCGGCGCTGCAGTGGCCGGTGGCTACTTCAAGGGCGCCGGCGGCCATGTGCTCGACGCCGAAGGCTATTTCGACACCGGCGATGTCGCCACGATCGACGGGATCGGCACCATGGTCATCACCGACCGCGCCAAGGATGTGATCAAGTCCGGCGGGGAGTGGATCTCCTCCATCGACATCGAGAACATCGCGGTCGGCCATCCGAAGGTCGCCAACGCGGCCGCTATCGGCATCTACCATCCAAAATGGGATGAACGCCCGCTGCTGATCGTGCAGGCCAAGCCCGGTGAAAATCCGACCAAAGAAGAAATCCTTGCCAGCCTCGAAGGCAAGATCGCCAAATGGTGGACACCGGACGATGTTCAGTTCGTCGAGGCGATCCCCCTCGGCGCCACCGGCAAGATCAACAAGCTGGCCCTGCGCGAGACCTTCAAGGACTACAAGCTCCCGACCGCGTGAGACCGTCCTTGCACAGAGATATCCTGTTCCTGCTGAAACCGGGCTTCACCGATCCCGCGCTGCCGGGACAGAATTTCTACTGCTGGCACTGCGCCCTGATTGAAGGCGTGCTGGCTTCGTTCCCGCGCCTCGGGGCAGGTCTGGATGGCCGCCGCATTGCCTTTCCCCGGCCTCGCGCGGATGTGATCGCCCTGATCGGCGAGGCCCACCAGTCCCTCCCGGTGCTGGTGCTCGCCGAGGGCGCCCCTGCCGGTCTGGCTGCTGCAACCCATGAGGGCAGGGGGTTCGTCAACGACCCGATGGGTATCCTCGATGTGCTGCATCGCCGCCACGGCTTTCCCCTGCCGCACCCCTGAGACAGCCCATTGCCGGTTGCGCAGAAAGGGCTAGTTTGCCCCCGCAACCGGGAGGCATCAGAATGACCGCAGAAACAGAGACCAGCACAGCGCCTGCACAATCGGCAGGGTGGCGTGGCAAGTTCGCCGGCTTTGCGCTTGCACTCTCGGTCTTCGCCGTCTTCTGGTTCGCGGCCGCTGCCGTCGGCACCAAGCTTGGCCTCTGGGAGTGGCAGTTCGGCCTCGGCGTCATGACCATCACCTGGGGCCCGCTGCTTCTGATGGTGGCCGCTGGCCTTTCTGTCCTTGCGGTCATCCTCTCGCTCATCAAGTCGCCGCGCAAACAGGCCTTCATGCTCGCCTTCGCCGCGCTCCTGATCTCCGGCCTTGCCTTCGGCCGGGTCGCCGCCTTTGGCGCGGGCGCTGCCCGCCTGCCCCCGCTGCACGACATCCAGACCGACTGGTCCAGCCCCATCCTGCCGAGCGACGCCCTGCTCACAGAACGTGAAGCGACCGGCGCGCTTAACCCGGTCGAGGAAGCCCCCGTGATCGACCCCGCCGCCGATGGCCGCTGGCCCGGCATGGGCGGCCGCCTTGTTTCGGAAGTCCAGGAAGAGGCCGAGTTCGACACCGCGACGCACAAGTCGCCCAAGGAAACACCTTATCCGATGATCGCGCCTCTCGTTACCACCGCCGCGCCGGCCGCAGCCTATACCGCCGCGCTCGCCTCCGTCGAGTCGCGTGGCTGGACCGTGGTGTTGGCCGAGCCGGAAAGCGGCCTCATCGACGCTACCGAGGAAAGTTTCTGGTTCGGCTTCAAGGACGACATCATGATCCGCGTCCGGAGCGAAGGCGAAGGCTCCCGGATCGACATCCGCTCGACGAGCCGTGTCGGCCTCTCCGATCTCGGCGCCAATGCCAAGCGCGTCCGCGACCTGCTTGACGAAATCGAAACCCGCCTCGGCAAGGGCGCCTGATACTCCGCGCAGGCGCGATGAAACTGCGCCACTGCGCGATAGAAAATGAGAATGAGTGAGAAGATTTCGACATCTCTGAAGCACGGGGGTGCATCAGGGTGAAGCGGCTCTAAGCCAGTTAGTCGACGGCAGGGCAGGCACTTGTGCCTACAAAAACCACGCCCGCCAGAAGATAAATCCCGTCCCGATCAAGCCGTTAAAAGACAAGCCCCCAATCCGTCCGTTACACCTGCGCCCACAGAGTTATACTCCGGGCATGGTTCCAGATTTTTTCCGAGCGTCAAAACTTTCACCTCCCATCGCAAAGCGACGGGAGGTGGGGGCCGTCGCAAAAAGCGTGCCTCCTGCATCCATCCGGCCTTCCCGCGGCATCTTACCAGCAAAGACCGGTACGTTCCGGTCGCCGCAAACCGGAAAGGCCCCCGCCATGACCACGCAGCCCCTCGTTCGCTCCATCACCCAGCCCGCCTCGTCGCCGATGCTGGACCGCATCTTCGCTGCCGCAACCATCCCGGCCGCCGCCAACGATTCCAGCAGCGCCAGACCCTCGCTGCTGGTCCGCCGCCGCGAACGCGCCCGTCGCCGCGACGTGCGCTGAACTCCTCTTCGCTCTCTCGCGAACACTTCAGGGGGGGGGGCAGCTTAGGCAGCTGCCCCTCTTCTTGTCAGCGGACCCCGGCGTCCCGCCAGGCCTCTTTAGGCCAGCGCCGGTGCTGCCAGAACCACTGGCCGGGATGGGCGCGCACCTGCGCCTCCAGAAAGGCGGTGATCTGCTCGACGGCGCGCCGGATGTCAGCCT
The DNA here is from genome assembly GCA_016124495.1 of Hyphomonas sp. Lineage (GTDB taxonomy): Bacteria > Pseudomonadota > Alphaproteobacteria > Caulobacterales > Hyphomonadaceae > Hyphomonas. The sequence goes on along the minus strand of WGNP01000016.1, from coordinate 14,582 downwards.
CAGGATGACCGGTATCCTCCGGCAGGAAAGGCGTATGGAATTCGACCCGGAACCGCGCCGGTCCCGTCCGCACGGTCGAGACCGGCACGATCGGCACCTTGTATTTCAGCGCCATCCGCGTCGGCCCGGGCGCCGTCATCGCCGCATGGCCAAAGAAGGCAACCGGGATGCCCTCGTTGAATTTCTGATCATTCATCAGCGCCACTGGCGCGCCGCGCGACAAGGCCCGCATCAGCTCGCGTGTGCCGATGCCCTTCGGTGCATTGACCTGCGTGCCATAAGCCGCGCGCAGGTCAGCGATCCGCTTGTCGATATGCGGATTGTTCAGCGCCCGGTAAGTCATTACGGCGCTCGGAATGCGCTTGGTGATCGCCGCCGGCATGATTTCCCAGTTGGCGAAATGGCCCGAAATGAAGACCGCTCCCTTGCCGCTCTCGCGGATTGCATCCAGCACATCAACCCCAACGACCTCGACCCGTCCGCTTGTATACGGATCAATCGCCGGAAGATGCGGCATCTCGCCGGCCGTCCGGCCTGCGCTTTCCCAGGCAGCGAGGGCCGTCTCTTCGATCCGCTCGGCGTCCCAAGCGGGAAAGGCGAGGCGCAGGTTACGCCGCATCGTCTGGTGCTGCGACAGCGCCGGGCCGATCTTTTTCAACAGCCAGCCGCCAAAGTCCGAGGCCCTGTCCGGTCCCAGCGCCTTCATCGGGCCCCAGTAGACCAGGTCCCAGGCTACCGTCTCCAGCCGCCATTGAACCTGCTGCCAGAACGTGGCGCGGTTATCGATGTCCTTCGGGCGGACATAGTCGGAAGGTGTCGGCTCGCTCATGGCACAACCCGTTTGAAGAGTGGCGCGAGCAGCGCGTCAAGTGCCTGCGCAGACTCGAAGACAGCCCGGACCGGGAACACTAGGACTTCCGGCTGGGTGTCGGGGGGCAGGCGGACATGATCTTTCGAAGTTGTAATAAGACGCGCCGCGTCGCGCCGCGCGAGGCTGCGGAGGAAATTCAGGTCTGCCGCCGTGTAGGGGTGATGATCCGCATACGGTACAGCGTCCCGGATATCGCCGCCCGAAGCTTTCAGGCTGTCCAGAAATTTCTCCGGGCGCCCGATGCCCGCAAAGGCCACCAGCGGGCCGGAAGGCGCAGGCCCGGTCGCCTCGAGCCGGGCGCGCAGAACCGGCTTGCCGCTCTGCAAAGCGGCTGCCGGCACAGGGCCTTCGCCCATCAGGATCACGGCGTGTGCCCGCGCGAGGCCGGACGACACGGGCTCGCGCAAGGGGCCTTTGGGCAGGACATGGCCATTGCCGAATGGCGCGCCCGCATCGATAACAACGAAAGTGAAATCCTTCGCCAACGACGGATTCTGGTGGCCATCATCGAGGAGTACCGCGCCTACCCCCGCCGCCTGCATCGCGCACGCGCCTCGTGCACGGTCGCGGCTGATCCAGGCCTCGCCAGTAGCCGCAAGCAGCAAGGCTTCGTCGCCCACATCACGGAAAGTATGGCGGGCGGGGTCGACCTTCAGCGGGCCCGGTTCGCGCCCACCATGCCCGCGCGAGAGCGTTGCGGCGCGAATACCATGCGCATTGATCTGTGCACGGATCGCTTCAGCCACAGGGGTCTTGCCTGTCCCGCCTGTCGTCACGTTGCCGATGCATATGACCGGCACGGACACGCGCTCCGGCACGGCGCGGGCGAGTTTGCGTTTGAAGCCCCAGAGGTATAGCCAGCTCAACGGTGTCAGCAGGGCGCGCAGCACAGGGGCAGACTCGCGCGCCGAGGGATCGAGACCCGCCGACCAGAAATACGGCGCCTTCACCGGCCCGGCCCGGATGTGTCGAGCAGCGGTTTCGGGATCAGCGGCAGCAGCGCGTCCAGCGTCGCGTTCATCGGCGCATCGGCATCCGCTTCCAGCGCCGCGACGGCAGCTTCCGAAACGGTGGGCGGATCGGCGAGGCCTGCTGCGAGATCTCCGGAATCGATCACGGTGCGGACGAGGCCGCGGGCTTCAAGGTCCCCCATCATGCTGGCAAAGTTGAACACCGATGGCCCGGTCAGCACGGGTTTGCGCAGGCGAACGGGCTCCAGCGGATTGTGCCCACCGACATCCGCCGCATGGCCGCCGCCGAGGTAGACGACATTAGCGAGGCGCAGCCACAGGCCCATTTCGCCCATAGTGTCGGCCAGCAGCACGCGGTCGCGCGGCGAGGGCACGTCGCCCTTCGAGCGGCGCGCGAAGGGCAGGCGGCGGGACTTCAGGAGATCGGCTATCTCGTCGCCGCGCTCCGGATGTCGGGGCACGATAATGAGGGCGGAATCGGTGAACCGGTCAGTCGCATCCAGGAAGAGTTCCTCCTCATCCGGATGGGTCGACGCAGCGACGAAGCAGCGCCGCCCGTTGACGAACGTCGCCGATATGCGCGCAAGGTCAACCGGATTGGCGTCCGGCGGCGGTTGCGCTGATTTCAGATTTCCAGTCACGCGCACGGCGCGGCCCAGAAGCCGCTCCAGCCGCGCACCGGTTTCCGGATCGGCGGCGAGGATCACGTCGAACCGGCCGATCAGAGTACGGAAGAGACCCTTGACGCGGGCCCAACCTGCGGCGGAGCGATCAGTCATGCGCGCATTCACCAGCGCGCGGCGGGCGCCGGCCTTTTCCGCTTCGAGGATCAGGTTGGGCCAGATCTCGCCTTCGGCGAAGATGCAGAGGTCCGGCCGCCAGTGCTGGATGAATCGGCGCGCAGCCATCGGTGTGTCGACCGGTGCCATGACGTGCACGGCGCTTTCCGAAATTTCCTTTCCCATCAGGCGCGCGGAGGTCAGTGTCTGGCTGGTGAACAGCAGCATCACGCCGGGTCGCGCGATGATCAGCCTGCGGCCTAGTTCCAGCAGCACACGGCTTTCGCCAACGCTGGCGCCGTGCAGCCAGACCAGCGGGCCGGGTCGGCGCGGCGGCAGGCGCTGGGCAAAGCGTTCATTCAGGCGGAGGATATCTTCCTTGCCTTTGCTGGCGCGTGCGTTCAGCGCAAAGCCGAGCAGCGGCGTGGCAAGGCGCGTGGCCAGTCTGTAGGCGAACAACGCAGGCGTCATTCAGAGGGCGCCTCCGGCGAGGTCTGGCGCGGCAGGATATCCGGCCAGTTCTTCGGCCCGGCGGGTAGCCGCATCCATGCCGGTTTGCAACGCCTGCTGAAGGTCTTCAAGGCGCGCCTCGCGCGGGCAGTCGATCGGCGGGCCGAACACGATGGCGCCGCGCGTAAATGGCAGCGGAATGATGAACCGGTCCCAGGAATCGAGCCGGGGCGCTGGTTTCGACGAGACGGCGTACGGAACGACCGCTGCGCCGGCGCGCTGGGCAAGCGTCACGGCGCCGGCGGTGGCGATGCGGCGGGGGCCGCGCGGCCCGTCGGGCGTCATGCAGATCACGCCGCCTTCCTTGAGGCGCCGGCTGGCCTCGGCGATGGCGCGCACCCCGCCCTTGTCCTTGGCGGCTTTCTTCTTGTTGGAGGCAGAGCCGCGGACCACATCTATATCCAGCCGCAAGACCGCGTTGGCGACGGCTATACCGTCCGGCGACAGAGAGACCATCATGGCGAGCCGGTGCCCGCCGCGTTCCGGCCAGCCCCGGATCGACCGGTACCAGCCGGACGGCATCATCAGGATCGTCTCATGCCAGCAGGCGAGGACTATGCCTGTGCTTCGGCCGGCGAGTGACTGGCGTGCGCTGTTGGCGCCTTCGATCTTCCAGCGGATGGTATAGGCCACCAGCGCCATCCAAGACCAGATCACGAAGCCAAGTACGGCGGCAACGAAGGGCGAGCGGAGCAAGGATTTCATCGGGCGGCTTATACTGCGCTTCGGAGCAGGCGCCATAGGAGGCGGCAGCGCCAGCCGAAGGATGAGGGATGGTGGGCGATGCAGGGTTCGAACCTGCGACCCCTGCCGTGTGAAGGCAGTGCTCTACCACTGAGCTAATCGCCCGCCGGGAAGGGGGTGGCGTAGTCGGCCCGGCGGGGGAGGTCAAGACGGTATGTAAGGGGCAAATGCGCGAGGGATTCGGCCGCTGTTTGCGTTGGCGGGAAGCCCGCAAGACGTGCAGACGGGTAATAGCTCTGCCGGTCAGCCATGCATTCTTGCATCCAGGGATGCTGCTGTCCCGGAAATGAGGGGCCCGGTATTGCAAACTTGAGGCAGAGCGCCGCAAGAGCACGAACCGCGTTGGGTCCTGACTTCTGGAGAGTTTCTACGGAAATTACCTATACGGATGGTGAAAATGAACAGCCATTCATCCTGAATAAGTGTTCATGCTAAAAACTTACCGAACCGTCACCCGATTTTGCCCTTGAGAAAACCTGTAAACGTTGTCATCTATGCGACATACGAGACGGGCCAATCAAGGTTCGCAGTATGAACTTAAGAAGGACAGGCACGGCGGCGTAAGTCGCCAGAGTGATAACAAGCCTGGAGAGAGCAGAGTGAAAGACTGGTGTGACGAAGATGGCGCTCGGCGCCTTCGCGAAAAGATTAACGCGTACTGGGCAGAACGTGGCTACGAAGTCGACGTAGACCTCATAGACGCAGGTTTTGTTCCCGCAATGCGCAGCGCGCGCACGGACGTGCGGTCCAACATGGTCAATGGCATGCCGCGCCGGCGTGCCCTTGGTGAAGGCGGGACTTCCCGCCCGACCTACCGGCCACGGGGCGAAGTCACGGCCTGATCCTTGAGGCCTGACAAAGCTGGAATAAGCTGGGCATAGTGGCTGATGGTAACATCAGCGGCAATTGCTTCAGGTGTTTCCGCCTCATAACCGAAGGTTACGAATACGAACGGCAGTCCGGCATTCCGGGCTGCCCGTTCGTCAGTCCGGCTGTCGCCAACGAACAGGGCGCGGGCCGCATCGCCGCTCGCGGCGGCAATCGTTTCAAACACATGATCGGCGTGGGGCTTGCGGTTCGTCGCCCGGTCGGCCCCGAAGACCACGTCGAACTGGTCGGTCAGGCCAAGCGCCTCGAGCAGCCGCACGCTCAAATCCTGGCGCTTGTTGGTGCAAACAGCGAGCGTGGCGCCGGCCTCGCGTAGCGCGTCCAGAGCGTCCATGGCGCCGTCAAACGGCCGCGAGCCGACCGCGATATGGTCGACATAATAGGCGATGAACCACTCGAACGCGGCGTCCATTTCTGTTGCAGACAGGGCGGCGCCCTGAGTCCGGGTGCCGGTTTCGATCATCGCGCGGGCGCCGTGCCCGATCATCTCGGCGACCTGCGCCAGCGGCACGGGGGCGAGGCCCATGCCGGTCAGCACATGGTTCAGCGCGCCGAGCAGGTCCGGGGCGGTGTCGACCAGCGTGCCGTCCAGATCGAACAGGATCGTCCAGCCGTTAAAGTCCGGTGTTTCGCCCGTGTCCATGCCGCGTTCGCCCTCGCCAAGCTGCTGGGTTTCGTCTAGGCGATGGGGCGAACTAAAGCGAGAGGGAGCCTGCCTTTGACCCAAGCGCCGAAACAGCGCGCCGCTGTCATCCTCGCGGCCGGAAAGGGCACGCGGATGAAGTCCGCCCTGCCGAAAGTGATGCACGAAGTGGGCGGCCGGCCGATGATGGACTGGTCGATTGCGCTGGCGCGGGAGGTGGGCTGCGCGCGGATCGTGGCGGTGGTTCACCCCTCGCAGGACGTGCTGATCGCACACCTCAAGGCGCATCATCCGGATGTCGGAATCGCCTTCCAGGACCCGCCGCAGGGAACGGGGCATGCCGTGCGCTGCGCCGAAGAAGCGCTGGCGGGCTTCGAAGGCGAGCTGGCTGTCCTGTACGGCGACAGCCCGCTGGTGCCGGCACCAGTGATCGAGGAGCTGTTCGGCAAGGTGGCCGGCGGGGCGGCCCTTGGCGTGCTGGGCTTCGAGGCGGCAGACCCTGGCCTCTACGGCCGGCTGATCACCAACGCGGCCGGCGACCTGAAAGCGATTGTCGAGGCACGCGAAGCGACGCCGGAGCAGCTCAGGGTGCGAATTTGCAACTCAGGGGTGATGGCCGGATGCGCCAGGGATATGTTCCGGCTTTTGCAAAAAATTACAAACGTCAATGCAAAGGGCGAATTTTATCTCACCGACCTGGTGGGTCTTGCCCGGGCCGAAGGCGGCCGGTGCGCCTTGGTTACCGCGTCTGAAGATGACCTCATCGGTTGCGATTCCAAGGCTGATCTAGCTGAGGCAGAGGGCATTTTTCAGGCAAGGCGCCGCATCGCGCTGATGGAGGCGGGTGTCACCCTCGTTGCGCCCGAAACCGTTTTCTTTGCGCATGACACGGCCTTGGCCGCCGACGTGGTGGTCGAGCCGCATGTCGTGTTCGCCCCCGGCGTGACCGTGGCGGCCGGCGCGCGCATCCGGGCGTTCAGCCATCTTGAAGGCGCGGTCGTCGGCGAAGATTGCGAGATCGGCCCCTATGCGCGGTTGCGGCCGGGCACCGTGCTGGGGCGGGGCGCCAAGGTCGGCAATTTCGTGGAGACGAAGAACACTGCGATGGGTGACGGCGCGAAGGCGAACCATCTCGCCTATCTCGGCGACGGGTCGATCGGCGCCGGTGCCAACATCGGCGCGGGCACGATCTTCTGCAACTATGACGGCTTCCTGAAACACCAGACGAACATCGGCGCGGGCGCCTTTGTAGGCTCGAACTCGGCGCTGGTGGCGCCGGTCAGCATCGGCGACGGGGCCTATGTCGGCTCGGGCAGCGTGATTACCAAGGATGTGCCGGGCGACGCGCTGGCCGTGGCGCGGGCGCCGCAGATGACGCGTGAAGGCTGGGCCAAGATCTTCCGTACAAAGAAGGCAGCCGAAAAGGCCGCCAAGGGCAAGAAGGGTTGAGGGCTGGCAGATGGCCTACGAAACCGAGAAACAGAATGCGGCGGCCGCGGCGATGGAGTTTGTCGAGGACGGCATGACCATCGGCCTCGGCACGGGGTCGACCGCGAAGTATTTCGTGGAACTTCTGGCCGACGAGATTGCCGACGGGCTAATCGTGCGCTGCATCGAGACGAGCGTGCAGACGCGCGATCTCGCGCGCAGCCTCGGCGTGCCGCTGATCCCGTTCGAGCAGGTCGACCGCATCCACCTGACCGTTGACGGCGCGGACGAAGCAGGCCCCGGCGGTGTACTGATCAAGGGCGGCGGCGCGGCGCTGCTGCGCGAGAAGATCATTGCCAACGCCTCCGATCACATGGTGGTGATCGCGGACCCGACGAAAGACGTGCAGGCGATCGGCGCATTTCCGCTCCCTGTGGAGGTGACGCCGTTCGGCTATACGATAACGGCGAAGAAGGTGCATGACGCGCTGGTCGCTGCGGGCGTCGAGCGGCCCCGCGTGGAGCTGCGCAAGGCGCTGCGCAGTAACGAATTGCTGGTGACCGACGGCGGCAACTACATCCTCGATTGTCATTGCGGTCTGATCCCGGACCCACCGAAAGCAGCGGCGTTCCTGTCGGACGTGCCGGGCGTGGTGGAGCACGGCCTGTTCATTGGCATCGCGAGAACCGTCATTTTCGGGACCGAAACCGGCGCCCGCATCATTGAATACTAGGCCCGCGCGCCACACATTCTCTCTCTCGAAACTGCAGGAAAGACTGCTCCCATGACCGAGCCCGCTTACGATTTTGACCTGTTCGTGATCGGCGGCGGCTCCGGTGGCGTACGCGCCGGGCGGATCGCAGCCCAGGCCGGCGCCAAGGTGGGTGTGGCGGAAGAATACCGGATGGGCGGCACCTGCGTCATCCGCGGTTGCGTACCGAAGAAGTTTATGGTGTACGCCAGCCAGTACGGCAAGAGCATCGCCAAATCGACCGGATACGGATGGTCGGTGGGTGAAGTCTCCTACGATCATTCGAAATTCGTGGCGGGCATGCATGCCGAAGTGGACCGTCTGTCGACGATCTATGACCGTAACCTGAAATCGGCGGGTGCCGAGATCTACAATGAGCGCGCAGAGTTCGTGGACGCGCATACGCTGCGCCTGAAGACGAGCTGCAAGATCATCACCGCGAAGAAAATCCTCATCGCGACTGGCGGGCGGCCGTGGCGGCCTTCGCCGGCGGAGCTTCCGGGCGTTGAGAATACCATCAGCTCGAATGACGTGTTCGAGATGGAGACGCTGCCGAAGCGTATGCTGGTCGCGGGCGGCGGCTATATTGCGGTCGAGTTCGCGCACGTGTTTGCCGGGCTCGGCGTCGAGGTTTGCCTCGTTTACCGCGGCGATACGGTGCTGCGCGGCTTTGACGAGGACGTGCGCCTCGCCGTTCATGAGGGCCTGAAAGAGGCGGGTGTGCGTGTCATCACAAAAACGGTCTTCACACGGATCGAAAAGACGGCGGACGGCCTCAGCGTGAAGCTGGACAATGGACATGAGGTGAAGGCAGACGTGGTATTGATGGCCGTGGGCCGGCAGGCGAATACCGAAGGTCTTGGCTGTGAAGCGGCCGGCGTCAAGCTCGGCGATAATGGCAAGGTGATCGTGGATGAGTGGTCGCGCACCAGCGCGCCTAACATCTGGGCGGTCGGCGATGTGACGGACCGGGTGAACCTGACGCCAGTGGCCATACGCGAAGGGCATGCCTTCGCCGACACCGAGTTTGGCGGCAAGCCCTGGCATTTCGACCATGCAGATATTGCAACGGCGGTCTTCTCGCAGCCGGAAGTCGGCACGGTGGGGATCAGCGAGAGCGAGGCGCGCAAGCTGTATGGCGAGATCGACATTTACAAGACGCGGTTCCGCCCGATGAAGAACATGCTGAACGGCGACCAGACGCGTACCTTCATGAAACTCGTCGTGCGCGCCTCAGACCAGCGCGTGCTCGGCGTGCATATCGTCGGCGAGGACGCTGCCGAAATGATCCAGATGGCAGGTATCGCCATGAAGATGGGCGCGACGAAAGACGATTTCGACCGGACCTGCGCGGTGCATCCTTCAGCGGCGGAGGAGTTGGTCACGATGCGGACGAAATGGGTGCCGGAGGTAGTCTGAGCTATTAGCCCCGCTCCACTCCAGATATCCAATGATTATGTGTCGTCATCCCGGGCTTTGCGCAGAAAATGCCTGGGACATGGACTTTGTCTTGCGCTGGGGCCCGGTCTCAGCCCTGGGCGGGGGCGGCATGAGGACAAACCGAACCGGGCAAAAACAGAAGGTATGAAAGCCCCCCCTTTCCCTGTGGGAGAGGGGTATGGCTGCGCCCAAGAGTTCTGTCAGTGACCGGAGCTTCCGCCCTCACTTAGCACCTTCAACTCTAACGCTACCTGCTTGAGGCTGTCGCGGATGGCTTTGAGGCCGCCGCCGCGGCCGGCGTGGGCGAGGAGTTGGCGCCAGCGGGGCTGGCCTTCGTCCGGGGCCTTGACCGCGAAATGCGCAGAGCGGAGCAGCGCGGCGGCCATAAGGGATTTGGATAGCGGGAAGCCGGCGATCTGGTCATAGACACCATTGCGCGCGTCACCTTCGAAGGTCGATTGTTCGTTGCGGTTCACGGCATTGAAGAGGACCGAGAGAGCCGGGTGCTTTTCTTCCTCGATCTGGTCGCGGATCACGAGGTTCAGGAGGCGCACTCCGCGCAGCGAATAGATGTCGGCATGCATCGGCGCGATGACGCGGTCGGCCGCTTCCAGCGCGCAGCGCGTCAGGAAAGTCGCGTTGGGGTTCGTATCGAAGACGATGAGATCATACTCGCTTCGATAGTGATCGATCGAGCGCAGGAAATGCTGCTTGATGGCAGCAAGGCTGTCCCTGTCATTCGCGAAGGCGTATTTCGAAATCTCGAACTGGCCCGAGATCAGGTCGAGCCGCCCGGGCGGGCCGTCCGTGCCCAGAATACGGTGGACGAAACTGTCGCGCGCGGCCGGCGTGAAGGGCGCGATGGTGAGGCCCAGCCAGTTCTCGGCCGGCGACGGCGCATCCTTCGCATGCAGGCGCGAGCGTTCAAAAAGCGAGATGACCGAACGGTCCACGCCGGAGGACGCATCCGCCTCGTCCATGCCGAAGAATGTCTGGGTGAGGTTATATTGCGGGTCGAGGTCGATCAGAAGGACCCGGCCGCCGAAGGCCTCCTGCCAGGCGCCGGAGAGCTGCGCCGTGACGGTGGTTTTGCCGACGCCGCCCTTTAGGTTCATCACGGCAATGACCGGACACTTCCGGCGGTAGGCGGCTTGGGTCTCGGCGACCAGCTTGTCCATGCCGTCCGGCATCGCGGAGGAAAGGCGAAGGTGCGGCTGGACTTCCTGCTTGAAGAAGCCGTTCAGGCGGGCCTTGTCGATCTGGTAGGGGATGATGCGGATACCGCTTGCCTTGGCGGTCTCGACATCCTGACGCACCGATTTCGAGCGCACGGCAGAGGCGGAAACCAGCACGATTACGGCAAAAGCGGCCCCGATATCGGTGTTGGCCTCGTCGCGGCCCGCCTCGCCGGCGGGGTAGCGGACCGCAATGGCGGCGCTCCGCAGGGTCTCATGCAACTGCAGCAGCGCATCGGGATCGGCCCCGGAATGGCTTATATAGACGTGTGGCATGCGCAGCGGACCCCGTCTTGAACCCTTGATTGCCCGAGGTCTTTTAGCCTCAGGCGCCCCGTATCGGCCACCTTACTGCTGTGAAATTATGGTGAAACTTGAGCATCCCGCCGCCATGTGATTTATGCCCCGCAGCACTGGAGCACCCCGTAATGACCTGGCACCCCTCTGACTGGCGCAAACTGCCCGCGCTGCACATTCCGCAGGATTATCCTGACGCGGGCGCGCTGGCGGCTGTCGAAAACCGCCTGAGGAGCTATCCGCCGCTGGTTTTTGCCGGCGAAGCGCGCCGCCTGAAGCAGCGCCTGGCCGAGGTTGCGGCCGGCAATGCCTTCCTGCTTCAGGGCGGGGACTGCGCTGAAAGCTTTAAGGAATTCCACCCCGACAACATCCGTGACACGTTCCGCGTGATCCTTCAGATGGCGGTCGTGCTGACGTTCGCCGCCGCCAAGCCGGTCGTGAAGGTTGGCCGCATCGCCGGCCAGTTCGGCAAGCCTCGCTCGGAAGAGACCGAGACCCAGAACGGCATGACGCTGTCGTCCTACAAGGGCGACAATATCAACGGCATGGAGTTCACCCAGGAAAGCCGCACGCCGGATCCGGAGCGCCTCGTGCAGGCCTATTCGCAATCGGCCGCGACGCTGAACCTCCTGCGCGCCTTCAGCCAGGGTGGCTATGCGAGCCTTGCGAACGTGCAGCGCTGGATGCTGGGCTTCGTCGATCGCAGCCCGCAGGGCGAGCGCTACCAGAAACTGGCAGACCAGATTTCCGCCTCGCTGCGCTTCATGCAGGCAGTCGGCCTGAACGCCGAAACAGTCCCGCAGATGTCGCAGGTGGAGTTCTACACCAGCCACGAAGCGCTGCTGCTCGGCTATGAGGAAGCGATGACGCGCATCGATTCCACCAGCGGCGACTGGTACGACACCTCTGCCCACATGCTGTGGATCGGCCACCGCACGCGCCAGATCGACCATGCGCACGTGAACTTCTGCAAGGGCATCAAGAACCCGATCGGCATCAAATGCGGCCCTGGTATGGGTACGGATGAATTGATCCGCCTGATCGAGACGCTGAACCCCGCCGACGAACCCGGTCGCATCACGCTGATCTCGCGCTTCGGTTCGGAGGGCGTCGCGAAAGGCCTGCCGCCGCTCGCGCGCGCGGTAAAGAAATCCGGCCGCACGGTTGTATGGTCGTGCGACCCGATGCATGGCAACACGCTGAAGACCGCCACCGGCTTCAAGACACGTCCCGTGGACCGCGTCCTCTCCGAAGTGCGCCAGTTCATCGACATCCTGCCGGCCGAAGGCTGCTATCCGGGCGGCGTACACTTCGAGATGACCGGCCAGAACGTCACCGAATGTATCGGCGGCGCGCAGGCAATCTCGGAGGAAGACCTCTCCAGCCGCTACCACACGCACTGCGACCCGCGCCTCAACGGCGAACAGGCGCTGGAACTCGCTTTCCTTGTAGCCGAGAAGCTGCAAGCCGTCGAGGCTGGCGGTGAGGGCGCGCGTAAGGCGGGGTAAGGCAGTCCGTGTCCGGAGCTTTGCCCGGCACGCAGTTTTTTTATGTTTGCGTACTTATCGGCTGCCCCCTGTCAGAACCTGCCCGCCGACTGTTGCTGCGGGACTGGCAATTCATCGCGGAAGACGGTCATTCGAGCTCCCGTTGTGAAGCCGGGCAGTCGGCGAGTGCGAGCAGATTTCGTTCAATGACGGACTATCGTCTGAAGCAGCAAGGCAAACGGACCACCGATAAGCAAGAGTGTTGCTATAGTTGCCTCGAACAAGACAGCGACCCAGTTTTTCGCAACGTTCGCGTCGTCTTCAAATATTGAAACAATCCTCCCTGTGGCGGCGCCCGCCCAACTCAGCCCCACAACCAGGAATGTTGCAGGTAACATCGTCAATAGCGGAATGCTTCCCGCGAACAGGAAAAGTCCGCCAAACGTTGACCTGAACTCCGATCGCCCAGGAATCGTCACAGCTGTCAGGCCAGTGAACGCTGCTGCGCGTTGGGGGAAAAAGAGGCCCAGGCACCCCATCAGCACGGTGATGACGGCGCCAGCAATGTTTAGTATCTCCATCGACCCCTCCGAATACTGCTGGACGAGGTCACATTTGGGGATCAAAATACCTAAAGTATAGTACGCACTTTTTGGTACCTACCCAGAGGTCCGGGAGCCGCCTTATGAAGCTTGATGTCATGTCTTCCCAATGCCCATCAAGGCGGTATCTGGCGACCCTGACGAGCAAATGGGCGATACTCATTGTGAACGCGCTGGGCCACCGGCCGCTTCGAAACGGGGAGTTGTTGCGAACGGTTGATGGCATCTCTCAAAAGATGCTGACGCAAACATTACAGGAACTCTCTGTACTGAACATTGTCCAGCGAGACGATAAGAAAACGATTCCGCCGCATGTCGAGTACAAGCTGACAGTTCTTGGTCACTCTTTCAGAAAGGAAGCCAACAGCTTGATCGGATGGGTAGAAGCGAGTTTGCCTCTGATGTCAGAGCGAACGTGGCGGCCGAAAACCTCCTGATCGTGTGCGATGTCGAGGCAGGGCTATCTGGGCTCTCCTGGTTGTCGTCTGCCAGCTGCAGGGTCACCTGAGACCGCTCGTCGGAATGCCAGGCCGCTACCCTTCGGGAGATCGCGGAGAAACGACCTTCGCCATGAGGTTCAAGATTCAAATCGTCTTCATGCGGTTGCCTCGCGCATTATGCTCGGCTTCGGCCAGAACTTTCATAAACGGCAGGATGGACACGCTGAAGCGGCCGCTTGCCCCTGGGTGCAGGGCCTCCTCCCAGCCACTCAGCGCGAGTGCGCAGAAAACCTGGCGCGCTGCGAATTACCACGCGCCTACCGAGTGCGCACCTTTGCTTGCTGACGTGGTCCAAGGAGTGTCCACACCAAGAAAATCAGGGACGTGGCGAGCGCTATGTCTAGTGAGCGTTGTAACAGGCCTCCCCATGGCTTCAGCTCAGGCTGGACCATCGCGAAGAACACAAGTGGGAAGGCGATGCCCGATAGAAACAAGAAGCTGCGCCGCACCGGAAACAGTCGAAACCCCGGAGCGAAGGATAGGAGCGCAATGCTGGCGCCCATGCCGAAATAGGCGATGATCGCGAAAGCGTTGTGCAAGAGCTGGTTCAATGAGCCTTCAAGAGGGCAGCCTGCATCGCACGGTGCGATTACGGCGAGAAAGTACGATGCTGGCACACACCACAGGAGCCATTTGCCCACCCGGCTTGCTCCGGAGACTTGCAAAAGCGGCGCGGAGACGAACAAAAACGCTGACAATAGAAGTGTGGTAACGAGAAAGCCCGCATAGGTGAGCGCACCTGCCCAAGGCGTTCCCGTTGCGTTGTATTCGCTAACGAAGTTGGAAAGCTGCGAGTAGCCGGGCTTTATCGCGGCGCCGACGAAATAAAATCCGATGATATACAGAATGCTTGCAATCAACAGCACGCGAGCGAGTTGAACTCTGATCATTAAGGGTCGCTCTATCGTGCACAAACCCGCGTGCTTACAAATGATGTTGACCGCAGTCGCCAAGGCTGGAGCCACTCCGGCTCACAGGTCGTTTTTAACCTCTTTTGCTCGCAGAAGCAAAGTTCAGTTGTCTGGCAGGAAAGGGCCAACGTACATCCGGCCATGATCTAGGTTCCTGCATCACTCTGGAAATTACGGAACAGGCCGCTTCCCGTAACATGGAGTCGAATATTGAGGCGCTGGAGACAGCCAGGCGGGCAGGGATACCGATTACTCTGGATGATTTTGGTACGGGCTATTCGTCCTTGTCGATCCTCGACAGGCTGCTACTCGACAAGATCAAGATCGACAAATCCTCCGGCGAGCGGTCGGGGTTGAATGATCGCTCAGATTCAATTCTGCGTGCCGGAGATATGCCCAAAAGTTGGTGATGCCCCTCGTCAGGCGGCATTTGAAACCTGCTTGATCCCGTCTTTGAACACAACCCCCTGAATGACCTCCGGCAGACGGTTTGGCCCGGAGATTTTGCGCCATTTCTTTTTGGCT
>WGNP01000011.1 GCA_016124495.1 Hyphomonas sp. | reverse complement strand
GGAAAGCAGATCAGGGTACGGATCAATACTGAGAACTCAGCAGCCGAAATCATTAGGCTGGATCAAAAGCGCTGCAGATGATCCGAAACAGCGCCAGCCTGCCCATCGCTTATTCTGTGGATTGAATCCGGATAACATTCCTATCTCAGGAGTAAGGTCTTAGACTGAGAGGATGTCTGATCTGCCCACTGATCTTTACGTCGCGTTGAGAACCGCTCCCAACGAGCTTCCCGGCGGGCGCTGCAGAGGTGCGAGAGAGCGGGTGGACAACCATGGCGCCCGGTGTAGGGCAGGCTCATGAACGCAGCGTGGCGGGTGAGTGGTTCCGCAGTGTCCGTCGTCAGGTATTTTGAGACAGAAGGCTGCCTGACTCAAGGAGGGTCTGGCGCATCTGGGTTTGAGTTAAGCAGCAGGCTGGGCGTGCTGCAAGCGCCGAAGTTTCATGGCCCTCGTTTTGATTTTCTCACGTTCGAGCAGGATGGTCTGTCCGCGGACGGTGTAGACGTCGGCTGGCGTAAGATTTTTCAGGCTCTCGTGATAGCGCTGATGGTTGTAGTGGCCGACGAACGCATCGATCTGCGCTTCGAGATCTCCGGGCAGGAAATAGTTCTCCAGCAGGATGCGGTTCTTCAAGGTCTGATGCCAACGTTCGATCTTGCCCTGCGTCTGAGGGTGATATGGCGCGCCGCGCGTGCGCTTTGCGCCTTTGTCGGCGAGATATTCGGCGAGGTCGCCAGAGATGTAGGATGGTCCGTTGTGTGACAGCAGGCGTGGAAGGTGAACGACGTTGGCAGTTTCGAGCCCCGAAGCATCGAGCGCTAGGTTGAGCGTATCCTGCACATCACTCGCTGCCATACCCGTGCAGAGCTTCCAGGCAATGATGTAGCGGGAGAAGTCTTCAAGCACCGTGGAGAGGTAGAACCAGCCCCAGCCGATGACCTTCAGGTATGTGAAGTCCGTCTGCCAGAGCTGGTTGGGTGCAGTGGTCTTGTCTGAGCATCTAGCATCTATCAAGAGCATCCAGATAATCCGTTCTACAACGTCCCCAAGTGCTTTCAGGCCCATAGAGGCAAGACTCTAGGTCGGCCTGAGCACTAGCCTGGCAGGCGCCGCCCGAATAGCTAGACGGTGTTTGGGCGGATGGGGTGGCTGGAGGCACGCTTATCAGCGCGACTTCGATCTGAATCGGCGCGTTGGGCGGAATTGGGCCGCCGGGTGTGCCTTCGGCCCCGTAAGCAAGGTCAGACGGAACATAGACCATCCAGCGGTCGCCGGACTTCATCAGAGCAAGCGTCTCGACCAAACCTTCAATTAGCCCGTCCGACGGCAACTCGGCCGGCTCGCCGCGCTCAAAGGACGAGTCGAACAGCGCGCCGGTATCTGCGAGGCGGCCCTCATAATGTACGCGTACGAATTGTCCGTTCTCGGGCGAAGCGCCAGCGGGGTCCCCGCTGGCGAGGACAACATATTCAAGGCCGGACCCGGTCTTCACGACTTCCGGAGCCGCGGACGGCCACGGGAAGTATTTGGCCCAGGCGGAGGCATCGGCCACTTTCGGCACCTCTGTCGCTGGAGCGGCGGCGTTTGCCACTTTCGACTCCTCTGTCGCTGGAATGGGGGAGGCGCCGCCATCGGCAGCTTTCTGGCGACGGTGCTTCTTGAACTTCTGAGCACAATCTTCCAGGCATTCGACTGCAACCAAAGTTTCAGCAGCGTGATTGGCCATGGCATCAAAGTCTTCCCCCGCCCGCCCGGTTTGCGGTGGAGCTTTTGGATATGGGCATAACTGAACGCAACGATCGTACTGTGAGTGCGGCAGAACCCGAACTCCCAGGGCCGATAAAGTGACCAGGCCGATGGCCATCAGACCCAGTGCCGCCCCAGCGTATATGAAGAAGCTTTTAACCTTTGTCATTGGCTCTTGATCATTTTCGCAACCCTGCAGCTAGATTTGCTAGAACAGCGAATATGATCCCTACACCCACATACGCCGTGCCACGTGTTGCATAAATTATGAAGTTATAGGCATCCCCCCCCACAACTTGCCTTTCACGATCGTCATTGTACAACTGCTCAATGCCGGCAAAGGCGAAGCATAACGAAGCGACCACTAACGCCATAACGACAATATTGATAAAGACGCGCAACTTATCCCCCCAGCGATTGAATAAACCGTCCCCATTCTTAACTTCCCCGGAAACGCCATGGTAGGTCGAGAACTCTGACGCCTATCAATCTAGAATTCAACTTCTAGAATAACCAACGTGCTCTCGCCGGTCCATGGGTAATCATCCCATTTTTAAGCGGCCGGATTGCTGCCGTTAGGCAGCTTGGATCGCCGCCGCTTTCCAGCCGCTACCGCAAAGACGAGGGTCAGGGCGAGACAGACCGGGTGCATTGCCTCTTCATTCCGACGCCCCGAAGCAGTATACATATCATATCGATATTGTTCTGTGAGCCGACATGTCAGAAACCAACCGCAATAACGGACGCAATACGGACGGCACCTTCGGCAAGGGCAACCCCGGCAAGAGGCACGGCATTCGTCACAAGACCACGCTGGCCATCCAGGCGCTGCTTGACGGCGAAGGCGAGGCCCTGACCCGCAAGGCAGTGGAAATGGCGCTGGCAGGCGATACGGTCGCGCTGAGGCTTTGCCTTGAGCGCCTTGCGCCGCCCCGCAAGGATGCGCCTGTGCGTTTCGACCTGCCGCCCATGGAAGGCGCTGCGAATGCTGCAGCGGCGATGGGCGCCATCCTCGCAAGCGTGGCGAGCGGAGACCTGACACCCTCCGAGGCTACCGGCATTGCCGGCCTGGTAGAGGCTTATCGCAAGGCGCTTGAGACGACCGAACTGGAAACCCGCATCAAAGCGCTGGAGGAGAGAGCGGCATGAGCATCAGGCACCGCATTGCGAAGCTGGAACAGCAGGCAGCGCGACCAGAGCCCCGCGAACCATCCTTGAGGGACGTAGCCCGCGCGATTGCCTTTATGGCTGCCCAGCGTAGGATGAGAGCCGAAAGTGAAAGCCGATGAGCATCAAGAGCCGGCTTGAGCGACTTGAGGAAAGAACTCCCTCCGGAGACCTGCAACACGAGGTTCGCCTCGCCGCCATTCGAGAGAGAAGCGCAACGCAGGTCCGCGCTGCCCTGACTCATGCCGAGCGGGGACACATTAGGGAGAAGGTGGCGATGTTGCGCGGGCGAAACTATTGACGCTGTTTTGCTTCGCGACGCAGTTGTGTATCGTCATGGATGTAGTCAGCAGCAACTGATTATTACATCTCAAACCTAACAATCCGAACACTGCCGAACAGCCACGGAACCACCTTTGACATTAGCCACAACTTACCAGCCGATCTGGGCAAACTCCGGAGGCGGACGGTATGGGCGGGCTTGGATCAGGCGGCCACAACAACAAGGGGCGGCGCGTTGTCGAAGGCCAGTACCGGCTCGACGCATCCGACCTGAAGCGGCGGGGATTGTACCGGACGGGCAACATCTCGCATATCTACTGGAAAGGTAGCGACAACGCGCCGGGCCCCTCATTGAAGGTAATCGGCGGTGAGGACGCCATCACGCTGGCCTACTCGTGGAAGCGTGGCCAAGAGCCTTGGCAGCAGCACCAGGAGCGCGTCGCCCTGCGCCATCATCAACGCCACTTCGGAGGATGCGAGACCTATTTCCTCTGCCCGCGCTGTGCCTGCACCGTGAAGCGCCTGTATGGCGCCAGCGTGCGCTATCTCTGCCGGACTTGCCATAACCTCGTTCATGCCTCGACGCAGGAGCGGCCCGGCAACCGGGCAACACGCAAGAACCAGAAGCTGAGACGGCGCGTTGGTGCCGAGATCGGTCTCGGCGACGAGATCGGCCCTAAGCCGAAGGGCATGCACCAAAAGACGTTCGAGCGGATCAGCGAGCAGATCCATGCGGCGGAATCCGAAGTCTATGACGATGTACTGATGATGATAAACCGGATGCAGCGAACGACAGAACGCCGGTCCGCGCAGATCAGAGGGCGCGGCGCTGTGAAGGATTTCTGGAGGTAAGCAGACATGAGCCAGCAGGCTGCGTTGATCCCGAATGCCATGCCGCCCTCGCCATATGAAATGGCACTCCTGCCCTGGGAAGATGCTGGCGCATTCGGGGTGCTGCGCGAGGAGTACTTCATTGCCTACCCACCCGGCGGCCCTGCGGAGCGGCACATCCTGGAACAGCTGGTCTGGTGTGACTGGAGGCGGCGCCGGCTGGTGCTGGGCGAGCGCGCTCTCCAAATAGCGGGCATTGATAAGCGCGTTGACTTTGGTCCGAGCGATCCTCTGACGCGAAGGGCACTAATGCCCCTGGGCGCCAAACGGGCTAAATTTTCGTCCGAGGTAGCCGTGACAACAACGATGGCTGACGACGAAGACCTTGCAGTAGATACCTCGGACGATGAAGCCCACACGGGCGACGCGCTACTGATCCTGGAATCTGGCCGACCTGACGCCTATGAACAGGCACTCGCAGCCCTTCGTGATGACAGCCGGGATTTCTGGATCAACAACGGAACCGGCGATGATCCGGAAAACTACCCACCAAACGCAGAGGGGCTGACCAATTTCATCCGGCGCGAACTGATACCGCTTTTGCAGCAACAGAAAACCGAAGCGACGATGCGGCAGGCTGTTCGTGTTCAGGCCTGGGGCGAAAGCCTCGACCCCAACTATATGGACCGGCTGATGCAACTCGATGAGCGACTGACGCGGCAGTATGAGAAGTTGCTCGGGATGCTGGAGCGGATTCAGGCGAAATCTGGTCGGTAGTCCTGCCGCGGAACGCGCATTGCCTGACAAACGTTCGCCTCAGAGCCAAAAAAGAAAGCCCAACCGCGAAATCAGTTGGCACGAATGTGGCACGAATTTTTGCTTGGAATGCTTTGCCGCGCCGAGTTTTGGCGGCTAAGTCCTTGTTTTCAGTGGTGCCGGCAACAGGACTCGAACCCGTGACCCCCTGATTACAAATCAGGTGCTCTACCAGCTGAGCTATGCCGGCACGCGGTTGCCGATACCGGAATCGCCCTTCCGGCGCAAGCGCGCGCGGCGGTATGCCTTGCCAGCGGCTCCAATCCCGACAACACTCATCTCGTTGGACTTCCGGGGAGCCCCTGCATGGCAGATCGCGCCTTGATGCCTGACCTGCTCAGGGCGTTTGCCCTGTTTGGGATCGCCGTCGTCAACGTCATCGGTTTCGCCCAGCCGTTTACCACCGGTTTTCACGATGGCGGGCTTGATACGGCCACGGACCAGGCAGCCTACAGCCTCGTCAGCCTTCTTTTCCTGATGAAATCCTATCCGCTCTTCTCGATGATGTTCGGTGCGGGCCTGAGCTACCAGTTGATGGCGGCTGAGCGGGCCGGGAAAGATTTCGCGCCGCGCTATTTCCGGCGGATGGCAGCGTTGATCGTGCTGGGCATTCTGCATTTCATCTTCTTCTGGATCGGTGACATCCTGCTGACCTATGGCTTGCTGGGATGCCTGCTGTTTGTCTTGCGCGACGCTTCGGTAAAGGTGCTTGTCCGTACCGGGATCGCTCTGATCGCGCTCAATACCCTGCTGCTGTTTTCCTTCGCGGCAATGATATGGGCCGGAGAAACCTACGCGCCCGAGGCGATGGCGGATGCCGGATACGAGGAAATGGACGCCGAGGCGCTCGCGGCTTTCGGCGAGGGCAACTTCTGGGACGCCGCGCTCTACCGGCTCGAACTCATGCCATTCGTTCTGCCGAGTGTGATCTTTCAGCAGGGTATCTCGGTTTTCGGTTTCTTCTGCTTCGGGCTTGCCGCCGTGAAAGCGGGCGCGATTGACCAGCCGACGGCGCGGATCTGGAGACTGTCACGCCGGGTGTTCCTGCCGATCGGGCTGGCGGGCAGCGCGCTCGGCGCCTGGATCCTGCTGCAGGCGTCGTCGTCGGTGGACAGCACCTACATTCTGGGCAGCGGCGTGATCATGGCCTTCTCGGCCTTTTCTGCGCTCGGCTATGTCGGACTGATTGCAGCCGTATCCGGCGGCGTGGCAGGCCCCCTCCGGCGGTTCTTCGCCCGGGCCGGATCGGCCTCACTGACGGCGTACCTGCTCCAGTCGGTTGTCTTTTCATTGATCTTCTCGGCCTACGGGCTGGACCAGTTCGCGGCCATGGGGGCGGCCGAGGCGATGCTCGTGGCAGCCCTGGTGGCGATCAGTTCCCTGTTGTTTACGGGTGTCTGGCGGAGCCTTGCGCCGCGCGGGCCAATGGAAATCCTGCTGCGCCGGGTAACCTACTGGGGCCGCGTGTAGCGCTTTCCTTTGTTGCGCGGGGCGCTAAAAGGCGCACTTCCCTGATCCGAAAGGCTAAGAGGCGTCCCATGACCCAGACCCGGCGCATCCTCATCACGTCTGCCTTGCCCTATATCAACGGGGTGAAGCACCTCGGCAACCTGGCCGGGTCGATGCTGCCGGCGGACGTGTATGCGCGGGTGATGCGCCTCAAGGGCCATGACGTGACCTATATCTGCGCCACCGACGAGCACGGCACGCCGGCCGAACTGGCAGCGCAGGCGGCGGGCCAGACGGTGCAGCAGTATTGCGACGAGCAGTACGAGATCCAGCGCAGGGCCGGCGAAGGCTTCCTGCTGTCGTATGACTGGTTTGGCCGCACGTCGCGGCCGGCGAACCACAAGCTGACGCAGCATTTCGCGCAACAGCTGGAGAAGAACGGCCTGATCGAGGCGCAAACCTCGAAACAGGTTTATGCCGTGGATGACGGACGGTTCCTGCCGGACCGGTATGTCGAGGGTACCTGCCCGCATTGCGGCTTCGAGAAGGCGCGCGGCGACCAGTGCGACAGTTGCGGGCGGTTGCTGGACCCGGTGGAGCTGATCAATCCCTATTCGGCGGTCACCGGCAGCCGGAACATCGAAGTGCGCGATACCGAGCACCTCTATCTCAAGCAGACAGGCATGCAGGAGACGATCCGCGCCTGGGTGAACGAAAAGGGCAAGGCCTGGCCGTCTCTGGCGGTGTCGATCGCCAACAAGTGGCTGGATGAGGGCCTGATTGCCCGCTCGATTACACGCGACCTCAGCTGGGGCGTGAAGGTAACGTCCGCCGACGGATCACCGCGCCCGGGCTTCGGGAACAAGGTGTTCTATGTCTGGTTCGATGCGCCCATCGGCTATATCTCGGCGACGCAGGAATGGGCCGAGGCCACGGGAAATGACTGGGAGAAACTCTGGAAGCGCGACAAGGGCGCCGACCAGACGGAATACGTCCAGTTCATGGGCAAGGACAATGTGGCGTTCCATACGGTGAGCTTCCCGGTGACGCTGCTGGGGTCCGGCGAGCCGTGGAAGACTGTGGACAAGCTGAAGGCGTTCAACTGGGTCACCTGGTATGGCGGCAAGTTTTCGACCAGCAACAAGCGCGGCGTGTTCATGGATACGGCGCTCAGTCTTCTGCCTGCGGATTACTGGCGCTGGTACCTGATCGCCAATGCGCCGGAAGGCTCGGACGCGGCTTTCACCTGGGAAGGCTTCCAGGCCGCCGTCAATTCAGACCTTGCAAACGTGCTCGGCAATTTCGTCAACCGCATCACCAAGTACTGCGCGTCGAAGTTTGATGGGAAGGTGCCGGATGCCGGCGCACCCGGAGAGGCCGAGGCCTGGATGGCCAATGAACTTGCGACGCGGCTGAAAGCCATCGACGAGCATTATGAGGCCATGGAGTTTCGCAAAGCGGCGGCCGAGACGCGCGCCCTCTGGGCAGCCGGTAACGAATACCTCACCCGGGCCGAGCCCTGGGTAAAGTACAAGTCGGATGTGGACGGCGCGGCTGTCGGCGTGCGGACGGGCCTGAACCTGGCGGCCCTCTTCGCAATCATCGCGCAGCCGGTCATTCCGGATGCCTCCGGCAAGGTGCTGGATGCGCTCGCCGTTCCGGAGGGCCATCGCCGCTGGCCGGACTGGCAGGACAAGGGCCTCCTGGACGCCATCCCGCGCGGCGCGCCGATCACGCCGCCGGATGTGCTGTTCCAGAAGATCGAGGACACGCAGGTCGCCGAATGGACGGAGCGCTTCGGCGGCGGCTGAGCCTCAGCCGGGCTTTCGGAAACGGACGAGCAGATTGTTTGCCGGCATATCGGTGACGCTTTGCAGCGCCAGCCCAGACGCATCCGCGAGCGGGACGAGATCCCGGTCGAGGTCGCGCACGCCCCAGTCCGGATTGCGCAGCTTGAGGCTTTCGTCGAAAGCGGCGTTGGAGGGCGCCATGGCGCCTGACCGGGCGAACGGTCCATAAAGGATGAGCAGGCCGCCTGGCCGCAATAGGCGCCCTGCCCCGCAGATCAGGCCTACCGCCGCCGGCCACGGCGCAATGTGCACCATGTTGGCGCAGAAGACCGCGTCCCACGGCGCCAGGCTTTCGGCGTCGCCCCAATCCTGCGCGGAGGCATCTATGCGCAGGGGTCCCGCCAGGCGTCCGGCCGTGTCCGCCTGCTGCCAGGCGCGCTGGCTGACAAGGCTGTCGCCGTCCAGATCCGAATAGGTCCAGTGCAGGCCCGGCAACCCGGATGTCAGGAAGGCGCCGTGTTCGCCGGTTCCGGAGGCAATCTCGAGCACGCGCGCGGGCGGGATGAACACCTGCGCCAGAGCCTCCCGGATCGGGTCGCGGTTGCGGGCGACGGAAGGTGAGTAGCGCCGCCCGTCTTCGCCTTCGCCCCGGTTCTCCAGCGCCACCGGCGGCTTATCCGCCATGGGCCTGCTTTTCAAAATCGTACATTTCCGTTGTCACCCCCGCCTGCCCCGGCGGGCTGTAGCGCGGGCCGGCCGCCCGCTCCGGCGCAAAGTGGGCGTCGAGGCGCGCGACCTGGGCGGGCGACAGCATGACCTGCGCGGCGGCGTGGTTCTCTTCAAGGTGCGCGAGGCTCTTCGTGCCGGGAATGGGGATCACATGGCTGCCCCTGGCAAGCGTCCAGGCGAGCGCCAGCTGCGCCACAGAGCAGCCGGCCTCGCGCGAAACGGCTTTCGCCTCGTCCAGCAGGGCGAGGTTGGCCGGGTAGAATTCCGGCCTGAACCGGGGGAACATGCTCAGGCGCATATCGCTGGCATGGAACGTTTCCGGGTCCGCCGGAGGATCGGCAAGAAAGCCGCGCCCCACAGGCGAGAACGCCACCAGCACGGTGCCGAGTTCGCGGCAGGCATCGAGGACCGCAATCTCCGGATTACGCACCCAGAGAGAATATTCGGACTGCATCGCGGCAACCGGGTGCACGGCGTGTGCCCGGCGCAGCTGGTCTGCGCCCATTTCGGACAGGCCGATAAAGCGGATCTTGCCCTCGGCGACCAGATCGGCCAGCGCGCCTGCAGACTCCTCCACCGGCACCTTCGGATCCGGACGGTGCAGATAATAGAGATCGATCACATCCGTACGCAGACGTTTGAGGCTCGCTTCGCAGGCGGCCTTGATCGCTTCCGGCCGGCCATCCAGCACGCGCTGGCCATCCCGGAAACCCAGCACACACTTGCTGGCGAGGAAGTATTCCCTGCGCCTGTGCCCCAGCGCCTCGCCGATCAGTTCCTCGCTGCGGCCCAGGCCGTAGATCGTGGCCGTGTCGAGAAAATCGCACCCGATATCCAGGGCCCGCACCAGCAAGGCCCTGGCCTCGGACTCATCAATCGGCGGCCCGTAAGCGTATGTGATGTTCATGCAGCCGAGGCCGATGGGATGGATATCCCGGTCGCCGATACGTCTTCTGGTAGCGGTCATGCGGTCAGGCTCTCGCTTTGAAGCGCTGGCGCAGTTCGGACTTCACGATCTTGCCGTTCGCGTTGCGCGGCAGAGGTTCGTTCTGGAACTGGATCTCAACCGGCACCTTGAACGCAGCCAGTTGCCCGGCGACATGCGCGCGCAGCTCCGCCTCGGTTGCGCCTTTGCCGGGCTTCAGCTGTACGACGGCGCCGACTTCCTCGCCGAGGATCTTGTGCTGGATGCCTACGACCGCAGCGTCCATCACGGCAGGGTGGTCATAGAGCGCGTTCTCGACTTCGATGCAGTAGATGTTTTCTCCGCCGCGGATCAGCATGTCCTTGGCGCGGTCGACGAGGTAGAGGAAGCCTTCCTCGTCGATGCGCGCAAGATCGCCCGTGACGACCCAGCCATTGCGGAAGGTTTCAGCGGTTGCGTCCGGGCGGTTCCAGTAAAGCCGGCAGTTGGACGGACCCTTGCACCAGAGTTCGCCGACCTCGCCCGGCGCCACGTCCCTGCCCTCGGGATCACAGATCCTGATCTCAACCGCGCCCGGAGGCGCGCCGGCGCTGGAGGGGCGGTTCACATAATCCTCGCCGATGTTCAGCGTGGCTGTCGCGCAGGTCTCTGTCATGCCCCAGCCATTGCCGGGGGCCGCGTCCGGGAAGCGCTTCTTGATCGTCGAGACGAGCTCGGGCGCCGAAGGCGCACCGCCATAGGATATGACCTGGATGCTCGAGAGGTCGTACTTGTCCCGGTCGGGATGTTCCAGCAGCTGCCAGGCAATCGCGGGTACGCCGCCTACGGACGTTATCTTCTCCGCTTCGATGATCGGCAGCGCCTGACCGGCGTCCCATTTGTACATCGACACGATCTTGTCACCGCGCAGGGCGGAGGGGATGAGGATTGCGAAGGCTCCGGTCGCGTGGAAGAAGGGCACGGCAAGCAGCGTGCCGCGCATCGCGTCCGGGTCCGGCGCGGGGATGGGCTCGCCCTTGCGCAGGTACATGCGGGCCTGGCACGTGGTCGAATTGAACATGTTGGAGATCACGGCGCGGTGGGTGGCGAGCGCGCCCTTCGGCTTACCCGTGGTGCCGGACGTGTACATGATGGTGGCATCGTCGTCCGGGCCGAGTTCGACCCCGGATGGCCCGGCGTCCGGCAGGTCCGCCCAGGAATTCGGATGACCCACAATGTCGTTCAGGGAGGCGACGCGCGGATCGGCAATTTCTTCAACGGATTCGCGTGCAATCAGGATGTGCTTCAGGTCGGGCAGGCGTTCGAGCATGCCCCGGATGCGTTCGTAAATCTGGGCATCGACGATCGCAGCCTTGACGCCCACGAACGACAATCCGTACTCCAGCTCCTCAGCGGTCCACCAGGAGTTCATCGGTGTTGTGATCGCGCCGGCGCTCAGCGCGGCGTAAAAGCCAAGCGGCCATTCGGGATAGTTGCGCATGATGACCGCCACGCGGTCGCCCTTCACGATGCCGAAATCCGACACCAGCGCCCTGGCCAGCCTGCGCGAGGCCAGATGCAGGGCGCGGAAAGTGACGCGCTCGTTTTCGTAGACGATATAGGTCCGGTCCCCGAACTGGGCTGCTGCCGCCTCAAGGATGAAGGGGATCGTGGGCGGCGCGTTCTTGTAGACCTTCATCGGCACGCCGCCGATCACGGCGTCCTCCAGTTCGACCGGAGAGCCCGGCCCGGCGAGCGCCGCATTGGCCGCCGCAATCGACATTACGGGCCAGTTCGAACTCGCGCCTTCGGCCATGGTCATTTTCCTCCAGAATGTTTGATCGTTGCCAGCAAACCATGTCTGGAGGGCCCTTTGAAGAGGCAAGGCGCCAATTTCGGCAGGGATGGCCGCGCCGCCCGCAAGCGAACGGGCCGCTGTTCCCCGCTTGCCGGGCAAGCGGGGAACAGCGGCCCTGCGGTGTTGTCTCCCAGCTGGCGAGGCGGCGCCGGCTCGTTGTGCCAGTTACTTGCCGGCGTCGCAGAAGCGCAGGCTGCGGACCGTGCCATCGCGGTCAGTGACGGAATAAGCGCGGCCGGTCAGGTTCGAATCTTCGCAGAAATAGCCGATCTGGTACATCGCCAGCAGCTCCTCATTGCCCGGCAGGATGTCATTGGCGATCATCAGGTCGATGGCATCGAGGTGGCGCCCGAGGTTGAACAGGGCCAGGAACTTATCGGAGCGGGCCGCGTCGAGCGATTCCAGGGTCGCAAGGTGGACGGCAACGGCGGCCTCGGCGGCCGGCAGGGCGGCGGCCGACTGTTTCGCCGCCGGGGTCGCGGCGAAACCGGTCAGGACTTCGTTGAAATACTCAACGGCGCCTTCGGCGTCATAGCCGGTCGGCGAGATACTGAGCTTGCCAAGCCTGTAGAGGACTTCAGAACGCTGCTCGGGTGACAGGCTCGTATCACCGGCCAGCTGCATGAGGCGCTGGATGGCGGTCGGCGTGTTGCCGGCGCTGACGAGTTCATCAGCCGTCCGCAGGCCGAGATAGTATGGCGAGACGACGGCCGAGGTCCCGGCGGCTGCGGGCGCGGAGGCACCCGGGGAATTCGAAGACGCGCAGGCGGAGAGCACGAGCGCGCAGGCCGCGGCAAGCAAGAGAGGACGAAGCATCTGTTTTCTCCGGTCAAAAGTGTTGAACTGCGCTGAAACAAAGTTGCGCGATGCTTTGTCTAGCGTGGCAAGCCAGGCAGGGACATGGCTGAACTCAGGTCAATTTGCGGCGTCTGGCGCTCAGGCGCGGGCGGCGCTCTCGATTGCAGAAATGTCACCCCGGCCGAGCGCCTCGATGGCGCGGGCTGCGATATGGCGGGCATTGAGGCCCGCTGTCTCATACATCGCGAACGGCGAATCCTGGTCCTGGAAAACGTCCGGCAGGGTCATGATGCGGATCTTGAGGCCGGTGTCGAGCGCCCCGGCATTGGCCAGGTGTTCGAGCACGAAACTGCCGAAGCCGCCTTTGGCGCCTTCTTCGATCGTGATGAGGACTTCGTGTTCCTTCGCCAGCCGCTCGACCAGTTCCCCGTCCAGCGGCCGTGAGAAGCGGGCATCTGCGACCGTTGTACTGAGCCCCTGGGCGGAGAGCATTTCTGCAGCTTTCAGGGATTCCTGCAGGCGCGCGCCGAAGGACAGGATTGCGACGGTGGTCCCCTCGCGGACGATCCGGCCCCTGCCGATCTCGAGGGCTTTCAGGTCGGCCGGGATTTCGATGCCGATGCCTTCGCCGCGCGGATAACGGATCGAGCTCGGGCCATCGTCGATCTCGAGCGCGGTCCTCACCATGCGGGCAAGATCGGCTTCATCACCGGGTGCCATGCAGACAAAACCCGGCAACGCGCCGAGGTAGCCGATGTCGAAACTGCCGGCATGGGTTGCGCCATCGGCCCCGACGAGGCCGGCGCGGTCAAGCGCGAACCGGACCGGCAGTTTCTGGATCGCCACGTCGTGGACCACCTGGTCGTAGCCACGCTGAAGGAAGGTCGAGTAGATCGCGCAGAACGGCTTCATACCGTCGGCCGCGAGTCCTGCCGCAAACGTGACAGCGTGCTGCTCGGCGATACCGACATCGAAATGGCGTTGCGGGAACCTGGCGCCGAAGATATCCGTCGAGGTGCCGGACGGCATGGCGGCCGTGATTGCGCAGATGCGCTCATCCGTCTCGCCGAGTCTGGCCAGCGTCTGGCCGAACACTTTCTGGTAAGTCGGCGGACCGGCGGCGCCTTTGGACTGCTCGCCGGTGACGACCGAGAATTTCGAGACGCCGTGATACTTGTCCGCGGAGTTTTCTGCCGGAGCGTAGCCCTTGCCTTTCTGCGTCACGACGTGAAGCAGGATCGGGCCATCTTCGATGTCGCGAACGTTTTCGAGGATCGGCAGCAGGGTATCAAGATCGTGCCCGTCGACCGGGCCGATATAGTAAAAGCCCATCTCCTCGAACATGGTGCCGCCCATCGCGAAACCGCGCAGGTACTCTTCGGCGCGGCGTGCCGGCGACTCCAGGCCCATCGGGGCAACAACCTTTTTCGCGAAGCGGCGCAGCCCGCGATACGGGCGCGAAGAGACGAGGCGCGAGAAATAGTGGCTCATGGCGCCGACCGGCGGGGCGATCGACATGTCATTGTCGTTGAGGATGACGATCAGGCGCGACTTGTCAGCGCCCGCATTGTTCATCGCTTCATAGGCCATGCCGGCCGACATCGATCCGTCGCCAATGACGCAGACCACATTGTTCCGGCGGCCCTGCAGGTCGCGCGCTTTGGCAAAGCCAAGGCCCGCGGAAATGGAGGTGGCGGCGTGGGCGGCGCCGAAGGGGTCGAATTCGCTCTCGGAACGCTTGGTGAAGCCGGAAAGGCCCCCGCCCTGCCGGAGCGTGCGCATCCGGTCGCGGCGGCCGGTAAGGATCTTGTGAGGATAGCACTGGTGGCCGACATCCCAGACCAGCCTGTCGTCCGGCGTGTTGAAGACCGAATGGATCGCCACGGTCAGCTCGACAACGCCCAGGCCCGAACCAAGGTGGCCGCCCGTCACCGCCACGACATCAATGACTTCCTCACGGACTTCGTCGGCGATCTGCTTGATTTCGGCGCGCGAACGCCCCTTCAGGTCCGCCGGGGAATTGATGGCATCGAGCAGCCGGTTGGGGCGAATTTCTGTCATCTCGCGTTGTCTTTTCTTGATGTCAGCGCAGTCGTTTCAACGTGGCCTGTCTAATACATAGTCCACGGAATGGAGCAGTATAGCGGCCTTGTCACGGAAAATTCCCAGATGTTCCTTGGCCTGGGCCGCCAGCAAACGGACCCTCTGGCGGGCTCCGTCGACCCCCAGCAGGGTCACGAAATTGGCTTTTCCAGCCGCATGATCGGTCCGCAGCGGCTTTCCGGCGATATCCTCGTCACCTTCAGCATCCAGAATATCGTCGGCGATCTGGTAGGCGAGGCCCAGGTCATTGGCAAATCCGGCCAGGGCGTTGCGTTCGGCTTCGCGCGCATGGCCGATGATCGCCGCCGCTTCCATGGCATAGGAAATCAGGGCGCCCGTCTTGAGGCGTTGCATACGGGTGATCGTGTTGAGGTCCCGGGGGCTGTCGAGCTCCAGCATGTCGATCATCTGACCGCCCACCATGCCGCGGGCGCCTGAGGCATCGGAAAGACGCTCGATCAGCATGACGCGGATGGCCGGATCGTCATGGGTTTCGCTCGAGGCGAGGATCTTGAACGCCAGTGTCAGCAGGGCGTCGCCGGCAAGCACGGCCGTCGCCTCGTCGAAGGCCTTGTGAACCGTAGGCTGGCCGCGCCGGAAATCGTCATCGTCCATGCAGGGCAAGTCGTCATGGACCAGCGAATAACAGTGCACGCACTCGAGCGCCGCCGCCGTGCGCAACAGGCTTTTCTCGGAGGCACCGAACATCGCGCCTGTTTCAAGCACGAAGAAAGGGCGCATCCTCTTGCCATTGGCGAGGGCGGCATGGCGCATGGCGCGCATCAGGTTGGCTTCAGGACCGCTGGCAGGCGGAATCAGCTGATCGAGCGCCACCGTCACCCGGTCTGCCACTTCCTTCAGCCTCTGCTCGAACCCGGTAACTTCCCCCATTGCCTGTTAGAACTCTCAGTCGAACGCTGCAGGTTCGGTGACCGGGCCGCTGGTGCCCTGCACGATCTGCTCGACCTTCAGTTCCGCAGACCTGAGGCGCCCTTCGCAATGCGCCTTCAGCGCCGCGCCGCGCTCATAGATGGCGATCGACTTTTCAAGTTCGACGTCGCCCGTTTCGAGCTGGCGCACGATGCCCTCGAGCTCCGCGAGAGCTTCCTCGAAGGTCATCTTGTCGACCGGTTTGGTCCTGGTCTCAGCCATGTCTGGCATCCTGCTCCCGCCGCTTCCTGAAAGTTCTAGAGCCACCGGCCGGGACCGACAACCAAAATACAGGCCACCGGCCGTATTATCGCCCGCGATAGGTGTAGACGCGGTAACTCCAGTAGTGGTCTCCGCCATCCTGCGCGCAGACCCAGCCAAGCTGGCGCAGTTCCGGCCGGAGCATCCTGTTGAACCAGCCATGGGCGGCCAGGTAGACCTTTCCCTGCGCGGAGGCCTCATGCAGCCGCAGCGCGGCAATCCTGGCCCGCAGGCGCGCCTCTTTCGAGTTTTCGCCGCCAATGCTGTGTCCGGCCAGCCAGGCCGTTCGCGCCAGCACATTCCACGTTTTCGGCAGGGCCTTCACACCGGCCAGCTTCGGCGGCGGCAGCGTGGCTTCATTGAACACGGGATCATGCGCGGCAATCTTGTGCGGCAGGGCGATGCCGGCGGTTTGCTGGGCTCTCAGCCGGCCCGACGCAAACACCACTTCGGCGTCCGCGACGAGGTCCATCAGGGCTTGCGGCGCTTTCTGGCCATCGGCAAGCGGGCCTGCTTCGTATCGATCCCACCAGCCGACATAGTCACGCCAGCCGAGCCTTGGTCCGGCCTGGCGGTCAAGCGCAGGACGGCCATGGCGGGAGATGATGATGGGTCCGCGCGGCGACCCGGCCGATGTCGTGTCTGGCATCGTCCTTCCCCCGAATGGTTCAAGCAAGCCTTCTCGCCCGCCTCTTCCGACTAACGGCGTTGCCCGTTCCGGGCAAGCGCGAAGCCTGCAGAGCGGCGGGTTAAACTAGAGCCCGCGCCAGACACGCTTCTGGCACGCCTCGCCGTCCTGCAGCTTGCAGCGGTGGAAGGTCAGAAGCACCGTATCTGCGCGTCCGATGAGGTGATCCGTCGGCACAAAGCCGACGGAGGCATCATCCGCATCGCCGCGAAGCGGGCAGCCTGCACGGTCGACCACGCCATTGATGGGCGGGCAATGGCCTGAGAGTTCCCGGCTGTCATAGGAGTTGTTGCGGTTGTCGCCGATCAGGAACAGGTGATCTTCCGGCACGACAAAGAGCAACGTGTCCGATACCGGGCGGCCCCGAAGGCCCCTGTGGGTCGTCCAGGTCCGGTCACCGATCGTCTCGGTCCATTCCTGAACCTGTTCAATCACTACTTCCTTGTCAGGCGCATAGCGCACGTCGCGGACAAATTCCGACTCCACCGGCTCACCGTTGATGATCAGGGTCTCGCCCAGGATCTGCACCGTGTCGCCCGGCAGGCCGACGATACGCTTGATCATCACGCGGTCGGAATGGGTATGCTCGAAGACCACCACTTCGCCGCGCTCCGGCGTGCCGGGGAAAAACCGGCCTTCGCCGAGCGGCAGGTAACGGCCGAGGCTGAGCGGGAGAGAATAGCGCCCGTATCCATAGGCAAACTTTGCGACGGCTACGCGGTCGCCGACTTCCAGTGTCGGCACCATGCTTTCGGACGGGATCACGCGCTGTTCGTAGGCAAGGCCGGTGAACAGCAGGAACGCCGGCGCAACGATAGCCAGTGTGGCAGCCCACTCCTTAAGCTCCCGTTTGACCTTTTCCCAGGTGGACGCCGGCGCCGCCGGTTGGGCCTGGGCGTCGATTTGGCTCGGCATCATAACCTCAAGAATCCGCTTGCGCGCCAGTCTTAGACGAAAAGGTAAGGCTCTGCGAAGGCGAAATACCGGGTCAGACTGCTATTCGCCCGGTTGGGCGACATGAGCCAGATTGTAAAGTGCCACGCCGCTTTCGGAGCGGGAAATCACCAGTTCACCCCGGTGTCTGAGGTAATTCAGGTGCGCGAGCGCCTCACCGGTGGCCATGCTCAGTTCATCGCCCTCAATCGCCCGGCCGAACACGGAGACGAAGGTTTCGAGCACTTTGACGGGCCCCTTGTCCAGGCGCTTGCGAAGACGCGTGAGCGCCGTTTCGTGACCGTCGATCAGGTGCTGCAGGCGCTTGTGGGCACCGGTGAAGGGCTCGTTGTGGGCAGGCAGGACGAGGCAGTCTTCCGGCAGGGCTTTCAGCAACTTCCGGCAACTCTCCAGCCATTCGGCCAGCGGATCGGCGTCCGGTTCCGTCGGGTGGACCGACACGTTCGACGAGATGCGCGGCAGGATCTGGTCGCCGGAGATCAGGATATTGCGCTCCGGACAGTAAAGGCAGGCATGCTCGGGCGAGTGGCCTGCGCCCATGATGACCTGCCAGGTCGCGCCAGCCATCTCGAACACGTCGCCGTCTGACAGCCGGTGGTAGGCATCCGGCATCAGGCTCACGCCCCGGCCGAACCCGCCGAAGCGCGACCTGTAGTTTTCCAGCGCCGCCTCGCCCCAGCCGGACTGGCGGTAGAATTCGATCGCCACCGGCGGGGCCTGCCGGCCGGTATCGGCCACCAGCATCCGGCAGGTGATGTATTCCAGGCGGCTCATCCAGAGTTCGGCGCCGTACTTGTGGCAGAGCCAGCCGGCGCTGCCGACATGGTCGGGATGCATGTGGGTGACAATGACGCGCTTCAGCGGCTTCTGCGCCGTGACGCGCGCATCAAGCAGCTGGCGCCAGGCGGACTTGGTCTCCGGCAGCGGCAGGCCGGTGTCGACGATGGTCCAGCTGTCACCGTCATCGATGAGCCAGAGATTGATGAACTTCAGCGAGAAGGGCAGCGGCATGCGCACCCATTCGATCCCCGGCGCGACCGTGATCGTCCCGGCCAGGCCCGGCGTCGCCTCCCCGAAGGGGTAATCCAGCCCGAAACGGCTGGTCGGTACGTATTCAAATCCATCCATCCCGGGACGATACCCGGCCAAGAGGGCCCGTCGAGCCGTCACGCAGGGGAATGCTATTTGATCGGGTTGCGGGGCCGCGGGGGCAGCCGGGTGCGCCGGAAGCCTTCCCCGGTCAGGCCGTAATTGCGGGTGCGGTAGGGTACTTTCGGGGCCAGTTCCGAGGCGACTTCCCTGGATTTCCCGGAAGACGACTTGCGCGCTTTCGGCCCCGGTGCAGGTGCTTTCTCCGCCGACCTGGCCTGCGCCGCCTTGCCGACGCTGGCAGCGATCAGGGCCGCGCGTTCCTTGTGGCTGAGCGGGCGCCATCTGCCTTCCGGCAGATTGCCGAGTTCTACCGGGCCGACGCGGACGCGCTGGAGGTCGGCCACGCGCAGATGGACGAGCGAACACATCCGCCGGATCTGGCGGTTGCGGCCTTCTGAGAGCACGAACCGGAGCGTGTCCCGGCCTTCGGCGTTGACCTTGGCGGGGCGAAGCCTGCGGCCATCGAGTTCGAGGCCATGCCGGAGGAGGGCAAGTTTTTCCGGCGTGATCTCGCCCAGAACTTTGACCACGTATTCCTTGTCGACTTCGCTCAGCGGGCCAATGACGGCTTTCGCCAGCACGCCGTCCTCCGACAGGATCAGCAGGCCGCGCGAGTCCTTGTCGAGCCGGCCGAGGGGCGCCATCTTGTTGTTGCGCCCCGGGATCGCATGCGCTTCGCCTTTCAGCGTCGCTTTGGTGATCAGGCGGATAGCAGGTGTCTCTCCGGGCTCGGGTGTCCCCGAGACGTAGCCGACGGGTTTGTTGAGGACGATCGAGAGCTGGCTGTCGAGCTTCTGCGCAGCCTTGGAATTCAGCCTGATCATCTGTCCCGGGACGATCCGCTCACCGAGTTCGGTGACCGGCTTGCCGTCGATCTCGACGAGCCCCTGTTCGATCAGGGCATCGGCTTCACGGCGCGAGCACACGCCTTCCAGCGCCAGCCACTTGTTGATGCGCACAGGCTCTGCGCCGTCATAGGTCTTCGTCCAGGCGGCCATGGTCTAATCGATCCCAAAGAGTGCGCGGCTGTTGTCGAGGAACCGGTCGCCGCCTTCAGTGATGCCGGCTACGCGGCCGGGCGCAGAGGCGAGCGACGTCTCGGCGAAGAAGCCTGCCAGTGCCATCTGCCGGGCACGGAAATCCGGATCCTTCTGGCGCGCCGCCAGCGCGGCGCGGACGAGGAAATGGCCGCCGATCACGTCGCCAGCGAGCGCCAGATAGGCTGTCGCCCCGGCGAGCGCCTTGTCCTGTTCCTCTGATTTCATGCGGGCAAGTATCCAGTCTGTCGCGTCCGCCAAAGCCCTAGAAGCGGCCCAGAGACGCTCCGCCAGCTGAACAAACTGCGGATTGTTGGTGGACCGGGAAGCCCGGACGGTTTCGTCGATTTCGGTCAGCATGGCGCGCATCGAGGCGCCGCCATTGGCGGCGATCTTCCGCCCGACGAGATCGATCGCCTGGATGCCGTTGGTACCCTCGTAGATCGGCGCTATCCGGGCATCGCGGTAGAGCTGCGCGGCAAGCGTGTCGTTCATGAAGCCCATACCGCCATGCACCTGCACGCCGAGGCTGGCGACATCAACACCCATGTCGGTGCTCCAGGCCTTCGCGATGGGCGTCAGCAGGTCTTCGCGCGCCCTGGCGGCTGTGCGCACCGATGGCACATCGGAGGCATGCGCCAGGTCTGCGGAAACGCCGCAGGCGTAGCAGATGGCCCTTGCAGCCGCGACGCGGGCACGCATGGTGATCAGTGTACGCCGTACGTCCGCGTGGTGAAGGATCGGCGCGGGGCCTGAGACGCCCTCAGCGTTACCCTGCCTGCGGTCCTTCGCGTAGCTGAAGGCCGCCTGGTAGGCCGCCTCCCCGACGCCGACGCCTTCCAGCCCGACATTCAGCCGCGCTGAATTCATCATCGTGAACATGCAGGCGAGGCCCTTGTTGGCTTCCCCGATCAGCCAGCCGGTCGCGCCTGCATACTCCATCACGCAGGTCGGGCTGGCATGAATTCCGATTTTCTTCTCCAGGCCGATACAGCGCACTGCATTGCGCGCGCCGGGCGATCCGTCTGCGTTGACGAGGACCTTCGGGACGAGGAAGAGCGAAATGCCCTTTGATCCCTTCGGCGCACCCGGAAGGCGGGCAAGCACCATGTGGATGATGTTCCCGGCGAGGTCGTGGTCGCCCCAGGTGATGTATATTTTCTGGCCGGTGATGGCGTAGCTGCCATCCGCATTCGGCGCCGCCCTTGTGGTGAGCGCACCGACATCGCTGCCCGCCTGAGGCTCGGTCAGGTTCATCGTGCCCGTCCAGTCGCCGGCGACGAGTTTCGGGAGGTATATCTGTTTCTGTTCGGCGGTGCCGTGCGCCAGCAGGGCCTCGACCGCGCCATAGGTCAGCATCGGACAAAGGCCGAACGCCATGTTGGCCGAATGGAAAATCTCCATGACGCCGAGGGCCAGGGCACGCGGCAGCCCCTGCCCGCCCCACGCTTCGGGAGCGGCAAGACCCATCCATCCGCCCTGCCGGAAAGCTTCATACGCAGCCTTGAAGCCATCGGGTGCGATGACCCCCTCATCGCCCAGCCTGGCGCCTTGCGAATCGCCTGTCGGGTTCAGCGGTGCCAGCACGTCGCGGGCGAGTTTGCCGGCTTCTTCCAGGATCGGGCGGATAATATCGGCGTCATACGCCCCCAGGCCGGGAAGCCCCGCCAGCTTTCCGATCTGCGCTATCTCCTTGAGAGAGAACTCAATTTCCTCGATTGGGGCGTCGTAGGCCATCAGAATTCCGTGTCGTGGATAGGCGTTATGCGTGGCAGGTGATAGCTTAGTAGATGCACGCGCGAAAAGTCTGCGCTACTTGATAGCTCGACCCGTTGGGCATTTTGGAGACGAAGACAATGAGACTTTTCCTGATTTCCGCGAGCGCACTCGTTCTCGCCGCCTGCACCCCGGCCTCCGCGCCGGCTGCATCACCGGAAACGGCCGCTCCCGCCGCTGAAGCGGCAACGACCGAAGCTGCTCCCGCCGCTGAAGTCGCGTACGGCAAGGCTGCCACCTACAAGATCGATCCGACGCACGCCTCGATCACGTGGCGCGTCAACCATTTCGGACTGGCGAAGTACACCGCGCGCTTCAAGTCGTTTGACGCAACCCTCAACTTCAACCCGGCCGACATTGCCGCAAATTCTGTCGAGGTAACGATCGATCCGCTTTCGGTCGAGACGGACTATCCGGGCGACTACAAGGCCGGCCATGCCGACAGTGGTTTCGCGAGCTGGAACGAAGACCTTGCGAAGAACGCGCAGTGGTTCAACGCCGGCGCCCATCCGCAGATCAGCTTCAGGTCGACCAGTGCGACCCAGGCCAGCCCGACCACCGGCACCGTGACTGGCGACCTGACCTTTCTGGGCGTCACCAAACCGGTAACGCTGGACGTGACCTATAATGGCGTCGCCCAGATGCCCTGGGCGCCGGACCAGGACAAGATCGGTTTTTCCGCCAGCACAACGCTCAAGCGGTCAGACTTTGGCATGGGCGCCTACATTCCTAACATCGCGGATGAAGTCGAAGTGATCATTGAAGCCGAATTCGCCGAAGTGGTTGCCCCGTAACCCATGAACGCTGAAGCGTCCTCACGGTATACCGGCGTCGCCATTGCCCTTCACTGGGCCATGGCGGCGCTGTTGCTGTTCATGATCTGGCTGGGCTGGAACATGGAGGACAATGAGGCGCGGTTCCAGCTTCACAAGTCGGTCGGGATCACGATCCTGTTCCTGGCGCTTGCCCGGCTCGCCTGGCGGTTTGCCAATCCGCCACCGCTCCTGCCTGAGGGCATGCCCGGGATTGAAAAGACCGCCTCGCATGTCGTCCACATTGCTTTTTATGTCTTGATGATCGCCATCCCGCTGGGCGGCTGGCTGATGGTATCGGTCTCGCCCTTCCAGGTTGCGACGGTGCTTTATGGCGTTGTCAGCTGGCCCCACCTGCCCTTCACCGAAGGGCTGATCGGCGAGGATCTGTACGAATTCACCGAGTTCTTTCACAGCAAGGGCGCCTGGGTAATCATCGCGCTTCTGGCACTGCATGTCGCCGGCGCGGTGAAGCACGAGATCGGCGCCGAAGATGGGGTGCTCAAGAAGATGATCCCCGGCCTGTTCGGCAGGACAAACCCGCCGGCCCTGCCGCCCAAAGGCTTCGTGTTCGCCTTCGGTGGCAGCGCGGCGCTGTTTGCCGCCATTGCGGCTTTCGCCTTGCTTGGCTCCGGACCTGCAAACCCCAGCCCCAAGCCACCGGGCTCTTCAGGAACCGGCGTCCAGGCGAACTGGATTGTCGATTACGAAAAATCCGAGATCGCCTTCTCCGGCCTGCACGAGGGCAGGAAATTCGAAGGCGTGTTCGATGCCTGGACAGCCGATGTCGCTTTCTATCCGGAAGCGCTTGAAAGATCGCAAGTGCAGGTATCGGTCGATACCCGCACCGCCAGGACGGGTAAGAAGCTCTATGACGACAGCCTGAAGAGCCGCGAATGGTTCAATGCTTCAGAGTTTCCGCAGGCAACGGTTGAGCTGGGTGATTTCAGGCAGGTGGCCGCCGGATACCAGGCGACGGCGACGGTGACCCTCAAGGGCAGGCCGGTCAGTCTGCCGCTGGCGTTCACGCTCGACATCGACGGGGACGAAGCGCGCCTGGAGGGTTCGGCAAAATTCTCGCGCAAGGCTCTGGATCTGGGACAGGCCTCGGACGCCGGAGCACAATACGTCGCGGACGAAGTGAGCGTCGAAATCTCGGGCAGAGCCACGCGCAAACCGTAAGCGCCGCGTTTGTGTCCGGGCCGGGCGGTGGTAAGGCCGCGCAATGACCGCCTCGATTGTCCCCATCCTTCCCGAAACGATTGCCCTTGCTGCCGAGATCCTCAGCGAGGGCGGCCTTGTCGCGATGCCGACCGAGACCGTCTATGGCCTCGCGGCAGATGCCGCCAACCCGGAGGCCGTGGCCCGATTGTACGAGGCCAAGGGGCGCCCCCGGTTCAATCCGCTGATTGCGCATGTCTCGTCCTGGGAGATGGCGCAGCGTGAGGCCGGGTTCCCGCCGCTGGCGCGCACCTGCGCCGAAGCCTTCTGGCCGGGGCCCATGACCCTTGTCCTTCCTGCCCGGGCCGAGGGCCGCGTCTGCGATCTCGCCCGGGCGGGTCTGGAGACCCTGGCGGTGCGCTGGCCCGGACACCGGGCGGCCGCGGCCCTGATCGAGGCATTCGGGCGCCCGCTCGTTGCACCTTCCGCGAACCGTTCCGGGCATGTCAGCCCCACCCGGGCCGAGCATGTCGCGGAAGATCTGGGCGAACGCATAAGCCTGATCCTCGATGGTGGCCCGTGCGTTGTCGGGATGGAATCCACGATCCTCAGCTTTCATGATGGCGAACCTGTCCTGCTCCGGCCGGGCGGTCTTGCGACGGAGACGATCTCAGCAAAACTTGGCCGCAGCGTGCGGGCCTATGCCGGCCAGTCGGGGATCAATGCGCCCGGCCAGATGAAATCACACTACGCCCCCAGGGCGCGCCTGCGTCTGAATGCGGCCGCGCCGGAAGACGGTGAAGGTTTCCTCGCCTTCGGACCTCTGGTGCCCGGAGACCTCAGCCTGTCGACCTCTGGCGACCTCGTCGAAGCCGCCGCCAACCTGTTCGGGATGCTGCGCAGTCTCGACACGCGGTTCGAACGCATTGCGGTATCGCCGATCCCATTCACGGGTCTCGGCGAAGCCATCAATGACCGGTTGGAGCGCGCGGCGTACCGCGAGGCAGGCTGATGGCTCAGCCGCCCATGATGTCTTCCTTGAGGACCGTCATCATGAACTGGTACGATGTCTCGCCTTCTTCCTCGTCCTTGTAGACGACGGCCAGGAACTCGGCGCCGAGGTAGACTTCAAGGGAATCGTTCAGCTTGTCGCGCGACAGAAGGCGCAGGCCGGGATGCAGCTTCTCCTTGAGATAAGCCTCAAGGCGCAGCGTTTCTTCTTTGTTTATCATGGGATTTCCTGAACCAAATCAATACGCGGCGAGACTAGACGCTTTGCGCGCCTGAGCAAAGTGCTGCGCTGCTCGGTGGCTGGCTTAAGTTTCGGCGGTGTCCGGAATGCCCTGGTCCATGGTCTGGGCCGGCTGACAGCAGGTCGGGCCGGCAACGACCTTCGCGGGGACCCCGGCCACCGTGCAATAGCCCGGCACATCTTTCAGCACCACGCTGCCGGCAGCCACCTTGGCTTCGTCGCCCACCGTGATGTTGCCGAGGATCTTGGCGCCGACCGACAGCAGGACACCGCGGCCGATCTTCGGGTGCCGGTCGCCGACTTCCTTACCGGTCCCGCCCAGCGTCACACCGTGAAGCAGCGAACAGCCATCCCCCACGACCGCCGTCTCGCCAATCGTGATCCCGGAAGCATGATCGAGCATCACCCCGCGCCCGATGCGAGCCGCCGGGTGAATATCAACATCAAACAGTTCCGACGCACGGCTCTGGAAATGGAAGGCCAGCGTTTCGCGGCCGAGGCGCCAGAGCTGGTGTGCGATGCGGTGGGTCTGGAGCGCGAGGTAACCCTTGAAGAACAGGAAAGGCTGCAGCATGCCGCGGGAGGCGGGATCGCGCTCGAGCACGGCCTGCATGTCGGTTTCAGCCATGGCGATGAGATCGGGGGCGCCGTCATAGATGCCCGAAATGACGTGGCGAACCTGCTGCGTGGCCATAGCCGGGCTCGCGAGCTTTTCGGCCAGATGATAAGACAGCGCCTGGCCGAGGGTCACATGATTGAGGATCGCGGCGTTGAGATAGCTCGACAGTGATGGCTCTTCCGCAGCTGCGGCGGTGGCTTCGAACCGGAGCCGCTTCCACGCAGGGGCCGGTGCGCCGATGTCTGGATTGTCGATCATGGCTGGCTCCTGCAAGGCATCTGGTGAACAAAGTGGGCTCAAGTGGCCATAAATTCAATTGTCATGGCCCGGACGCGCCATTTTGGACGCTTCTCCTCCGGCGCAGCCCGCATTAAGCCAGACAACGATGACCAAACGCTTTCCGCCCCCGCCCCAGCGTGACGCGCCGCTCGCCGGCGCCCGTCCCAGCGCAGACGCCCGCGCCCTGCTGGCGCTTCGCAAATCCGCCAACAAGCTTGTCCTCGGCGCGCCAGGGCCTGATCCGGCCGAGCTCGATGAGCTGCTTCTCGTCGCCGCCAGAGTGCCGGATCACCGGAAACTCGGGCCCTGGCGGTTCGTCGTGCTGGAAGGCGAGGCCCGCTTCAGGTTCGGCGCTGCGCTCGCGTCGATCCTCAAGGGCCGGGCGGCGCCTGAGGTGCAGATCGAGGATGCTGCAAAATCGATGCTTCGGGCGCCCGTGGTGGTGGCCGTTATCTCGAGCCCGGTTGAAGACGGCCGCACACCGGTCTGGGAGCAGGAGCTCTCCGCCGGAGCGCTTTGCTACAACCTGCTGTTGGCCGCCAATGCCAGCGGCTGGGCCGGCGTCTGGCTCACCGAATGGGCGGCCTACGACGCCGAGGCCGCCGCAGTGCTTGGCGTGCAGGCACATGAGCGGATTGCCGGCTTCGTCCATCTCGGGACCGCAAAGGCAGCCACGCCCGAGCGCGTGCGCGCCGAAACCGGCCCCCGCATCCGGCGCTGGACCGGCGCCTGATCAGCCTCGCCCGCGATACGGCGCAACGCCTGTCTCCGGAACATGCAATCCGTCCGGGACCGTGCCGGATTGCCAGAACACGTCGATCGGTATGCCGCCGCGCGGATACCAGTAGCCCGAGATGCGCAGCCAGCGTGCCTGGGTGAAGTCGAAGACGCGCTTGCCGATCGAGACGGTGCAGTCCTCGTGGAAGGCGCCGTGGTTGCGGAAACTCGTCAGGTAGAGCTTCAGGCTTTTCGACTCCACCAGCCAGTGTCCCGGCGCATAGTCGATCACGAGGTGAGCGAAATCGGGTTGGCCGGTCACCGGGCAAAGCGAGGTGAACTCCGGCGCCACGAAGCGTGTGAGGTAGAGAGTGTCCTCATGCGGGTTCACAACGCGCTCCAGCACGGCGGCCTCGGGGCTGGCGGGGATTGCGCTTTGCAGGCCCAGCTGGCCGAGGCCCTGGTAGATCGATTTATCAGACATCGGGGATCAGGTTCACGGCTGGAATGAGATCAAAAGTCAGGCCCATATAGAGGATGTAACCGAGGAGGAGAACCACGCCTTCCCAGCGCGCGATTCTGCGGCCGGTCATCGCGAACAGCATGAGCAGGCCGGCCGACAGCACCAGCGCACCGGCGTCCACAGACGAAATGATGCTGACGGGTCCGGCGCCCGCCATGGCATCCGCCGTGATATCCCCCCGGATCGTGAACGGGCTGACCAGCGAGGTGATGCCGAGAATGCCGAGGATATTGAAGATGTTCGAGCCGATGATGTTGCCCAGCGCCACGTCTGCGCGTTTCCGGTATGCGGCCACGATCGACGTCGCGAGTTCTGGCAGGCTTGTGCCGACCGCAACAATCGTCAGGCCAATGATGGTTTCACTGATGCCGACAGACCGGGCGAGCGAGGTGGCGCCGGTGACGAGCAGGTTGGCCCCGATCACGACAGCTGCAAGACCGGCGAGCGCAATGGCGAGGCCGGCGCCGAGAGCATATTGAGGGCCAACGGGCCTGCCTTCGGCCTGATGCAGCTCAGCCGCCGCGCCCTGTCTGCGCTGGTCCGCAATCAGCGACCAGGCAAGGTAGGCGATCAGCAGCGCAAGCAGCAGAAATCCGGAAAGCCGGTTAAACGCGTCGAACCAGAGCAAGGCGCAAAGCACGCCTGTAACGGCGATCATGAAGGTACCGTCACGCGCGAGCGCCTTCGGATGAACCAGGACCGGCGAGATGATCGCGGCAAGCGCCAGTACGAGGAAGATGTTCGCAATGTTCGAGCCAATGACGTTGCCGATGGCGATCCCGACGGCCCCCTTGTCGATCGCCTGAAGGCTGGTCACGAGTTCCGGGACGGATGTGCCGAAACCGACCAGCGTCAGGCCGATTACCAGTTCGGATATGTTGAGCTTCCGGGCCACGCTGACCGAGCCGCGCACCAGCGCCTCGCCGCCGATCAGCAGCAGGACAAGGCCTCCCAGGACCAACAGATACATCATTTCATCGAATCCCGCTGTGTTTCAGGTTATATAGGGTCACGAAACCGTGCGCTGCAAACAGGCCGCCGAAGACCAGTATTTAGCGTTCACCTGTCAAGTGAACGTTATGGTTTCACCAGTATGAATGGGCCAGTACTTGCAATACTGCCCGGGCAGAAAGCTGAGACAGACGATGAAAGCAGCGACACCGGCCAACGCCTGGACGATTACCCGGCCTTTGGCCGGGGCCTGTCTGCTGGCGGCTACATCTGCTTGTGCGTTGATCCCGGGCTTTCGGGACGGCGTATCCCAGCAAGCCGCAACGACCCCCCGCGCTACGGTCGAGGGAATGCCCCCTGCCCTGATTGCCCGCGCCAATGACCTCGTGCGCGTTGCCGAACCTGCACCGCGCAGCGTCCTCGAGGCTCGCAACCGGATGACCCGTTCAGCTGCCCTCCTGCGCGACCTGATGTCCTCTGAAGGCTATCTCGCCGCCGACATTGCGCCTTCCGAGATCGACGCGGCCAGCGACGCCGGCGTGCTCGTTGCTGAACCTGGCCCGCTGTTTACGGTCCTGTCACGCGACTTCCGCGGCCGTGATACGATGGCGCCGGAGGTGGCCCGCAGCCTCGAGACCGAATTGTACAAGCTGCCCGCAGGCGCGGTGGCCCGGACACAGAGCATCGAGCGGATCGACGACGCTCTGGTACTGCTGCTGCGCCAGCAAGGCTATGCCTTCGCCCGCAGCGAAGGCATCGACGTGCTGGCCTCGCGAGAGCAGGCCAATGTCGAATTGACCTTTCTTCTGGTGCCCGGCCCCCGCGTTTCGCTGGGCGCCCTTGAAGTCACGGACGCTGATGCGCGCAGTAAGAAAACTGTGCGTACCCTGAAGACATGGTCAAACGGCGATCTCTACACGCCCGATATCATTGACCTGCTGCGCACCCGCCTGCGGGCGACGGGCCTGTACGAAGGCATCGGCGTGACGATTTCCGAAACGCCGGGTACGGATGGGCTCCACACCGTTTCGACGACCCTTGTCGAAGGCAAGGCGCGCACCGTCAGCGCCGGTGTCACGGCCTCTACAACCGAAGGCGTCGGGGTGGATGCCTATTGGGAGCGCCGCAACCTGACCGGCCGCGCCGACCGGCTGCGCGTAAGCACGAAAGTCGCGACACTCCGTCAGGACCTGACAACGACCTACGAGCGCCCCAACATCGGCAGGTATGGCCGCACGCTTTCTCTCGAAGCCGGCGTGCGCACCGAGCAGACGGATGCCTATGACCTTCAGGGCGCGCGCGTCAGCGCGGCGCTTTCCCAGCCCCTTTCCCGCCAGCTGACCCTGTCGATCGGTGCAGCCCTCGACGCCACCCGGACAGTTGACGAGCGCGCCCGCATCGTCGGGGGAATCGAGCGGGACCAGTTCACCGTGTCCTTCCCCGTGTCCGCCAACTACACTGATGTTGGAGATCCGCTTGATCCCCAGTCAGGCTTCCGCTTCTTCGCCGCCGCCGACACCGGCGTCTCGATCGGCGATAATACGCCGGCATACACCCGGCTTCAGCTTTCCGGCGCAACTTACAGGGCCATCGCGGACGATCTCGTCGCGGCCTTCCGCGCAGAGTACGGCGCCTTCATCGGCTCGGATGATGTGCCCCCGGACAGGCTGTTCTTTGCAGGCGGCGGCGGCACGGTTCGCGGATACGAATATCAGAGCCTCTCTCCGCGCAATGCATTCGGAGATCTGGTAGGCGGGCGCAACCTGTTCTCGGCGTCCGCGGAATTGCGCTGGCGGGCAACCGAACGGTTTGGTTACGCGCTGTTCAGCGATCTGGGCGCAGCGAGCGATGAGCCGGGGTCGGTGTTTTCGCAGGCGGCGGCGTCGGTGGGAATTGGCGTGCGCTACTATCCGGGTTTCGGCCCGGTCCGGCTGGATATCGCCGCGCCGCTGGATCGCCGGGACGGTGACTGGCCGGTGCAGGTGTATATCTCGATCGGCCAGGCTTTCTGATGGCCGGCCCTTTCAACCCGTTCAGCCTTCTTCGGCGCCGGCCGGTTTCTGCCGCGCTGGTGACGCTGTTGATTGCGGTGGTCGTCCTGCTGGCGTCTGCGCGTTACTGGATCACGACGGATGCGGGCCGGGATTTCGTCGTCTCCCAGCTCGATGGCCGTGACGTTGCAGCCTACGGTCGTCTCAGCGTCCGGAAACTCGAAGGCGATCCGCTGTCTTCGCTCTCTGCAGGTTCAATTGAAATCCGCGACGCTTCAGGCGTCTGGTTCTCAGCGGAATCGGTGGATCTCACCTGGTCACCGCTGGCGCTGCTGTCGCGTACTGTCGAC
Organism: Hyphomonas sp.; assembly: GCA_016124495.1. Classification (GTDB taxonomy): domain Bacteria; phylum Pseudomonadota; class Alphaproteobacteria; order Caulobacterales; family Hyphomonadaceae; genus Hyphomonas. Next base: position 84,669 of record WGNP01000011.1, on the reverse strand, counting down.
CTGACGCAGCTGACGGTTTCGGAAGTGAAAGTCCTGCGCCGGCCGTTGCGCACCGACCGGGCGAAGACCGGCAGCGACCCGTGGGAAGTGCGCCTGGGACAGGCCACCATAGACCGGCTGTTTCTCGCCGAAGGTGTCGCCGGTGCGGCATCGGCGTCTGCGATTTCGGCCCGCTTCCTCAACGAGCGAAACGGTTCGATCGATGCCCAACTCGATATTTCGCCTCTGGAAGGCGCGGGTGACCGTATCGAAGCGAAAATCCTCCGTGACCGGAATTCCGCCTTCGATATCACCATCGACGCAGCAGCGCCTGCGGGCGGCGTGTTTGCGCATCTGCTCCGGCTTCCCCGGGGGGCCTCGGCGGTCTTAGCAGCCACCGCCGCCGGAGACCTGAACGACGGACGCGGAGAAGCGCGCCTGACAGTCGATGGAAGTGACAAGGTCTTCCTTTCCGGCAAGCTGGAGCATGGCGCGCTGGATGCCAGCCTGCGGATGGATGCCAGCGCCCTGCCGGTGTCCGGAAACCTTGCAGCCTTTCTCGGCCCTCGCGCGCAGGCGGATATAACCGCAGTCTTCGACAAGTCGCTCGTCTCAGTCACGATAGATGGCCGCATTTCAGCGGGCAGCGTGAACCTCTCGGGCAAGGCAAGATCCAATCGCCTTGAACTGGCCGGGCCTGCCCGGCTCACCGCTCGCCTTACATCGCTGGCGCCGTACTGGGATGCGCCGCGACTTGTCGTGCTGAACGGAACCATCGAAAAACAAGGCTCCGGCTATCGGTATTCCGGAGACACACGCCTGGAAGTTAAGCCGGCTGCGGACCTGCCTTTCGAGTGGCTCACCGGTCCGGTGACCGCCAGCCTTGAAGACGGCCGCATTCCTTTCACCGGCGATATCACGGTCGGCAGACCGTTCGCCGGCAATTCCGGAGCTGCCGGCATTCTGGGCGAAGAGGTCCGCATTTCCGGCAACGGGAACTTCGACATCGAGACACGCCGCCTGCTCGTCGATGCCGCAGAGCTCACTCACAAATCCGGCAGCGCGCAGCTTCTGGGGGAAGCGAGCTTTGCAGATGACTGGGTCAACGTCTCAGGCAAGGTCACGCAATCATTAGGCGCACTTACCGGTAGTTTCGGCGGCACTGCGGCCGGGTTCGTGCAGGCGAAAGGCCAGCTTCGCGATTTCGAACTTGGCCTGAACCTGAACCTCTCGGACCTTACCACCCGGATCAATCAGCTCAAACCGCTGATCGAAGGCCGGGGCACGCTGCGGGGCATGCTCGCCATCACGCCGGAAGCCGGCATCATCCGCCGCCTCGACGTGCGCCTGCCAGGCGCTGAGGGACAGGTCACCGGGCGGATCTACGGCCCGCAGAGCCCGGATCTGAAGTTTGTTATCCAGCAGCTTCAGGCCCTTGCTGTCTCCGGCAACCAGGTGGACCTCGGGTCGGTCACCGCGCAGCTGAAGCGGCTTTCAGGAAACCTGTTGCTGACCGCAACGTCTGAAAATGGCAGCGCGCTCGTCAGTGGCCGGAGCGTGTCCGATCTGGCTGCCCGGGCCGAACTCAGCCTGGACGACGGCGACATTTCCGGGCCCGTCACACTGACAGGACGATCGGATGGCCAGGCTTCTGCTGTTTCCTTCCTGCTTGACCGCGCCGGCAGGGCCACGCGTTTCAGCGCCATCGACGGGCGTCTCGGCAGCGTCGAATTCTCGGGCTCCGCATCGCTGCAGGACGGCGGTGAGATTGAAGCAGATATCGACGCCGAGGCCGATACCTTTGAAATCGCAGGCATCACGTTCGGTTCGCTGAAGCTCAAGGGTTCGGGCGGGCGCGCGGGGGGCAACCCGTTCGCGGTCGGCGCCGGGTTCGAAGCACGCAACATCCGTCTCTCCGAGCGGCTCACGATAGACGAAGTCATCGGCACGGTCACGACCACACCGGCTGGTTACCTGTTTGAGGGCCGCCTTGTTGATGCGCTGCCGGGCGCCGGCAGCAACATGGCATTCTCCGGCCTCGTCGCGAGGGCAGACGGCCCGGCATCCGGCACCCTGTCGCTTTCGGGGGACCTGTTCGGGATCGCCGTCGCCACGCGCGATGATGTGAAATGGTCTCTCGGGCCCTATCCCAGCGTGGACGCCGATGTCTCTCTGCTTGGCGGCAGCCTCAAGGCGCGCCTGCGGGCCGGAAAAGAAACGACCAGCAGCACGCTCGCCCTGGAAGACCTGTCGATTGCGCCGGTGCTCGTCGCGCTCGGCTACCCCGCTTTAGACGCCGTCATCTCTGGCCGGGCCAACGGACGCCTGTTCGGCGAGGATCCCGAAGGGGCCTTCAGCCTGTCGGCCGTCAGCGCCGTTTCCGGAGTATCGACAGCGCTGGACCTCGACCTGAGCGGATATCTTGATCGCCGTGCGATGACCTTCACGGCGCAATCCACATACGGGCCTGATCTCAAAGCCAACGCAGCGGGACGCCTGCCGGTCATCGCATCCCCGGCCGGACTGGTCCGCCTCGACCAGGACCAGGCGATCGAAGCCCTGCTGGACATCAACGGCGATCTCAAGGCGCTCCGGCTGATCGCGCTGGCCTACGGCCACGACATCGGCGGAAAGCTTACAAGCCGCACACGCCTTTCCGGAACACTCGCGCAACCGCTCGTCGAGGCAAATTCGGACATCACCGGCGGCATCTATGAATACGGCGCTACGGGTCTGAGACTGAAAGACCTTAATCTGCAGGTCAGATATGACAAGCGTGCCCTGACACTCGCGGGTTCGGGGGCAGGCACTGGCGGCGGCACACTTACCTTTGACGGACGCCTTGCAGAAGCCGAAACCGGCATTGACGTAAACCTGAACCGTATACTGATTTACGACCGTCTCGGAGACCAGGCCCGGATCACTGGAAAAGCGAAACTGACCGAAGGCAAAGTTGACCGCGTCCTCAGCGGGGATATGATCGTGAACGATGCCCGGTTCAACATAGACAACCTTTCTGACACATCCATCCGCACCCTGAACGTACGCTGGACGACGGATGATCCGGATGCGGAAAGGAAAATCTTGCTGAACAAGCCAATTCGACTTGCGCTCAAAGTCTCCGCGCCGCGCGGGATCATCGTGCGCGGCCGAGGGCTCGACAGCGATTGGGGCGTCAACCTTGATGTGACCGGCAAGCCCGACAGCCTTCTGCTCAACGGCCGCGCCACGCTCGCGCGCGGCTCGCTTGAACTCGCCCGGCGTCCTTTCGAGTTTGAAACCGGGCAGATCACCTTTGACGGGCCGATCGATACCGCACGACTTGCCGTGTCCGCCACGCGTGAAGTCGATGGATTTTCCGTACGCGCCGATGTCGGCGGGTCTCCGTCCAGGCCTTCCATCGAGCTGAGCAGCACACCGTCACTGCCGGAAGATGAAATCCTTTCGCGGATGCTGTTCGCCCGCTCGTCGGTGGACCTCTCAGCGCTCGAGGCCGCTGAGCTCGCGGGCTCCATCGCGCGCCTCGCCGGCCAGGGTAGCGGTATCAATCCCATCGGCGTGATACAGGCGGGGCTGGGTGTCGACCGGCTGCGCTTCGGTATGGACAAAGCGGGAAATGCGGAGCTGGGTGTCGGGCAATACCTCGCTCCGGATGTTTACCTCGAGGTGACGACACAAGGCGCTGCAGGAAATTCGGTGGAAGTCGAATGGCAGCCCCGGCCCCAGGTTTCAGTTTCTTCCGAGACCAGCTCCACCGGCGATTCGCGGGTGTCGGTGCGTTGGAAGAAGGACTACGAGTGACACGCTCACTGCAATTTTCCTGACAGCGTCTGTCAAATGCGTAACTCGACAACTGCCCCACTTTAACGGATTTTATTATACTGGTCCGGTTGACTTCCGCATTGTGAGGAGGGACACGCCAGTGATGCTAAAAAGCATGTCAGATAAGGTATGATAAATAATGGTTGAAGAAGCGAGAGTCGCGGGATCACGTTCCCCGACGCGCATTGACCAGATGGTCGGTGAAAAGATCCGCGAACTGCGGACCGCTCAGAATTTCACCCTGTCTGAGCTGGGCCAGGAACTCGGGATCAGCCATCAGCAGCTGCAGAAGTACGAGACTGGCACCAACCGCCTGAGCGCCGGCATGCTCGCCAGTGTGGCCCGTGTGCTGCGCGTCCCGATCGCTGAACTGTTCCAGGACGCCGATGCCGGAACTACCGGCAAACGTGATCCGGTCACCGAGGCCCGCGCCCGTTGCCACACGCTGATCGACCGGACGAATTCCGTGGCGAAACTCGAATCGATGGCGAAAGTCCTGCGCGCGCTGTCGGCCGACTGAACACTCAGCACGCGACGACATTGACGGCGAGACCGCCCTGGCTCGTCTCCTTGTATTTCGACGACATGTCGATGCCCGTCTGGCGCATCGTTTCGATCACCTGGTCCAGCGAGACCTTTGTCTGCTCCAGTGAATGAAGCGCGAGACGGGCGGCATTCGCCGCCTTCACAGATCCGATGGCATTGCGCTCGATGCAGGGAATCTGAACGAGCCCTCCGACCGGATCGCAGGTCAGCCCCAGATTGTGCTCCATGCCGATCTCGGCCGCATTGGCCACCTGTTGCGGGGTTGCGCCCCACACCGCGGCAAGCCCCGCTGCTGCCATCGAGCAAGCCACACCGACTTCGCCCTGACAGCCCATCTCCGCGCCCGAGATCGAGGCACGCTGCTTGTAGAGCAAGCCCACCCCCCCGGCTGTCAGCAGGAACTTCCGGACCCTGACGAACCGGTCCTGCGAATCCCAGCAATAGTGACGGATCACCGATGGAATGATGCCCGCCGCGCCGTTGGTCGGCGCCGTCACCACCTGGCCGCCGGCGGCATTCTCTTCGTTCACGGCCATCGCGTAGACATTCAGCCAGTCGAACAGCTGTTCGCGCTCGTTGGACGGCGGGCCGCTGGTCAGTTTCTGCCAGATTTCAGGCGCACGGCGCCTCACCCTGAGGCTGCCGGGAAGAATCCCGGTGCGCGTCAGCCCCCGGTCGATGCAGGCCATCATCACCGACGCGATCCGGTCCAGCGCCGCTTCCGTCTCGCCGGGCGCCCGCTTCGCGCTCTCATTTGCCAGGATCACGGCATCGATGGAGAGCCCGGTCGCATGACAGATGCCGAGCAGTTCTGCCGCCGAGATGAAGGGGTGCGCAACGGCGGGGCCGGCGGGCACGATATCGTCGCGGACCGGACGTTCCAACTGGCGCTGAGAGGCGATGAACCCGCCGCCGGTCGAGTACCAGGTACTGTCTGCGAGCACTTCCCCGCTGGCGCCAGACGCGCGCAGGCGCATGCCGTTCGGGTGCAGCACGGGAAGCACCTCATAGGCAAAGCGGATATCGCGCGCCGCATCAAACGGTATCGTGCGGCCGCCGGGCAGTGCCAGCATCCCGCGTGCTTCCAGCGCGGCAACCCTGTTGTCCGCATCCTCCGGATCGAGCGTTTCGGGATCAAGCCCCAGCAACCCTAACATTACAGCCTTGGGCGTCGCGTGTCCGGCGCCGGTCAGCGCCAGTGAGCCCTGCAGCTCCACATCAATCCGCGCGACCGCGCCGAGAACGCCAAGCTGCTCGATTTCCTGCAGGAACCGTCCGGCAATCCGGATCGGCCCGACCGTGTGGGAACTCGACGGGCCGATGCCGATCCGGAAAAGATCGAGTACTGAAAGCATGCGCCGTCTCCCGTCGCTTTTCTGCGGGGCCGCTTCAGGCCGCCGTGTCCGGCATCTCCGTCACATCGTGAGCATAGATCCAGTCATATTGACCATGTGCAAGCGCCGGAAGCAGGTGCCCCGCGAGCCAGATCGGACCATAGGTCGCCAGCTGGCTGATCGGGTCCCCGCGATGGAACAGCGACGCATTGCGCCGGGCGCCGGCCTGCACGCGCGAGGTGCGGGGCTTGCGGACAGCCTCATAGGCGCTCAGCGCCGCGCCGAGCGTCTCTTTCCGGGTCACCAGCCGGGCCAGCACATACGCGTCCTCGATCGCCATCACAGCGCCCTGCGCCAGAAACGGCAGCATGGGGTGACACGCGTCGCCCAGCAGCACCACGCGCCCGTCTGACCAGGTCTCCAGTGGCATCCGGTCGTACAGGGCCCACCGGTTCAGCGTCACCGCTTTCTCGAGGATCGTGCGGACCACGGGCGACCACCGCCTGAAATCCCTGAGCGCCTGGGCACGCTCGCCCGTAGCGGTCCAGGATTCCGCTGGCGCCTTTCTGGTTTCGACCACGGCCACAAGGTTCGCAAGGCTGCCGCGCCGCAACCGGTAAGTCACCGCATGCCGCCTTGAGCCGACCCAAACACACGCAGATTCCGGCGGCGCATGTTCGCCGAGCTCCGAGACCGGCACGACGGCCCGCCAGGCCACGTGCCCTGTATAGCGCGGCGTGTCCGGCCCGGTCATCTGTGAACGGATAGCTGAATGGATCCCGTCCGCCCCCACGAGCAGGTCGCCGCTGATCGTTTCTCCCGTATCGAGGTGCGCAGATACCTGCGCGTCATCCTGCGAATAGGACACAACCCGGTGGCCCAGCTGCACCGCGCCGGCCTGCCGGTCTCGCAGGGCGCCGGCAAGGGCGCCGGCCAGGTCCGCGCGGTGGACGTGCAGATACTCCCCGCCCCACCGCGCGTAGGAGGCTTCCCGCAAGGGAATGGTCAGGATGCGGCCCCCGCCCTTGCCAAACCGCAGCTCCTGCGACCTTGGCCGGAACGCATCTTTCTCGACGCGCGCCGTGACCCCGAGCGCCTCGAACACGCGCATACCGTTGGGGCTGATCTGCAGGCCGGCGCCGATTTCCTCAAACACGTGGGCCTGTTCCAGAACGGTCACCCGGTGACCCAGTTTCTGGAATGCCAGCGCGGCCGTCAGCCCCCCGATACCTCCACCTGAAATCAGGACATGCATCGGCTTGGCCTGATTCCCGGGTTGAGGCTTACTTCGGACGCGACGGGTCTTCGCGCCCGCCGATCAGCACGAAGCGGCGGTCACAGTATTTGCATTCCACGAAGTCCTCGTCGCCCATCTCGTACCAGACCTTGGGATGGCCGAGTGCGCCGCCGCCGCCGTTGCACGAGACCTTGTGGCTCGTCACCATCGAGATTTCCGGCGGGGTGAAGACATCACGCTTGCGGGGCATCTTGCGGACTCCAGAGACCTGACGCGAGGAGCGACTTGCCCCTCCACAACCAGTTCCCTAACTAGAGTCTGGGCTGCCGGCTTGCAAGGCGTGCCGAATGCCGCGACGAAAGACCGCCATGCCAACACCCGAATTTGCCATCCAGGTCCGCGATCTGCGGAAAACTTATGCTGGCAACGGCAAGATGCCGGCAAAGCACGCGCTGAACGGCATCACCCTGGAAATTCCCACTGGCTCGATTTTCGGCCTTCTGGGCCCCAACGGAGCGGGCAAATCGACCTTCATCAATATCCTCGCGGGCCTGGTAAAGAAAACCTCCGGCACCGCCCGGATCTGGGATCTCGATATCGACGAGCATCCCCGGCAGAGCCGCGCCGCCATAGGTGTCGTGAACCAGGAAGTCGTGGCAGACCCCTTCTTCACGCCCTTCGAGATGCTGGAACTCATGGCCGGCTTCTACGGCGTTCCGAAAGCGGAGCGCCGATCCGTAGAAATCCTCACCGCGCTTGGTCTCGGCGACAAGAAGGACGCCTATGTGCGCCAGCTCTCCGGCGGCATGAAGCGCCGCCTGATGGTCGCCAAGGCGCTCGTCCACAATCCTCCCGTGCTCATCCTCGATGAACCGACAGCGGGCGTTGACGTCGAACTGCGCCGCCTGATGTGGGATTATGTACGCGAACTCCACGACAAGGGCACCACGGTCATCCTGACGACGCACTATCTCGAAGAAGCTGAAGAACTCTGCGACTCGATCGCCATCGTCGACAAGGGCGCCATCGTCGCCTGCGAGCCGACCGCCAGACTGCTTTCGCGGCTCGACTACAAGACGCTGATCATCACCCCGCGCGAGCCAGTCACGGCTATCCCGCCCGAACTTGCCATGCACGATCCGAAGCTGAGACCGGACGGCACACTGGCCATCACCTTCAAGACCGCCGAAACCGGCATCGGGCGCCTGCTGGAAAAAGCACGCGCCGCCGGAATCAGCATCGCTGATCTGTCGACAAAATCACCCGATCTCGAAGATGTCTTCATTGCCCTGACGGGCGACAGGGCGCCGGTTAAATCGACTGGCTGATCCAGCTGGCGAGCGCCTGACGGTTCATGGCGCCGTTATGCGTGGCCGCCACCTTACCCTGCTTGAACAGCAGCATCGTCGGCAGGCCGCGCACGCCGTACCTGGCGCCGACCAGCGGGAAATCGTCTACGTTCAGTTTGACGATCTTCACCCTGTCGCCGAGTTCGGCGGCCACGGCTTCGATGTGCGGGGCCATCTGCTTGCAGGGGCCGCACCATTCGGCCCAGAAATCGACGACTACGGGCACATCGGACGCGCCGATCAGCACATTGAATTCGTCATCGCTTACATCCATACCTGACATTCTTCCGGCTCCTTCTGCGGCCCGAATTGGGAGCCTGATACATAGGGACTCTATTGCCCTGTCAAACCGCCCTCAAGGCATTGTTGAGGGAAAGTGACAGCATCTCAGGCGGGATGCGCATCATTTTAGGACCATCCGTCCAGCACAGGACCGCCACGACCTCCCGCCCCGGGAAGGCCGATTCCAGCACGGCGGCATAGGCCGCCATCTGCGTGATATAGGTCTCGGCAACCTCTGAAACATCATCCGGCGCGGGCTGGTCGGTCTTGAAGTCGATCACCAGGACCCGGGACGGCGTGACCACCAGGCGGTCCACCCGGCCGTTAATCACGAGATCATCCGGCAGTTTGCGCGATGTCCCGATGACCGCCGCTTCTGCCCTGCCCCCGGGCTGGAACAGTTCGGCGAGAGCCGGATCATTCAGAATCGCCTCGGCCGATTTCAGCATTTCCGCCTTCTGCGCCTTCGTGAGTTCCCGTTCACGGGCCAGGAAAGCCGCGCCCGCCGCATGCCGCGCGGCGAGCGGCAACTCCGGCAGGTATTGCAGCAGGCTGTGGATGAGGCGTCCGCGTTTCAGGCGCGCCTCGCGCTTCGGGTCGAACGGCGCTACCACGCGCGTCCTTGGCCCCAGCAGGCTTGTCGGGGCGGTCAGCCGCCGCGTCACGACATCCGGGCGAGGCGCCCGCAGTGCCCATTGCGGGACGGGGGCCGGGTCTGCGCCGGTACTCCCGCGCGGCGCCGCCTCACCGTCCCGCAACGGGCGCGCCGCGGCACCATATTCGAGCACGCCATCTTCAAGGGCGCGCGCGGGCAGCTGCTCCATCGCATTGCGGCACAATGCGTACCACGAATCTTCATGATAGCCCGTGGCCGCATCGCCATCAGGACCGTACCAGTATCCGGTAACCAGCAAGCGGTCCTGCGCGCGCGTCAGCGCCACGTACAACAATCGCCGGTGTTCCTCATGCGCTTTTGCCTGCGCCATCAGCCTGGCCTGCGCCGAAGGCGCAACATCGCAATCCTTGCGCGGCGACCAGATCAACGCTCCGTCTGCGGACAGGATGGCATCACTCGTCAGTTTCGGTTTCGACGTCGTGTCTGGCAGGATCACGATCGGCGCCTGCAGACCTTTCGACCCGTGCACCGTCATGACCCGGACTTCAGGACCGGCCTGCGCAAGGTCGCGCTTGATTTCCGTGGGGGTCGACTCAAGCGACGCCACGAACAATTGAAGCGAAGAGGGCCCGGCGGCATCATGCGCGAGCGCGCGCGCCAGCAGGGCCTCGATCGGATCGCGCGCCGGCGTGCCGAGCCGTGCGTTAAGCTTCGCCCAACCCGTGAGGCCCGCAGCATCCGGCTCGTCCAGCACCTTTGAGAGAAACTCGAAAGGCGCCAGCCCGGCCCGCTCGATCAGCGACTGAAGGAAGCCACAAGCCCTGCCCACGTCCGCATCGTCGCTCGCCAGAACGCGTGACCACAGCGTCTCCCCCTTTTTTCGCCCGGCCGCGAGCGGAAAAAGGAACCGGTCATCATCGACCAGGCCGCAGAACGGGCCGCGCAGGATTTCGGCGAGCGCAAGATCGCGCGCGGGCAGCGACGCAAACCGCATCAGGTTCAGGCAATCCTGCACGCCAATATAGTCCGCCAGCTGAAGACGGTCGGCGCCTGCCACCGGCACACCGGCGCTCTTCAGCGCGTTGATCACCGCCTCGAACAGGCCTCCGCGTCGCTCGCGCACGAGGATCAGCACATCCCCCGGCCTTGCGGGCCGTTGCTTGCCACCTTCCCAGACAGACGCACCGCCCGTGACCATCTGCCTGACCGACTTCGCAATAGCCCGCGCCAGCTTCACCTTCGGCGAGGTCACCACCAGCGCATCGAGCGGTCTCGCCCAGGCGTCCGTTTCCGGGTCCGCATCCCGCGCCGTCACCGGCCAGAGCTCGACCCGTCCCGGTTCGTTCCAGCGCCGCGCCGTATGGACAATCCTGCCGGCTGTCATCGCCCGCCCGTGCGCAGACGCAGCATCTATCGGCGGCGCGCCATTCCAGACTGTATCCACAAACGTCAGGATTTCCGGGCTGGAACGGAACGACATCCGCATGTCCGCCTGCGCCACCTTCGCATCGCGCAACGTCAGCGCCCGCGTCTCCTCCAGGAACCGCGAAGGATCGGCGCCCTGAAACGAGTATATCGACTGCTTCTCGTCCCCAACCATGAAAATCGTCCGGGGATCCTGGAGCCGCTCCCGCCCCTCGCCGGCCGTGAACTCCTGTGTCAGCGCCCGGATCAGCTCCCACTGCGCCGGGCTCGTATCCTGCGCCTCGTCGAGCAGAACATGGCTGAGCCCGCCGTCCAGCTTGTACAGCACCCAGCTCGACAGGCCTTCCGACGCCAGAAGGTCCCGCGTGCGTTCGATCAGGTCGTCAAAGTCCAGCGCCCCCCGCCGGGCTTTCTCCGCCTCAAACGCGTCCAGCGCCGGCAAGCCGAGCTTCAGGAGGGCCGAGGTGCGCGCAAACGCTTCCGCGCTTCGCAGGTCCGCCGTCAACGCTTCGACCCGCCGCGTCTCGCTCCCGGGATTGTCACCCATGGCGAACAGTTCGGCCACGACCGGCGCGCCGTCCGCTACACCTTTCGTGAACGGACTTTTCTTGCGCACCTCCCCCGTCGCCGTCAGGAAGATCGACGTATAGAGATCGAACGCCTGTTTCGGATTCGCGCTCGCGAGGACAGCTTGCAGCTGTTCCGCCAGTTTCAGGTCGGTGACCTTGCCTGCGCCCAGCGCCGCAATGGCCCGGCGGATGTCCGCTGCCGGAAAGTCCGCGCCCATGGCCTGCGCCACAAGTGCGCCCGGCGAGGCATCAGGCGGCTGGATCACCTTTCGCAGCGCCCGCTCCATCGCGCCCGGATCATCCCCGCAGTCCGCCGCAAACTTGCGCAGCGCCCGCCCCGACCCTTTCAGCGCATCCAGCGCGCTGCTCGCCCCGTCGCGCCCCGCTTCGCGCGCCAGCAGGGCGAGGAGGGCGCGATCTTCCTGCGCTGCTCTCAGGATCGCCGACTGTTTCGCCGCCTGCCAAATCTCGCGGGCATCTTCTTCCTCAAGCTCCGTGAACCCCGGCATCACACCTGCTTCCAGCGGGAACCGCCGCAGGATCCGGGCACAGAACGCGTGGATCGTCTCGATCCGCAAACCGCCCGGTGTCTCGAGAGCGCGCGCAAACAAGGCCCGCGCCGCCTTCAGCTGGTCCAGCGTATAGTCTGCAGGCTTTGCTTCCTCCAGCCGGGACAGCGCGAGCCGCAATGGCTCGTCCTCCATCACAGCCCATTTTCCGAGCGTCTCGAACAGCCGCGTCAGCATCTCGCTCGCAGCGGCGCGCGTGTAGGTGATGCACAGAATGGAGTCCGGGTTTGCCCCCGGCCGGCCATCCGGCCGCCGCAGCAGCAGGCGCGCCACACGGTCGATCAGAACCTTCGTCTTGCCGCTGCCCGCATTCGCCGTGGCGTAGGCCGACGCCCCGGGATTGGCCGCCAGCGCCTGCGCCGCCGTGGCCGCCTTCAGCGCCTCAACATGCGAAGCCTCACTCATCGCCGCCCTCCCCGTCCGAGGTGTCGCTGGTCCACTCCGCCCGGCGCGCCAGAAGGTTGTAGCCGTAATCATGCTTCACGAACTGCACGCGGGGCGCGGACGCAAACACCGCCCCCGACGCCCGGTAATCCGCGATCAACCGCTGCATACCCTCCTCGGCGCGCGCCGCCATGGCGGCCGGCGTCAGGTCGCCGTCCCTGCCGGGACCAATCGTGCGCGCCTTCGGCTTTGCCTTGAACTCGGCATATTCCAGCCCCGCCACGGGCGCCGCCCGCACCCTCTCGAACCCGCCCTTGCTGGCGATCAGCGCCTGCAGCGGCATCTGCTGATCAAACCCTGAACGGATCATCCTGTCGGACGGCGCGCTGCCTGTCTTGAAATCGACGATCGTAATCTCGCCGGTCGCGCCAATCTCGATCCGGTCAGCCTGTGCCGACAGGACAAATTTCTCGCCCGCGATTGCGTAAGGCAGCTCCCCCCGGGCTTCCAGCACGAGGCCGCCCGAGACATCGCGCGCCGACCGCCAGCCCAGGAACCACGCCGCCACCTCCTGCCAGATCGCCTCCCGGCTCAGCCAGTCTGCCTCCGCCTCGCCCGTGCCGCGCAGTTCCCGCTTCAGCAGCCGCGCAAGATGGTCCGCCGATTTCTCAACGCCGTCTGCCTCGAGCAATTCAATCGCCTTGTGCACCGCCTTGCCCTTGAGGTTCGGCTGCATCGGCCCGTTCATCGGATCAATCACGCGCAGGCCGAGAATATCTTCGGCCCAGATCGAATACGGATCGCGCTGCAATCGGTCGATCCGCGTCACTGACATCCGTTTCGGCCAGGCCGCTGGCCGCCGCGTCGGTCTGGGCTCAGCGCTGAAGTCCGCTGCCTGCGAGCCGATACCCTCGGACTGCAGCGCGCGCACCCATTCCGGCAGCCCGCCATACTCCCCCGCCAGTACCTCCGGCGCCGCCTCAAACAGCGCGCCCTGCGCCAGCGTTCTCAGCCGCCATACCCAGCGCGACGCCACCGCCGGCGCATCCTCGCGCCGCGCAGAGTACAGCATCGCCACGCGCGGCGCGCAGGCAAGCTGCGCGAAATCATGCGCCGACAGCCCCAGCCGTTCATCCGGATCGGTCATGCCGAGCTCTGTGCGAAACCGGCGCGGCAGAAATGCGTCCGACGGCGTCTTTGCGGGCCACACGTCTTCGTTGAGCCCTGCCAGCACAATAAGATCCGCAGACTGAAGACGCGCCTCCAGTGGCCCCCAGATGCTGAGCCGGGAATGATCCGGCTCGCCGAGGCTGACTGTCAGGCTCGCGCATTCCGTCTCGACCAGCTGCGCCATGTCGTGCGGCGTCACGTCGCCCAGGAAGGTTCCCAGTTCGCGAATACGCTCAAGCAGCCTGGACGCGCCCGCCCCGTCCTCCCCCGCCCAGGGCAACGGTGTCTCGCTGATCGCGCCCGCGAGCGCTGCGATCCGTTCGGCGGCCACGGCGACATTCACCGCGTCCGACACCGAAAAGTCCGCGCCCGACGCCGCGACAATATCTGCCAGTTCACGGATGAACGCGGCGCCGAGCGCCTGTTCCTGCGCTGAAAAATCCCGGTGCCGGTCTTCCGGATCATGCTGCTCAATCAGCTCTGCGAGATCCGTCAGCGAGGTCCAGCGGCGGGGCCCTCGCAGGAAATAAAGGTCCACCAGGTTTCCGAGTTCCCGGTTGCGCACGAATGCATGCTTCAGCACGCCGGACAGGGTGACCGGATCGGCGGGATCCACGGCCCAGCGCGCGCACAGTGAAATGAGGCTGCCTGCCGGGGTGCGCCCCAATGGCTGGCCGGCCGACGGCGGAACCGAAATGCCCCACCGCGCCAGCAGCGCCCCCACGCGCCGCGCCAGTCCCGCATCCGGCGTCACCAGCGCGCCGCTCGCCCCCGGCTCTTCCAGCACGCCGCGCAGCAGCAGCGCAGCCGCCTCGGCCTGGGCTGCCTCGTTGGGAAGTTCAACAACCGACAAGCCCTGCAGCGCGGCGCGCACAAATCCTGCCGGCGTTGTGGCGTCAATGCCTGCCAACGCCTCCAGCGTCTCGCGCCAGTCCGCCGTATCGTCCGCCGGCGCCAGCGCTTCGTAGACCAGCCTGCGACGTGACGGCGAACGCACCTTGTCCCGAGCGGCCGGCCACTCTGACACCTCGCCCAGCGATATCCCGAGAGTTTTCAGTGTACGCACCAGGGCAAACTGCGGGTGGCTCGGCGCGCCCGAAACAGCCAACAGCGCTTTTTCGCTCAGGTCCGTATCGAGACCGGGGAGCACGACCAGCCCGCTCGGCAGCTTCGTCACCGCCTGCATCAACAGGCGTCCGGAAGGCGTAGCCCCGGTCGAGCCTGCGATGATCACGGGCGCGGTGGGCGGCTTTGCCGCCCAGGAGGCCGCCAGCGCCTGCGCGGCCTGCTCCCGGCGCGTGAAAGGATCGCTGGCATTGTTCTCGCGAAGCCATTGCGGCCACATCTCGGTGATGATCGACAGGAACTGGGCAGTGTCCTTCCAGTGCACGGCGAGATCGGACTGCGTCACCAGCCCGGTCAGTTGCGACCAGTCCACCGGTCGCTCGCCCAACGAGGCCTGTTCCAGCAGTCCCGACAATTCCGTCGCCGAAGCGAGCGCCGAAGCGGGCGGCAAGGTGCGGCCATATTCACGCCGGTAGAATGTGGCCGCCAGCCTGGCCAGCACGCCGAGCCGCGCGGCCGGTGAAAGGGCGGGCGACAACCCCGCGAGCGCGGCCTCCGGGACCGGTGGCGGCTCGTCGGATTCAAGATCGCCAAGGGTGCGGATATCAGGAGGCAGCACTGTGCCCGCGCCGCCCAACGTATCGAACAGCGCCAGCGTCAGCGCACGTGCGGAGCGGCGGTTGGGCAAATAGATGATGGCATCTGCCAGTGCGTCAGGGCGTTTGCGCAGCTTGAAGGTATCTGCCAGAACCCGCGCCAGTGAGCCAAGGAAGTCCGTACCGGGAGGGATGGTCCAGACCCTGGGGGCGCCCTTCCCGAATGGCCGGATCTCAGCCGCCATGGCAGGCGACCCACATTTCTGCGTCCGCAAGCGCCTTCGGATCACCGACGTGCAGCCAGAACCGGTCCAGCACATGCCCCGCGAGCCGGCCGTTCGGGATAAGGCCGTCCCAGATTTTCAGCGCCGAGAACCGCTCGACCGGCGCCCCGTCATAAAGCTGCGGTTTCATGATCCGCACACCGGCATAGGCCCACGGCGCCGAAGGTGCACTGCCTCTCCGGATCAGCCGGTTGTTCGTCTCAAGGAAAAAATCACCGGCGCCATCAAAGCCCAGCGCCCGGTCGGTCGCGGCGATCAGCAGGCGCTCATCCTCAGCCGCCGGATCAAATGCTTCGGCCAGCTCGCGGAAGGGCGCCGGAGATTCCGGTCCCCAGAAGGCATCCGTGTTGAGTACATAGATGGGATCATCGCCCAGCAATGACCGCGCCTTGGCGAGGCCGCCGCCCGTCTCGAGCACTTCGCCGCGCTCATCCGAAATGATCACCTCGACATCCGTGCGCGCCTTAACATGCGCTTCCACCTGGTCGGCCAGGTAATGCACGTTGACGACGATACGCCTGACGCCCGCCTCGGCGAGCGGATCCAGCAGCCGGTCGATCAATGCCTTGCCGCGCACCTTCAGCAGCGGCTTCGGGGTCGCATCGGTCAGCGGCCGCATCCGCGTACCCAGTCCGGCGGCCAGCACCATCGCCGTGTGAGGCACCGGAACACTCATCGAAGGCCCCCGAACACAAAAGGCGTGGTTTCACGCACGAACGCTGCCATTCCGGCGAGCGACGGATGAGAAAGGTTACGCGCAAGAAGCTGCAACTGCCTCGGCTGGAAGTCGCCGTAGCGCGGCTTGCCATCCCGGTGCTGCAGGCGAGAGAATACGCCGGCAATCCGCAGCGCATTCAGCGCGCCGATCACCGCCAGCCGCTCATCGAAAGCCGCGCGCGACTGGCCGGTCAGCGTCAGGAAGGTCGAGATCGCGGCCTCGGCGGCCTGCCCGGAAACCTTGCGCCGGGCATCCTGCGTCAGCATGGCGAGGTCCCACGCATCCCAACCGACCACTGCATCCTGGAAGTCGAGCAACCCGACATCACCTTCGGGCAGCCAGAGCAGGTTCTCCGCATGATAGTCGCGCAATGTGAACGCCCGCGGGAACGAGACGGCCTGCTGGATCAGCGCGTCGCGCTCCGCCTCCCAGCGCACCCGTTGCGCGCCGTCGAGCGCCTTGCCGCCTGTTTCCGCCGGCAGCCAGTCGGCATACAGGTCGGCATTCGCCCCCAGTGCCACGGAATCAAATTCGAGGATCGGCCAGGTGGCGCCGTCCAGAGACAGCACCTTCGGTATGGACGCTTTGTGGAGAACAGCCAGCCGCTCGGCCGCCGCTATATAGAGCCGCGTTTCGTCTTCCGCCCCGCGCTCGATCAGGCGGGCGAATTCACGCCCGGCCCCGAAGTCCTCGATCAGTGCAAACCCGGGTCCTGCGTCAAAGTGATAAACTTCTGGCGCGCGGAGAGACAGTTGGCGCAAGTGATGAGAAATCAGAACGAAAGCTTCGACACGTGATGCGGCCAGACGGGTCATCGCATTCCAGCCCATCCGCGCCCGCAGCGCCGCATCCGCCTCCGGCGGACAGGGGTCGCTCTCGACCCGCGGCGCATCCATCAGCAGCGCTGTGACACCATCCTCGCGGAAAAGCCGGAAATACCGCCGCGTCGACGCATCCTGTCCCAAAGACTGGCGCCGCGCTGTCTCCCAGCCATGGCCGGCAGAGGTCAGGAAGGCTTCAATCTCGCCAGTCCGAAGGTCAGGCAAAGCGTTCATCCAGCCGTTCCTGCCAGCCTTCGCCGCCGGGTTCCAGCCTCGCCCGGCGCCCATCCCCAGAGATTTCAAGGAATACATCCAACCGGTTGACCGGAAGGTGCTCGCCCGCCCGGTCCGGCCACTCGATCAACACAGCCCCGTCCGGTGTTTCGTCCCAGCCGAGTTCCTGCACGTCATCCGCATGTTCAAGGCGGTAGAGATCGAAATGCCAGACTGGAAAGCCCGGCCCCTCATACATCTGGACCAGCGTGTAAGTCGGGCTCGGCACCTCTTCCTCGCGGCCCAGCAAAGACTGGATAAGCCCCCGCACCAGCGTCGTCTTGCCCGCGCCCAGATCTCCATGCAACGCGATCACATCCCCCCGCCGCAACAACTGCGCGAGCTGCCCGCCAAGGGCACGCGTGTCTGCGTCAGAGGCCAGTTCGAGAATCCGCATCTGGGGCGGCACCCTAACGGTCTGGCTGGTTGACGCAACGCGCGTAAACCTGTGACGGTGTGCCCCGTCCGGCGATGCTTGCAGCCGCGCGCGCAACCGAATAAATAAAAAGTGACGCACCCGTCACGAATGAGAGTGGGGCCCGGAATGCCAGCTGGAGAGGCACAGCGCATCGTCATCGTCGGCGGCGGTCAGGCCGCCGCGCAGGCCCTGCAGTCGCTTCGTCAGGGCGGTTTTACAGGCAGCCTGACGCTGGTGGGTGACGAGGCCGCCTTGCCCTATCAGCGCCCGCCCCTGTCCAAGGGCTACATGAAAGGCGAAGTCGAGCAAGAGCGTCTCTATTTCAAGCCTTCCGCCTGGTACGATGACCAGAATATCGAGCTGCTGCTGGGGACCCATGTCACGAAGATCCACCGGGCAAGCCGGCAGGTCCAGCTCGGCGATGGCGGGCACCTGACCTATGACTACCTGATCCTTGCCACCGGATCGCGCCCCCGCCCGCTGCCGGTGCGCGGCGCCGATCTGGGCGGCGTGCACGACCTGCGCACCCTCGCGGATGTCGAGCGCCTCAAACCCGGGATGGTCGCCGGGCGCCGCATCGTCATCATCGGCGCAGGCTATATCGGCCTGGAAGCCGCTGCTGTGGCCCGCCAGACGGGCCTCGAGGTGACCGTCATCGAAATGGCGCCGCGCGTCCTTGCCCGGGTCACCAGCCCCGTGCTCAGCGAATTCTATGCCGCCGAACACCGCCGCCAGGGTGTGACGATCCTCACCGGCGTCCAGCTCTCGCATCTCGAGGGTATCGATGGCCAAGTCAGCGCCGCCGTGCTGGCTGATGGCACGCGCCTTCCGGCGGACCTGGTGCTCTCCGGCATCGGCATCCTGCCCAACGAAGACCTCGCGAAAGACGCCGGGATCGCCTGCTCCAACGGCATCCTCGTGGACCGTGACGCCCGCACCTCTGATCCGCACGTCTTCGCGGCCGGTGATTGCGCCAGCCGCCCCCTTGTCCACTTTGGCCGGTCAGGCCGCCTCGAGAGTGTTCACAACGCCATCGAACAGGGAAAGCTCGTTGCAGCGGCCATCCTCGGCCTGCCGCGACCGGTGGAAGACTGCCCCTGGTTCTGGTCGGACCAGTATGACCTCAAACTGCAGATCGCCGGTCTCAGCCAGGGCTACGACACGCATGTGATCCGGGGCGATCCGGCCTCACGCAGGTTCGCGGTCTTCTACCTGAAGAACGCAACGCTGATCGCGGTCGACGCCGTCAACAGCCCTGCGGAATTCCTGGCCTCGAAAAAGCTCGTCATGTCAGGGGCGAAGCTTGCGCCCGGCGCCCTTATCGATACATCAACCCCTATGAAGGATATAGCGGCGCAAGCGGCCGCCTGAAGGAGACGGAAACAACACATGGCAAAGATCACTTTTATCTCTCATAACGGCACCGAGCGCACCCTCGAGGCTAGGAACGGCATGTCGGTCATGGAAGTCGCGGTCAACAATTCGGTGCCCGGCATCGACGCGGACTGCGGCGGCGCCTGCGCCTGCGCGACCTGCCATGTCTATGTCGACCCGGCCTTCCTGGCCCTGGCCGGCGAGCAGCAGGAAATGGAAAAGTCGATGCTCGACTTTGCCGAGAACGTGAAGCCGAACTCGCGCCTCTCCTGCCAGATCAAGGTGACCGACGCCCTCGACGGCCTGCGCGTCACGACGCCGGAAAGCCAGCACTGATCCTTTGCCGCCAGGGCATCAGACAGCAAACGCCCCGGCCTCACCGCCGGGGCGTTTTCATGTGACGCGGGGTAACCACTTGGGTTCCTTTTCGCCGCGACCTAGGACTTTCCCTTCCCTCCCAGGAGCTGCGCCATGAACTTCACCCGATTGCTCGCCTCGGTCTCGCCTGCGGATGCCCCGGCGCGCGCGACAGCGATCCCGGAGAACTGGATGCAGGGCCGCACGGCCTATGGCGGGCTCACGGCGGCGCTCTGTCTTGAGGCGGCCATCCCGCTCAGCGGCGGGCTGCCCGTGCGGGCCGTCCAGGTTGCGTTTGTCGGGCCGGTGAACGGCACGGCCGTGTGCCGGCCGCAGGTGCTTCGCCAGGGCAAGAACACGGTTTTCACTTCGGTCCGCATGACAGGCGAGGAGGGCGTGCTGGCCGAGGCCATCATCACCTTCGGCGCGGCGCGCACGTCGGCGCTCGACTTTGCACATCTTGCGCCCCCGGAGGTGCCGCCACCCGCGAGCGCACGCAACTATTTCCGCGAGCAGGGCCAGGGCCCGACCTTCGCGCAGAACTTCGACATCCTCCTGGCGGCCGGGAGCCCGCCGATGAGCGGCGCGTCGCAGGCCGACATCTCGATCTGGATGCGACATAACGATCCGGCAACGCTGAACGACGCCGTCGCCCTGCTGGCGCTGGCCGATGCGCCGCCGCCAGCGGCCCTGTCGATGTTCACCGCGCCCGGCCGCATCAGCTCGATGACCTGGATGGCGGAGTTCCTCACCGAAACCATCAAGACAGACGATCGCTGGTTCCTCGCCCGCCACACGGCGCAGACAGCGCGCAATGGCTATTCAAGCCAGGCGATGTCGATGTGGAACACCGCGGGCGAGCCGGTCATGATCGGCCGGCAGACAGTAGCCGTGTTCGCCTGAAACCGGGTCTGTGCAACAGTATCAGGTAAGTGGCCGGCCGCCCGCTGCAGCGGCCTGAACCTGGTCAGTTCGCAAGCGCGGCGCGGATGCCCTCAAGATAAGCGATCTGTTCGTGCAGCGCGAAATGCTTTGCATCACCGGCGTCCAGCGCGAGCAGCTTGAGGCGCGCCGCTTCGATTTCCGCGTCGACGTCTTCTGCCTTTGCGTCTGTCAGGTTGCGCGCTTCCTCGGCAAGTATGGTCAAGCCGGCAGGCGTCACGTCGGCGAAACCGCCGCGCACGTAAATGCGCATTTTCACGGCGTCGCCTTCGAGCACGCGGACAATGCCGTTCTTCAGCGTCGTCATGAACGGCGCATGGTGCGCCAGCACGCCGAACTCGCCTTCCGTCCCCGGAGCGATCACGTGATCGACCTGACCCGAGAAAAGCTCCCGGGCGGGCGAGACGAGCGAGAAGTGCAGCTTGTCGGCCATTGTTCAGTTTCCTTCAGGCAGTGCGCTTAAGCAGCGTCCGCCATCATCTTGGCAGCCTTGGCTTTCGCTTCGTCGATATTGCCGACCATGTAGAAAGCCGGCTCCGGCAGGTGGTCGAACTCGCCGCTGATCAGGCCTTTGAAGCCCTTGATCGTGTCGTCGAGTTTCACCTGAACGCCGGGCGAACCGGTGAAGACCTGGGCCACGTCGAACGGCTGGGACAGGAAGCGCTCGACCTTGCGGGCGCGGGCCACGGTGATCTTGTCCTCTTCCGACAGCTCGTCCATGCCGAGGATGGCGATGATGTCCTGAAGTTCCTTGTACTTCTGGAGGATCGACTGAACGCCGCGGGCGACGTTGTAGTGATCTTCACCGACAACCATCGGGTCAAGGATGCGCGACGTGGAGTCGAGGGGGTCCACAGCCGGGTAGATGCCTTTTTCGGCGATCGAGCGCGAAAGCACCGTGGTCGCGTCGAGGTGGGCAAACGAGGTGGCCGGCGCAGGGTCGGTCAGGTCGTCAGCCGGAACGTACACGGCCTGAACGGAGGTGATCGAACCCTTGTTGGTCGAGGTGATGCGCTCCTGCAGCGCGCCCATGTCAGTGGCCAGCGTCGGCTGGTAACCCACGGCCGAAGGAATACGGCCGAGAAGCGCGGACACTTCGGAACCGGCCTGGGTAAAGCGGAAGATGTTGTCGACGAAGAACAATACGTCCTTGCCCTCGACATCGCGGAAATATTCGGCCTGTGCCAGACCCGTCAGAGCGACGCGGGCGCGGGCGCCCGGCGGCTCGTTCATCTGGCCGTACACGAGCGACATGCGGCTTTCGCCTTCGAGGTTGATCACGTTGGATTCGATCATCTCGTGGTAAAGGTCGTTACCTTCGCGCGTGCGCTCGCCCACGCCGGCGAATACCGAATAGCCGCCGAACAGTTTGGCGATGTTGTTCACGAGCTCCATGATCAGAACCGTCTTGCCCACGCCGGCGCCGCCGAACAGGCCGATCTTGCCGCCTTTGGCATAAGGGCAGAGCAGGTCGATAACCTTGATGCCGGTCACGAGCACTTCCGATTCCGTGGCCTGGTCCACGAAGTCCGGCGCCGGGGCGTGGATCGGGCGCATCAGATCGCGGCTCACGGGGCCGCGCTCATCGATCGGCTCGCCGATGACGTTCATGATGCGGCCGAGTGTTGCGGGGCCCACCGGAACCATGATCGGCTGGCCAAGGTCTGCAACGGCCTGACCGCGGACGAGACCTTCGGTCGAGTCCATGGCGATGGTGCGTACCGTGTTTTCGCCAAGGTGCTGAGCGACTTCGAGAACGAGGCGGGCGCCGTTGTTCTCGGTCTCAAGCGCGTTGAGAATGGCGGGCAGTTCGCCGTCGAACTCGACGTCGACAACGGCGCCGATGACCTGGGAAACGCGGCCTTTTGCGTTGGCGGGCATGCTCATCTGAAATCTCCTCGGGAGATGAAGTCGTGTGGTTTAAGGTCTAGAGGGCTTCGGCACCGGAGATGATCTCGATCAGCTCCTTGGTAATCTGTGCCTGGCGAGCCCGGTTGTATTTGAGGTTCAGCGCCTTGATCAGGTCCTTGGCGTTGCGGGTGGCGTTGTCCATGGCGGTCATGCGGCTGGCCTGTTCGCCAGCCGAGCTTTCCAGCAGCGCGGACAGGATCTGGGTATTGATGTAGCGCGGCAGCAGCGCTTCGAGCAACGCCGCCTCACCCGGCTCGTAGGCATAGATGGCGCCGCCCAGATCGATCGTCGGCGCGCCTTCCGGCGCTTTCGCCGGGATCAGCTGCTGGGCGGTCGGAACCTGGCTGATGACGTTCCTGAACTGAGAGTAGATCAGCGTTGCGACATCGAATTCGCCCGCTTCGTAGCTCTTGGTGAGCATCAGTCCAACGGACATGGCGGATTCGGCAAAGTCGTTGCCCTTGATATCCGACAGGTTGACGTGGCCGGTCAGCAGGCTGCCGAGATCGCGCGACAGCTGCTCCCTGCCCTTCTTGCCGATGGTGAGGACCTTCACGGTCTTGCCTTCGGCCTGCAGGGACAGGATTTTCTGGCGGGCCAGCTTCACGACGTAGGAGTTGAAGCCGCCAGCCAGGCCGCGCTCGGCTGTCATCACAACGACCAGGTGGACGTCGCTCTTGCCGGTACCGGCGAGGAGTTTCGGGCCGCTGCCACCTGCCGAGGCTGCAAGGTTTGCCAGAACCGCCGCCATGCGCTCCGCATAGGGACGGGCCGCTGTGGCCGCGTCCTGCGCGCGCTTGAGCTTTGCCGCTGCAACGAGCTGCATCGCCTTCGTGATCTTCTGCGTGGATTTCACGCTCGAGATCCGGTTCTTGAGATCCTTCAGGCTGGGCATGAGGGGCCTTTATTCCTTAGGCGGCGCGAACGGGATGGGCTCAGACGAACTTCGAAGTGAAGGCTTCGAGGGTCGACTTGATTTCGCCTTCGATCTCGTCGGTCAGTTCTTTCTTGTCGCGCAGCTTGGCGAGAAGTTCTTTCTTCGAGCCACGCAGGTGGGCGAGGAGTTCCTTCTCGTAGCGGGTGACGCTCTTCAGCTCGACACGGTCGAGATAGCCACGCGTACCGGCGTAGATGATGAAGACCTGCTCTTCCATCAGCAGCGGCGAATACTGCGGCTGCTTCAGCAGTTCCGTCAGGCGGGCGCCGCGGTTGAGCAGGCGCTGCGTGGCAGCGTCGAGGTCGGAGCCGAACTTCGCGAACGCGGCCATCTCGCGGTACTGCGCGAGTTCGCCCTTCATCGAGCCGGCAACTTTCTTCATCGCCTTGGTCTGGGCAGCAGAGCCCACGCGCGACACCGAGAGACCGACGTTGACGGCCGGGCGGATACCCGAGTTGAAGAGGTCGGTTTCAAGGAAGATCTGGCCATCGGTGATCGAGATCACGTTGGTCGGGATATAGGCCGACACGTCGTTGGCCTGGGTTTCGATGATCGGCAGAGCGGTCAGCGAGCCCGAACCGTTGTCCGAGTTCAGCTTTGCGGCGCGCTCGAGAAGGCGCGAGTGGAGGTAGAAGACGTCGCCCGGATAGGCTTCGCGGCCTGGCGGACGGCGCAGCAGAAGTGACATCTGCCGGTAGGCGACGGCCTGCTTGGAGAGGTCATCATAGATAATCAGGGCGTGCATGCCATTGTCGCGGAACCATTCGCCCATGGTGCAACCCGTGAACGGGGCGAGGTACTGCAACGGCGCCGGCTCGGAAGCGGTGGCGGCCACGATGATCGTATACTCCAGCGCGCCGCGCTCTTCGAGCACCTTCACCACCTGGGCGACGGTCGAGCGCTTCTGGCCGATGGCGACATAGACGCAGAACAGCTTGTCCTTGTCGGATTTGGCGGCGTCGTTGGTCGCTTTCTGGTTCAGGATCGTATCGATGCAGATTGCGGTCTTGCCGGTCTGACGGTCGCCGATGATCAGCTCGCGCTGGCCACGGCCAACCGGGATCATACCGTCGATCGCCTTGATGCCGGTCATCATCGGTTCGTGCACGGACTTGCGCGGGATGATACCGGGCGCTTTCACGTCCGAACGCTGGCGGCTGGCGATGTCTTTCAGCGGGCCTTTGCCGTCGATCGGCTCGCCGAGCGCGTTGACGACGCGGCCCAGCAGGCCCTTGCCGACAGGAGCAGCCACGATCTCGCCGGCGCGCTTGACGGTGGCGCCTTCCTTGATGCCGCGGTCATCGCCGAAGATCACAACGCCGACATTGTCGGTCTCGAGGTTCAGGGCCATGCCCTTGAGGCCGCCCTCGAACTCGACGAGCTCGCCGGCCTGAACGCTGTCGAGGCCATAAACGCGGGCGATACCGTCGCCGACCGAGAGGACCTGGCCGACATCCGACACTTCAGCATCAACACCGAAGTTATCGATCTGCGACTTCAGGATGCCCGAAATTTCTGCGGGTGAAATATCCATCGAGCTTCTTATGCTCCCTTCATTGCGGTGTTCATGCGATTGAGTTTGGCGGCAACGCTGGCGTCCACAAGCCTGGAGCCGATACGCAGCTGGATGCCGCCGATCAGCGACGGGTCAACCTCGCTGGAAAGTTCCACTTCACCGCCGACCAGCCTGGCCAGCAGTGATTCGATCCGGGCCCGCTCGGCGCCGCTCATTTCCCTGGCCGTGCGAACGACAGCGCGCTTGATGCCGCGCTGGTTGGCGTAAAGCTGATCGAAGGCGACTTCGGCGCCGAGGATGTCCTTCGCGCGGCCGTTAGTGGCCATCACGCCGAGAAAGCTGCCGAAGATCGGCGAGTAACCGGCCTTCTTCGCCAGTTCGCCCAGCGCCTTCACTTTGACGTCCCGGCCGAAGGCCGGCGAGTCGAGCAGCGTCGTCAGGTCTTTCGACGCGCGCACGCTCGCCACGAAAGAGCGGAAGTCCTTGTAAACGGCGGCCAGGGCGCCTTTGTCCTGCGCCAGTTCGAACAGCGCGCTGGCATAGCGCTGCGCTGCTTCACTCGTCTGCGTCACGCTCGATGCCGGCAAGGTCGATATCCGTCACGGTTGGAGGGCGGAAATGCCCCGGAAAAGGTCAATTGCAGGCTGCCACAACCCGGGCGTGCCTGCTGAACTGTGCGGCGCTTAACACCAGAAAACTGCGCTGACAACATGATGGCTCTGCGGGGCTGTGCGACGAAATGGCTGACACAGCGCGGCGCAGGGAACGGGCGGCCACCCGGCAGGAAAGATCGAACACAGGGCGGAAAGGACGAACGAAGGAAAAACAGATCGTCAGGACGGCGGGCGTGCAATCAGGCAGTCGATCAGGCGGTCAACCTTTTTAACGGGGACAAGTTTACCGCGCCGGTCAAACTCAAACATCTGGTAGCCCAGACTGCGCAGGAAATCGACCGGTTCGGGGCTTTCTGGGCTTGTCTCAAGCGAGAGGCTCGGCCGGAATTTCCTGAGCGTCTGCAAAGCGCCGCGCAGCGCCAGCATTTCGGCGCCTTCAACATCGATCTTGATGAAATCGACCCTTGGCAGCTTTTCCGCGGCGACGATCTCATCAACGGTGTAAGTCTTCACCCGCGTGACTTTATCAGTCGCCCCCCAGACAATCGAGGCGGCGGTATCGCCGTGATTCATCCTCAGGTCGATTTCACCCGCAGTGTCCGAAATCGCACCGGATGCGACCGTTACATGAGACGAGCCGTTCAGTTTGACATTCGTGTTCAGGCGGTCGACCTGGCGCGGGATAGGTTCAACCGACAAAACGCGTCCTTCGGGGCCAACCGCTGAACCGAATGCGCAGGTATAGATGCCCTGGTTAGCGCCGAGATCAAAGGCGATCCCGCCGCGTGGAATCAGGCTGCTGCCGAAGTTGAGCAGGGGTTCGTAGTGTTCTCGGAACAGGAAAATGCCGCGTGAGCCATGCATCTGGCCGAGCGGCTGGATCAGCATCCTGAAGCGGTGCAGACCAAACCTGATCTCTATAACCCGGTTGAACCTGAGGGCCCGCATGGCCAGGAACTCAGTCATCCGATACGGCAGGGAGCACAAAGCCGCCGGGGACAGGTTTCGGCGCGCTATATGATCCAAGGTCTTTTTCATGCTATTCGCAGCCCTTGCATCCCCAAGCCATTCACGACAGCAATATACGTGCCAGCAAACAAAGCAGACAGGCAATAACGTCCTGCGCAATCCGGTAGCGATAAGCGAAAGGGCGGGGTTTTCCGGTCCGGCTCTGACCAGATTGTCTTTCGAAGCCCGAAACCGGACATCAGACCGTGCCTTGCACGGCAGCGACACCAAGTCGCCCGGCGCTGCGGCGCGCAAAGACGAACGCCGCCGGTCACGCCGGCGCCGGGCGCCTCAGAGGAAAGAGTAAGGGTCGATATCCACCGACAAACGCACCTGCGCCGGCAGTTTCAGCCGTTCGGTCCAGGCCGCCATATACGCTGAAAGGTCAACCGAACGGGAACTTTTCACAAGGAACCGCCTGCGGTGGCGCCCCCGGAGCACGGTGATCGGGGCCGGCGCCGGGCCGTACAGCTCGATTCCATCGGAATTCGGCGCCTGGGCGGCGATGGCAAGCCCTGCCTGATCCACGAGTCCGGCCGAAGGCGCCGACAGGATCAGCGCGGCCAGCCGGCCAAACGGGGGAAGCCCCAGTTCCGACCGCACTTGCCTTTCAATGGCGAGGTAGCCATCCCGGTCATTGGCGGCGAGCGCCTGCATGGCGGGATTATCCGGCGTGTAAGTCTGCACATAGGCCTTGCCCGGCCGCTCGGCCCGCCCGGCCCGGCCGGCGACCTGGCTGAGGAGCTGGTAGGTCCGCTCCCCTGCGCGCAGGTCCCCGCCCTTGAGGCCGCTGTCGGCATCAACCACTCCGACCAGCGTGAGATTTGGAAAATTATGCCCCTTGGCCACGATCTGCGTGCCGATCAGCACGTCTATCTCGCTGGCCGCCATCCGCTCCACTATCCCCCGCGTCGCCTCGCCCCCCTGGGCTGTGTCGGACGAGAAAATCTCGATCCGGGCGCTCGGCAGCAGGACGCGGACCTCTTCAGCCACCCGTTCGACCCCTGGGCCGACCCCCATCAGCGAATCAGCGGCGCCGCATTTCGGGCAGGTCGCCGGCTTCGCGATCGAATATCCGGTCAGATGGCAGACCAGGCGGCCGGAATAGCGGTGTTCGGTCAGCCAGTTCTCGGTGCCGGGGGACTTGAGCTTTTCCCCGCAGGCCTTGCAGATCACAAGTGGCGCATACCCCCGCCGGTTGAGGAAAAGCAGCGACTGTTCCCCCGCCGCAAGCGTCTCAGCCAGGCTGAGCGCGAGCAGCGGCGAAAGCCATTTGCCCTTCTCCGGCGGCGCCCTGCGCAGGTCGATCAGCTCGATCTGCGGCAGCCGCGCCGTACCTGGCCGCGCAGCCAGGCGCAGGCGGATGTAGCGCCCGGCTTCCGCGTTGACGACCGTTTCAAGCGCCGGCGTGGCGGAAGCGAGCACGACGGCGCCTTCCTCCAGCTTGGCCCGCATCACCGCGAGGTCGCGGGCATGATAGGTCACGCCGTCTTCCTGCTTGTAGCTGCCGTCATGCTCCTCATCTACGATAATGAGCTTCAGCTTGCGGAACGGCAGGAAGAGCGCTGAGCGCGCACCGATGACGATGCGGGCGCGCCCGTGCAGCACCTCGCGCATCGTGCGGCGGCGCTCTTTCGGGTTCAGGCCGGAGTGCCAGGGCGCCGGGGCTGCGCCAAAGCGCGCGTCGAACCGGGCCAGGATCGCCTGTGTGAGGGCGATTTCCGGCAGGAGGACGAGGATCTGCGCCTCAGGGTCCGACCGCAGTAATTCGGCGATGGCTTCGAAATAGACTTCCGTCTTGCCTGAGCCGGTGACGCCGTCGAGCAGGTAAGCTGCGAAGCCGCCCTTTCGCACGCCTTCACGCAGTTCTTCGGCTGCCGAGGCCTGTTCGCCTGTCAGCACGGCGCCGGGCAGATCAGGGTTGGGTGCCGCGAAAGGCAGGTCGACAACTTCCTCAACCTCTTCCAGCGCCCCCATGCCCACGAGGCCTTTTATGACGCTTGACGAGACGCCCGCCGCAGCCGCCAGTTCGCTGGACGACACCCTGCCGAGCGCAGCCGCCTGCTCCAGCACCTTCGCCCGCGCAGGCGTCAGGCGCCCTTCCGGCGGGCCGGCGAGCTGGTATCGCAACTCGACCGGCGAAGGCACCAAAGCTTCCCGCGCGCGCAGAGCCATCGCCAGGATCGTGCCCGGGCGGGTGACCGTGTAGCGCGAGGCCCAGGTCAGGAACTCCCGCATCGCCGCCGACATCGGCGGCACGTCATAAACGGCGGTGACGGCTTTGAGCTTGCGGTTCGTGCCCGGCTGATCCGCCAGCACGTCGACGACCATGCCCAGCCGGTCGTAGGGGCCGACGGGAGCTGCAACACACGAGCCCGCCACCAGGTCCATGCCCTCTGGCACCGTGTAGTCAAACGGCTCCGGCAACGGCATCGTGAAGAGGATCCGGGCGATGGGCATGGTTCGCCCCTCCTAGCGCTGCCCTCTCGCCGCGTCACGCCTTGCCTCTCAGCCGGGTGCGCCCTAGGCCTCGCTGCATGGCTAAAGACAAGCAAACCGGCTACGAGCCGATGACCTCGATCGAGGCAATCACCGCCGGGCTGGATACGGTCGGCTACATTTCGGTCTCGCAGATATCGACGGCGGTTTTCCTCGCACACGGCCTGCGCAAGCCGATCCTGATCGAGGGCCCGGCCGGGGTCGGCAAGACCGACCTCGCGGCGTCGCTGTCGAAATGGCTGAACCTGCCGCTGATCCGCCTGCAGTGTTATGAAGGCCTGGATGAGGGCAAGGCGCTGTACGAGTGGAAGTATGGCAAGCAGCTGCTCTACACGCAGATCCTGAAAGAGAAGCTCAACGAGCTGCTCGGCGGGGCAGAGACGCTGAAGGATTCGCTCAGCAAGCTGTCCGGCTTCGAGGACCTGTTCTTCTCGCCGCAATTCCTCGAAGCGCGCCCCCTGCTCCATGCCATGCAACAGGACAGGGGATCGGTGCTGCTGATCGACGAGATCGACAAGTCGGACGAGGCGTTCGAGGCGTTCCTGCTGGAAGTGCTGTCGGACTACCAGGTAACGGTGCCCGAGATCGGCACGATCAGGGCCAAGGTGCCGCCGCTGGTGATCCTGACTTCGAACAATGTGCGCGAACTCGGCGACGCGCTGAAGCGCCGATGCCTTCACCTGCACATAGGCTTCCCGGACCATGAGCGCGAACAACGCATTGTCCGGGCGCGGGTGGACGGGATTTCCGACACGCTGCTGAACCAGCTCGTGCGTTTCGTGCAATCCGTGCGCGAGACCGACATCAAGAAACGCCCCTCCATCGCCGAAACCGTGGACTGGGCGCGCACGCTGCTGCTGCTGCATGCCAGCACGCTGGACGAGGCCTTCGTGCGCGACACGCTGAACGTTCTGCTCAAGCATGAGAGCGATATTGCCGCCGTTTCGCCCGCCCTCGGCAAGATGGTGCGCGAGGCAACCGGGCCGGACGGACGCGGGCGGCTGGCGTCGGGCTATCCGGACATGGGCTGAAGGCGCAGCCCGCCATGGAAAAGCAGATCTCCAACTTCATCCGTGCGCTGAGATCGGCCGATGTGCAGGTTTCCACCGGTGAAGCGCTGGACGCAGCACGCACGGTTGCGATGATCGGCTATGACGACCGGGGGCTGATGAAGGATTCGCTCGCCTGCGTGCTGGCAAAATCGGAATCCGAAAAGCAGATCCATGACCGTCTGTTCGAGCTTTATTTCTCTTCCGCTCCGGCGGGATCTGCAGCACAAAGCGCCGGCGCCGGAAGTGAAAGCGAGCCCGGCGAAGATCCGGAGGACGCCGCCGAACGCCTGTCCCAGCTGACGCAGCAGGGCAACGAGCAGGCCCTTGCGACAGCGATTGAGCGGGCCGCGGAACAAGCCGGACTGAACGATATCCGATTCTCCACACAGGTCGCCTATTTCGCGCAGTCGATGGTGCGCGCGATGGGGGGCGAGCAGCTGCAGGCGCGCCTCCTGGAAGCGCTGCAGGGGCGCACCCCCGACGCGGACGCCGAAGCGCAGCGCCTGATCGATGTCCGCCGCACGCTGACAATGACGGCGCGGGAGCGCGCCGAGCGCGCTTTCCAGATCTTCGGCGCGGCAGAGACCGAAAAGTTCCGCGATGACGTTGCCGCCACGAAACGCCTGTCCGCCATCGAGGCGAGCGACATGGCGCGGATGAAACAGCTGGTCGCAAAAGTCGCCAAACGGCTCGCCGTCAAGCACTCGCGCCGGCGCAAGCGCACGCAGCGCGGCCTGCTGGATGTCCGCCGCACGATGCGCGCCAATGCGGGCGTGGACGGCATTCCGTTCAACGTGATCTGGCGGCAGAAGAAAAAAGACCGGCCAAAGATCATCGTGATCTGCGACGTATCCGGATCGGTCGCGCTGTATGTGCGCTTCCTGCTGCTGCTCCTCTTCTCGATGAAGGAAGCCATTCCGGACCTGCATGCTTTTGCTTTTTCCTACCGGCTGAAGTCCGTGGACGACATTCTCGAGACGATGGAATTCGACGCGGCGATCAAGAAGATCCTGCGCGAGATCGGCCTCGGCTCGACCAGCTATGGCCAGGCCTTCTCGGACTTCAAGATGGACCACGAGAACAAGATAGACCGGCGCACGACGATCATCATCCTGGGCGATGGCCGCTCAAACTATGGCGATCCGCGCCTTGACCTGTTCCGGGATTTCGCAGGCCGGGCGAAGCGCGTGATCTGGCTGAACCCGGAGGGGCGCGCGCTCTGGGGCACGGGCGACAGCGTCATTCCGCGTTATGAACCCTTCTGTGCACAGATGAGCCATGTGGCGACGCTGAAAGACCTCGAAAAGGCAATCGACGAAGTCCTGACCGCCTATTCGTAGCGCCTAATTGAGGCCCATTTCATCGCGGTAGCGGCGGCGCAGGAGATCGATCGGCGCAAGGTCGCGCTTGTCAGTCTCGTAGTGCCAGTAGGTCCAGCCGTTGCAGGCGGGGGCTTGCTGAACATGCGCGCCGAGGCGGTGGATCGAGCCGGACATTGCGCCGGTGGTCAGCGAGCCATCGACCCGTATGCGGGCCTGGTGGCGGCGCTGCGGGCTGAACAGGCGGTCACCCGGCTTGAGCCAGCCGGTGTCGATGAGGGCGCCGAAAGGCACCCTTGCGAGCGACTTCTTGCTGCGCTCGGTCTCCAGCGTTTCCGTATCCATCGGCTCGATGGATTTCAGCCGCGCGCGCGACAGGCGCACATAGGACTCTTCGCGCTCAAGACCGATATAGTTGCGGCCGAGACGCTTGGCGGCCGCAGCTGTCGTGCCTGTTCCCGAGAAAGGATCGAGCACGAGGTCACCGGGGTTGGTGGTCGCCAGAAGGACCCGGTGGAGCAGGGATTCCGGCTTCTGCGTCGGGTGTGCCTTGCGGCCTGCCCCGTCCTTCAGGCGTTCGCCGCCCGTGCACAGCGGGATGATCCAGTCGGAGCGCATCTGCTTGTCTTCATTGAATGTCTTCAGGGCATCATAGTTGAATGTGACACGCGCATCGCGCGTCTTGCCTGCCCAGATCAGCGTTTCATGCGCGTTCTGGAAACGGGTTCCCTTGAAGTTCGGCATGGGGTTGGTCTTCAGCCAGATTACGTCATTCTGGATCCAGAAACCCTGGTCCTGCAGCACCGTCCCGACACGGAAGATGTTGTGATACGAGCCGATGACCCAGATCGCGCCATCGTCCTTAAGGACGCGCTGGCATTCAGCCAGCCACTGGTGCGTGAACAGATCATAATCATCAAAGCTGGCGAACTTGTCCCATTCATCGTCAACGCCGTCGACGACCGACTGGTCCGGACGGGTCAGCCCGCCGCCGAGCTGCAGGTTGTATGGCGGATCCGCAAACACGAGATCGACCGACTTGTCGGGAATCCGCGACAGGAGTTCGATACAGTCACCTTGCGCGATCGTGTTCTTCTGGATGGTCATTCCGGGGGCCCCGCTGAAATCTACATGCCCTCGAATCTCTGCGGTGCGCCGGTGAAGAAGCCTTTAAAGAAGTCCTGACGAAAGGTTACTGCGCGCGCTGGCGCCGCGTCTACAGTTCAAGCAGGAACTGGCCGCCAATGGACTCGCGCGGGCGGAACAGATCGGTGCGCAGTGCCGGCCTCTGGCTGCTGAGCCCGTTGCGCGCCGCCGCCTTCTGGAACCGTTGTGAAATCAGGTTCGCCATCGCTCCGTGGCCGCGTCCGCGCCGGAACCACTCTGCATCATAGTCCTTGCCGCCGCGCATCTCGCGCGTGAGGTTTATCACCCGGGCGGCCCGGTCCGGTACGTGCTGGGCCAGCCACTCGTGGAAGAGGTCCTTCATTTCATAGGGCAACCTCAGGACGACGTAACCTGCGCCGCTTGCGCCATGCGCTGCGGACGCGTCCAGCAGCGCCTCGATCTCGTGATCGTTCAGTCCCGGGATGATCGGCGCGGTCATCACCAGTACCGGAATGCCCGCCTGCGAGAGGGCCCGTACCGTTTCCAGCCGCCGCTCCGGCGTCGCAGCGCGCGGCTCCATCTTGCGGGCGAGCTTGCGGTCCAGCGTCGTGATCGACACACCAACCCGGATAATCCCCTTCTCCGCCATCGGCCCAAGGATATCGATGTCGCGCTGAATCAACGCCGATTTGGTCAGCAGGGTGACCGGATGGTTATGGGCAGAGAGGATTTCGAGAAGGCGCCGGGTCAGGCGCTGTTCGCGCTCTACCGGCTGGTAGGCATCGGTGTTCATGCCGAGGGCTATGGGCTTTGGAACGTAGGATGGCCGGGACAATTCCTTCACCAGCAGTTCCGGAGCATTCGCCTTGCGGAACAAACGGCTCTCGAAATCGAGCCCTGCAGACAGGCCAGCCCAGGCATGGGTCGGGCGGGCAAAACAGTAGATGCAGCCGTGCTCGCAGCCCCGGTAGGGATTGACCGTCCGGTCGAAGCTGATGTCGGGCGAATTGTTGAAGGTGATGATCGTCCTGGCCGTGTCATCCATCAGGATGGTTTCCAGCGGCGCAGCGTCGTCTTCGATGGTGCTCCAGCCGTCATCGAACAGGTTGTGGGTCTGGCGCTCGAAACGCCCCGACTGGTTCGAAATGGCGCCGCGCCCGCGGTGCTCGAACCGCTCGGCGGCCTGCGCCGCTTCAATCAGCGTGACGCGTCCGGAAGGTTTCAGTTTCTGCCTGGTTCTCATGGCAAAGGAAAAGCCACAGGAGATAGAACAAAGCAAGAACTCTGTGCGAGCCTTTTTGGGGAATTCAGCGCGTCCGCCGGGTCCATTCTTTCCAGTCTGCGACCTCGTCGATGTCGGTGAGCTGGTCCAGCAGCCCGATGCGGCTGCGCGGCGGCAGGCGGCTCCAGACGTCCTCCATCGCATGCGGACCGGACCAGCGGACGCCGTCGAACGGCGCCCTGGTCTGCGGTCCCTTGTGCAGCCCGAACAGCCAGAAGCCGCCATCGCGCGCCGGACCAAAGACGGCGTCGTTGCGCCTCAAAGCTGAGACGGCCTGCCTCAGGCGTGCGGGTCTGATGTCCGGCGTATCGGCACCGATGAACATGACCGGGCCCGGCGGCGCTTGCCGAAAGCCCAGGCCAAGGCGCCGGGTCAGGTCGCCAGGCCCCTGCGGTTTCAGCTCGAAGCCCCTGAAGGGGCCCCGCGCGTTGCAAGCCTCGCTGTCGGGCGACACATAGAGGATGACCCGGCACCCGCCCGCCTGCGCGGCTCTCAGCGTTCGCGACAGGGTAAAGCTCGCGATCCGGCGCGCAGCGGCTGGACCCATGCCTTTCGCGAGGCGTGTCTTCGACAGGCCTATACGCGGCGGCTTGGCAAAGACGAGGAGGGTCGCAGGTCGCATGTACGCAAGGCCTTTGATTTGCCGGAAATAAGTAGGAGACTGTCTGACGCCTTAGATAAACGCAAGGAATTCAAACTGTTATGAAGCCGCACGTCTGCATGATCCCGCTTCTGGCCCTGTCAGTACTGAGCGGATGCTTCATGTCCGCCGAACCGCGCATCAAGACCGGCGTGATGCTGGCGCCGGGCCCGGTTGCGTTCTGCACACCCGACGAGCCACCCTGCAGGATCGGATACCCGTCGGGTGATGGCTACGTCATTGCCTCAGAACAGGAAGATGAAGAAGATGTCCGCCTGCGTTTCGAAGCGCTGACCGAAGCCGCTGGCGTGCCGGTCTATCTCGGCGAGGCAGAACTGAGTGACGGTGACGACCCGGCTTGGAGCTATATTGTTGCGCGTCCGACCAAAGCATCGGTTGATGGCACACCACGCTTCGAGATTGCGATGCCGTCCTGCAGCGACCTGGACAAGACGCGCGACGACAAGTTCGGCATCGTCCGGCCCGATGCCTATTCGTGCACGGTGACGGACCTTGCCGGCTTGCGGGAACTTCTGATCACGGACTATGCGGAGGAACTCGCCGACCCTGCGTGGTGGTCAGACGGGAATTAGCGATAAAGTTTCGACAGGGTTTCAGGGCTCGCTCCCATCAGGAACCGGGACAATAGCCAGGCATTTGACCAGGCCCGCTTGCGCCAGCCATCGCGTTCGTACTTAGCGGCCGACGTGCGCGCCTCGGCATCAAGGATGACCAGACGCTTCTTCGAGATCGCGCGCACGATCATCACGTCTTCCATCAACGCCACATCCTGATATCCGCCGACTTCGGTGTAGAGCGCGCGCGAGAGCAACAAGCCCTGATCGCCGTAAGGCAGGCCGAGCCAGCGGGCGCGGCGGTTGGCGCGCGCCTCCAGCCAGCGCGCTTCGGACGCGTCGGAGCGGTACTTCAGCCGGAAAGCCGCCGCCATGCCGGGCCGGGTGTCGATGTGGGCGCCGACGCGCTCGGGCCAGTCGCGCGAAAGCGCCGTGTCGGCATGCAGGAACAGCAACCATTCGCCGCGGGCCGCCGCAGCGCCCGCGCGCAGCTGCTTGCCGCGGCCAGGGGCGCTATCGATAACGGTCGCGCCACTCGATCCGGCGATCGCGCGGGTGGCATCCGTCGAGCCTCCATCGGCGACGATGACTTCGCGGATGAGGCCGGCTTCAAGGCCCGGCAGGAGGCTTTCAAGCGCTCGTGGCAGGTCCGAAGCGGCATTCAGTGCGGGGATAATGACGGAGAGTGGCGCGGCCATCTGCGGCGGTGCTCAGGCTGGGCAGACTTGGGGAACGGAAGGCATGCTCAGACCTTGCATCCCGAGACACTGACTGGGGCGGCGGCCATGACGACGATTTATATCGAGCTGAAAACCGACCATGACAGACACCGGGACCTGCTGAAGAAGCTGGCATCAACCCAAGGCGATTCCGGAGAGCGCCGCAAGCTGTGGCAAGCGTTCTGCTATGATGCGGCCGCCCACGCTGCGGCCTAAGTGCTTGCTTTCTGCAGCAAGCTGATCGCCGGATCTGAAGCCCAGTCCGAAGGCCGCCGCTCGGCCGCGGAGCACGAGGACCTTGGCGCCCTGATCCGGGGCCTGAAAGAGACGCACTTCGGCGCGCCTGGCTGGATGGCTCGCTTCAGAACGCTGAAGCAGCGCGACGAGCACCATATCGCGGAAAAAAAAGACGATGCCTTCCCGGTCGCCCGCGACGTCACCGGTGCGGACGAGAGCGGCCATACTGCCGCCGGGTTCGCAAGCCACAAGAAAGAAGAGCGCGGGCCCCGTGGACGAAAAAGCCGAAAACGCGCTGGAGGACTGACTAGGACAGTTCAGCCAGCCGTTTCTCGATCAGCATCAGATCGCGCCACGCACGGCTCTTGTCCTGCGGGCGGCGAAGCAGATAGGCGGGATGCAGGATCGGGAAGACCGGCGCCCTGAAGCCGTCCGGTGTCGAATAAGCGTACTCGTTGCCGCGCAGCTTCATGATGCCATCCTTGCTGGCAAGCAGTGACGCTGCCGGCACGCCGCCTGCCGCAATGATCAGTTTCGGCTGCACCAGTTCGATCATCCGGTCGACGAATGGCCGGCACACAGCAAGTTCGTCTGCCTCAGGAACCCGGTCCCCCTGGGGTCGCCAGTAATTGACGTTGGTGATGAACGTGTTCTCGTTCCGCGAGCGGCCAATCGCAGCGAGCATCCTGTCGAGCAGCTGGCCTGCCTTGCCCACGAAGGGCCGGCCGTGCCGGTCCTCCTCGGCGCCGGGTCCCTCCCCGATGACCATCAGGCTGGCGACTGGAACGCCGTCATAGACGACGGCCTGTTCGCAAGCCGCCTTCAGCGGACTGCCCTCGAAGGCGCGGATGGCGTCTGCCAGGGCGTCGAGCGTCGTCGCAGATTTAGCCGCGGCCCGGGCCTCGCCCGCCCAGTCCGAAACGGATTTTGAGCCTCGCCGGACCTGCACGGGGGCAGCTGGCTCAGCGCTGCGTTCCGCTTTCGCTGGATGTGGCGCGGACTTCAGCAGCGCGTCCACCAGCGCGGTATCCACGCTCACGCCCATGTCGGCCCACCATTCGGTGAGCGCAGAAATTGGCTCTCTTGACGCAGGGGTTGGCATTGCGGACGGGCTGGACCTTAAGGAAACAGGCTGTAAGTGCTTAACCGGACAAACATAAGGCGCAAAGCGCAAACAAGGAGCTGACCGATGGCCTCTGCCCCCGAACGCGAGTCGATGGAGTTTGACCTGGTGATCGTTGGCGGCGGCCCTGCGGGCCTGTCCGCCGCCATCCGGTTCAAGCAACTGGCCACTGAAGCGGGCCAGGACCTGTCGGTGGTGGTCATCGAAAAAGGCGGCGAGATCGGCGCACATATCCTCTCGGGCCTCGTGCTCGACCCCAAGGCGCTGGACGAACTGCTGCCGGACTGGCGCACCCGGGCGGATCGTCCGCTGACCACCGAGGTCAGGACCGACAGCTACAAGCTGCTCGGAGAGAACGGTTCGGCTGAAGTCGGCTGGGCGCCCTTCCCGCCTCTGATGAGCAATCATGGCTGCTTTATCGGCTCACTGGCGAACGTCTGCCGCTGGCTGGGAGCGCAGGCCGAAAAAGCTGGCGTCGAAGTGTTCCCGGGCTTTGCCGCTTCAGAAGTCGTCTACGATGACAAGGGCGCGGTGCGCGGCATCGTCGCCGGCGTCATGGGCATCGACAAGGACGGCAAGCCGGGCGCGGATTACCAGCCCGGGATGGAACTGCTCGGCAAGTATGTGCTGTTTGCTGAAGGCGCACGCGGCTCTCTGACCAAGCAGCTGATGGCCAAATTCGACCTTTGCGCCGACAGCGACCCGCAGAAGTTCGGCATCGGCCTGAAGGAAGTCTGGTCCGTACCGGAGGAGATTTTCGAGGAAGGGCTCGTGCAGCACACGTTCGGCTGGCCCGTGATGGGTAAGAACGGAGATGGCGGCGGCTTCCTTTACCACTTCCGCGACAATGGTGAGGCGTTCGTCTCCGTCGGCTATGTGGTGCACCTCAACTACAAGAACCCCTACCTCGCCCCCTACAGTGAGTTCCAGCGCTACAAGCATCACCCGGATGTCGTCCGCTACCTGAAGGGCGGCAAGCGGGTCGCCTACGGCGCCCGCGCGATCACCTCCGGCGGCATCCAGTCCATCCCGAACCTGTCCTTCCCGGGCGGCGCGCTGATCGGATGCTCGGCCGGGTTCGTGAACCTGCCGCGCATCAAAGGCACGCACAACGCGATGAAGACCGGCATGCTCGCGGCCGAAGCCGCGTTCGATGCGATCCGCGACGGACGCCAGAGCGACGTGCTCGGGAACTATCCTGACGCCGTGCGGGCCTCGTGGGTCTGGAAAGACCTTTCCCCGGTTCGCAACATGAAGCCGCTGATGTCGAAATTCGGCACCCTGATGGGCGCCATGATCGGTGTGCCGGACATGTGGATGAGGGTCCTGTTCGGCTTTGGCTTCCTGCCGACACTGCATCATACGAAGACGGATGCAGAGTCCCTGAAACCCGCCAGGGACTTCAAGCCGATTGAATACCCGAGGCCCGACGGCGTCATCAGTTTCGACAAGCTGACCAACGTATCCTTCACCAACACCTATCATGGTGAAGATCAGCCGGTGCATCTGATCGTCGCGAACATGGCGCTGCAAAAATCGTCCGAGCACGACGTGTATGCTGGCCCTTCAGCGCGTTACTGCCCGGCGGGCGTTTATGAGTGGGTAGGCTCCGGCGCGGACCTCAAGTTCCAGATCAACTCGCAGAACTGCATCCACTGCAAGACCTGCGACATCAAGGATCCGAACCAGAACATTAACTGGACGGTACCCGAAGGCGGCGGCGGACCGGCCTACCCGAACATGTGAATGTAACGCGGGCGTGAGCCGCGCGCCTGCGCATTCTCAACCGCCCAAGCCTTGCTCTTGCCGCAAGGGCCTGCTTCACTGATGCCTCCTGCAAGGTGGAGCGCCCGCGCCTATGCCCCTGAAGCCGTCCCTGATCGCCCTCGCCTTTCTGCTTGGCACGTCCGCCTGCGCAATTGGCCCCTCGAAGCAGGCTGCACCCTCAGGATTGGCCGCTGAAACCGCTGGTCCGCCATTGTCGCCTGCGGCACTTGCCACGGCAGTCCGTCAGCCGGATGGCCTCCGGACAACCTATGCGACGCCGGTGGATGCACTGAAAGCGGGCGATACGGCAGGTTATCTGACCCTGCTCGCGGCGCAGTCCGAAGAAGCGCGAGGCGATGACCGGTTCCTCAATGCCTACCTGGCGATCGACCGGGCGGCGGCCGGCGACATGGCGGGAGCCCGCGCTCGTCTGGGCCTGACGGGCGACGCCGCGGACGATTTCGAACAGCCGGGCTTCTATCTCTGGATCGACTCCTGGCTGATCGCCCTCGAAGGCGACCTGGAAGGTGCCATTAACCGCCACCGCGAAGTGGCGGGCGGCATGCCGGGCATCACGGCAGACCTGTCGCTGGCAGCCATGCTGGAAGCGGCAGGCCGTAACGATGAGGCGCTGGCGGTCTATGATGCCCTGACACCGATTACGATCGAGGCGCCGGAGCACGAGTTCGATCCGCAAGGCATCGTCTTTGCACATGTCAGCACGGTCATCGTGCGCCATGCGCTGCTGCTTCAGCGGATGGGACGGATAGAGGAAGCAAAGCTGGTCTACCAGAAGCTCGCGGATGCCGAGCCGGAACAGGCCGCCAGCTACGCTGCCGCCATCGACAGCCTCGAGACCGGCAAGAACCTCGAGAACAAGCCGCTGACGGTGCGGACCGGTTTCGCGCTTGCGCTGTCAGACGTCTCCTATTCCATGCAGCAGCAGCGCTACATCCAGACCGCGATGATGGGCGGCAACATCGACGGGTTCGATGACAAGCGCGCCGCGTTCGATCTCGTGATCCTGTTGATCGACCCGGAAAACGAGAACGTGCGGAGCGGCGTCATCGAAGCACTCTACTCCGAAGCGCTCTATGCCGGCGCCGCGCATGTCGCGCAGACCGCGCCGGAAGCCTCGCCCTCGCTTCAGATTTCAGCGGCGCAGGCGCTGCTGATGAACGGTGACGAGCCCGGAGCGAGAGACGCTATCAAGGCCGCGCTCGACATAAGCGGCGACGCCGACCGGCTTTCGACGCTGTACGGAGCCCTGCAATTGCGCGCCCTGCTGGACGACAAGACAGCGGCTTACGATCTGGTGCCCGAACTCCTGAGCCTTGCCGAGAACGCCGCCGAACAGGCTGCAGCGCATGGAGCTGCAAGTTCGGTCTACCTGCACTTCGGCGACATGATGAAGGCCGCGGACCATGCCCGCGATGCGCGGGCGCTGGATGATACCCACGAGCGCCGGATGGTGCTGGCGGATGCACTGGGCCAGGCCGGTCTCATCAGTGAGGCACTTGTAATCCTGCGGTCCGAGCGCCTCGCGCGGCCGAACGACCCCTACACGCTGAATTCCCTCGGCTACTTCCTGATTACGCGGACCGACAGGTACGAAGAAGGTTACAAGGTTCTGGCCCGCGCCCTGCTGCTGGCGGATTCAGACCCTTACATCGCCGATTCCTTCGGCTGGGCGCTTTACAAGCTGGGTGAACTGGAGCGCGCCAAAGGCCTGATCGAAAGCGCCCGGGACCGGCTGGCACCCAAGAGCCACTGGGAAATCGAGCACCATCTGGGCGACATCTACTGGAATCTCGACCGCAAGGACGATGCCCGCGCCGCCTGGCAGAAGGCGCTCGACAATTACCCCCCCAGTTCCGAGCGCGACCAGATCACCGCCAAGCTGAGGGACGGTCTGACGACGCCCAAACCGGAAAAGCGCCCCCTGCCCGAGATTTCGCTCGAAGACCTTGAGGTTGAACGTCAGGACATCTGACATCGGCCCCTTTTGCGGGGCCTCGGCGCGCCATAGTATCGCCGGAAACGCGTGCGAACTCCTGCGCACACCCCCTGAACATGGGCTTATGTGGCCTATGGCAGTCGAATCACCGCACAGGTACAGTTGATGACCGACGCTCCTCCTCCGACTTTCCGCGCGACCCTGCAGAAGTATTCCGGCCCCCTGAAATGGGCCCGCCGGGGTGCGATTGCGCTCTTCGTGCTGGGCGTCATCGCCCTGATCGCGGTCTGGGCCTATTTCGCCGCCCTCGGCCGCGACGTGCCGTCGATTTCCAAGCTCAAGCAGTACGAACCGCCGATCACGTCGCGGGTGCATGCGGGCGACGGAACCCTGATTGCGGAGTTTGCCGATCAGCACCGCGTATTCGTGCCGTATGAGTCGATCCCGGAACACGTCGTGCAGGCCTTTGTGGCCGCTGAGGACAAGAACTTCTTCACCCATGACGGCCTTGACTATGCCGGCATCACGCGCGGCGCGGTCAACACGGCGAAGAACAAGATAACCGGCAGCGGAGGCATGCAGGGTGGCTCGACCATCACGCAGCAGGTTGCCAAGAA
Source organism: Hyphomonas sp. (assembly GCA_016124495.1). GTDB lineage: Bacteria > Pseudomonadota > Alphaproteobacteria > Caulobacterales > Hyphomonadaceae > Hyphomonas. The sequence continues at coordinate 43,659 of WGNP01000011.1, read as the reverse complement.
CATGCTGCTGACCAAGGACCAGAACATCGAGCGCAAGGCGAAGGAAGCGATCGTCGCCCAGCGTATCGAGAAAGAGTTTACCAAAGGCCAGATCCTGGAGCTCTACCTCAACGAGATCTACCTCGGCGGCCAGTCCTACGGTGTAGCTTCGGCGTCTCTGAACTATTTCAACAAATCCCTGACCGAACTCGATCTGGCCGAAGCCGCGACCCTTGCCTCGCTGCCCAAGTTCCCCGGCCGGGTAAACCCCTACTCGAACCCCGAACGCCTGCTCCAGCGCCGCAACTATGTCCTCGAGCGGATGCGGGAAGATGGTTACATCACCCGCGAGCAGATGGACGAGGCGCTCGAGAGGCCTCTGTCGACAGTTCGTCGCCTTCGCGGCCCGGAATTCGTGGCGACGACCTATTTTGTGCAGGAACTGCGCCGGGACCTGATCAAGAGGTACGGCGAAGACACCCTCGAACAGGGCGGCCTCTCGATCCGCTCCACCATCGACACACGCCTTCAGCTGGCTGCTCAAGCCGCGCTGCGCAACGGCCTCATCGCCTATGATCGGCGCCACGGCTGGCGCGGGCCGGTCACCACGCTTCCAGTGGATGAGGCGGCGGTGGAAGCCCTCAAGGCTGTGAAACTGCCGGGCGGCAACGGGACCTGGGAAGCCGCGCTGGTGACCAAGGTCGGATCCGGATCCGCCGAATTGCTGCTCACCGACGGCGCCACCATCAAGATGCCCTCGGACGAAATCAAATGGGCCCAGACGTTCAAACCAGAGAAAGGCAAAGCCGGCCTTCAGGTCGGCCACGTTATCCTTGCCGAGTTCAGGCGCGAGGAACAGAAGGGCGAAGCGGCGCCTGCCGAAGGTGCTGAACAGGCGGCTGCCCCGATCGAACCGCTGATGGTTCCTGTCGGCAACGCAACGCTGCGCCAGGTGCCCGAAGTTGACGGCGCGCTGATCGCCATCGATCCGCATACCGGGCGCGTGCTGGCGATGCAGGGCGGTTACTCCTTCTTCAAGTCGAGCTTCAACCGTGTGACACAGGCCAAACGCCAGCCGGGCTCCAGCTTCAAGCCCTTCGTCTACGCGGCCGCGCTCGAGAAGGGCTACACCCCGGCGAGCCGGATGCTGGACGCACCGTTTGTCTCGTATGATGTCTCGACCAGGAAATACTGGGCGCCGAAGAACTACACAGCCGGCCAGTCATACGGGATGGTAACGCTGCGTGTGGCGCTCGAGAAGTCGCTGAACCAGGTTACCGCACGGGTGGCTCAGGATATCGGTATGGAGTCGGTATCGGACCTGGCGGAGCGCGTGGGCATCTATGAAAAACTGCCGCCCTATGCAGCCATGTCGCTTGGCTCTGGCGACACTGAACTGATCAATCTCGTACGCGGCTACGCCGCCTTCGTGAACGGTGGCAAGAAGGTCACCCCTACCTTGCTCGACCGGGTGCAGGACCGATATGGCCGGACACTTTACCGCAATGACCAGCGCGCCTGCGACGGGTGCCAGGCGGCGGACTGGAACGGCGAAGAACCGCCTGTCCTTGCAGATACAAGAGACCAGGTGCTTGATCCGATTGTGGCCTACCAGGTGACCCACATGATGGAGGGTGTTGTCGAACGCGGAACGGGCCGCCGCGCCCTCCGGATCGGAAAGCCCGTCGCCGGCAAGACGGGGACGACGGACGATTACCGCGACGCCATCTTCGTCGGCTTCTCACCGGACCTGGTGGTTGGTGTCCGCATCGGTTTCGATGACAACCGCTCTCTCGGTGAAGGGGAAGCGGGCGGCTCGGTCGCGGTGCCGATCTTCACGGAGTTCATGGAAGTTGCACTGGAAAAAGACCCGGCGACCCCGTTCCGGATCCCGCCCGGCGTGCGTCTTGTGAAAGTCGATGCCCGCACCGGTGAGCCCTCTCCCGGCGGCGGCCCCGGCGTGATCGACGAGGCATTCCGTCCCGGCACCGAGCCCGGCATGAACGTGTTCACCGGCCAGGAAGACTGCCTGTCGATCTCCGGTTCCTGCGGCGATGGCACCCAGACGGCGGGCACGATGCCGGACGGCACCGACCCGGGCGACACCGCAGACGAGACCCTCGACGGTATATTCTGACGCGGCCCTCGATGCCACAGCGCGCTTTGACCGTGCCTTCGGGCACGTCTATAGCCCGTGCCAGACACATTGCCGTTTACCTGAAGGAGGCGCTCCCATGTCCGCCGAAATCCGATCCCTGATTGACCAGATCCGACAGTCCGCCGCCTTGCTACGGAGGCGTCTTTGACTGGGATACATCCACGAAGCGCCTTGACGAACTGACCGCCCTCTCTGAGCGCCCGGACTTCTGGAATGATCCGGCGCAAGCCCAGAAACTGATGCGCGAACGCCAGAAACTGGCGGACGCCATCGCCATGGTCCAGGCGCTGGAAAAGGAAATCGCAGACGCACCGGAATTCATGGAACTCGCGGAAGGCGATGCGGGACTGCTTGCGGACCTGCAGGCGTCCCTCACCCGCTCGGCCGAGCAGGCCCAGAAAGCCGAACTCGCTGCATTGCTCTCCGGCGAAGCGGACGGCAATGATTGCTACGTCCAGATCAATGCCGGCGAAGGCGGAACAGAAAGCCAGGACTGGGCTTCGATCCTGCGCCGCATGTACGTGCGCTGGGCCGAGAAGCACGGCTACACGGTCGAAGAACTCGACGAGCGCGAAGGCGAGGAAGCCGGCATCAAGTCTGCGACCGTCCAGATCAAGGGCGAGAACGCCTATGGCTGGCTGAAATCCGAGACGGGCGTACACCGCCTCGTCCGGATTTCGCCCTTTGATTCCTCAGCGCGCCGCCACACGTCGTTCTCGTCCGTCAGCGTCACGCCTGTCATCGACGACAAAATCGAGATCGAGATCAATCCTTCGGACGTGCGAACCGACACTTACCGAGCCTCCGGCGCGGGGGGCCAGCATATCAACAAGACCGACTCTGCCGTCCGCCTCACACACATCCCGACAAACACGGTTGTCTCCTGCCAGATGGGCCGCTCCCAGCACCAGAACCGGGACGAAGCCTGGAAAATGCTGCGCTCCAAACTTTATGAAATCGAACTGCAGAAGCGCAAATCGGTCTCGGATGCTCAGTATGCGGACAAGAGCGCTATCGGTTTCGGACACCAGATCCGCTCCTATGTGCTGCAGCCCTACCAGATGGTGAAGGACCTGCGCACGGATGTTGAAACGTCCGACACCGGCGGCGTGCTTGACGGCGATCTCGACCGGTTCCTGTCGGCCTCGCTCGCAGCGTCGGTCGCGCATGAAGAATCAACGTGACCGGGGCGCCCCCTCCTGCAGCGGCGCGCTCCCGCGGGCGCCTCATAAGCTGGAATGACGAACGCGGTTTCGGCTTCATCGCAGCGGACGGCGGCGGACAGGATGTGTTCGTACATGCCAGCGCGTTTGCAAAGGAAGGCCGCCATATCGAAGTCGGCGGCAATTACGAGTTCGATCTCGATACCGGCCAGGACGGGCGTCCGAAAGCGAAGCGGGTAACTTATGTTGCCGTTCTGAAAGCTGGCCCCAGCCTCCTGTCGCAACTCCTGCAGCGCGGACCGCGCTTCCTGGTCATCCCGGCTTTCCTGTTTATCGTCATCGCCGTCTCGACCCAGCAGCCGGTCTCGCCCAACTGGCTTGTCATTTACGCCGTCGCCAGCATTGCCTGTTTTTCCGGTTACGGGCTCGACAAGGCTGCGGCGAGCCAGAAAGAATGGCGCGTCTCTGAAACAATCCTCTTGCTCATCGGCCTCGTCGGCGGCTGGCCGGGCGCTATCCTGGCGCAGGAGGTGTTCCGTCACAAGACGCAGAAGAAAACCTTCCGTACCCTGTTCTGGATGAGCGTCGCCATCAATATGGCTGCCTTCATCCAGATCAACGTTTTTGCCTTGCGCTGAGGCCGGCAAGCGCAGCCGCTTTTGCAAAGACGGTTGGCAGGCCTTCAATCTCTTCTTCAGGCGTCCAGAAGCCTTCCGGCAAATCCGTGTCCGTCGTTTGCGCGCACCACACGTCCAGCCTGAGGCTGAAATGCGTGAACACGTGACGCACCTGGCCAAGCACTGCCCATGCGGCGTCTGTTGGCGCGGCTGCGTCCTGTCTGGTTTCGCTCCAGTCCGTAGAGGGCAGAGCCAGCATCCCGCCAAGCAGCCCCGAGGGTGGCCGCCGGACAACCCAGATGTTCCCGCTGCAGCGCAGGACATAGACTGTGCCGAACCGCTCGGGCCGCGCAGTTTTCTCCGGCTTGATCGGGTAGCGCTCAACCTCCCCTTCTGCGAGCGCCGCGCACTGCGCCGCCACCGGACAGGCCGGGCAGTTGGGTTTCCTGGGTGTACAGACGGTCGCACCGAGATCCATCAGCGCCTCGGCAAAAGCTCCGGGCCGGTCAGCCGGCACGAGTTCGCGCGCGAGCACGCCGATCCGCTTCTTTGCTGTGGCCCAGTCTTCCTTCGCGGCCAGCAGCCTGGCGAACACCCGCTCGGCATTACCGTCAACCGCCGGTGTCCGCTCACCGAAGGCCAGCGCCGCGATGGCGCCTGCCGTATAAGGGCCAATCCCCGGGAGTGTCCGCAGCCCGGCTTCCGTCTCCGGAAAACTCCCCCGCGCGGCGACCTCGCGCGCGCATTTCAGAAGGTTGCGCGCGCGGGCATAGTAGCCGAGCCCTGCCCAGGCCTGCATCACGTCCTCATCCCGGGCCGCCGCAAGCGCCTCAACTGTGGGCCAGCGCGACGTGAAGGCGGCAAAATAAGGCGCAGCGTGAGGCACGGTCGTCTGTTGCAGCATGATTTCGGACAGCCAGACGAGATACGGATCGCGCTTCACGCCGGGCGCCCTGCGCCAGGGCAACGGGCGCGCGGACCGGTCAAACCAGGCAAGCAGTTTCGGGACGATCCCGGCAAGCGGCTGTTCACTTTTCACGCGCATGCCTTTTCCTCGCCTCAGAAGCCGTGCAGATTTGCGATCATGGTCACAAGATCAACCCTTGATCCGCTGGAAGAGGCGCGCGCGCTGGTCAGGCTGCGGTATACGCGGGCGCGCGCGCTTCGCCCGCCGATGAAGGCTGTGGCGATCCCGGCTGACCGGGTCGGCCGCAAATCCGGGGCCGGCAAGCTTGCGCCACTCAAGCTGCTGCAAGCGCGCTGGCGGGAGATTGCGGGCGAGCAGATCTACAAGTTCTCCCACCCCGAAAAGATAAGCGCGTCCCGGGACGGCCGCGTGCTGACCCTGCGGGTCATTCCGCAAGCCGCGCCGCTGGTCCAGCACCAGTCGGAGACGATCCGCCAGCGCGTCTCCGTCGCTGCAGGCGGCGACATTACCGCCATCCGCATCGTGCAGGGCCCGATCCAGCGCGGCGCCGAAACGGTCACCTATCGCCCCAGGGCCCGCCCGTTGACGCCGGATGAGACACAAGCCCTTGAAACTGAGGCCAGCCGTATCGAAAATCCGCGCCTGCGCGCCGCAATTGTTGCTCTGGGCAAGGCTGTGCTATCGGCAGATCCGTAAACAGCCGGGCCGGATTCCTTAACCATTTGGCAACCGGCGCGACTCATTCCTTAACGCGAGGCTCATGACCATGGTATCTCTTTCCCGGCGTTTGGCCCTGATGGCTCTTCCCGTACTGGCACTTGTGGCCTGCGGTGCGGCTACGGGCGACAGCTCGACGACCCCGAAACCCGGTGCAGGCGCCCCTGCAGCGGCCGTTTCGGGCGAGCTGGGCCATGTCAAAGGCGACCCCAATGCGCCAATCACCCTGATCGAATACGCCTCGCCCACCTGCCCGGCGTGCAAGTATTTCCACGACGAAATCTTTCCGGCTCTCGAAGAGAAATACGTGTCCACTGGCAAGGTGAAGTTCGTGTTCCGCGAATTCCCGATCCACGGCCAGGCCGATGTGGCTGCGTATGTGGTTGCGCTCTGCGCCGGCGAGGACAGGTATTTTGACGTTCTGGACGATCTCTTCGAGAACCAGGAAGGCATCGTTCAGGCGGCCAATGTCGGCGCGCTCGGCGGCATGCTGAAAACTGTCGCCAAACGCCACGGGATCGAAACCGACGAAGCGTTTGATGCCTGCCTCGACAACCCGGAATACCGCGACCAGCTGGCGGCCGTGTACCAGTCGGGGGAACAGTTCGGCGTCAATGGCACGCCGACGTTCATTCTCGATGGCAAGGTGCGCAATTTCGAGGGCGACTTCCGCACGGCCGAAGGTTTCTCGAAGCAGATTGACGCCCTGCTCGCCGAGAAGGGCGTTCAGTAACGATGAGGCGCCGGCATGCAGATCACTGAGCTTCGCATTGCCGGCTTCAAGTCGTTCGTAGACCCTCAGACTGTGCCGATCGAGCCGGGCCTGACCGGCATCGTCGGCCCCAACGGGTGTGGCAAGTCCAACCTGCTGGAAGCCCTGCGCTGGGCGATGGGCGCCAACTCTGCCAAGGCCATGCGCGGCGGCGAGATGGACGACCTGATCTTCAACGGCGCAGACGGACGGCCGGCCCGGGAGACTGCCGAGGTCATCCTCGTACTCGACAACTCGAAGCGGACAGCGCCGCCGGAGTTCAACGGCGCAGACCAGCTTGAGATCGAGCGCAGGCTGCGCCGCGGCGCGGGCTCCAGCTACCGCATCAACGGACGCACGGTGCGCGGCAAGGACATCCAGCTGCTTTTCGCCGACGCCTCCACTGGCGCCAACTCCCCCGCCCTGGTCCGGCAGGGACAGATCTCGGAACTGATCGGCTCCAAACCACAGAACCGCCGCCGGATCCTTGAGGAAGCCGCCGGTATCGCGGGGCTGAACAGCCGCCGGCATGAGGCCGAACTGAAGCTCGACGGGGCCGAAGCAAACCTCCAGAGGCTTGCGGAAGTCTCGGCTGAAGTGGAACGCCAGCTCGCCAGCCTGAAGCGACAGGCGGCCAAGGCGCGGCGGTATCGCAAGCTGACCGACGAAATCCAGGCGCTTGACGCGCTCGTGGCCCACCTGCGCTGGGTGGAGGCGCGCCTGGCCGCGGAAACGGCGCGGGCGCAGCTGGATATGCTCAGGCGCCAGGTGGAAGACCTCTCCCGCGAAGATGCACTGCGCGAGAAAGAACGGATCGAAGCCAGCGCGGGTCTTGCGCCGCTGCGCGAAGCAGAAATGGACGCCGCCGCGCGGCTTGGCCAGGCCCGCATCACGCTGGCAAAACTCGAAACCGAGCGCCGCATCGCCGCCGAGTCGCATGCCCGGCTCGAGGCCGAATCACTACGCCTCTCCATCGACTTCAACCGCGAATCGGCAGCGCGCGAGGAAGCGGCCGCAGCGCTTGCGCAGGCGCAGGAAGGGCTTGCCGTCCTGCCGCAGGAAGATGCGGCGCTCACAGCGCGCCTCGATGCCGACGCCCGCGCGGCGCTTGAAGCGGCCCGGATCCATCTCGCGAACGGCGAACATGCCGCCGACGACGCGCAGCAGCGTCTCTCCGAACTGCGCGCCCGCCGCCGGGCCGCCGAAGAGAGCGCCGCCGCGCAGTCCCGCCGCAAGGAACAACTGACCGCAGAGATTGGGCGCCTGCGCGCCGAAATGACCAGCCTCGAAGATGCGGGCATCAACCTGCTCCACTTGCGCCAGGCCAAGAATTCCGAAGCCGAGGCCGAGATCGCATTGGGTGATGCGGAACGCGCCGTGGAGTTGGCCGAAGCCGATCTGTCCCGCGCCCGCGCGGCCGAAGGCGACGCCGAGCCACCGTTCAATGCCGCCAGCCATGCCGTGCGCGCGCTCGAAGCAGAGATTGCCGGCCTGGCGCGCCTGATGCGCCGCCCGGACCCCTCCGCCGCGCCGCCGGTGCTCGACCGCCTGCGCACACATGAAGGTTATGAGCGCGCCGTTGCGGCCGCGCTGGGCGACGATATCGAAGCGTCGACGGATCGCACCGCAGCCCTGTTCTGGAGCGGCGCGGCACTGATCTCGCAGGCGCTGCCCGACGGAGCGGAGCCTTTGACGAAATTCGTCGAGGCGCCGGGCGAACTTGCATCACGCCTGTCGCAGTGCGGGCTCGTGGCGCCGGCGGAGGGCGCGCGTCTGTTCACCAGCCTGAAGCCCGGACAGCGGCTCGTCTCCCGCGAAGGACACCTCTGGCGCTGGGACGGTTTCGTGCGAACACCGGATGCCCCGGTCAGCGCCGCCGCGCGTCTGGAACAGAAGGCACGTGTCGAAGCCGCGCAGGCAGAGCTGATCGCCCGCCAGGCTGAAGCTGCCGAACTCGCCGCCAACCTTGACGCCGCCCGCAAGGCGCGGCTCTCGGCAGAAGAAAACCTCCGCCATCTGCGCCAGTTCATCGCTCCGGCCCAGCGCGCGCTGAGCGATGCCCGCGCCGCAGCGATTGAAGCGACGCAGGCCAGCGAACGCACGCAGCTGAAGCGCGAAGCGGGCACCGACGCCCTCGCCCGCGCGGAGGCTGACCTCTCGGCCATCGCCGAGATGCTTGCCCTAGCGACACCCGGCGCCGGCGCTGACGAAGACGCCGCGCTCGAGGCGGCCATGATGCGCGCCCGGGAAGCCCTGACCGGTGCCCGCGCAGCGGAGACGGAAGCGCGCGGCCAGCTGGCTGACCTCCTGCGGGGCCGCGAACAGGCTGCGGCCCGCCGCGCCGCGCTCGTGCGCGATGTCGAAGCCTGGACAATCCGCCTGGGTTCCGCCGACGAACGCCTCGCGCAGGTTACGGAGCGCCGGGCAGACGTTGCCGCGACGGTCCAGACCTCGCGCGAAAGGCCCGAAGCCCTGCGCGCCGAGATCGACGGTCTGGCTGCCGAGGCCGGGGCCCTGGAGACTGAACGCCAGGCTGCCGCCGATGCGCTCGCCCGGAAGGAAGCCGCGATCCGGGAAGCCGATGCAGCCGCCCGCAAGGCCGCGACCGCTGCGGCCGAAGCCCGCGAGCAGCTGGCGGCCTGGACAGTGAAGCTTGAGAATTCCGAGGCCAGGCTTGCAGAATGCACCGAGCAGGCCCGCAACGCATTCCAGAGAACGCCGGAAGGCTTGCTGGCCATTGCACAAGCCGGCCTTGATGAAGACACCCTCGGCGCCCTGACCCCGCGCGAAGCCGAATCGCGACTTGATGGCCTGCGGCGCGAGCGCGACCAGCTGGGCGGCGTGAACATGAATGCCGAGGAAGAGGCCGAAGAAGTCGAATCCCGGCTCGGCACCCAGATTGCCGAACGCGATGACCTGACGGCCGCCATCGCCAGGCTGCGTGAAGGCGTTGAAGCGCTCAACGTTGAGGGGCGCCAGCGTCTCGTCGAAGCCTTCGACGCCGTGAACACCCATTTCAAGGCGCTGTTCATCGCCCTGTTCGGGGGCGGCCAGGCCGAGCTGCGCCTGGTAGATGCCGAAGATCCGCTGAATGCCGGGCTGGAGATCTTCGCCCAACCCCCGGGCAAGAAACTGGGCACCCTGAACCTGATGTCCGGCGGCGAGCAGGCCCTCACGGCCTCCGCGCTGATCTTCGCCGTGTTCCTGTCGCGGCCTGCCCCGATCTGCGTGCTGGACGAAGTCGATGCGCCCCTGGATGACGCCAACGTCGACCGGTTCTGCAACATGCTGAACGAGATGCGCCAGCGAACCGACACCCGATTCGTCGTGATCACCCATAATCCGGTGACAATGAGCCGGATGGACCGGCTTTTCGGGGTCACGATGCGCGAAAAAGGCGTATCCAAACTGGTTTCCGTGGACCTTGCTGCTGCCGAGCGGCTCGTTGCGGCGGAGTAGCGCAGGCGCCCTCTCAGTTTGTTCAATAAAAACAAGGCGCTTATTGCTCGGATAATCCGTTGACTTGGCAAGTTGCCCCTCATAGTTTGCGCGAAATTTCAAGGGGTGGTGCACGTCGTCCCTCTGTCGTTGGCAGGAGCCTTCAGATGTCTGGACCTGATCCATCGGATCTCGGCGACCGGATTGCGAAGGCGAAAGCCCAGCAGGAGGAGAAGGCGAACCGGGCCGAACGCCAGCGAAGGAACAGCGTCAACACACCTGCGAGCATGGCACTGCGCTACAGCTCCGAGCTTGTTGCAGCCGTTGTCGTTGGGGTTGGGCTTGGCCTGCTGATCGACCATTTCGCGAAGACCTCTCCCTGGGGCCTGCTCGTGATGATGGGGTTCGGCATCGCGGCGGGCATGCGCAACCTGATGCGGGCAGCCAGACAGCTGACCGACGAGGCACAAAAAGCGGCTGAAAAGCCTGAACCGACTAACGAGACCAGCTGATGACCCTGTCTTTCCCGGCCCTCCTTCCGAACATCGCCACGGATCCGATTCACCAGTTCAAGATCTTCCCGCTGCTCGACTGGACGGCTGCCGGCTACAACCTGTCGTTCACCAACTCGAGCTTCTGGATGATGGTCTCCACCGGCCTCGTACTCGCCTTCCTCGGCGTGGCGGCCTCGCGCGGCGGTCTCATCCCGAACCGGATCCAGTCGCTCGGCGAGCTGTCCTATGGCTTCATCGCCGACATGGTCCGCTCGACCGCCGGCGAGGAAGGCCTGAAGTTCTTCCCCTTCGTGTTCACGCTGTTCTTCTTCATTCTGGGCGCCAACATCGTCGGCATGTTCCCCTACGCTTTCACCACCACCAGCCACATCGCCGTGACGGGAGCGCTGGCCATTGTCGTGATCCTGATTGTCGTCGGATACGGCATCTACAAGAACGGCCTCGGCTTCTTCGGCCTGTTTGCGCCGCACGGGGTGCCGCTGCCCGTCATGTTCTTCCTCGTGCCGATCGAGATCATCTCCTTCCTGGCCCGGCCGATCACGCTCGGCATGCGTCTGTTCGCCAACATGCTGGCCGGCCACATTATGCTGAAACTGCTGGCGATCTTCGTGGTCATGCTGACCGGCGCCGGCCTCGCCTGGGCCGCCTGGGTTCCGTACCTGCTGCTGATCCCGATCACGGCGCTCGAGTTCCTGGTCGCTTTCCTGCAGGCATATGTTTTTGCCCTGCTGACCTGCGTTTACCTCAAGGACGCGATCCACCCGCACCACTGACCGGAGAAACTTCCCGCCGGTGCGTCCAATCGCGCCAAGTCCTGCCCCTTGACGGTTCCAGCGGAACACGCTTCACGGGCCCCCTATCAATCTGAATTTCCCTCGATCCCAACAGGAGACTCCCATGGAAGGCAATATCACCGAAGGTCTGCGGTATGTCGGCGCTGGCCTCGCCACGCTCGGCATGATCGGCGCTGCAATCGGCGTGGGCAACATCTTCGGCTCGTTCCTCGACGCCGCGATGCGCAACCCCTCGGCCGCCCCGCAGCAGTCGGGCAACCTCTTCCTCGGCATGGCCCTCGCAGAAGCCCTTGGCCTCTTCGCGTTCGTCATCTCGATGCTGATCCTGTTCGCCGCTTAACCGGCACAGGTAAGGAGCTGGGCACGCCATGAGCCTGCTGGCATTTCTCGCAGAGACCGCTGCCCATGGCGGCGAGACCGTCAAGGCGCCCTTCCCGGCGTTTGATCCGACGTGGTTTGCCTCGCAGCTGTTCTGGCTCGCGGTCTTCTTTCTCGGGCTCTACTTCGCCCTCGCGCGCTTCGTCCTGCCGAAGCTGAGCGATACGCTGGAGAAACGCGCAAACCGGATCGCAGCGGACCTCGATGAGGCCGCGCGCCTGAACAACCAGTCGGTTGAAGCGCAGAAAGCGCTTGAGCTTCGCCTGTCTCAGGCACGTTCCAGGGCGCGCGAGACGGCCGACAAGGCCCGCGAGAAAACCGAGGCGGAACTCGCCGCGGAAACGGCGCGCGTCGATGCCGACCTTGCCCGCAAACTCGAGACCGCCGAAGGGCGCATTTCGAAACTGCGCGCCGATGCGATGAAGAACGTGGAGCAGATCGCGGTCGATACTGCCGAAGCCATGACAGCCCGTCTCGGCGTCAAGGCTTCAAAGGCCGACCTCAAGAAGGCCGTCAAGGCAGCCCTGGAGAAACGCGCATGAAACGTTTCGCGCTCGCGTCTGCCCTCCTGATGCACGCGCCGGCGGCCCTCGCCGCGGGCAAAGAGGGTCAGGACACCCTGCTGACGCCGTTCACGGACACCGTCACGCACCTTGTGATGATCGGTGTCCTCATCTTCTTCGCCATTGTCTGGCGTATGGGTGCCTTCAAGGCCGTTCTTGGCAATCTCGATTCGCGCGCAGATGCGATCAAGGCGGAACTTGAACAAGCCGCTAATCTGCGGGAACAGGCCGCTGAAGCTCTTGCTCTTGCCGAACGCCGCCAGCAGGACGCTGAGAAGGAAGCCGAAGCCATCGTTGAGCAGGCGAAGCTCGACGCCAAAGCCTTTCTCGCAGACGCGAAGAAAGACCTCTCCGACAAGATCGCCCGACGCGAAGCTCAGGCCGCGGCCCGCATCGCGCGCGCCGAAGCCGAAGCGGCAAGCGAAGTGCGCCGCGCCGCAGCTGATGCGGCCACCGAAGCGGCGCGCCGCGTGATGGCAGACCAGACCGGCGTGGACCAGTTCGAAGCCGCCGCCCGCGAGATCGAACGCGCCCTCAAGTAGCGCGCCGTTTACGCCGCAGGCCAACACAAAAAGCCGCCGGTTCGCCCGGCGGCTTTTTTCTTTTCCGGCGAGGCGCGCCTCAGCCCGGTTGTTCGGGACTATCGTCGATGACCGGACCCGGCTCCGGCGGTGGGCTCGTATCGTCGGTGATCGGGCCGGGCTCCAGTACACGGAGCATCGAGCGGGGCACGGTGCCGGCCGGGCAAGCTGCGGGCGCCATGCTGGCGTTGGCGATAGCAGGCATCATCCCGGGCGCCGTGACAGCCGGCTGCGAGCGGAAGGCCCAGGCCAGGATCAGCATCGCCCCGATCGCAAGGCTGACGGCCATCATGGTACCGAAGCCGAGGGCTTCGCCAGCAAGGTTGGCCGAGGCGATAGCGCCATCTGACGCGAGGGGTACCGCGCCATTGGTGCGCTGCGCAGTCAGCGTGCTTGCCGGGGGAGGCGCGGACGTTGTACCGCGCAGTGACGCGGCAGCCAGCGCTGCGGCGCCAATCGCTTCACGCGCCGGCGCAGGCTTGATGCCGAGATCCTTCTCGCGCTTCTTCCTGGCGTCCAGAGCCAGCGGATCATTCGGGTGAGCGGCGAGCCAGTCGATCCGCTTGTCCTCGTCCTGCGCGCCGAAAGCGTTCCATTCGCGCAGGTCGCTGCGGCCCTGGCGGCGGCCAAGTTCATCGATGAGGTCTGCGAAGGCGGGAGGAAACTTGCGCGAAGTCATGCCATCAAGCGCGAAACGCTTGTGCGTGCGGAACGGCTCATAGGGAATGGTCCTGTCGAGGGCGGCTTCGACCAGCGTGCCCGCGCGGGAATTTGCGACGGCCGCGGCGGCCCGCACCCAGTCGCTCTTCACGGCATTGGCGGACCAGAGCACCAGCATCGTCTGGGAGTTCATCGCATCGCGCGCGTCCTTCGCGTCGAATGTCTCGTCTTCCTGCTTCTGGTCCAGCCAGACGCGGAATTTGAGGGCACGCAGGCGACGCGCTACCAGCTTGGCGGTGTCCCGGTCCTCGACCGCGGAGACCAGGAAGACGTCATAACTCATGGGGCGTGTACCCTTCTGAAACGGTTAACCACGGAACAATACCCCCGCAGCGCGGCCAGGCCAGCCATTTAAGCTGCGAAGCGATTTTTGTGCCTGTTTTCGCACGCCAAAAGGGGCTAATGCGCCGGTTCAGCTAATCCGGAGTGCAAGGCGCCATGGGCTTCAAATGTGGAATCGTGGGTCTGCCGAACGTCGGCAAGTCTACCCTCTTCAATGCATTGACCCAGACGGCCGCCGCACAGGCCGCCAACTATCCGTTTTGCACGATCGAGCCCAACGTCGGCGAGGTGGCCGTGCCGGAGCCGAGGCTTGATGACCTGGCCAAGGTTGCCGGCTCCAGGGAAATCATACCGGCCCGCATGAACTTCGTGGACATTGCCGGCCTCGTCGAAGGCGCCAGCCAGGGTGAAGGCCTCGGCAACAAGTTCCTCGCCAACATTCGCGAAACGGATGCTGTCATCTACGTGCTGCGCTGCTTCGACAATGACGACATCACGCACGTGCGCGGCAAAGTCGATCCCATCGCTGACTTCGAAGTTGTCGAAACTGAACTGATGCTCGCCGACCTCGACAGTCTCGAGAAGCGCAAGGCCGGCGTGATCAAGAAAGCCAACTCCGGCGATAAGGATGCCAGGGCGCAGGTGGCGCTGATCGATCTTGCGCTTGCCGAACTCACCGAAGGCCGCCCGGCCCGCCATGCGAAAGTGCCCGCCGATGATCAGCGCGCCTGGCAGATGCTGCAGCTGCTGACCTCCAAGCCTGTGCTGTTCGTAGCCAACGTCGACGAGACAAGTTCGGCCACGGGTAACGCGTATTCCAAGCTTGTCGAAGCGCGCGCAAAGGTCGAAGGCGCAGGCTGCGTCGTATTCTCGGCCCAGATCGAAAGCGAACTGGCGCTGCTCGACGGACCGGACCGCGACGAGTACCTCGCCTCGCTCGGCCTGACCGAACCCGGCCTCACGCGCCTCATCCGCGCAGGCTATGAACTGCTGGGGCTGCAGACCTACTTCACGGCGGGGCCCAAGGAAGCGCGGGCGTGGACTATCCGTAAAGGCTGGACAGCTCCGAAAGCTGCCGGTGTGATCCACGGCGATTTCGAAAAGGGCTTTATCCGTGCCGAGACGATCGCTTTCGAGGACTACGTCGCCTTTGGCGGCGAAGTGGGCGCGAAGGAGAACGGCAGGATGCGCTCGGAAGGCAAGGAATACATCGTCCAGGACGGCGATGTGATGCTCTTCCGGTTCAACGTCTAGCGGCGATCAGACGACGCCCTGAAAGCCGGGTGTATCGTCCGGCACGCCAGGTTTGCGGATATCGGTTCCGAGCGCCAGCACGATGGCTGACGCGAAGAAGATCGACGAATAGGTGCCGATAAAGATACCCCACATCATTGCAACTGCCATACCCGAGAGCACGGGGCCACCAAAGAGCAGGATGGCCACCACAGCGATGAACACCGCCCCTGCTGTAAGGAACGTCCGCGAGAGCGTCTGGTTGGTTGCGAGGTTGATGACCTCGGCGCCCGGCATCTGCTTATACTTGCGGCGCACTTCCCGCATCCGGTCAAACACCACCACGCTGTCGTTCATCGAATATCCGATGATCGTCAGCAGCGCGGCGACTGTCGTGAGATCGAACTCGATCTGCAGGAGCGAGAAGAGACCCAGCGTGCCGATCGTATCGTGCAGCAATGCGGCAATGCCGCCGACCGCGTAAGACCAGCTGTAGCGAAAGGCGATGTAGAGCAGCATGAAGATCGTCGCGACGCCAAGCGCGATGAGGCTTTCCCAGAACAGTTCCCCTGATACTTTCGGGCCGACTGAATCGTTGCGAAGGATATCCTGGTCAGTCAGGCCGAATTCCGACTTCAGTTCGTTGACGACGAACGTGTTTGAAACGCTGGACGCGCGACCAACTTTTTCGTCTTCGGAAAGCGCCGCGAATTCCGGTCCGAGCAGACTTTCGTCGAGTTCGCCGAACCGCACCACAACCAGACGGCGGCCATCCGTACCGGTGGCGGAGTTGACGGTCAGTCCACCTTCGATGCGGCTGCGCACCTCAGAGACCGTTACCGTCTCAGTTTCAGCCAGCTCGATTACGGATCCACCGGCAAAATCCACACCGAGGTTCAGGCCACGCGTGGCCAGCAGGAAGATCGAGCCGACGATCATCAGCACAGACAGCGTCACGCCGATGACGTTGAATTTCATGAACGGAATATTGAGTTCCGTGGGCCAGTATCTGATCAGCATCGCGTCTGTCCTCGGCCCGTTAAATCGCTAACCGCTTGGGTTTGGTGAGTTTCATCCAGAACACCGTCAGCATGCAGGTGACGACAACCGACGTGAAGATCGACGTGATGTTGCCGAGCGCGAGCGTTACCGCAAAGCCCTTCACCGGGCCCGAACCCATCAGGTAGAGCACGGCGGCGGCGAACAGCAGCGTGATGTTGGCATCCATGATGGTGGCAAAGGCGCGCTCATAGCCGGCCTGCACCGCCGTCCATGCCGAGCGTCCTGCCCTCTGTTCCTCGCGTATGCGCTCGAAAACGAGGACGTTGGCGTCCACCGACATACCCATCGTCAGCACAATACCTGCGATGCCAGGCAGCGTCAGCGTGGCGTTCAGCAGGACAAGGCAGGTGAAGACCAGTATGATGTTGATCGCCAGCGAGATCACGGCGAACAGGCCCTGAACACCGTAGGCCAGAATCATCAGGGCGCCGACCAGCATCAGGCCTACGATCGACGCCGTGTAGCCTGCCGCAATCGAATCCTCTCCGAGCGTCGAGGAGACAACGCGCTGGTCAAGAAACTGAACCTTCGCGGGCATCTCACCCGCAGAGATAATGGCCGCGAGATCCTGCGCTTCCTCGATCGTGAAATCGCCGGTGATGCGCACGTTGCCGCCCGGAATCGGCTCGTTGATGTTCGGCGCCGACATGATCACGTCGTCCAGCACGATAGCGAAGCGCTTGCCGGTATTGGCGCGCGTGGTCTCGAAGAACTTGCGCGCGCCGTTGGAGTTGAGGCGGAAGTTGATCTGCGGCCGGTTGGCTTCATCATTGCCCTGGCTGGCGTTGGCGATGTCGGAGCCGACAATTTCGGGGATCGAGCGCACAAGCAGCGGACCCGTCTGCGGGCCTGAAAGGAGCGTGTAGCCGGGCTTCACCACACCGGCCTGCGCGGCCGCAATCGAGGAGGCACTGTCATCGACGAGGTTGAATGTCATCCGGCCGTCGCGGTTGAGCAGGTCCTTCAGGCGCTGCGCATTCGGCTCGCCCGGGGCCTCGAGAATGAGCCGGTTGGAGCCCGACGGCGTCAGTGAAATCTCCGCGACACCGTCCGGGTCTACCCGGCGGGAGACAATCGTTTCGGTCTTCGACAGCGCGTCCGCTACCATAAGGCTTTCGGAATTCGGCGGCACAGTGATCGAAATCGTATCGGGACTGGTCTGAGCCACATCGAACGTCTTGCCGCCCGCCAGGCCGCCCTCGAGCGGCCCGTTGACCTTGTCGATACGCGCCATGGCGCTCGCCACAGGGAAACTGCCATCCGCTTCCGGTTTCATCAGCTTGACGGACATGGTGCGCCCGTTGATCTCGATCTCGTGCGGGATCAGCGGCGCGCTTTCGGTGCGCAGCAAGGAACCGCGTACATCACGGGCAAACACATCCAGGCGCCCCTGGATCACTTCTTCGGGGCGGATTTCCATTTCAAGATAAACGCCGCCGCGCAGGTCGAGGCCGAGGTTAACCGGCTTCTTGGGAAGCCAGGAGGGCGCGCCGGACATGTTGAAGGCGCTCGGCAGGGCGACGAGTGTTCCCCAGACGATAATGGCCAGAACAAGGAGGACTTTCCATGGAGGAAACTGAAGCATGGCGCGTTCCTGAATTCAGCCGGACGAGGCCGGCCGGGGAGCCTTAGTCGTTCGCGGGAACAGGCTCGGCCTTGTTGCGCACCTCGATGATCATGGCCTTGACCACGCGGACGCGGACATTCTCGGCGAGGTCGAGGGAGATCTCGCCGTCATTGACCTTGTTGACCTTGCCGATCAGGCCGCCGGAGGTGACGACCGTATCGCCGCGCTTGATGGCGGCGATCATTTCGGTGTGTTTCTTGGCGCGCTGCTGCTGTGGGCGGATCAGCAGGAAGTAGAAGATCAGGATCAGCGGCAGGAAGAACAGCAGCTGGGTAATGAGGCTCGGGCCAGCGGGCGCCGCAGCGGCCTGCGCAAGCGCGGGCGAAGCCGAGAAGGCGACCAGAAGGCCTGCAATCAACATTTTGTCCCGCATGCCCAATTCTCCCTGATTCCGGCCACATGTAAGAAGTTGCCTGCGTATAGCTAGGGGGGGCCGGGTTTGCAAACCCCGCCTGCAGGCTTCAGAGGACAGCGGCCCTGCCTTCGGTCATCGCCGGAACGTGCTGGAAAAACGGCGTTCGCAACACGCCGGCGCCCAGCGTGACCGAGACGATCGCCCGGTCATTGCCCCGCACGACAGGGGCAACGAGCCGGCCGCCCTGCCTCACCTGGCTGAGCAGCAGGTCCGGCACTTCCGGCACGGCGCAGGCGAGCACGATCCGGTCAAACGGGTCCTGTTCAGGCCAGCCATCGCGGCCATCCGCCTGGCGCACCGTGACATTGCCGATCCCCAGCCGTGCCAGCCGCGCCTCACCCTCGCGCACGAGGCGCGCATAGCGGTCCACCGAAAACACATGCCGCGACAGGCTGGCCGCCAGCGCTGCCATGTAGCCCGAGCCAAACCCCACCAGCAGCACATTCGCCGAGCCATCCTCCGGCAGCGCCAGCGCCTGCAACAGGTGCCCCGTCGCGGCCGGCCGCAGGATCACCTGCCCGCAGGGAATCGGCAGGATGGCATCCTCGAAGGCCAGCGGCGCGATTGCCGCATCGTCCACGAAGGCCGCGCGGTCGATGGTCTCCATCGCCGTCAGCACGCGCGCATCCGTCACGCCTTCCTGGCGAAGGTGCAGCAGCAGGCGCGCCGCACGGAAGGGGTCAGCAATCAATCCGGCCATGTCGCCTGCAGCGTCCGCAGGAAGGCCTCATGCGTCAAGTCCACATGCAGCGGCGAGACGGAGACATAGCCCTCATAGATCGCGCGCAGGTCGGTGCCCTCGCTCGGGCGCGAGAGTTTGCCCCGGTAACCGATCCAGTAATAATCATTGCCGCGCAGGTCCTCGCGCCGGTCAGTGTGGATGATCGTCTCGTCCCGGAAGCCCTGGCGCGTGATCTGGATCCCGCGGACGTCCTCCGGCTCCACATCCGGGAAGTTCACATTGATCACCACATCCTTCGGCCAGCCCATCTCGAGCAGCGGCCGCAGCGTCCGCGCGCCCCAGGCCTTGGCGGTCTCCCAGGGCAGCGAGCCCCGGTCGCGGAAGTTCTGCGCCTGGCTCAGCGCAATCGACGGCACGCCCATCTGCATGCCGAACATCGCGGCTGCGACCGTCCCCGAAAAGCTCGTATCCTCGGCAATGTTCTGGCCCCGGTTGACCCCCGACAACACAAGGTCCGGCGGCTCCGGCATCAGGTCCTTACAGGCCAGCAGCACGGCGTCCGACGGCGTCCCCGCAATCGCCCAGGCCTTCGCCCCGGCCTTGCGCACACGCACGGGCTGCGTCAGAGAAATTGCCCGCCCCTTGCCAGACTGTTCTTCCTCCGGCGCAGCGATCCAGATGTCATCGGACAACTGCCTGGCGATCTCTTCAAGAACCGCCAGACCGGGGGCGTTGATGCCGTCATCGTTGGTCAAAAGAATGCGCATCTGAGCCTTTCTTCTCCCCTCGCCCGCTTGCGGGAGAGGGGTCGGGGGTGAGGGCCTTGAGGAGTTCCGGGAACCTGGGGTTACTCCCCCTCATCCCCGGCCATTCTCCCCCAGGGGGAGAAGGAAGCAGGTTACCTGATCTCGGTCACCCCGCCCATATACGCCACCAACGCTTCCGGCACGGTGACAGACCCATCCGCGTTCTGATAATTCTCAAGCACCGCAACCAGCGTGCGCCCGACGGCCAGTCCCGACCCGTTCAGCGTATGCACGAACTCCGGCTTCGATTGTGCATCCACGCGGTAACGCGCATTCATCCGACGCGCCTGGAAATCCCCGCAATAGGAGCAGGACGAGATTTCGCGGTAGGTACCCTGCGACGGCAGCCAGACTTCGAGATCATACGTCTTGCGCGCCCCTGCCCCCATGTCGCCGGTGCACAGCAGCATGCGGCGGAACGGCAGTTCCAGCCGCTTCAGCACTTCCTCGGCACAGGCCGTCATGCGCTCGAGTTCAGCCAGCCCTTCGGCTTCGCCCGCAACAATGGAGACAAGCTCGACCTTGTAGAACTGGTGCTGCCGGATCATGCCCTTGGTATCGCGCCCGGCGCTGCCCGCCTCGGACCGGAAACACGGCGTGTGGGCAGTCATCCGGATGGGCAGCTGCGATACTTCCACGACCTGCTCGCGCACAAGGTTCGTCAACGAAATCTCGGAGGTCGAAATCAGATAGTGGCCTGACGTTGTCCTGAACATGTCTTCTTCAAACTTGGGAAGCTGGCCGGTTCCCAGAAGCGCCTGTTCACGAACAAGAATCGGAGTGCTCGTCTCCTGATACCCATGCTCCGTAGTCTGAATATCCAGCATGAAGTTCGCAAGCGCGCGCTCCATCCGCGCCAGCTGCCCGCGCAGCGCCACGAACCGCGCGCCGCTCATGCGGGCGGCGGCTTCGAAGTCCATCATTGACAATCCGCCCGGAACTTTCAGCGCTTCGCCAAGGTCGGCATGGTCCTTCGGATTGTTGATACCCTCCGGCGTGCCCCAGCGGCTCTGCTCC
Source organism: Hyphomonas sp. (assembly GCA_016124495.1). GTDB lineage: Bacteria > Pseudomonadota > Alphaproteobacteria > Caulobacterales > Hyphomonadaceae > Hyphomonas. The sequence goes on along the minus strand of WGNP01000011.1, from coordinate 23,233 downwards.
ACATTCCCATGTTCGTCCGTGCCTTCCGGCACTTCGTCCAGCGGCAGGTTCGGCAAGCTCATCAGCAGGTCATCAAGCGCGGCGCGCTTTGTCTTCTCTTCGGCCTCCGCCGCCTCGATGGCGCTCTTCGCGTCAGCCACCAGCGCCATCAGGCGCGCAGCTTCCGCCTCGTCCTTCCTGGCTTTCGCCTGCCCGATCAGTTTCGAGTTCGCATTGCGCGCGCTCTCGGCGTCCTGCTTGGCGGTGGTCGCGGCGCGCCAGGCGGTATCGAGTTCAAGGATGCGCGAGACGGTCTCCTCGCCCAGCCCGGCCTTGCGGCGGCTCCAGGCCTTGCGGAAAACGTCAGGGGTCTCGCGGATCGCGCGGATATCGAACATGGGTCTCAGGGCCTTGAAGGGTAAGGTTTCTGGGGACAGGCTCTAATCCGCGCCGCCCCCTCCTGTCCACACTCAGGCGGGTGAACCAAACCCCGCCGGCAGCGGCGATCCGGTCTCCTCCTCGTTCTCATTCGCGCGGGCCTCGCGCACCGCCTCGACCCGTCCGGCCGGGCTGGCAGCGCCCGGCTCGCGGTAGATCACCTCGATCCGACCCTTGCCGAGAGGGTTGACCTGGATTTCCGGCTGCAGCTTCTCGAGATGGCGCATCATCGCCGCGAAGTTCTTGTGGCCGAGCCAGGGGCGGATGCCGTTCTCATAGGCCGGGGTAAACGCCGGCAGCGCCGTCAGCGCCCGCACGATCTTGGTCTTGGACAGCACCTGGTCCGGCATCCGCTCGCCCAGCGCCCGGATGATCCCGGCGGCCTGTTGCAGATCAGAAGGCCCGTTGGCCTCGCCGTTCAGCGCCGCCCGCACGCGCCCCATCAGCGGCGATTGCCGCTCCCGCTGCAGGGTCAGGGGGGCAATCACCGGCGCCGGTGAGCGCAGCTGGTACCATTTGCGCGCCGCACGCGCGTAGTCGAAAGCGGATTTCAGGGCCGCGATGTGCATCACGGCATCAGCATGCTGGCTGAAGAGTTCGTAGGTCGGGTCGGTTTCCTTGCCGGCGGTCACGACCCGCAGGCCGGGGTTCTGGACCCGGTTCACCACCGGTACGAAGTCAGAATCGGTGGTCAGGATTATCAGCTCGTCGAGATTTTTCGTCTGCAGGGCGAGTTCGATTGCATCCATGGTGATGACGATATCAGCCGAACTCTTGCCCGCGCTGATCTTGCGCTTGGCAAGGGCCCGGCAGTTGAACGCCTCGAAGCCCGCCCGTTCGAAATCGGGACGGTATTTGTCGAACTGCAGGTTCCAGTAGACCCGCTTGTGCACGAAGGTGCGCCGTTTCTGCCGATGCGACAGCGCGCCATCTTCCAGCCATAAAAGCCAGTTAGACAGGCTGTTGACCACGTCCTCGCCGGTCGCGCCATAGATGTTGTCGAAATCGACCAGCAAAACGCTTCGTACGCGCGCCACGCGGGAGGTTCCTCGCTTCTCGGGACCCGGTTGATTACCAGCCGTCCACAATCGACACCTGCAAGAAAAATGCAACGGGGCTGCGACAGGCGTCCGCCACCCCGGTTTGGCTACGGCGTAGCAGACTCCGCTCTTGCTGCGCTTTTCTCGATCAGTTTCACGCAGAAGATCGAGATTTCGTAGAGCAGGTAGACCGGCACCGCGAGCAGGATCTGGGACATCGGGTCCGGCGGCGTGAACACCGCCGCGAAGGCCAGGATGCCGACAATAGCGTATTTCCGGCCCCTGGCGAGCATGCTGGCCGTCACGATCCCGATCCGCCCCAGCAGGGTTAGCACCAGCGGCAGCTGAAAGGAGAGGCCGAAGGCCAGCATCAGCGCCATCACGAGCGAAAGATAATCCCCCACCCGCGGCATCATACGGATCGTCGTGCCGGCCGCCTCAACCTGTTCCATGGACACTGTAAACCGGGCAAGCATCGGCAGCATAAGGTAGTAAACGAACAGGGCGCCCAGCGCGAACAGGACAGGCGCCATCACGAGATAGGGCCAGAACGCCCCGCGCTCCGACTTGTAGAGCCCCGGGGCGACGAAGGCATAGACCTGCCAGGCGATCACGGGAAAAGCGACGAACAGGCCGGCGAAGACAGCGAGTTTCAGCTGCGCGAAGAAGTATTCCATCGGCGCTGTAAAAATGAATTCCAGCTGCGATCCGCGCACTTCTTCCGCCACCGTCGCAAACGGGCGCACCAAAAGGCTGTAGATGTCCTCGGCAAAGAAGAAACAGATGACTGTCGACACAGACAGCGCGAGGATCGACTTGATCAGCCGGGCACGCAGCTCATTCAGATGCTCAAGCAGCGGCGCGCGGCTCGATTCCACATCGTCGGTGATCTCCGGTTTCTCGTCAGCGGGGGGCGTATAGCTCACGCCTTCTCCTCCCCTTTGACCTGGGGCGGCGCAGGTTGCGGCGGCGGGGAGGGCTCAGCGCTCTGGCGCATCACAGCGGAGTTGATGTCCGCCTCGGCGTTGGCGAGGTCTTCCTGCGCCTGCGTCATCAGGTTGGAGCGCTTCAGAGCTTCAATTTCCTTTTTCAGTTCGTCGAGCTCGCTCTGCCTGGCGATATCATCGAACGCCGCCTGGAACTCCCGTGCCATACGGCGGCCCTTGCCGACGAACTGGCCGAGCCTGCGCATCAGCATCGGAAGGTCTTTCGGGCCGATAAAGATCAGCGCCGCAAGCCCAAGCACGAGGATTTCGGAAAACCCGATACCGGGCAGCATGGCGATGCGCCCTCCGGGTCAGGCCGTCACGAAGAGGACTTCGTTTCGTCCTTCTTCGGGGTGATATTGACGAGTTCGTCCTTGTCGGCCGGCTTGTCGTCGTCCTTGAGGCCTTTGCGGAATGCGCCGATCCCCTTGGCCATGTCACCCATGATGTTTGAAATGCGGCCCCGGCCGCCGAACAGAAGGATCGCGACGACCGCAACCAACAAAATCTGCATCCAACCGGGCGCCATGCGTGTTCTCCTGAATATAAGAGCGACTATAGGCCCCCCGTCCGGCTGGAACAATGGGGCGAAGCTGTTATGAGGACGCATGCGCATCGCAACCTGGAACGTAAACTCGATCAAGGCCCGGCTGCCGACCGTGCTGGAAGTCCTGGACGCCATCGCGGCGGATGTCGTGTGCCTGCAGGAGCTGAAGTGCGAGACCGGCGCTTTCCCCTACCTCGAGATCGAGGAAAGGGGCTGGAACTGCGCCGTTCATGGTCAGAAAACTTATAACGGGGTCGCGATCCTCTCGAAATTCCCTCTGGAGGACGTCTCGAAGGAGATGACGACCCTGAAGGACGATGCCGCCCGCTACATCGAAGCGATGGTCATGAGCCCCCGCCCGGTCAGGGTCGCAGGCGTCTACGTGCCGAACGGCAATCCCGCGCCGGGCGAAAAGTATGATTACAAGCTGGAATGGTCCGAGGCGCTGGAACATCAGGCCGCGCAAATGCTGCGCGCCGAACAATCGTTCGTGATCTGCGGCGACTATAACTGCATTCCGGCGCCGGATGACTGCTGGGACGACAGCGTCTGGAACACCGACGCGCTCGGACTGGCGCAAACCCGCGCCGCCTTCCGCCGCCTGAAGTATCTCGGTCTGACCGAAGCCTTCGAGGCCTGCGATGGCCGGGCGCACCAGTACACGTTCTGGGACTACCAGGCCGGCGCCTTCCAGAAGGACCACGGCATCCGCATCGACCACGTCCTCGCCTGCCCCCGCATGGCCGACCGGCTTCAGGGTATCGAGATTTACCGGAAAGCCCGGGCGCTGGAGAAACCGTCAGACCATGTGCCCGTCATCGCGACGTTCGCGGACTGAGGCGGCGCAGGGCCCGGCCTGCCGGCAGGCCGGGCGGGTGCTCCGGCCGGCCCGTCGCAGGCAGAAGCCGTCTGTGCGGCGCCATCAGAGTTGATCACGGACCCGCGCACCTCGTCAGGGGTTGCGCTGATGGCAGAGCCCGCCGCCTGCAGATCCTTGCCAGGTCCGGCGACGTATTGCGCCCGGTGATCACTATCGGGGCAACGGCGGACCCGGCGAGAACTTTCAGACGCTTCATCTCCGTCTCTCCTTCAGAATCCTGTCCTGCCGGAATAGTCTCACCAGAATAAGGCCTTTTGCCCGATCCTGCTGACCAGGCCTGTAGCCTCCCGGAGCCTATGCATGCCCCCGCACATCTTGCCGGTCGTTCTCCTGTCGATTTCGAACCTTTTCATGACGCTGGCCTGGTACGGCCATCTGAAGTTCAAGGCAGCGCCCCTCCTGCTCGTCATATTCGTCAGCTGGGGGATCGCCTTCTTTGAGTACTGCCTGGCCGTGCCAGCCAACCGCTGGGGGCACAGTGTGTACTCGGCCGCCGAACTCAAAACGATCCAGGAGGTCATCACCCTGGTCGTGTTTGCCGGATTTTCAGTATGGGTTCTGAAGGAGCCGCTCGGCTGGAACCACGCCATCGGGTTCGGCCTGATCGCGCTCGGCGCCTGGTTTGTCTTCCAGGGCAAAAGCTAGTCTGGCAGGTACAGAGCAGCCGGCGAAGCCCTCAGGGCTGCGCCGGCCTGCGTCCGCTTACTTGGTGATTTCTTCCTCGACTTCCTTGGCCACTTCCTCGACGATTTCGCCGCCGGCCTGGACATCCTTGCCAACGCCTTTGACGGTGTTGCAGGCAGCGAGGGCCGGGATCAGAGCGACGGCGAGAAGCACGGCTGCAAGTTTTTTCATGTGTCAGTCTCCTGCTGGGTTGATGCGGGTAAGAATGACGCTGCCCGCACCACAGGGCAAGGGATCAGGCGGGGATCGGGGGCGCCCTGTGGCCAAAATGTCTCAGTGTGTCCCGGGGCACAGGAGCAGTTTTCAACCGCCCCGACTCCCTGCTAAGACGCGCGATATGAAAACAGCTGTCATCGTCTTTCCGGGCTCGAACTGCGACCGCGATGCGCACGACGCATTAGCCAGGCTGACCGGCAAACCGCCCGCGATGGTCTGGCACAAGGACGGGGTGATCCCCGAGGGCACCGACCTCGTCATGGTGCCCGGCGGCTTCTCCTACGGCGACTACCTGCGCTGCGGCGCCATGGCCGGCAACTCACCGGTCATTGCGCAGCTGAAGGCCCATGCGTCGCGCGGCGGCTATGTGCTGGGCGCGTGCAACGGTTTCCAGATTCTCACCGAAACCGGCCTCCTTCCCGGTGCGCTTGTCCGCAATGCGTCCCTGCATTTCGTCTGCCGGCTGCAGAAGCTGAAAGTGGAGAGCGCCAATACCGCCTTCACGAGCGCCTATACCGGCGGCAGCGAAATCGTGCTCCCGATCGCCCATGCCGAAGGCAACTACTATGCCGATGCGTCAATGCTGGACCGGCTCGAAGGCGATGGCCGCGTGGCTTTCCGTTACGCTGCGGGCGAGAACCCGAATGGCGCGGCGCGTGATATTGCCGGCGTCCTGTCAGACAATGGCCGCGTGCTCGGCATGATGCCCCACCCCGAACGCGCGATTGGCGGCGGCGAATGCGGCGCGGATGGTACCCGCTTGTTTGAAAGCCTGATGGCAGCGGCGTGATGCGAACGGGGGCTGCCCTCCTCTTGCTCACAGGTATCCTTGCCTCGCCGGCCTGCTCCAGATCTCCGGACAGCCCGCCAACGCAATCGGCGAGCCAGGCTTCGGTCGAAGCGCCCGCGGCTGCGGAAAACTTTGAATTCACCCAAGAGGAGGAAAGCGTCGGACGCGGCGAAGCCATTGCCGAGATCGCCTGCGCCGGTTGCCACGCGCTTGGCGCCGCCGATGAAAGCCCGCATCCTGATGCGCCGCCGCTTCGCCTTCTCAGCCAGACCATCGACCTCGACACGCTCGAAGCGCGCTTCGCCGAGGCCAGCATCAGTGACCATCCCGACATGCCCGACTGGCAGTTTGAACAAATCGACGCCGCCGGCCTCGTTGCCTATCTTAAATCCGTGCAGTCCGGCCCTGCAGACTGAGCCTGTTCTGGACGTCCCCGGAGGGTTCGGGTACGTCTGGGTCCATGACTGAACGCGACCTCATCCAGCGCCTGCCCAAGGCTGAACTCCACCTGCATATCGAAGGCAGCTTCGAGCCCGAGCTGATGATGCAGCTGGCCGCCCGCAACAAGATCGACCTGCGCTTCAAGACGCTGGACGAGGCGAAGGCCGCTTACAATTTCTCGAACCTGCAGGAGTTCCTCGACCTCTATTACGAGGGCATGCAGGTGCTGCGCACTGAAGAAGATTTTCATGATCTGACATGGGCCTACCTGCAGCGCGCAGCCGCCGACAATGTGCGCCATGTCGAGATGTTCTTCGATCCGCAGGCGCATACGGCGCGCGGCGTGCCGTTCGGCGTCGTCACCGAAGGCATTCTTGCGGGGATGAAGCGCGGCGAAACGGAACTCGGCGTCACCAGCTACCTGATCCTCAGTTTCCTCAGGCACCTGTCGGAGGAAGACGGCTTTGCGTTGCTGAAAGGGTCCGAAGGCTGGCATGATAAGTTCGTTGGCGTCGGACTTGATTCCTCCGAAATGGGCCACCCGCCCCTGAAGTTCGAGCGCCTTTACAAGCGGTGCCGCGACATGGGCTTCAAGCTGTGCATGCACGCCGGCGAAGAAGGTCCCCCACAATACGTGCGCGAGGCACTGATCGACATCGGCGTCGACCGGATCGACCATGGCAACCGGTCGATGGAAGACCCTGCGCTGATCAGGATACTCAAGGACACGCAGATCCCGCTGACCAACTGCCCGCTGTCGAACCTGTCGCTGTGCGTGATCAAGGACCTGAAAGACAGCCCGGTGAAGGCGCAGCTTGAGGCGGGTATCATGGTGACCGTGAACTCCGACGATCCGGCCTATTTCGGTGGCTATATCGGCCGCAACTACGAGAAGACCGCTGACGCGCTCGGGCTTTCGGACGTCCAGATCGTAACGCTCGCCCGCAACAGCTTCGCCGCGAGCTTCCTGCCGGAGGCGGCAAAGGCGAAGCATCTCGCAGCCGTCGACGCGGCGGCTCGTTAACGGGATCGCAGATTGAGGCTGGAACCGCGGCCTCCGGCGGGTTAGAGGCCAGAAATGACAGATACACGCCAACAAGACCTCCTGAACATCGCCTCCCGCCTGCGCGAACTCGGGCGTGTGACGGAAGCCATTGCCGCCTACCGTCAACTGCTGGCGGCCTATCCTGACATGCCGGACAGCTGGTACAATCTCGGGTTTCTGTGTCGGCAAGCGGGTCTCGCGACCGATTCCATCGCCGCCTATGACGAAGCGCTGAAGCGCGGCATTCAGGGCGCCGAGGAAGTATACCTCAACCGGGCCGTGCTGAATTCCGACGTAATGGCGAGACCAGCGGACGCAAAGGCTGACCTTGAAAAGGCCATTCAGCTCAATCCGGACTACCTGCCCGCGTATCTGAACCTCGGCAACCTGCACGAAGATCTGGGTGACCGCGAAGCCGCCAGAGCCACTTACCTTCGTGCGCTGGAGCTCAAACCGAATAATGCGATCGCGCTGTCCCGCCTTGCCGGGCTCGGGCGCGCGACCTCACCCGATGACCCGATGATCGCCAGGATCAGGACGGCGTTGGCTTCAGGCATGCTGCTGCCGGCCGACAGGGCCCTGCTGCTGTTCGCACTGGGCCGCCTTCAGGATAGCTGCGGCGCGTTTGGGGCAGCCGCCGAGAGTTTTGCGGCAGCAAATGCCGGCGCGCGGATCGCGGCGAGCGGTAACGTGGCACCCTATAGCGGGCCGGATGAACTGGTACGCGCAGATCGTTTCGCTGCAGCTTTTTCGACGCCAAACGCGCGGACGGGCGGCCTTTTGCAGCCGGTTCCGCAGCCTGTCTTCATCCTCGGGATGTTTCGCTCGGGGTCCACCCTGCTCGAACAGGTCCTGGGTTCGCATTCGCAGATCACGGCGGGCGGCGAAATGGAGATGGTGGCGCGCATTGCGCAGGGCCTGGGATGGGACCCCGCAGCCATTGCTGCAGCGCCCGCTGGCACCATCGACGAATATGCCCACGCTTACCTTCAGCGTATCCGGACTATGTTCCCCGGGGCCCGGATCGTGACCGACAAGCGGCCGAACAATTTCTGGTTCGTCGGGCTCATCAAACGGATGTTTCCCGGTGCCAGGATTCTCAATACCGTGCGCCATCCGCTGGATACGCTGGTATCGGTCTGGACCCAGTATCTCAGTTCAACCCTCGCATATAGCTATTCGCCGGAGGACATCGCCTCTCATCTGTTCGCCGAACGGCGCATGATGGCGCATTGGGAACGTCTCTATCCCGGCGATATCCTGTCGGTTCCGTACGAGCAGCTGGTGAAAAATCCGGAGGCGGAAGTCCGGCGCGTTCTCTCGTTTCTGAACCTGCCTTTCGAGCCCGCCTGCCTGGAGTTCCATAAGTCGGCGCGCGCGGTAAAGACCGCGAGTGTCTGGCAGGTTCGCGAACCCCTGCATGACCGTTCGATCGGGCGCTGGAAGAATTACGAACAGTATTTCCGGTCCCTGCCCCCGCATCCGGCTCTCAGCGCCCTGCTCGATAGCGAAGCTTAGCAGTCGCCGAATTTCAGAAAGCTCGGCTTGCGGCTGCGCTCAGGCGCTCCTCTCATATGCCGTAGAGCAGCTTGTCTGCGGCTTCCGGCCCGCCCGGGCCTGCGCCGGGCCCTGGGCGCCCCGACCGGGCGCACACATGCCGGCGCACCGGCGTCAATCAGTTGGCTAAGCATCTGATCGGTGGAGAATGTCGTCGCACGGGTGCCTGCAACGCAGGGGCAGCAGGGCGGTCTGCAGCCCTGGTCGGCACGCGAACCGCGGCAATGGGGTTTTCCGGCGCCGGTGGCTGCTCGCCGCTATAAGCGAACAGGGCGTCAGGCATGAGGAAAATGAAGAGGTTTCGCATGGCATGGCTCCTGTCACTTGCACTCCCAGGGCCAACGCACAACCTCGTCCGCGGTTGCCCCGGCCCCGGAATGACCGTGGATGGCCTCACTTCGTCCTGCGGAGTCCGGGAATCCCTCGCCGCGCCACTCTCTCCCCTTTCGACTCGAAGAAAGAGCAGCTAAAGCCCAGCCATGACAGACAGACAGAGCATTCTCGCCCATCTGACCGCCGAGCAGGACGCAAAGTCCGGGGCGGAACATGGCATCAGGGCCGATGAGTGGGAGCGCCTCGTCTCGCGGCTCGGCCGAAAGCCCAACCTCGTCGAACTGGGCATCTATTCGGTGATGTGGAGCGAGCACTGCTCCTACAAATCCTCCCGGCGCCACCTCGCTAAGTTCCCGACCAAGGGCCCGCGCGTCATCCAGGGGCCGGGCGAAAACGCCGGCGTCATCGACATCGGCGATGGCCAGGCCGCCATCTTCAAGATGGAGAGCCACAACCACCCGTCCTACATAGAGCCCTACCAGGGCGCCGCCACCGGCGTCGGCGGCATCCTGCGCGACGTCTTCACGATGGGCGCGCGCCCGGTCGCGCTGGTCAATGCGCTGCGCTTCGGAGACCCGAGCCACCCGAAAACACGCCAGCTTGTCTCCGGCGTCGTCGCCGGCATCGGCGGCTATGGCAACTGCGTCGGCGTGCCGACCGTAGCGGGCGAGACGCAGTTCGACGAAGGCTATAACGGCAACATACTTGTCAACGCGATGGCCGTGGGTCTCGCGGACCAGGACAAGATCTTCTACGCCCGGGGCGCCCTGCCCGGCCTGCCAATCCTGTATGTCGGCTCCAAGACCGGCCGCGACGGCATCCACGGCGCCACGATGGCCTCGGCCGAGTTTACCGAGGGCGAGGAAGACAACCGTCCGACCGTACAGGTCGGTGATCCGTTCACGGAGAAGCTGCTGATCGAGGCCTGTCTCGAACTGATGGCGACCGACGCGATCCAGTCGATCCAGGACATGGGCGCCGCCGGCCTCACCTCCTCCTCCGTCGAGATGGCAGACAAGGGCGGCGTCGGCATAGAGATGGACCTCGACGCCGTGCCGCAGCGCGAGACGGGCATGACGGCTTACGAGATCATGCTGTCTGAAAGCCAGGAGCGCATGCTGATGATCCTCAAGCCGGGCAAGGAAGCCGTGGCCAAGGCGATCTTCGACAAGTGGGACCTCGACGCCGAAGTCATCGGGATCACGACGACCACAGGCCGCCTCGTGCTGAAGCAGCACGGCGCCGTTGTTTGCGATATTCCGGTTGCCCCGCTCGGCGAAGACGCCCCGAACTATGACCGTCCGTGGACTGAGCCTGCAAAGCGTGCGCCGTTCGACATCACGAAGTATCCGGAGCCGGACAATTATGGCACGGTGTTGCTGAAGCTCATGTCGACACCGGACATGGCCTCCAAACGCTGGGTCTGGGAACAGTACGACCGCCACGTCATGGGCGACACGCTCGACAGCTCCCAGTCCGGCGGCGACGCCGCGATCGTGCGCGTGCACGCCACCAACAAGGCGCTGGCGATCTGCTCCGACTGTAATCCGCATTATGTGGCCGCAGATCCCTACGAAGGCGGCAAGCAGGTCGTCGCGGAAGCCTACCGCAACCTCTCGGCCGTCGGCGCGCTCCCCATTGCGATCACTGACAACCTGAACTTCGGCAATCCCGAAAAGCCTGCCACGATGGGCTATATCGTGAAGTCGATCGAAGGCATGGCCGAGGCCTGCCGCGTGCTCGACTTCCCGGTCGTGTCCGGTAACGTGTCGCTCTACAACGAGACCGACGGCAGGGCGATCCCGCCGACGCCCGTGGTCGGCGGCGTCGGCCTGATCGAGGACCTGTCGAAAACCGCGACGCTGAAAGGCGCGCAGGACGGCGACGCGCTCATCCTGGTCGGCGAAGCCCCAGGCCACCTCGGCGCCTCGCTCTACGCGCGCGTCTGGCTGGGCCTCAAGGGCGATGACCTTGGCCCGCCGCCGCCGGTAGACCTCGAAACTGAAAAGAAGAATGGCAGCTTCATCCGCAGCCTGATCAATGCCGGGCTCGTGAACGCTGTCCACGATGTCAGCGATGGCGGCATAGCCTGCGCCGCTGCCGAGATGGCGCTCGCCTCCGGGATCGGCGTACGCTTCGTCGGCAACCGCGAACCCGAAGACAAACGGGATGAAGCCTGCCTGTTCGGCGAAGCCTCGGCGCTTTACCTGGTGGCCGTCAACGAAGCCAAACTGAGGCAATGGGACTCGCGCGGCTTCATGCCGGGCCGCCTTGGCGTATTCGGCGGCGACGCCGTGGTGCTCGAAACCGGCTGGGGCAAGGACGCACCGGAGTTTGCCGTCAAGCTGTCCGCCCTGCGCGCAGCCCACGAAGGCTGGATGCCGGGCTACATGAACGCAGTAGGATGACACACGCCCTCCCCCGGCAACAGGGAGAGGGCGCCTTCGGCGGCTACAGGCTCAGGTTACGGATCAGAATTGCCAGCCGACACCCAGCATGGCGCCGCTGGTATCGGCATTGTCGAACGAGTAGTAGGTGTAGTCACCCTTGAGGTAGAGACTGTCAGTGAGGCCATACTGCAGGCCAGCACCGAAGGCCGGACCATCGGCCGAGTCTTCCACATTGATGTTGAGGCCGCCGGGCGTCTCGAGCAACGCATCGAGATCAACATAAGCATAACCAGCCCGGGCGTAGGCGCCGAGACGCTCCGTGAGCGCCAGCTCTGCCTTGCCATAGAGGCCGACAAGATAGTTCAGACCCAGGTCGCCTGATGCTGCAATCACATCACCGAGATCACCGTCATTGTTGTCGTCGAAGTTGAACTCGTCTTCGTCGGTATTGAAGTCGAAATCACCGTCCTGGATGCCTGTGGAAAGTTCGGACTCGATGCTGAAGTAAGAATTCAGCTTCACGCCGGCACGGGCGGCTATGGCGTTGGTGTCCGCGCCGCTGCCGGCGCCGTCCGGTTTGATGTCGAGATACTGATACCCGCCTTCAAGATAAAATCCGGTATCCTGAGCATGGGCGCAAGCCGCCAGGCCGGTTGCGGCCATGGTGATGAGAAGGGTTCGGAACATGGGTTCTCCTTTGAGGAACACGGCTGAAGTTCAGTGCCTGCCATTCGGGCTGGACAATCCTGTAACGGGCGCGCTGGGGCGATGGTTCCGGTTCGGATGCGGGGGGTGCTGCCGAGAGGTCGCACTTTACGCAAAGCGTGTTGGCTGAAATTCCGGAAAAACCTTTCAATACAAATGAAAGCGGCGAGCCTTTCAGCCCGCCGCCACACATGATTAATCCATTGCCGGATTATTGCATCCGGTTCATCAGGCCGGAACGAGATAATCCCGCTTGCCGATCTGCACACCTTGTGTGCGCAGGAGACCGTAAGCCATCGCCGCATGGAAATGCAGGTTGGTCAGGATGAAACCGGAGAGATACTGCTCGCCCGTCATCGGCATGGTTGCCTGGCCCATCGGAATCTGCAGTGTTGTCCTGGCCGTCGCATCGATCGCGGCGTCGTCGACCGCGTTGACATAGTCGATCGCCTTCTGGCAGCGCGCGATCAGTTCAGCAAAGGTCTGCTCGGTGTCCGGGAAGCTTGGCATCTCTTTTCCCGCGAGACGGGCCGCGCCGCGGGTGACAGTGTCACATGCGATCTGCACCTGCCGCGGCAGGGCAAACATATCCGGATAGAAACGCTGGGAAAGAAGTGCGCTCTCCTCGCATTTCAGGGCGCTGGCATAGGCTTCGCCCTTGGCGAGTATGCCCTTCAGGGCACCAAGGGTCTGGTTGGTGGCGGATTTGAGCTGGTAAGAGACCGAGGTCATTCAGGCGTTCCTTCTGGTTGATCGGGTTCGGCCGGCGTGCGGCGCAGGGCGTATATCTGGGGAAGCATGGCGTCGCCCGCCAGTGCGACAGAGACCAGCGTGTCGGCGGCGCGTACATAGAAGTCCGGCGTGATCTCGGCGAAGTCGTCCGAGGGTTGGTGGTAGCCCGGATGGTCCTCCACCCCGAAATAGAGGTGCGGTATCCCGGCGGCATGAAAAACCGCGTGGTCGGACTGCATCGTCCAGTCGTTCGGTCCGTCCTCAGGCCGGTCATGGCCCATCAGCAGCTTGACCGGCGCTGTCAGAGCCACACCTGCAATCAGGTCGGCGAGCTGCGGCGTGTGGAAGGTGCCGGACGCGTAGAGTTCGCCCGCGTCCGAGCGGCTCACCATGTCGAGGTTGATGTTCAGCGCGGCGCGCGAAAGGTCGATCGCCGGGTCGCGCATCAACGCACGGGCGCCGAGAAAGCCCACTTCTTCCCCATCGAGGGCCGCGAACAGGATGTCGTGCCTCGGCGGATGGCGCACGAAATAGTCCGCCATCGCGACAAGGGCTGCGGAGCCGGAGGCATTGTCGTCGGCGCCGTTGTATATTTGCCCCTCGCGGATCCCGAGATGGTCGAAATGCGCGGTGACGACGATCATCGGGCCGGCACCGGGCGTTTCGCCGGGCACCCAGCCGATCAGGTTGGCGCCGGGGCCGGGATTGGCGAGCCCTTCGCGCGGGAGGATCGCAAAAGGCTGTTCCCAGCCGCTGCCAAGGTAGGGCGTCAGGCCAATATCCTCGAAGCGCTTGCGGATGAACCCGCGCGCCGCCTCGTTGCCGGGGGTGCCGGCGGCGCGCCCTTCCAGCGCGTCGGAGGCCAGCACGTCCACCAGATGCAGCATCGGCCCGGCGTCGACGTAAACCGGCTCGTAGGTGACCCCGGGCAGCTCGTCTGCCTTGCGGCCCTGCAAGAGCAGAAACCCGCCAAGCAGGATTGCAGCAAAGCCGAGAAACGCCGCGAGGGCAAAGGCACGTTTTGAGGTCAATGAAGGCTCCGGCGCTCGAGTCGCGAAGCTTGACCCTAGCCCGGCAGGGCGCCATCTGCCTAGCCAAAGCCTTGAAGGGACACGTCACATGGGCATGAGCGAAGATACGCTGATGAAATTTCTGCGAGAAGGTTTCCCGGACGCCGAGATCAGGCTGACCGACCTCGCAGGCGACAACAACCACTGGCAGGCAGAAATCGTCAGCGCGAAGTTCGCGGGCGTGCCGCGCGTACGCCAGCACCAGATGGTCTACGACGCCCTTCAGGGACACATGGGCGGGGTTCTGCACGCCCTGGCCCTGAAAACACGGGCGCCCTAGGCGCCCGCCAGATTGACGCAAGGGCCGGTTCGCTGTCAGGTGCGGCAAACTCCAAGGGAGGGCTATCCACCATGTCGAACCTGATGAAATCGGTCAGCGCCGCTGCGCTCGGCCTCCTGCTGGTCTCCTGCACCCCGTATCAGGACAGGGTAGACCCTGCGGCGGTCGCCGCCGAAGAAATGGCGATCGAGGCACGCACCTTCGTGGCCAGGGTCGAAACCGAGCTGGCCGCGATGAACAAGGAAGCCGCGCAGGCTTACTGGAACCAGGCGACCAACATCACGCCGGAAACCAACGCCGCCGCGGCGGAGGCCGGCGCGAAAGCCACCAAGCTCGCCGTATCGTTTGCCAACGAGTCCAAGAAGTTCGACGTATCGGTCCTGCCGCCGGACCTGGCCCGCAAGATCCGCATCCTGCGCAGCGGCATCACCATCCCCGCCCCTTCGCGTGAGGGGGCAGCCGAAGAGCTCTCCAAGCTGACGACCGATCTCGACGCCGCTTACGGCACCGGAAAGTTCGAATACCAGGGCAAGATGATCACCCTGGACGAGGCCTCGACGATCATCGAAACCTCGCGCAATCCGGACGTGACGAAAGCGATCTGGGAAGGCTGGCACTCGATTTCGCCGCCCATGAAAGACAACTATGCCGCGATGGTCTCGCTCGCCAATGAAGGCGCGCGGGAGCTGGGCTATCCGAGCCTCGACCAGATGTGGCTGTCGGGCTACGACATGCCGCCCGAGCAGATGGAGGCCGAAGTTGCGCGCCTCTGGGGCCAGGTCGAGCCGCTCTACAAGGAGCTGCACTGCTACACCCGCACCCGGCTGAACCAGAAATACGGCGATGCCGTGCAGCCGGCCACCGGCCCGATCCGGGCAGACCTGCTCGGCAACATGTGGGCGCAGCAATGGTCGAACATTTATGACGTGGTCCAGCCGCCGACAGCGCCCCTGAAGTATGACGTCACCGGGCGCCTCGTGCAGCAGGGCTATACCCCGATCAGGATGGTGGAGACGGCCGAAGCCTTCTTTGTCTCGCTCGGCCTCGATCCCCTGCCGCAGACCTTCTGGGAACGCTCGATGATCGTGCGTCCGGAAGGCAGGGAAGTGCAGTGCCACGCCTCGGCCTGGAACCTCGATGACGAGGAGGATGTCCGCATCAAGATGTGCACCGAGGTGAACTCGGAGGACTTCTACACCGTCCACCACGAACTCGGTCACAACTACTACCAGCGCGCCTACAAGGATCAGGATTTCCTGTTCAAGAACGGCGCGCATGACGGGTTCCACGAGGCGATCGGCGACTTCATCTCGCTGTCGATCACCCCGGAATACTTCAGGCAGATCGGCCTGATCACGGCCGAGGAAATGCCGGCACCGGAATCCGACACGGCCCTGCTGATGCAGACCGCGCTCGACAAGATCGCCTTCCTGCCCTTCGCCATATCGGTCGACAGCTGGCGTTGGGGCGTGCTGGCCGGCGAGACCCCGCCGGAGAACTATAACCAGTCCTGGACCGACATCCGCCTGAAGAACCAGGGCATCATCCCGCCCGGCCCGCGCCCGGCCGATGCGTTCGATCCCGGCGCCAAGTACCACATCCCCGGCAACACGCCCTACCTGCGCTACTTCCTCAGCTTCATCATGCAGTTCCAGTTCCATAAGGCCGCCTGCGAGCAGGCCGGATGGGAAGGCCCGCTGCACCGCTGCTCGATCTACGGGAACAAGGAAGTCGGGGCCCGCTTCAATGAGATGCTTAAAGCCGGCAATTCGCAGCCCTGGCCGGACACGCTGGAGAAATTCACCGGCACCCGCGAAATGGATGGCAGCGCCATTATCGAGTATTTCGATCCGCTGATCGTCTACCTTAAGGAAGAAAACCAGGGCCAGACCTGCGGTTGGTAAACCCAGCCCGGGCGGCGCGCCAACCTTGACGCCGCCCGGCCTCCACCTCACATGTCAGGCAGATCCGGAGCCACACCATGACCGACCAAGCCACCCTCGACGCCATCGACAAAGCCGTGAAACAGAATGACGTCGTCCTCTTCATGAAAGGCACGCCCACCTTTCCGCAGTGTGGTTTCTCCTCCACCGTGGTGCAGATCCTTGACTATCTCGGCGTCGAATATGTCTCGACCAACGTGCTCGAAAGCGCCGCCGTCCGCGACGGGGTAAAGCAGTACACCAACTGGCCGACCATCCCGCAGCTCTACGTGAAGGGCGAGTTCATCGGCGGCTGCGACATCGTCAAGGAAATGTTCGAGAACGGCGAGTTGAAGGACCTGCTCGCCGAAAAGGGTATCGAACTGGCCGCGAGCTGATTTGCGCCACCTGACGGGGCGGCTTTCCCGCTGCGCGGTTTCGCGCTAGCAGGGCCGCTATGTCGATCACACCTGCCGCCCTCGCCCCGATCAAGCCGGCCAAGACGCCGAAAGTCGGCATCGTTTCGCTCGGCTGCCCGAAGGCGCTGGTCGACTCTGAACGCATCATCACCCGGCTGCGCGCCGAAGGCTACCAGATCGCGCCGGACTATGCGGGCGCCGACCTGGTGCTCGTCAACACCTGCGGTTTCCTCGACTCCGCGCGCGACGAGAGCCTTGCCGCGATTGGCGAAGCCATTGAGGCGAATGGCAAGGTGATCGTCACCGGATGCCTTGGCGCCGAGCCAGACGTAATCCAGCGCGCGCACCCCAAGGTGCTCGCGGTGACCGGTCCGCACCAGTACGAAGCGGTGATGGACGCGGTGCACACTCATCTCACGCCGCCGCACAATCCGCATCTCGATCTCGTACCCGAAAGCGGCCTGCGCCTCACGCCGCGCCACTATGCCTACCTAAAAATTTCCGAAGGCTGCAACAATCGCTGCTCCTTCTGCATCATCCCGAAGCTGCGCGGCGACCTGGCCTCGCGCCCGATCCATCACGTGCTGACGGAAGCCGAGAAGCTGGTCTCAGCCGGCGTCAGGGAACTCCTTGTCATCAGCCAGGATACGTCCGCCTACGGACTGGACATCAAGTACAAGCCGGAAACCTGGCGCGGCGCCGAGTACGAGACGCGCTTCCTCGATCTCGCAAAAGGTCTCGGCAGCCTCGGCGTCTGGACACGGCTGCACTATGTCTATCCCTACCCGCACGTCGACAATGTGATCCCGCTGATGGCCGAAGGCCTGATCACGCCCTACCTCGACATTCCCTTCCAGCATGCTTCGGCCCCGGTCCTGAAGGCCATGAAACGCCCGGGCAACCAGGACAAGGTTCTGGCACGCATCGCGAAATGGCGCAGCGACGTGCCGGACCTCGCGATCCGCTCCACCTTCATTGTCGGCTTTCCCGGCGAAACCGAAGACGACTTCCAGGTCCTGCTCGACTTCATCCGCGAGGCGAAGGTCGACCGCGCCGGCTGCTTCAAGTACGAAAACGTCGCACATGCCGAGAGCGGCAAGCTCGGTAATCATGTGCCCGAAGACGTGAAAGAAGTGCGCTGGCACCGCTTCATGGAAGCACAGGCCGAAGTGTCCGCCGCCCGCGCGGCGGCGCAGGTTGGCAAGAAAATAGACGTGATCATCGACGGCGCAGACGACCAGTCCCCCGGCGGCTGGATCGGCCGTTCGAAAGCGGACGCCCCGGAAGTGGACGCGGTAGTCTACGTGACCAGCAGGAAACCCCTGCAGTCCGGCGACATCGTCCGCGCAAAGATCACCGGCGCAGACGATTACGACCTTTACGGCGAAACCGCATAGCGGCTCAGCCGCGCGCCAGCCTCCTTTGCCTCGGCGGCACGCTGGCCCATCATCTTCTCTGTATTGCGCACCATCAGGCGAAGCGTCTCGTCATCGGCGAGTTCCGGCCGCCCGCATCCATAGGGCGGCGCGGGCGCATACTCGAGCCCGAGCGTCAGCGCCCTGGCATACCCCTCTCCGGCAATTTCGGCGAGCATCGTGAAGGCAAAGTCGATCCCTGCGGTCACGCCGCCGCCGGTGATGATGTTCCCGTCACGGACGACCCGGGCCGGATCGGGTATGGCACCAAACTCGGGCAGCAGGCCGCGCCAGGCCCAATGACATGCGGCGCGCCTGCCTTGCAGAAGGCCCGCCGCGCCGAGGATCAGGGAGCCGGTGCATACAGACGTGATATACCTGGCCCCCAGCGCGAGGCGCCGGACTTCGCCAACAAATTCTTCATCCAGTGCTGTTTCTGTGGCGGCCGACCCACCCGGCACGCAGATCAGGTCACAGCGCCCGATCTCCGATAACTTCCGCGTACGGCCGATCACGAGGCCGCCCTCGGCCTCGATCTCGCCGCCGTCGCGGCTCGCCACGATCGTGGTGGCTCCCGGCAAACGGGAAAGCACCTGATGCGGGCCGGTGAAATCCAGCTGGGTGAGATTGGGATAGATTGCGAAAACAGTGACGAAAGGTGTCTGGCTCACGGCGGCCTCCTTGCTGACGGGTGATTTATCGCCTGAAAGCGGTTTGGCAGAAAGGACCTTGTTCCCATGGTTTCCGCCAGAGTCCGAACCCCTTATATCGGTATGCCCGTGTTCGACGGCTTTCAGTTGCCCGGCGCTGCAGGTCCCATCGGCGCTTTCGCAAAAACCCTCCGGGGCATGTCCCCGCCGCCCGACAGGCTGTCGCCCTGCGCGCTGGACGGCGCGCCCGTGCGCCCATCCTGAGGCCTGCCGAAGATGACCGCAGCCCTGCCCGGCGGGGTGACGCTCGACGCATTGATCGTCTCCGGCGGCGTAGGCACGCGCGGGGCGATGTCGGATGAAGCAAGGCTCGAAGCGATCCGCCGTCTCTGCGAGCACACCCGGCGGACCTGCCGGCCTGCTGACAGGACGCAGCGCAACAACCCGCTGGCGCCGCTCTAAGACCCACGGCGCGCCTCTCCTGAAACCAGTCTGCAGGCCGGCCGCATCTGTATGCGCGGCGGAAAGTTCCGGACCTGCGCAGGCAGTACGGCCGGATCCGTCCAGCCCTCGCGCTGACCGGGGATGATCCGGGTGAGGAAGTCTCGCGCCGCGCAGCCCGCGGGCTGGCCGTGCACCAGCGGCGGGCAGGCGGGCAGTCTAAGTTCTGCGTCATGCAGGATCTGCGCCTCGCCTCCGGCAGGTTCGACAAGCTGATCGGCTGGGCACGGACGATTCCCGCCCGCCCCTGGACGTCGATACGCTGGCCGCCCGCGCCGCCATCAGCCCGCGCAAGTTCGCCCGCGTCCTGCGCGCCGGGACAACCGGCCTTCCCCTGCAAGCCATTGCGGCGCAGACCGGCTAGGGCAATCGGGAGCGGATGCGCGCCGCCTTCATGCGCGGCCTCTGGCCAACCGGCGATGGTGCTGCGCCGTCAGCGGCGATCTGACGGCCCTGTTTGATAAAGCTTTCCAAAAATTATCGAAAAACAACGATTGACATATCGTATTTCGATAATCCATATAGGTTTCACCGCACACGGGAGGATCCACAATGAAGAAGGCACTGACCGCGATCGCCACATTTTCGCTGCTGCTGGCACCTGCCGCGCTGGCCGAAAGCAAGTCCTATTCCGCCTCTGACTTCTCGCGCATCGAAGTCGAAGGCGCGATGAACGTCGTCTACAAGACGGCGCCGCAGACGTCCGTGAGGGTCGAAACCAGCGGCGGCGATTTCTCCGATGCCAGGATCGAAAACGACGGCGACACACTCCTCGTCTCCCGCGTCAGCGCCGGAAAGAAAGGCGGCTTCTTCTCCTGGGGCGGCCGCTCGCTCAGCGTGTCTGACGACGGCAAGACCGTGAAGGTCAACGGAAAGAAGAAGCCGGTCTACACCGTCTACGTCACCGGCCCCGACCTCGAGGGCGTGAAGGCCTCGGAGTCTTCACGCTTTGAATCAGCCACGATCAAGGCTGCCACATTCGAAGCAAGCGCCTCGTCCAGCGCCACGGTCACGCTGGGCGGCACCGCAACGTCGGCCTCGCTGTCGGCCTCCTCTTCGGGCGAAGTGGAAGCCGCCGGGTTTTCCGTCGGTACACTGAACGTTTCAGCTTCATCGAGCGGTGACGCGGACGTGCTGGTCACCGGTACAGGCAAGACCTCGATCAGCGCGTCGTCCTCGGGCGACGTCACACTCAATTCCGCCGGCGCCGCATCGTTCGATGTCAGCGCATCATCAGGCGCCGAAGTCGAGCTTTCCGGCAGCTGCAACGCCATGACCGTGTCGGCTTCTTCCGGCGCGGACGTGGAAGCTGATGAGCTGCGCTGCGCCGGCGTAACGGTCAGTGCTTCGAGCGGGGCCGATGTGGATGCTTTCGCAAGTGGCGCAGCCACGGCCAGGGCGTCGAGCGGCGCGGATGTGATCGTCGCCGGCAAACCGGCCACTCAGGAAGCCACTAAATCCAGCGGCGGCTCGGTCAGCTTCACCGGCTAGCCGAAATCAAAGGACTCGGGCTTCAGGCCCGGGTCCTTCCATTTGAGGTCCATCCCCTCCAGAGCGCCGCGCACCACACGGGCGACCGCGGCATTGCGCCGGGTGCGGCTGTCGGACGGGATAATGTACCAGGGCGCGTGTCTCGTGGAACAGCGCTGCAACGCGAGCTGGTAGGCCGCCATGAACTGCGGCCACCGGGCGCGGTCATCGAGATCGACCGGATTGAATTTCCAGAGCTTGTGCGTCTCCTCCAGGCGCTCTTTCAGGCGCACTCCCTGCTCTTCATAGCCGATATTGAGCATGAACTTCAGGATGACCGTGCCGTTCTCGCTGAGGTGTTTTTCGAACGCGTTGATCTGCTCGTAGCGCTTCTCGACCTCGCCTGGAGGCACAAGCTCACGTACGCGCACCACCAGCACATCTTCATAGTGAGACCGGTCAAAGATGCCGACATTTCCCCGGCGCGGGACCGCATTGTGGACGCGCCAGAGATAGTCGCGGGCGAGTTCCTCGGTGCTCGGCGCCTTGAAGGCTTTGACTTCCATGCCGAGCGGGGTCGTGTCGGAGAAGACCGACTTGATCGTGCCGGACTTGCCGGAGGTGTCCATTCCCTGAAGGATAACGAGCAGGGAACGCTTGCCTTCAGCATACAGCATGTCCTTCAGCTCATTGATGACGGCGGCGTCCTTCTTGAGGCTGGTCTCGGCCTCCACCTTGTCCGGGAACAGATCCCGGCCGGTCGTCTCGCGGGCCGACAAGTCGAACGGTTTGCCGGGGGTGGCCATCAGCGCCTTGCGGACAGCGGCAATCGAGGGAATGGCCATGGCTCAGGATCCAAAATGAAAGGGCCGCACCAGTCTGGCGCGGCCCTCCCGAAACTTCAAGGAATTCAGGTTCCTTACGAGGAGTAGAATTCGACCACCTGGGCCGGTTCCATCTTCACCGGATACGGCACATCGGACAGGACCGGGATGCGTTTGAACACAGCCGTCATGGCTTTCGGATCGACTTCCACATAATCCGGGATATCGCGCTCGCCGCTGCCCAGGGCTTCCAGGACGAGGGCCAGGTTGCGCGACTTCTCGCGGACCTGCACCACGTCACCGGCCTTCAGGCGGGCGGAGCCGATGTTGCAGCGCTTGCCGTTCACGGTAACGTGGCCGTGGTTGACGAACTGGCGGGCAGCGAAGATCGTCGGGACGAACTTGGCGCGGTAGACGATGGTGTCGAGACGGGACTCGAGGATGCCGATCAGGTTCTCGGCCGAGTTGCCCTTCATCTTGGCGGCGTCTTCGTAGATTTTCGAGAACTGCTTCTCGGTGATGTCGCCGTAATAGCCCTTCAGCTTCTGTTTCGCCATGAGCTGCATACCAAAGTCGGAGACCTTGTTGCGGCGGTTCTGGCCGTGCTGGCCAGGCTTGTAGGCGCGCTTGTTGAAGGGAGACTTGGGGCGGCCCCAGATGTTTTCACCGACACGGCGGTCGATCTTGTACTTCGCGCTATGGCGACGTGACATGGCAGTACCTCAGTTTTCAGCGCGGGCCGGCGGGCTCAGCTTCGAGCCCACGATTACAACGGCGGCACCGCACCACCCCGTCATGAAGTCGCGGGTAAAACACCAATCTGATGCTCGCGTCAAGCGCAGTGGCTGTTAGTGTGGAGCATAAACAGGGAGGAATACATGGGACAGGTAAACGGTAAAATCGCAATAGTTACAGGTGCTGCCAGTGGGATCGGGCGCGCTGCGGCGGCTCTGCTCGCCCGCGAGGGGGCCAAAGTCATGGCCACGGATGTTGATGAGGCGGGCCTTAAAGAGACCCAGGCCCTCATTTCCGGGGCCGGCGGGACCATCGCCACAGGCAGGCAGGACGTGACTGACGAGGCGCGCTGGGACTCCCTGTTCGCCGAGACGACCAGCCTGTTCGGCACGCCCGATGTGCTGGTCAATAATGCCGGCATCGCGATCGCCGGGGCGCTGATGGACTATTCGCTGGCCGACTGGCAGCGCCAGATGGCGGTGAATACCGACTCTGTCTTCCTCGGCACCCGGGCGGCCATGCGGGCCATGAAGACCGGCGGCGGATCGATCATCAACCTGTCCTCGGTTGCGGGCCTGCGCGGCTCGCCGGGGGTTGCAGCCTACTGCGCCTCCAAGGGCGCGGTGCGGCTGTTCACCAAGGCGGCAGCGGTCGAGTGCGCCGCGCTGGGGCTGAAGATCCGGGTGAACTCGGTCCACCCCGGCATCATCGACACGCCGATCTGGCAGAAGGAAATCACGCGCGTCACCGAGACGATGACCGCCGAACAGGTCGGCGCGCTGACGGCGCATTCGGGCGGCAACGCGCTCGATCCGAACATCGTGGCGCTCGGCGGCACGCCGATGGGGCGCGCGGGCAGGCCGGAGGAAGTTGCAGAGCTGATCGTATTCCTCGCGTCGGATGCCTCGAGCTTCACGACCGGGCAGGAACATGTGGTCGATGGCGGCCTGACGGCGCGCTAGGGTCCGGCAAAGGCCTGGCTCGGGCCTGGCTCGGGCCTGGCTCGGGCCTGGCACCGGCCCGCAGACCCCGTGAGACGGGACAAAGCAAAAGGCCGCCTCCCTGCGGAAGCGGCCTTTGTGTTCTGGTCTGCAGGGCAGCTTACTTTTTGATCTCGGAGACCACGCCGGCGCCGACGGTGCGCCCGCCTTCACGGATGGCGAAGCGCAGGCCCTTGTCCATGG
>WGNP01000006.1 GCA_016124495.1 Hyphomonas sp. | reverse complement strand
TTCCCACGCGTTACTCACCCGTCTGCCACTGTATCGTTCGACTTGCATGTGTTAGGCCTGCCGCCAGCGTTCGTTCTGAGCCAGAATCAAACTCTCAAGTTGAGTGTTGATCTGACGATCCGTCCATTGGAATATGGACGGCTACTATTTGCTCTAAAGCATAAGTATTGCGTTCTTTGACGAGAAACCCTTTTAGCAAAGACCAGACCGAAGCCTGGTCGATGGATAAAAGAATTCTCTAAAGAAACACATCCGTCGTGATCGTTTTGGACATCTCGCGATGTCCGCAAGCCGTCACGCCGCCTGCGTTTCTCTTCCTATCTCTTACGATGTCAAACAGCTGGAAACCGTGGCTTCCGAAGATTGTGACCGGCTCCCTCAGGTTCCGGCGAAGTGGCGGCTTATACAGCCGGTCTTTTTCCCGTCAACACCCTTTTTGCGCTCTTCTGCAGTTCGGTGGATTAACCACAAAGCCTGCCGTTTACAGAGCGAACAGAACTCTTAAACCGATTATCTCGGCCCAAAAACTCAGGCGTTCAGAGGAACCGCACATATAGCCGCTGTTCGGGGGAAAGGGCAAGCCCTTTTCTTCCAAGAGGCGACCATTTGTGGGTCTTCCGCGTCGCCCACCCAAAGGGCCGGCTCAGCGAAGTGGGCGGGATACTCGGGTGCTTCGAAGGCCGCAAGCCCTAAATGACCGAATTGCACAGGTTCAGTGATATTTCCGTATCCGGTCAGAACTGCGCGGAGAGATAAGACTTCATAGCCTTCGCCTCCGACTCCGCCTCGGCGATCTTCCATTTGACGAGGTCGCCGATGGAGATCACGCCGGTCAGGCGGTCATTGTGTACGACGGGAAGGTGGCGGATCCGCCGGTCCGTCATGGTCTGCAAGGCTTCGTCTATGGGCGTTGCAGCATTCACCGTGACGACCGAACGGGTCATTGCCCCGCTCACCGGCATGTCCAGTGCTTCGGCGCCGTGCCGGGCTACCTGACGCACTATATCACGTTCCGAAAGCACGCCGATGATCCTGTCGTCCAGACCGATCGCAACAACGGCGCCAATCTTCTTGTCATCGAGCAGCTGCGCCGCCTCCCTCAAGGTGTGATCGGCCCGCAGGGTTACCACGACGCGGCCCTTGTCATTCAGGATCTGCTCGACAATCATCTACCGGGTCTCCCGTCCCATCGGCACGATTGCTCTTTTGAGCCTCTGGGCCTGCGGGAGGATAACACACACCTGCCCCCGAATCGACCGGCTTCTGACCCGCGCTCACGGCTCAGCCCGGCGCAGCCCGCACCCGCCAGAGGACGGCCCGCATGAAAACGGCGCCCCCGAGGTAGCCGCCCACATGCGCTTGCCAGGCGATGCTGGCGCCCAGGAGGCCCGGCCCGATGAAGGCAAAGACGGCGTTGGCGATCACAAACAGCGAACTCGCGACCAGAAATCGCCGGCTGAGCAGCCACCGGCCGGGCCCCTCACGGATCAGCAACACCGACGCCAGGAGACCACTGATCCCCCCGGATGCACCGACCGCCGGTCCGCCATCGGGATAGCTTCCGGAGAGAAACGTCAGGCTGGCGACAATCTGCGCGAACAGGAAAAGGGCCAGCAAAAGGATCGACGCGCCGGGCTCGCGCCCGGGCCAGATACGCCTCATCAACTCCAGCAGCGGCTTTGCCAGCGCGACAAGAAAGGCTGCATTGAGGATCACATGCATCCAATCCGCATGAATGAAAGCGCTGGCGACCAAGGGCAGAAGAGCCTCGGACGCGGTGGCGTAGGGCGGCAGACCGGTCACGGAAGGCGCCCCTGATGATGCCCAAAAACGTTCTGGAAACAAGGCTCCGAAATAGAAGACCGCGTTTTGAAGCCGTGTCGGCAGCAAGCTGATGACGAGATGCGCTGCCACCAGAACAAGGGCAAATCCCGCTACGGGCCAGGGCGCATTGATGATCGGTGGCTGGCGGGTGGGCGTTGTCATACAGGCTCCGGATGGGGCGCTGCCGCGCCGTTCGTCATCCATATATAGGAGAGACTTGCATGCGGGCGCACCTTTAAGCCGTCATTGCCTGATCGCAGGACGGTGCTACATTTTCAGGGATGCTGATCCGGATCTTCCTCGCGCTCATGGCGCTCATGTTCGTCGCCTTCGGGTTCTATTCATTTCTCAACCCCCTCGGCATGGCGGCGGGCCTCGGCGTCGAGGTGGACGGCCCCAATGGCGCCTACGAGCTCCGGGGTATCTATGGCGGCGTCAGCCTGGCCGGGGGCCTGCTGTGCGCGGCAGGCGCCTTGCGCACGGGTCTCCGGCAGCCCGCGCTGTGGTTCCTGGTGGTCTATATGGGCGGCTATGTCTTCGCCCGCGCCGCTGCCCTGCTCCTGGGGCCGCCGCCAACACCGGCCTTCGCCGTTTTTATTGCATTTGAAGCCGTGAGCTTGCTGCTTGCGGCGGCTGCCCTGCGCGCCGCGGACAGGACCTGAAACGAAAGAAGCCCCGCTGTTTCCAGCGGGGCTCCCTCGATTGAAGTTAAAGCCGCTCAGAACGACTTACGGACTGTCACCCCATAGGTCGGCGGTGCACTCGGATAGCCCGAAAGGGTACCGGCCTGGGCGACGCCAGGAAACGCCGTCGTGATATACTGGTCGTCGAAGATATTACGGCCCCAGAAAGTCACACCCAGTCCGTTCTCGGTCGTAAAGCCAGCCGAGGCGTTGATGGTACTGATTTCTTTTTCGTAGCCGAGCAGGGCGTTGTTGTCGGTGCCGGTAAAGCCGGTACCGACTGCATCGAAGTAGGCGACCGGGCTTTCGTACTGCCAGTCGGCCCGAAGGAAGGCGGCGAGGTTCTTCACGTCGAAGCTATAGGTCGCCGAGGTCGATGTGGCCGTCTCCGGGATCCCCGAAGGGGTCGTGCCCGAAATATCGCCGGTCGTGGAGCCGGTGAAGCTGTCATAGACCGGGTCCTGGAACGTGCCAGCGAAGGTCAGCATCAGTTTCTCGGTCGCGTTCCACGTCGCATCGACTTCGAGACCCTGGGTCGACTGCTTGCCGGCATTGGCCAGCGAGAAACCGACGCCGGTAAAGACGTTCGACTGGAAACCTTCGATCGACTGATCGAAGAGCGCCACATTGAACGCGAAGGTATCGAATGCTGCTTTGATGCCGATTTCGAAAACTTCAGCCGTTTCCGGAGCGGCATAGCGCGTGCCCGAGGTCAGATTCGCAACTCCGAGACCAGCGTTCGTGATCGGCGACGACGGTGCAGAGAACACTTGTCCGGTGGCGGGGTCAACGACGCGCTGGCTGCCGGCCACGAAATCGGTGCCGAAGGGCCGAGAGTCGCGCGACAGGTTCCAAGATGTTGCCTTGAAGCCGGTGGCATACGATCCGTAGACGTTGAAGTTGTCATTCACGTCATAGGCAAGACGCAGCGTATAGGTCGTGTCACTGTCTCTGGTCTGGCCATCTTCTACAGCGTTCGGGAATGTGAGGAACGGAGGCAGAAACTGAAGGGCCGTCAGCGGAGCCAGCGGGTTGCGGGTCTGCGCAGGCGTGTTGGGGTTGAAGTTACGGGCCACACCGAGCGCGCCCTGCTGAATGGCCGCGTAGGCCGCTGGGTTGCCCTGGATGAAAGCACCGACCTGGGCCGGATTGGTGAGGCTGACGCCGTTCTGGGCGAGCAGGGTCTGCAACACGAGGTTATAGCCAACCTGCGTCAGGTTCAGTGCCGAGAACGAGTCTGTGTTCGTCGCCGAGCCGAATGCGGACTTTTCGTCGTTTGTGTAGTTCACGCCGAGGGTAGCGGTCATGCGATCCGTGGCATGCCAGTCAACTGTGCCGAAGAAAGAGTAGGCTTGGTTGTCCTGACCAAACGACTCGCGCGGGCCCTGACCAGCCTGACCGAAGGTCGTGCCGATCGGCAGTCCGAGCGCACCTTCGATCTGCGAGATCGCGCCGCCGGAAAGGGCGTTCACGTAACCGCGGAAATCCGTTCCGAACTGGAATTCGTTCTCGATCGCCACTTTTTCATCGAAGTAGAAGCCGCCGATCATCCAGTCGATTGCGCCATCACCCGAAGACGTCAGGCGCAGTTCCTGGGTGAAGGTTTCGATATTCGTCGTGTTGGCGTTGCGGCCGATCAGGTCAGCGCTCGAGAAGTCCGAGTCAGCGTTCTGTGACAGGTCTGAAGTGCGGAATGCCGTGATCGAGGTCAGCGCGGCAAAGCCGGCATCATAGTCGCCCTGCAGCGAGATGCCCGAGTTATCGATCTCGTTCTCGGAGCCAAAGTTATAGGCAACGCGGTTCGAGAAGGGTGCGCCGGTGACGATCTGCCCGCCAAGTGCGTTAATGACAGCGCCCGGGATAGCACCGTTCACGAGGTTCACGGCAGCGCAGCAGGTTTCGTCAATCGTGTCGTAGTCGCCGATCAGGCGGAAGCTCAGGTCTTCGCTCGGTTCGAACAGCAGTTCGCCACGGATGCCGTAGCGGTTGCGCTCGTTGGTGTCCGGGCCATCGGCAATGTCTTCGACATAGCCGTCGCGGACGTTGTAGTTGCCGCTGAGGCTGAACGCGACGGTTTCGCTGACAGGAGCGGTGTAATAGGCACCGACACGGTAGCCGTTGAAGTTGCTGATCGTGCCTTCGACATTGCCTTCAGATTCAAAGGCCGGCTTCTTGGTAACCACCGAGATGACACCCGCTGAGGCATTCTTGCCAAACAGGGTCGATTGCGGACCACGCAGGACTTCGACGCGCTCAATGTTCGGAAGGTCTGAAATCTGCGAGGCCGAACGCGACCGGTAGACGCCGTCGATGAACACGCCGACCGACGGTTCGATACCAGCATTGTTCGCACCGTTGCCGAAACCGCGGATGACGAAGTTGGTGTTGGCTGATGATTGCAGCTGGCCGACGCGCAGCGACGGAACGATCGACTGGAGGTCACCCAGATCTACGATCTCGGCCTTCTCGATCACGTCCGCGCCGACGACTGATACAGCAATCGGTACGTCCTGAAGCGTCTGCTCACGCTTGGTGGCCGTCACGGTCACCGCCTGAAGCGTGCGGGTTTCTTCGGCTAGTTCTTCCTGAGCATAAGCCGGGGCAGCAAATGCGGCGAGGGCGGTAACGCCCGTGCCGAGGCAAAGAAGCGCCTTAAGCCCGCCGGAGCGGGCTTTGTCGGAATTGTACGAAAACACTCTGATTTCCTTCCTGGGAGATTGATCTGAAACGGTATCGAAGACCGGTTATTCGCGGGGCGAACCCGATCTTTCTATTTTTGGAGACGCTAGATCAGCACCCGCTGACCGGCGCAAGCCCGCCGGGTTGCTATTTCGCAGTCCTCTGCCGCGTGCGCCCGATCATGCAGAGTTTATCGGTACTGTTGCCACTCCGCACTTTGGGGCGGGTGTTCCGAGTTGGAACGGGTCCGGGACGCCGCCCCTTGAACTCGCCTGACAGGACATCAACACCTGCAGGCAGTTCGGCTGAAGGGTGAACGCACGTGTCCTTTCGGGCGAGACTTTCTCATCCCGGGTGAACCCGGCGCTGGAATGGATATTGCGATTGGCAGCTCCGACAGGCCCATCCCGGCCGCATCAGATTATCCGGAGAGCCCTCCCCCCCATGATCGACCGGTCGATCCATCCCAACACGCGCATCCTGCTGGATGCGTGGCGCCGTATGCAGACAGACCCGCAGTCGCATGGCCTCACCGGCCCGGACGCCAGGGATCATGAAAACCTGCTCGACCGCATCTTCGTCGTCGAACAGCGCGAAGATCAGTCCTGGCTCGTGCGCACTTCGGGTGCGACGCTCAACGCCCTCATCGGGCGCAACCTGGTGAACAACAACTACCTGGATCTCTGGACCGGTCCGGACCGCGCGATGATGGCGGCCTTCATCGAAGCGATCCGCTTTGATGGCGCCCCGGGCGTTGTGCGCGGCCGCGGCGAAACGCTGACCGGCGAGCGCGTCGAACTCGAGATCACGCTGATGCCGCTGAGCATCGAGGCTGGCCGCTCACCGCGCCTGCGCATGCTCGGTCTGTACCAGACGCTCGGCGGCGAACCCATACTCCTCGGCCAACCGGTGTTCCGGCACCGTATCTCGATGCTGGTCCCGCCGGACACCCGAAGGCTCGGCCCGCAGCTGCGCCTCGTCGCCAACCTGCAGCAGGGCCTGCACTGATCAGACCGATGCCAGCGCCCGTTTCGGTTCTTCCGGCGGCAGGAGCTTGGCGCCAAGGATCAGATCGGCGGCTTTCTCGGCCACCATGATCGTCGGCGCATTGGTATTGCCGCCAATCAGCGTCGGCATGACAGACGCATCAACAACCCGCAGGCCTTCGATTGCCCGCACCTTCAGATCGCCGTCCAACGGGTTGGAAGCATGCGCGCCCATCGCGACCGTGCCAACGGGGTGATAGATCGTCTCGCCCCTTTCGCGGATGAACGCGTCAATGTCGGCATCCGAAACGACACCCGCACCCGGCATGATCTCGCCCGCCGCATAGGGCTTGAGGGATTCCTGGCCGATGACATCGCGTACCATCTTTACCGCCTCGCGCATCGCGCGGCGGTCTTCCTCGGTGGCGAGGTAGTTCGGATCGATCGCCGGATGGTCGAAGGGATCGGCTGACTTCAGCATCACCGTACCCCGGCTCTCCGGACGCAGCTGGCAGGCGTGGATGGTGAACCCGTCCTCGGTGGGCGTGAACTTCGCGTGATCCATCATGATCGCGTTGACCGCGTGCAGCTGGATGTCCGGCATCTCGAGACCGGGACGCGATTTCAGGAAGGCGCCCGCCTGCAGGAAACTGTCCGCGCCCGCGCCCTTCTGCGTCGCGAGATACTGGATGCCGACCAGCAGCTTCCTGATCCCCTTCTGCATCGAATAGGCTGAAACCGGCTGTGTCATGCGGTTGATCACCGTGACATCAAGATGGTCCTGCAGGTTCCTGCCAACGTTCGGGGACGCAACCTTTACCTCTATCGCCAGCGCCCTGAGCGCGTCCGGATCGCCGATCCCGGACAGCTGGAGCAGCTGCGGCGACTGCACTGCGCCGGCGCAGACAATCACTTCGCGCGCCGCCCGCACGCTCGACGCAGCCTGCCCGCGTCCTCCGGTGAATTCCGCCCCGACCGCCCGTCCGCCCTCGATCAATATGCGCGTCACAAGGCCGGTGGAGATGACCTTCAGGTTCGCCCGCTTGCCCACAATCGGACGCAGGTAGGCAAAGGAGGCGCTCCAGCGTTCGCCCTTATGGATGGTACGCTGGTAAGGGCCGAAGCCTTCCTGCTGAGCGCCGTTGAAATCGTTCGTGACCGGATAACCTGCCTCCCGTCCAGCTTCAACAAAAGCCTTATAGATCGGGCTCGTCATCGGGCTTTCGGATACCTTCAGCGGGCCGTCTCCGCCGTGGAAATCATTGGCGCCCCGTTCATAGGTTTCGGCGCGCTTGAAGTACGGGAGCACATCCGCATAGCTCCAGCCCTTCAGGCCCATCTGGCCCCAATGGTCATAGTCGCCTGCATGCCCGCGGATATAGACCATGCCGTTTATGGACGAGGAGCCGCCCCAACCCTTGCCGCGCGGCCAGTAGAGCCTGCGCCCGTTCATGTGCGCCTGCGGCTCGCTCCAGAAACCCCAGTTATGGTCATTGGCTTCCTTGATCAGGCTGCCGACACCCGCCGGCATGCGCACCATGAGGGAGGTGTCCTTCTTGCCCGCCTCTATCAGGCAGACCCGTATCCCGGGATCAGCCGACAGCCGGTTGGCCAGCACGCAGCCTGCGCTACCGGCGCCAATGATCACATAGTCGAAGGTTTCAATGCTCACGTAAGGTCAACTCCCAGGGGTGGTTTATGCGCCGTTCTGCCTAACGCCAATGCAGTGAATGAGGCAACCAATTGTCAATGTTCCTCCTATATCCGTACGGGAAGAGCGTTGCGGCAGGCGGCGTTCGCGCAGCCAGGACACGTCGAAATGACGCTGCCAGACCTACTTAATTCAGCGCCTGCACAGGGCGCCAGCCCCAGGCGGGACAGGCGGAGCTACAAGCGCGTCGAGCTGCGCCTGACCGGCCGCTTCCTCACCACTGAAAGCGACGACCACGAACTGCTGACCTCAAACATCTCCTGCGACGGCGCCTTAGTCCTGTCGTCCACGCCGCCCGGTTGCGGCCAGCAGATCGTCTGCTATTTTGACGAACTGGGCCGTGTCGCGGCGCAAGTCATCCGCATAACCCCTGACGGCTTTGCCGTGCGCTTCCAGACCTCGCAGCTGAAGCGCGAAAAGCTGGCCGACCGCCTGACCCGGCTAGTCAACAAGGACATGCTGGGGCTCGATGAAGAACGCGCCGCTCCGCGTTTCGCCGCGGCCAGCCAGGCCTGCGTCATCCTTCCGGACAGCACAGAACTCCAGTGCCGGCTTACCGATATCTCGCTCACCGGCGCCGCCTTCGAGGCGCTCGGTAAGCCCCCCTTTGTCGGCGACCGGGTCCATGCCGGTAACCGTCCCGCGGAAGTCGTCCGCGTCGCTGGCAGGAGCTTTGCGGTTCGCTACCTGCGCGGCGCCGAGATCGCTGCGAGCTGAACTTGCGCGCGCGCCCCCGTATCAGCCGTGTCCTGCCCGGGAAGCTGGCGCCGACCGAAACCGGCGGCGCCCTGAACCTTGCAGAGCTCGATCCGCCCGTCTGGCACATCATGAGCCAGACCAGGGCGCACGGCCCCTTCACGCTCGGCCAGCTCCAGTCCTTTGCAGACGCCGGCAAGATCGGCCCGTTGACGCGGATATCCTCCGGCGATGGCGAGCCGTTCCTGCCAGCGCTTGATCATGCGCCCCTGCGGGCCCGGATCGAAGCAGCGCTGGTCAACCGGAGTGTCCGGTGCGCCGAGGCCTCAAACTTCGTCATCGTTTCAGGCCCTGGCTCCGGCGTCGGCACCATTCGCAGGCACGCCCTGGCCGCCGCCCTCAACACTCTCGGGCGTTTCGCAGAGCCGATTCCAGGCACCTTCTTGCTGCGATCGGACCGTCCGCTTACGGACGTACGCCGCACTCTCGCGTCGGCGGCGCCGGACGGCACACAGCTGCTGATCTTCAAATCCCGCGACGCCGAAATGGGCTGGACGGGCCTGCCCTCCCAGGACGCCGAAGCCGTCCGCGCTGTGTGGGATGCGCCAATCAATCCGTCAGCGGATTAACTGATCCGCTTCAGCTTCGCCTGATGCTTCTTCCAGTTTTCCACATAGTGGAAAGCCGACATTCTGATCAGCTGCACCTGCTGCGGCGAGATCTCTTTCACAACCTTGCCCGGCGCGCCCATCACCAGGGAATTATCAGGGATCTCCTTGCCCTCCGAGATCAGCGAGTTTGCGCCGATGATGCAGTTGCGCCCGATCTTCACGCGGTTGAGGATCGTCGAGCCCATGCCGATCAGCGTGTCGTCGCCGATCTCACAACCATGCAGGATCACCCGGTGGCCCACTGTCACGTTCGCCCCGATGGTCACCGGCGCCCCGATATCCGTGTGGATCACCGTCAGGTCCTGGATGTTCGAATTCTCGCCGATGGTAATCGGATCATTGTCGCCGCGCAGCACACAGCCATACCAGACCGAGGCGTTTTCATGGAGAATCACATTGCCCATCACCTCCGCGCTGCCGGCGATCCAGCAGTTCCCGCTCGCCGGCAGGGTCGGGGTCACTCCATCCAGTTCATAAATGGCCATTTTTTGGGCGTCCTCGTTCGTTACTTATTTCGTAAGCGGAATGTCGCTTAACCTTCAGACAATGGTGTTAGTCTATAGAGGTTGTAGATTCGGAGAGGCAATGGCCGTTTACGTGCCCATTCATCCCTCACCCCCCGGAAGCCTTGCTTGCGGTCGCTCGTCGCCCGCCTTATGTGAGCGCCTAAGTCTTTTCCACCGTTTCGCCGAGCCGCTGCGCACTTCCGCCAGCGGCTTTTTTCATGCCCGCAGCCAAGGAGGCCTCTCATGGGTAAACGTAACGCCGTCAAACGCCTGAAGTCCGCACAAGACGTGCGCGCCTCAAGCTGGAACAACGAGCCGGTGCGTGGCAGGGGCGCCCATCTCCAGATGATAGAGGGCGGCCGCGGCTGGCACCCCGATGACAGCGACGAGATCCGCAACGAGATCCCCCATGAGCGGACCCAGCGCTATCAGAAAACCATCAAGCCCCGCTCTGAAAACCAGGCCCAGCTGATGAATGCGATGGACAGCCACCCCCTCGTCTGCGCCCTCGGCCCGGCCGGCACCGGCAAGACCTACCTCGCCATCGTCAAGGCCGTCGAAGCCCTCCAGAAAGGCAAGGTCTCCAAGATCATCCTGTCGCGCCCCGCCGTCGAAGCGGGCGAGCAGCTCGGCTTCCTGCCCGGCGGCATGGAAGACAAGCTCGCGCCCTACCTTCGCCCGCTCTACGACGCGCTCGCCGACCGCCTCTCCCCCGCCCAGCTCAAGCACATGCTGGCTGAAGGCATCATCGAGATCGCGCCCATCGGCTTCATGCGCGGGCGTACACTGAACAATGCCTTCGTCGTCATCGACGAGGCGCAGAACTGCACCTACACGCAGCTGAAGATGCTGCTCACCCGCCTCGGCTGGCACTCTACCATGGTCATCACCGGCGACCCTGGCCAGACCGACCTCTCGCCGGAATTCTCCGGCCTCGCCAAAGCCGCCGAACGCCTTGAGAAACTCTCCGGCGCCGCCGTCATCAAGCTCGAAGGGGCAGATGTGGTGCGCCATCCACTGGTCGCAGAAATGCTGGACGTCCTTTAGGCGTGCCATCCCGGGCAAAGGCTGAAGGCCGATTGACCCGGGACCCACTCGAAGCGACGGCCCGCCCTCAAAGCGGGCTGTTTGCATTTGCGCCACCTTGACGGCCCCGCTCTCACCGCCTCAGGTGCGCCCCAGCCATAAACGCAGCGAGAGAAACGCCATGATCCGCCACGCCGCGCTCGCGCTCCTCTTCGCCGTCTTCGCCCTCTTCACCGCCCGCGCCGAGGATGCCGCCCCCATGAAAACCTACGCCTCCTTCGATGGCACGACGATCAGCTATCACGAGCTGGGCGAAGGCCCGGTCGTCCTCCTCCTCCACGGCTTCTCCGGCAACGCAGACCTCAACTGGTTCCAGCCCAAGATCGCCCAGAAGATCGCCGACGCCGGCTACCGCGTCATCGCGCCGGACCTGCGCGGCCACGGCGCCTCGCCCTTTTATGCCGCCCCGGAGCACTGGCCCGCCGACGCCGTCGCCCGCGACCAGATCGCCCTCACCGCCCATCTCGGCGAAGCGCCCTACGCCACCGCCGGTTACTCCATGGGCGCCATCTCCGCCCTACGCTTCCACCTGCTCTCCCGCAACACCGGCCGCCTGATCCTCGGCGGCATCGGCGACTCTGTCGCCGACGAGACCAACACCGACCGCAACACCCTCTTCCGCGCCGCCATCGAGGCTGCCATTGCGGGCGAAGACACGCCTGCCGCCAAGGCCATCCTAGCCCGGGCCAAGGCCACCGGCGGCACCCTCCAGGGCTATCTCGGCGCCCTGTCGGCACGCACCTACACGCCCGCCGACCTGCTCGCGACCTTCACCGTCCCCACACTCGTCCTCACCGGCGACCAGGACCTGGATAACGGTTCCGGCCCCGCCCTCGCCGCCAGGATCCCGGGCGCGCGCTACTTTGGGCTCACCGGCACCCACCTCACCGCGGTGATTGACCCAGCCTTCCCCGCCGCCATCGTCGCGGACCTGAACGACGGCCGCTGACCGGCTTCCCCAACGTCCCCCCTCGCCCCGCCTTAACCTGCGCGTTAAACCGCCACGCAATGCAGAATGGCAGCGCAGCACAGGGAGACGCGGCATGGCAAAAGGTGATCTTCCGGTCCTGATCGGCGTCGGCCAGTCGCTCAGCCAGTGGGACGGCAAAGCGGGCCCCACCGGCGCGCCGTCGCCGCTCTCGCTGATGACCGAAGCTTCGAAAGCCGCCCTCGCCGACACCGGCGCGCCCGGCATCACTGCGGCCATCGACACCATTGCCGTGGTGCGCATCTTCGAAGATTCGGTTGGCCGCGCCGCCCACCCGCACGGCCACAACACCAACCTGCCCGGCACACTTGCCCGAGACACCGGCACGCAGCCCGCCCGCCTCATCTACGAAACCGTCGGCGGCCAGAGCCCGCAGGCCCTCGTCAATGAATTTGCCCGCCGCATCCATGCCGGCGAGATCGACGCTGTACTGATCTCCGGCTCGGAAGCCAACCGCGCCTCAAAAGGCGCACGCAAGCATGGGCTAGAGATCAGCTGGGCGGACGGCGCAGATGCGCCGTATGAAGATCGCGGCATGGGTCCGATGATGCTCTCACGCGAAGAGATTAAGCACGGCCTGATTGCGCCGGCATATTTCTATGGCCTGTTCGAGAACGCCGTTGCCGCCCGCGAAGGCCGCTCGCGCTCCGCGCATCGCCGCGCCATGGCTGAGCTCTTCCAGCCCTTCTCGGCCGTCGCTGCGAAGAACCGCTATTCCCAATTCCCCGCCGAGCATGACGTGGCTTTCCTCTCCACGCCATCACGCGAGAACTACGAATACGCCGACCCTTACCTCAAATGGTTCATCGCGCAGGACGCCGTGAACCAGGGCGCAGCCGCCATCCTCGTCTCCTCGTCCAAGGCTGACGAACTTGGCGTGCCGGAAGACAAGCGCGTTTATATCCACGGCGGCGGCGATGCATGCGATGATCTCATCTCCCTGCGCCCGGTGCTTGACCGGTCCTGGGCCATGGATACCGCCATCGGCCGCGCCCTCGAGCAGGCTGGCAAATCGCAGGCCGGCATCGCCCACTTCGATATCTATTCCTGCTTCCCGGTCGCCGTCTTTTCCGGCGCCGCCGCCCTCGGCCTCGACTGGAAAACCGACAAGCGCCGGCTCACCCTCACCGGCGGCCTGCCCTTCTTCGGCGGCCCGGGCAACAATTACTCCTTGCACGGAATAGCCGAGATGGCCTCTACACTGCGCAAACACAGGGGCGAATTCGGCCTCGTCCTCGCCAATGGCGGCTGGATGACGAAGGAGGCCGCCGGCGTCTATTCCACTAACTCGCCGGCAGCCTTCACGCCCGCTGAACCCGCTGCCAAGGCCAGGACGCAAGTCGAAGTCGCCATCGTCTCCGGCGAAGCCAGGATCGAAACCTTCACCGTCACCCACGGCAAGGACGGCCCTGAACGCGGCATCATCTTCGCGCGGTTTGCCGACGGACGCCGCGTCATTGCCAACAATGCAGGCGCGGGCGAACTCGCTACCCTGCGCGAGGACGCAAGCCCTGTCGGACGCAAGGTGTCCGTCACCGCGCAGGATGAAACAGCGACGTTCGTGTTTGCCTGAGACAGGACGGACGTGACTGAGCCGCGCTACTTCGAAATCTCGATCGTCCGTTGGTGCGGTGAGTTCGTTTGTGGCCGGGTCACCCGGGCTTTCTACGACCACTGGAAAGGCCGGCCCGAGGCAGACCTCGCTGCCTTCATGACTGCCTGGGAAAAGGATGAACGTGAGACCGGTGTGCCGCCAGCTCGCGTCGACGCCAGCACGCCGGATAACTGGTATGAGTTCGATGACGTCGAACACATCAGCAATGCGGTCGCCAGCAACAACTTCGTCCATGTCATGGAGATCGAGCCGGACGGGTCCGACGGAGGCTTCCGGCAGAAAGCCGGGGGGTATGAGGAAGACTTTGAGATTTCTGCCATCGCGGGCGATATGCCGGAGACTTTCCTCAAGTGCGTGCGAAGCCTTAAAGTGGATCGGGATACGGATGATCCCACCAATCCCGTTCTCGTCGCAAAATCCCTGGCCAAGGGCATGGATACGGTTGCACGCTGCGAGACGACCGGCCCCTTCGACATCCGGAAGCTGAGCATTTGCTATATCGACTTTGATGGCGATGACGTTGTCGAGTCGCTGGCCTATGACGGCGTGTTTCTGGAAATCGAAGGCCAGTTCTCGGATGGCAAGGGCATGGTCTTCTACCTGGGCGACCTGCACACTTGGTCACCCGAAGACAGCGACGCTGCGCAAACAGCCACCGATGTGAAATCTCCGGGCAAGCTGCGGCTGCTTGCAGGTACACTATGGCCCTCGCTGAGGACGGCCCTCGGGGCCATCTTTTCCCTGTTCGGCTTTCCCGTATTCCTGCTGGCCATGATCGGTGCCGCTAAATACCTGCAGCTCTTCAACCTGATTGAATTCAAGGGCTGGGCCCTGAGCATCATTGAAACCCAGGCCGACGTACTTGACGATATCGCCGGGGCTGCGGCCGATTACGGAGTGAAGTTTCCGGCGTTCCTTGCCGACGTCGCGGTCATGTACCTTTCCGTCGGAAACACGGTAGCGAGAGCTGAAAAAAGTGACCTTTTGAGCGTCGACAACGACGACTCGAACCATTGGGCGCTGTTCAAGGAATGGGTCACGCGCGGCCGCGTCGATTCGCTTTTGCTCAGCCTGCCGAAAATCACCCGTGATGGCTTCGTGCGTCTGTTCTGGCCACTCATGGTGCTTTACCGCTTCAAGACGCCGTTTGTCGTCAGCGGCCCGGGTCCGTCAGGCGACGGCATCAGTTCGTCCGTCCCGCGCCATGAACTCGCGGACTTCGCGCGGATGATCACCGAGGCCCATGGGACATGGAAAGGCCAATCGGTCCAGGACTTCCGCCAGATTTTTGTCTGGCACGTGGTCCTTGTGCTCGGTGCCACAGCACTTTCAGCCTACGCGTTCAAGCTCCTTGCCTGAAGCACCGCTTGCCCCACACCCCGGCCTGCGCCAAAATCCACCCATGACCACCCACTTCAAGAAAATCGGCGTTATCGGCGCTGGCGCCTGGGGCACCGCGATTGGCCAGATGCTGACCCGCGAGGGCCAGACCGTCCTCCTATGGGCCCTTGAGCCGGATGTCGCGGACGCCATTAACTCGCGCCACGAGAACACGGCCTTCCTGCCCGGCGTTAAACTCAACCCCGCCCTGCGCGCCACCGCCCATCTCGGCGACCTCGCCGGCTTCGACGCCCTCTTCTGCGTTACACCGGCCCAGCACACCCGCGCCACGCTCACCCGCCTTGAGGGCTGGTTCAAACCGCACGCGCCGGTCGTGCTCTGCTCCAAGGGTATAGAACTCGCCACCGGAAAGTTCATGACCGAAGTTCTCGCCGAAGAACTGCCGGACGCGGTACCTGCAGTAATGTCCGGACCCAGCTTCGCCATCGATGTTGCAAAGGGCCTGCCCACCGCCATCACTCTCGCAATACAGGACGCCGCCCTTGGCGCCGAACTGATCCAGGCCATTTCCACGCCCACCTTCCGACCTTATCTGGGTACGGATCTTCTGGGGGCGGAGATTGGCGGCGCGGTCAAGAACGTGCTCGCCATCGCCTGCGGCATCGCGCTGGGAAAAGGCCTCGGCCGCTCCGCCCACGCCGCCCTCATCGCGCGCGGCTATGCCGAGATGACGCGTCTGGCCCTTGCCATGGGCGCCGAAGCCGAAACCCTCACTGGCCTCTCCGGCCTCGGTGATCTCGTCCTGACCTGCTCGTCGGAAACCAGCCGCAACATGTCGCTCGGCCTCGCCCTGGGCGAAGGCAAATCGCTTGCCGAAGTCCTCGGCGCGCGCCACTCCGTCACCGAAGGCGTCGCCACCGCGCCCGTCCTGCGCCAGCTCGCCCGCGCGCGCGGCATCGAGATGCCGATCTCCGAAGCCGTCGCCGCGGTCGTAGAAGGCGAGATCAGTGTGGACGAGGCGATACTCGCGCTCCTCATGCGTCCCGTGAAAGCGGAAACGGCCCGGGCCTGAGCCCACCGCGATTCTCCAGGTCGGTCACGAGGCCGTGAACGCGCGTCGAATGGACGCCTGCCGGCGTAAAATTCATGTCAGCATCAACAGATGGTGCGACATCACCTATGGAGCCTCCCCAGATGAAATTCCGCACCCCCGTGCTCGGCGCCGCCGCCGCAGCCCTCACCGGCGCGTGCACCTCGACCGAAGCCGCCACCGAAACCTCCGGTACCGCCGAAGCCCCTCCGGCAATCTTGGAACCGAAAGAAGCCTCGGTCACGGCCGGCAGCGCCTCGATGTATCCCAGCAAGAACATCGCCGAGAACGCCGTGAACTCCGCAGACCACACGACGCTGGTCGCTGCGGTCGTCGCTGCAGGCCTCACCGAAACCCTCTCCAGCCCGGGCCCCATCACGGTCTTCGCGCCGGTCAACGACGCCTTCGCCGCGCTCCCGGCCGGCACGGTCGATACGCTCCTCCTGCCGGAAAACAGGGACACACTGAAGAAAGTCCTCACCGCCCATGTCGTCGCCGGTGACCTGAAAGCCGCTGACCTGATTGCCCTCGCCGCCGCCAATGGCGGCACCGCAACACTTACCACCGTTTCCGGCGACACGCTCACCTTCGCCGTCGACGGCGGCGCGGCCATCGTCACCGATGAAAACGGCGGCAGGGCCATCGTTACCGCCGCCGATGTCGACCAGTCGAACGGCATCATCCACGTCGTCGACAAGGTGCTCCTGCCGAACTGAACCGGTCCGCCCAACGGCTGGCGCGATCCTCCCCTGGGTAGCCGGCCGGACGACGCGGGGGGGAGCGGTTGCCCGCTCCCCCATTTCCGTTCGCAGACAGGGTCCTTCCCCCGCCGTCACCCCTCGCCGCCAGATGCCAGCCTGCTACACTGCTTTTCAAACGGAGGAACCGCCATGCTCAAGAAATCCTATGAAGCCTTCAAGGTGACCATCGAGGACAAGGTCGCCCACATCCAGATGTCGCGTCCCGAAGCGATGAACACGATGAACAAGGCCTTCTGGAACGAGCTTCCGGAGATCGTGCGCACCATCGACCAGAACGCCCTCGCCCGCGTCATTGTCATCTCCTCCACCGGCAAGCACTTCTCCGCCGGCATGGACACGACCGTCTTCACCGGCCCGCGCCCCACCGGCCCGCAGGACCGCTATGTCGCCGCCGAAGCCTTCCGCACTAACGTGAAAGCCATCCAGGCCTCCTTCAA
Source organism: Hyphomonas sp. (assembly GCA_016124495.1). Taxonomy (GTDB): domain Bacteria; phylum Pseudomonadota; class Alphaproteobacteria; order Caulobacterales; family Hyphomonadaceae; genus Hyphomonas. The sequence goes on along the minus strand of WGNP01000006.1, from coordinate 231,907 downwards.
CTGCATGGAAGAAGCCCGCATCCCGGTCATCTTCGCCTGCCATGGCGGCGTCATTGGCGGCGCTATCGACATGATCACCGCCGGCGACATCCGCTGGTGCACGAAGGACACCTTCTTCTGCATCATGGAAATCAACATCGCGATGACCGCCGATGTCGGCACCTTCCCGCGCCTGCAGCGCTACATTCCGGAAGGTTGGGTCAAGGAGATGGCCTATACAGGCCGGCGCATCGACGCCGCGAAAGCCAAGGAAATCGGCCTCGTCAACGACATCTACGACACGCACGAAGACCTGATCGCCGGCGTGATGGCCACCGCCCGCGAAATCGCCTCGAAGAACCCGGTCGCCGTCACCGGCTCTAAAGTCCTGATCAACTACGGCCGCGACCACACCACCGCCGACACGCTGGATTATATCGGCATCTGGAACGCTGCGATGTTCCCGCCCGCCCACATGGCCGAAGCCTTCGCCGCCCGCGCCGAAAAGCGCGAGCCAGTCTTCCCGGACCTCGCACCCTACCGGACGGAACCGATGTAAGCAAAGGTCAGCTCGCCCGCCTCACCAGGTCCTTCACGGATTGGCGGGACCGCTCGACCACGGCTGAGACCAGCTCGTGCGAGAACGTCGCCCCGCTGAACCATGTCCGCTTACCGCCCTGCGCCTCGCGCATCGCGGTGAACAATCCGTCCGCCACGGCGTCCGCCCGGTACTGGGGGAAATACTTCCAAGTCTGCGAATAGATCAGCGTGTCCACCTGCACGCCCATGCGCTGCAGGTCGGCCATAAGGATTTCGCGCAGTTCCGGCGGCGTCAGGCCGTTCGAGAACTGCCCGGTCACATAGAGATGCGCTCCGTCTTCCATCATGGCACCCTCGCGCCTCGCGCCCAGCATGGCTCCGCGCAAGGAAGGGTCCTTGCAGGCGCGCGAAAAGCCGTGCACCTGCGCACCCTTGAACCAGTTCTTCGAGGCCACCAGCGTCGTCGTGTAGTTCTGCCACTCCACACCTTGCAGGATGGCTTTTTCCGCCGGCAGCAACTCCGTCAGCTTGGCAAGCTCGTCCATCGGGATGGTCGAGATCAACGCATCAAACCGCTCGCGCCCATCGCCGGACACAACAATCACGCTGTTGCCGCGCCGCTCGACATGCTCGATACGGGCGTCCAGCCTGATGTCGAAACGCGTAGAAAACCGGTTCCAGAACTCGCTCCAGCCTTCCACCGGCATGTGCATGTCGTTGAGCACGCCCGAAATAAGGATGTCGAAATCGAGCCACTGCACCGTCTGACCGATTGTCACTTCCTTGGCATAGCCATAGCCCTGCGCCGGCAGTATCCGGTGCATCGCGAGGTCGAGTTTCGGCAAGTCCAGACGCGCCAGCCAGTCGTTGACGGTCATTGACGCCTCGGTCAGCACGGCCCTGTCCGAAGGCTTTGCTGCGATCAGTTTCCGCAGCCGCCTGGCCTCGGCGAGGAACTTGAACGCCTGCACTGCCAATGGCGGCCCGGCACCTTTTTTCACATAATCGACCACCGGCGCATCGTCATAACGCGCCTCGCCAAGCCGCTTCAGCTGGATGCCGTGCGCCTTCATCCAGCGCTTCACGATCACATGCTTGCGGGTCGTGTAGCAGGTCCCCATCTCGTTGAAAGCGTCGCCTGAGGCAAACGAGAACGATTTGCCGCCGATCCGGTTTTCCTTTTCAAAAACAACTGCCTGATGGCCGCTAGCCTGGATGAAATGAGCCGCGCCCAGTCCGGCCGGACCGCCACCAATGACAGCAATCTTCAACCTGCGCATGCCCTCACGTCCTTGCACCGCATTTTCTGGTGCCAGCAAGGCTGCGGGAAGTCCACCAACGGCTTGCCATCTGGCTCTACCCTGCCACATCCCGCGGCAATCCGGATCACAGGCGCAAGCAGAGCGGTCAGCAGGTTAACAAGCCGGAAACGCAGCCCATAAAATCCCCGGGGCGCTTCAAGCGTGAAAACAAGGTTTCCCTGCCATAAACGCGGTCATGAGTGATACGCACAACTTCCTGCGGTATGTGCTGATGGGCAAGCCCGCTGAAGACGCGGCCATCGGGCCTCGCGTTCGCTTGCAGCAACATCTCGACCTCGCGCGCGCCATGCAGCTCATGGCGCTGATCACCATCTTCAACACGATCATTGCCGGCTACGTCGCCTATTCAATGACGTACGACATGATGGTTGCTGCCTGGGTCGTCACGAACTTCGTCATGACCGCCATTATGCTGTTCGACGTTGCCAAGAAATCCGGCCGGCCGGCACCCAAATCCGTCAGCGGGCGCTATGTGCTGCGTTCAGAAAGATTGTCCATCGTTACCGGCTTCGTCTTCGCAAGCCTGCCACTTTACCTGAAGTCGGACCCTTTCGACTTGCTGATCTTCGCCAGCCTCTTCACCGTGTCCATGTGCGCAGGTCTGATGTGCGTCCTGCCGCGAAACCCGCGACTGGTGATGCGCTACCTTCTCGGCTCGGTCTTGCCGCTGATGGTCCATGCCGGGATTCACTTCAATGACCGCATGATCGCTATCGCGATCGGCCTTTCGCTTCTGTTCTGCACGATCTATTTCGGGGCCCGCGAGGCTTTCAAACTGTATCTGAAGGAAGTCAAATCGGTCGAGGAAGCCACCCAGCTGCGCGAGATCCTTGAAGTTGCGCTCGATGGCTCCGGCCAGGCATTTGCCGTTCTGTCCACGGACGGAAAGGTCGTCTTCGAGAACGAACTCTATACCCGGGTGAAGCCCACCCTGCGAAATGTTGAAACTCTTGGAGGCGTCGTCCATGCCCACGACCGCTACTGGCAGACCGCCAACTACGAAGTCACGAATATCGGCTCGGTAGAAATCTTCACCGACGTTACCCGTATCGAAGACGGCCGCCAGGAAGCCGAGGCGCTCCGTCAGGAAGCCGACGAGGCGAGCCACGCAAAGACCCGCTTCCTGCGCTCGATCACCTCCGAACTGCTGGTGCCGCTGCGCACCATCCGCCTGCAGGCCTCGATGATGGATGCCGGCTCGCGCATCCCGGTTACTAAGGCCGACATGAACCGTGTCGCCGACCAGATCCGCCTGCTTACGGAATCACTCGAAGGCCGCGTCGAGCAGATCATCGACTATGCCAGCGGCGACGCGACCCAGGCCAATCTTGCAGGCACCGCGGACCTGCGGGAAGCTGAGACCAACCCTGTGCTGAAGCTGGAAACCCTCCTGCGCCGGAGCCTGCACGGCGGCTCGTCCACCTAACGCCGGGCGACGATCCGTGCGTCTTCGGCGCCGGTCATCACCAGCGCCCCGCTCTCGTCGATCGTATAAGTATTGATCAGCGCCAGCGCATCGTAAAACCGCCGCTCCTGCATCATCAGTGATTCCTTGCACGCGATTTCCGTCGACATCACCGGGCCAAACCCGATACCCTCTCCGCCTACGGAATAATCTGCGCCAAAGGCATTGCAGCCCGAACGCCCGCCGATGAGTCCTTCGGCGGCGTCAAAGGCCAGGCTGACGCGGGAACCCGGGACCACGCCGCCGGAATTGATGTCCTCGACGACCCAGTCAGCCCCCACCAGCAGCGCCATGGGATCGCCGCCGCAGCCCTCATAGACCTCGTCACTGAACGCCACGGTCACCGTGTCCGGGTACGGAACACCTGTCGCATAATCAGCGCAAACCCTGGCAATCGACGTGATAGCCAATCCGCCCGGCCCCTCGAAATACTCGATCCCGCCCTCAATGGCGCGGGGCTCCGGCAGCAGCGCGGAGTAGCCTTGCGCGCCGTAGTCATAGACGAAATCCGCAATGCCCCCGGCGACCGTCAGCATCCAGCCGGGCTCCTGCCCGCGCGCCGTCCAGTTCGCCGGCGCCTCGACGGGCGGCGCGCCTTCCCCACCCGTCAGGGTGCACTCCGGATAGTCTACGCCGGCCAGGGTCAATACGCCCTTGTTGCCCTTGCTCCAGAAGCCTGTTGCGGGCCCCGCCCCCTCGGCGACGTATTTCGCACCGGTCGCCGCCTCAACAGCGCTCAGGATATAGTCCGCTCCCTCCACGCGCAGCACCGTCGCCTCGCCTGCCCGGCCGATCTGCACCTGCTTGTCCCCGCAGGCATACGCCGTCAGGTATGCCAAGGGCGCCTGAGGCGCCGGCGCAGGCTGGTTCCCGCAAGCAGCGAAGCCGGCAACGGCCGCTACCTCGAAGACTGTGCGGACTTTCTTCATGGGGGGGGCGCTCCGGACCGGCTTGTGCGCGTCTTTATACCAACCCGTATGCCTTGCAGAAGACAAATGCTGGGCAAGCGTGTGCACAAAAGCAGGCGGGCGGCAGCCTTTGAAAGTCACCGCCCCCGCCAGATCCGCGACCAGCCAGGCCGGGAGTTGGCCCTGCGGAGCGCGAACCACTGACGCCTCGCGCTTCGCAGGCGCGTCAGTTTACCTGCACATAGGGTCCGCGCAGGGTGTAGATGTCAGGGCCGACCGCGACATCCAGGTTCAGATAGCCTTCCATGGGACGGGTGTCTGCCTGGATCCGGCGTCCGCCCCCGCGAGCAAGGAGATCTCCGCGCTCGTCGCTTAGCGACCAGCCGACCGGCGTCATGTTGGCGCTGGCCAGCGACGGATGGATGACCGTCGATCCGGTCAGCTGCAGGGGCAGCGGCTGGTCAAGTTCGCCGTCGATCCGCGCAAAGAGCTGAACCACATAGAGGCGCCCGCCGGCTACGTGCGAGCCGATACCGGCATGGCTGAAACCCCGGCGCAGGTTTTCGGCATTCGAGGCGTCGGACTGGATCGTGTCATGGATCAACTCCGGCGAGGTGCCTGCATCCAGCACAGCGATGCTGCTGGCGAAAGACCCGATCAGCGCGGTCCGGTCGGCGAGCCGGACCTGGTCGAGCAGCGAGAGGCCCGACTGGTCGGCGTACCCGACATAGCCCTTTATCGCCATGTCGCGGGCATGGGCGCTGGCGACAGCGGCAAGCCCCTCGTGTGCGCCGAGGGCCGATAGCCCCAGTTTGGCGCGCGCGGCATTCGCGATCTTCAGTAGGTCAGCATCCGGATGATAGGCGCCGGTGGCCTTGTCGGCCGTCGCTCGAACTTCTGTGCAGGAAACAGGTTCAAACAGTGTCTGGGCGGTCGCCATTCCGTGTCCCGCAAGTGCCAGGACCACAAATGACAAAGATATGGATGCACGATGTAACATAAGTGTCACAATGCGCTTGTGACTATTTTGTGTCAAGTAACTACAATATCATGTATATTTCCAGTATCTTCCATTTCCCGGTCCGCGCCCTGGCGCAAGTGTACGGAAAAGTGTCATTCCCGCGTCATGTCTTCGTCGTAACCGTTGGCTCGCTGAGGAGACGCAACCATGAGCCTGGTGACCGGCGAAGACCTGATGACCTACACCTGGGTTCGGCTGCGGGCCGGTATCGAGCCGCTCGAAGTGCGCCGCCAGCTCAGGCTCAAGGGCCTCGACGACAGGCAGATCCGCGACCTGATGCAGGAAGCCTACGACGGCCGCCGCCCGGTGGACGATGTCTCCTATTCCGGTATCGCCAATGCCGCGATCACGCGGCGCGCCCTCAACCATCCGGACATCCAGAAGATCCCAGCCCCGAAGGTCCAGCTCTACACCTGGAAGAATTTCCTGGTGCCAGAGGTCTGCGACGCAGTTGTTGAGCTCATTGACCAGAGGCTGCGCGACTCCACCACCGCAGACGCCTTCGCAGACCCGAAGGTTCGCACCTCCCGGACATCAGATATCGGCATGCTGGGGCATGACCTGATCATGCAGCTGGATGAACTGATGGCCGAGGCGATCGGCATCCACTGGTCATACACCGACGTGACCCAGGGCCAGCGCTATGATCTCGATCAGGAATACAAGGCGCACTATGACTATTTCATCCCCGGCACGCGCGAGTATCAGGTTTTCTGCCAGCTCGGCGGGCAGCGCACCTGGACCTTCATGATCTACCTGAACGATGTTGAGGAAGGCGGCGGCACGCGGTTCCGGCGCCTCGAGAAGACGATCATGCCGGAGAAAGGAAAAGCGGTGATCTGGAACAATCTCAACCCGGACGGCACGGTTAATCCGTACACGATCCATCACGGGATGAAGGTTCGCAAGGGTTCGAAATACGTCATAACGAAGTGGTTCCGCGAGCGCGGCTGGGGCGATATGTTTCCACCGGAATACTACACAAACCTGTAATTGTTGCAGAGCCGACACGATCCCGCTGCCAAATAGCGGTGTCACGTAACCGTCATCTAAACTTCCGGCAATTGTTGCAAACGCTTCTTAAGGGTCTCTCCTGCGGGTAGGCGGCTGTCATCGTCTAGTAAGCGCGGTGGATGCTCCGCCGGTGCACCCGCACAGGGATCACGACGGAGACAATTATGCTGACAAAGAATACTTTTCGCTCGGCGCTGCTGGGATGCGCTGCGGTAGCGATCCTCGGCGCGTGTAGCGGCGCAGACGGCGTCGCTTCGCCCGGCGTTGGCGCGTTCGTGCCTGCCCCCGCCCCGGTCACACCGCCGCCCACAACTCCTCCCCCGCCGACCGGCCCAGCCCCGGGTACGCCTGCCGTTGATTGCCCGGCTGGCTTTGCAAACGTCGGCACAATCTCCAACCGGCGCATTTGTCAGCTCCCTTCGACCATCACTGGCAACCTTGTGGTTCCGCAGCGCGCCGGCACGATCTATTCCGTCAGCGGCCGGACCCAGGTCGGTACCGACCTCGGCCCCAATCCGCTCGCACCTCTCGCTGGCGGCCAGCAAGGCATCCTGACCATCGAACCCGGTGTCACCATCTTCGGCAACTCGGGCCTGGATTTCCTTCTCGTGAACCGCGGCTCGCAGATTTTTGCTGAAGGTACTGCGAACGCCCCGATCAAGATGACCTCCCGTCAGGGCGTCGAAGGCACCGCAACGATCAACTCGATCGGCCAGTGGGGCGGGCTCGTCATCAATGGCCGCGCACCGACCACAGATGGTTGCCCCGTCGGCGTGACACCTCCGAACATTGCCTGCGAAGCTCAGGTTGAAGGTTCGAACGCTTTCTACGGCGGCAACTCGCCAGGCGAGAACAGCGGCCGCCTGCGTTACCTCCAGCTCTCCTATTCGGGCTTCGAGATTGCGCCGAACAACGAGCTGAACGGAATCACCCTCGCCGGCGTCGGATCCGGCACCACCGTTGAATTCGTCCAGGTTCACAACAGTTCGGATGACGGCATCGAAATCTTTGGCGGCAACGTCAACGTTCGCAACATCGTTCTGACAGGCAATGATGACGACTCTTTCGATACCGACTCCGGCTGGCGCGGCGCTGCCCAGTTTGGTATCATTGTCCAGCGTGACGGCGGTGGCGACTTTGGCTGGGAGACCAGCTCGCGCGGCACCAACACGCCCGACTACTTCACGCGCCCAACCTATTCCAACTGGACCATTCTGATGCGCCCGGCGACGACCCGTCAGGCCATTGTCCACAACACGGGCCACACGGCACGCGTCTATAACTCGGTGATCCGCAGCACGGCCAACCAGGCTTGCCTTAACCTCGCTACCGCCGTCACCCTGACCAACCCGAACGCCGTCAGCGGCAACGGCCCACTGTACAACTCGGTGTTCTTCTCCTGCGCAGGCGGCAACGTCATCGGCTCGAGCAGCGTCACCACTCCGCAGGCTGAAGCCCAAATCGCTCTTGGCGCAAACAACGTGCTGAACGGCAGCTCGACGCTGACCAACGGCATCGTCAACGGCGCCAACGAGAATGCAGTCACAGCGACGGCATTCCCGACAACTCTGAACGCCGGCACCGGCCTTTCGGGCACGAACACCGCCGTCACAGGCTTCCTGACCTCCGTGAACTACATCGGCGCCGTTCGTAACTCGACCGACACCTGGTATCGTGGCTGGTCGTGCGGCCTGCCGGGTGAGACGCCCTGCTGATCTTTCTGAAATGGCGGAGGCCCCTCAACCGGGCCTCCGCTTTTCTGCTTTTCCCGAAGACTCCACTCAGGATCTCTGACCCATGAAATTCAACTCGCTGTCTCTCCGGGCCCTGTTGATCGCTTCCACTGCGATCCTTGCCCCGGCATTCGCCTTCGCTCAGACCGAAACTGAAGCGGAAACAGAAACCGAAACCGAGGCGGCCGAGGCTCCGACCGAAGCTGCGCCCGCTGTCGATGAGGACTTCCGGCTTAATGAAGTCGTCGTTCTCGGACGCTACATCCCCCAAGTGCTTCGCAGCACGTCCGAAGTGGCGGCCTATCTCGCGCCGGAAGACCTCGCGCGCCAGGGCGATTCCGACGCCGCAAATGCACTCGCCCGCGTTACTGGCCTCAGCATAGCCGAAGGCCGCTTTGTTTATGTTCGCGGCCTCGGCGAGCGGTATTCGGCCGCGCGCCTCAACGGCTCGCCGCTCCCAAGCCCAGAGCCGCTCCAGCGCGTCGTACCGCTTGATCTGTTCCCGACGAAAATCCTCGAGAACGTACTGGTCCAGAAGACCTATTCCGTTGAATTCCCAGGCGAGTTCGGCGGCGGTATCATCGACCTTCGCACGCTGAACGTGCCCTCCGAGCCCTTCCTTGAAGTCAGTGTTGGCGGAAGCTACAATACCGAAACGACCGGCAAGGACGGCCTGACCTATTTCGGCTCTGACACGGATGTCATCGGTTTTGATGACGGTACCCGGAAGATACCGGTAGCCGTGCGCCGCGCGATGTCTTCGGGCCTGCGTATCCAGAGCGGCAACTTTTCAGATCCGGAGCTCCAGGCGATTGGCCAGTCCTTTACGAACGCCGAATTGAACCTGATCCAGACGAATGACAGCATCCCGCTGAACGGCAGCTATGAAGTCTCTGGCGGAACATCTTTTGATCTGGGCGGATTCGATCTCGGCTTGATTGGCGTACTCGGTTACAGCAACGGCTGGCGCACAAGAAACGGCCGCCTCGAAGTTGGCGAAATCAATGGTGGGCAGCTTCAGGCCACCTCGACATTTGATTATGTCTCGACGGACCAGAACATTGGCTGGGACGTCCTGTTCGGTCTCGGCCTCGACGCCGGCGATGACAAGATCGACTGGACCAACCTGTATATCCGCAAAACGACGAAACAGGCTTTCGTCCGTGAAGGTTTCGATGACCTCGCCCTGCGCGACGTCCGCGATGACCGCACGGCCTGGTATGAGCGCGAATTGTATAGCTCTCAATTGAACGGCCGCCACTTCCGCGGAAACTGGACGTTTGATTGGCGTACCGCTCTGTCCCAGACGAAGCGCGATGCTCCCTATGAGCGGGCGATCCGCTATGTGTTTGACCCGATTGTGAATAACTACGTTTACAACCCGGCAGGTTCGGGCTCGAACAACAGCATTTCGTTTTCGTACATCGACGACAAGATCGTCAGCGGCGCACTCGATGTTAAATACACGCAGCCGCTCTCAACCGCCCGCGATATCGAGTACTCCGCAGGTATCGAAGGCTACGAGAACAACCGCACCGCGCAGAACCGTGTCTTCGGCTTCATCGCGGCGAACCCGCCGCTCGATTTCCGGCTCACGCAGCAGCGCGCCGATTTCCTTTTCGCGAACTTCAACATCAATCCCGATGTCTTCGAAGTCCGCGAAACCACAGGCTCGTCGGGGTCTGCAGCCTTTGACGCTGACCTGAAGGTCTTCGGCGCATACGCCAAGGTCGATGCGGAAGTGATTCCGCTTGTGCGCGCTGCACTCGGCGTGCGCTACGAGAACGCCGCCCAGTCGGTCACGCCTCTCTCGCTGATCTCCTCCGAAGCCGATCCGGAAACGGTTCCGGGCGTAAAGAATAACTACTTGCTTCCGGCGGCGACGCTGACCTGGAACTTTGCCGAGGACCAGCAGCTTCGCGTCGGTGCCTCGCAGAGCATCGGCCGTCCGCAGTTTCGCGAACTTGCGCCTCAGCAGTACTTTGACCCGGACAGCAGCCGGATCTTCATCGGCAACCCCTTCCTCACCGATACGGAGATCCTCAACCTCGATGCGCGCTACGAACTCTATTTTGATCGCGGGCAAACGGTTTCTGCCGGCGTGTTCTACAAGGACCTCGAAAAACCGGTTGAATCCGTAGTCGTTACGCAAAGCGCCTCAGTCTTCCAGACCTACCTGAACGCTCCCCGCGCGATCCTCTATGGCGCGGAACTTGAGTTCAAGCGCGTCTTCGACAGCCCATTCTCCGGTGCGATGCTTGAAAACAAAGAATTCCTGATTCAGGCGAACTACACCTATTCCAAGTCGGACGTTCAGGCTGGCGCCGGCGATGAAGTTTTCCCGCTTCAGGCCAACGGACAGCCTCGTCCTGCAACAGACTTCGTTGTCGATGGTTCGCGCCTCCAGGGACAGTCCGAACACCTGGCGAACCTCCAGCTTGGATGGCAGGATGACAATGCAAGATCACAGGCAACTCTGCTTGCGACCTATGCAAGCGAGCGCACATCAGCCCGCGCTCCGGCCGGCCAACCTGACTTTGTTCAGGATCCGGGCATCAACCTCGACCTGGTCTTCAAGAAGGGATTTGATGTGCGCGGACGCGAGTTCACGTTCGATTTCAAGGCACAAAACCTTCTTAATGAAGACTTCGACGAATTCCAGTCAGGCAATGATGGCTTTGTCCAGGTCAACCAATACGACCTGGGTACGAGCATTTCGTTCGGCCTTAGCACGGACTTCTGATCCGGCAGACCGGAGGCCGTTGCGCAACTGCAACGGTCTCCGGACTGAAGTGAAATTGGAGCCGGATCGTCGCGGAACTGTCGCACAAGTGTGGTTAGCGTGAAGGTACGGATCGAAGGGGTTTCCGATGTCGGCGCTTTTCAGAATGGAAAGAGGCATACCTTACGTGCGCATTGAAAACGCCGGCCGGGTGGCCGTGGAATCCCTGCTGATGGTGACCGTCGGGGTGCTGGTCGGGCGCCTCGCCTGGGTCGCCCTCGCTCCGGCGGACGCGGGCGCACCCCTTCAGGGGTCCGCGACACTGTCCTCCGACAACCCACGGGCTGAAGACGGTGCGTCGCAGACGCTTATTCTGACCCAGTTGAACCCTTTCGGCGGCGCGTCGCAGACCTACGCAGCTGAAAGCGAGGCTGCGGTTGAAACCACGCTGGACATTAAGCTGGCGGGTGTCCGGTCCGTTTCCGGCAACGCCTCTGCCAGCAGCGCCGTGATTTCATTCCCGGACGGCGCCCAGAAGCGTTTCGTGCCTGGCGATGAAGTGATGCCCGGCATCCTTCTCGTGAACGTCACGACTGACGCCATCCACCTCAGCCGGAACGGGTCCATCGAATCGCTCAGCCTCTATCCCTACCGCACGGCGCCCTTCATCGAGGACCCTGCGCAGGCGGCTCCGGCTGAAGCACGTGTCTTCGCTTCGGACACGACGGCCCCGGTGGTCGATGTCACGCCGGCCGCCCTGGCCGCCGATACCGCGATGACGCCGGAATTCCGCAGCGGGGAGGTATCAGGCTACCGGCTTGAGCCACGCGGCGCCGGCGCATTTGAAGCCGCCGGCCTGCAATCGGGCGATCTCATTCTCCGAATCAACGGCCAGGCCATCGAAGGCCTGCGGCCAGACCAGATCAGCCAGTCCGTCTCCAGCAGTTCAGACGTCGCCCTGGATATTGTCCGTCAGGGCGCCATCGTGCGCCTGCGTGTTGCTCCCGGCGCCGCGCTTTCCCAATGACAAGGCACATACTTCTGGCTGCCGCCGCAGCGCTCTCGGCTGCGCAGATCGCAATCGCGCAGGCGCCCGCCCCGACCGAAGACAAGCACGTCCTCAAGCTTGACGATGTCGAACTCAACACGCTCATCGCCGATGTCTCGATGCTGACGGGCTACACGTTCATCACCCATCCCGACGTGCGCAAGGCCCGCGTCTCCGTCGTCTCGCAGACACCGATGAGCACGGATGACCTGTTCCAGGTGTTCCTGACCACGCTCCGCGTCCAGGGCTTCGCTGCCATCCCCGCCGGCCGCGACACCTACCGGATCGTGCCGGAAGCCGTCGCCGCCACCGAAGCGCCGATCTCCGGCCAGGGCGCAAATGCCTTCGTGACCGAGATCATCAAGCTCGACTACGTCAACGCGATGGACGTCGCGCAGCAGATCAAGCCGGTGCTCGACAGCCAGGGACAGATCGCCGCGAACGCCAACACGAACACGCTCGTGGTCGTCGACTATGCCTCGAACCTGCAGCGCGTGCGCCGGATGATCGCGGCGATCGACAAGGATCCCTCGGTCACCGAAACGGTGGCCCTGCGCAATGTCCCCGCGCTCGAGATGGAAGCCGTCCTGAACCGCCTGCAGGGCGACGCCGCGTCCGGCGCACAGGGCCAGGCCGGCGGCGCCCGGCGTTTCACCGCCGTCGCGTCGGAGACCAGCAACGCCGTCCTGCTGCGCGGCGATCCCGCTTCGGTCACCCGGGCCCGCCAGGTGGCCATGCAGCTCGACACAACCGAGCCGCAGCGCGACAATATCCGCATCATTCCGCTCAACTATGCCGATGCCGGCGAGATCGTCCCCATCCTCGAGCGCGTCGGCCTGAGCGTGGCCGCCCAGCGCGCCCCGTCCGATACGGCTGCCCCGGCACAAACCATCTCGCACCATCCGGCGACCAACTCCCTGATCATCAGCGGCAATGCCGAAACGCTGGTCGCGATGGAGAAGGTCATCTCCGCCCTCGATGTGCGCAGACCGCAGGTCATGGTCGAGGCCATCATCGTGGAAATGTCGGACGACATGACGAAGGAGCTGGGGCTTCAATTCCTGCTCTCCGGCACCGGAAGCAGCAATGTCCCGTTCGCGTCGACCAACTTCTCCGGCTCGGCTCCCAACCTGCTTGCCCTGACAGGCGCTCTGGTCACGGATGGTTTCGAGGATCTCACGAAGGCCAATCCGCTGCGCGACGCAGCCATCAGTTCCCTTACCGGCACCGCCGGCCTGACGTTGGGCTTCGGCGGCCAGTCCGGCGACAATCTCTTCGGGGTCATCCTCAACGCGGTCGAGAAGGACAGCAATTCCCGCATCCTGTCGACACCCTTCGGCATGACCTTGAACAACGCGACCTCCGCCCTCATCGTCGGCCAGGAAGTCCCGATCACCACGGGCCAGGTCCTCGACCAGGCCAATTCGAATCCCTTCCGCACCGTCGAGCGCCAGGATGTCGGCATCCAGCTCGAAGTCACGCCCCGCATCGGCGAAAATGATACAGTGCGCCTCGACATCCGCCAGGAAGTCTCGAGCATCTCGGGCAGCATCGGTACGCTGACGCCTGATTTCATCCTGGACAAGCGCGAGATCACCGCCAGCGTGCTTGCCGACGATGGCGAGATCATCGTTCTGGGCGGCCTCGTTGAACAGACGGACACGGTCCGCCAGTCGAAGGTTCCGCTGCTCGGCGACATCCCGATTGCCGGCCGGCTTTTCCGCTCCGACGGCAAGGCGACGACGCGGACCAACCTCATGGTCTTCATCCGCCCCACCATCGTGCGCAACAAAGAAGACGCGAAGTCAGCGACCGAGCAGAAATACCTTTACGTGCGCGGCGAAGAGCTGATGCGCGGCATTGCGCCGGAAAACTCCATCGACCGCTATGTGACGGAAGTCCTGGGCGGCAGCGGACCGATGGGGTCGGCAGCCGATCCGGCGAGGTGATCGCGCATGCGGCCTCAGGTTCACTACGCTTTCGCCAAGGACAAGGGCTTTGCCGTCATTCCTGGCCGGGTGCCGGTCACCGTCGCCGTGCGCGAAGGGGCCGATGTACTTGCCCTGCCCGAAGTGCGCCGTGTCCTCGGCACCTCCTTTCAGCTGGAAGCGCATTCCGCCATCGCCTTTGAAAAGCTGCTGTCCGAAGGCTTCGGCGGCGGAGCGCTCGACGGCACTGCTGCAGCCGCGGCCGAGAAGCAGGAAAACCTCGAAACCCTGTTCGACGGTATTCCGCAGACGGAAGACCTGCTCGCCGGCGACGGCGATGCGCCGATAGTGCGTCTGATCAACGGCCTCCTGCAGGACGCCATCAAGCGCCGCGCTTCCGACATCCACATTGACCCATTCGAGGAAAAGCTCTCAATCCGTTACCGGATCGACGGCGAACTCCAGGAAGTCCTCGTCGCGTCGCGCCGGATCGCTGCGCCGCTTGTCTCCCGCATCAAGGTGATGAGCCGGCTGGACATCTCCGAGAAGCGCATGCCCCAGGATGGCCGCGTCTCGCTGTCCCTCGGAGGCCGCGCGCTCGACGTGCGCGTCGCGACCCTGCCGACACGCTACGGCGAACGCGTCGCCCTGCGCATCCTCGACACCCGCCAGGCGCTCGTCGGCCTCGACGGTCTCGGCATGGACCCCGCCACGCTGGACCGCTTCCGCGCGGTCATCGCCGAGCCCAACGGCGTGATCCTCGTCACCGGCCCGACAGGCTCCGGCAAGACCACGACGCTCTACTCGGCGCTTGCCATGCTGAACACCGGCCGCGTCAACATCATGACGCTGGAAGACCCCGTCGAATATGGTCTGGACGGCATCAGCCAGACACCGATGGATCACAAGGTCGGCCTCACCTTCGCCGCCACGCTCCGCTCCATCCTGCGCAACGACCCGAACATCGTCATGGTCGGCGAGATCCGCGACGCCGAAACCGCAGAAGTCGCGCTCGAATTCGCGCTGACCGGCCGCCTCGCCCTGTCCACGGTCCACACCAACAGTTCTGCCGGCGCCATCACGCGCCTGCGCGACATGGGCATCGAGAGCTTCCTGCTTGCTTCCACCCTGCGCGCCGTGCTCGCCCAGCGCCTGCTGCGCCGGCTCTGCCCGCACTGCAAGACGCCGTTCCAGCCGGACCCCGCCTATGCCACCCGGATTGGTCTGCCTGCGGACTTTTCAGGCACGCTCTACCAGTCCGGCAGCTGCGACGCATGTGGCCGTACCGGCTATTCCGGCCGTCTCGGGGCCTACGAACTGCTCGTCATCAGTCCGTCCATCAAACGGCTGATCCATGACAAGGCCAGCGAAGACGAGATCGAGCGCGTCGCCTTTGCGAGCGCCGACATGCTCTTCAGCAACGGCATGCGCCATGTCCTGAGCGGCGAGACGAGCCCCGACGAACTCCTGCATGTCTGCCGCAGGGAGGCCTGGTCCCATGGCGGCGTATGAGTACAAGGCCCTCACCGCCGATGGCCGGCGCACCAGCGGCGTGATCTCGGCGGACAATCCGCGCTCCGCCCGGCGCGAGCTGCGCGCCCGCCAGCTGACGCCCGTCGAGGTCGAGGAATCCGGCCAGTCGAGGTCACGCGGCGCGCGCCTGCGGGGCCGACTGTCACACAAGCAGCGTACGCTCTTCACTCGCCAGATGGCCGTCCTGCTGCAATCCGGCATGACGGTTGAACAGGCCCTGACCGCCGCGGCCGCCGATGGCAGCGCGGCGTCCGTGAAAGCCCTGATCCTCGGCGTGCGCGCGCAGGTCATGGAAGGCGTCACCCTTTCCGACTCCCTCCGCTCGGCGCCTGCGGCCTTCCCCCCGCTCTACCGCTCAGTGGTGTCGGCGGGCGAATCCTCCGGCAAGCTGCCGGCCGTGCTCGACCAGCTCGCGACCAATCTTGAGCGCACCTACAAGATGGCCTCCACCGCGCGGGCCGCGCTGGTCTACCCGGCTGTCCTCGGCGTGATGGCCCTCTTGATGGTCACCGCCCTGATGGTCTTCGTCGTGCCCAAGCTCATCGAACAGTTCGCCATGCTCGGCACCACTGAACTGCCGCTCCTCACGCAGATCGTGATCGGCGCCTCGGGTTTCGCGCGCAGCTGGGGCTGGCTGCTTGCCCTGTGCGTCTTCGCTGGCGTCGCGGTCTTTTCGCAGGCGATGAAAAGCCCCACCTTCCGCAAATCCCTCGACGCCTTCCTGCTCGGCCTGCCGCTGATCGGTCCGCTGATCCAGACCCTCTCGGCCGCGCAGTTCGCGCGGGTCCACGCCACCCTCGCCGGATCCGGCGCCACCGTCATCGAAGCCCTCTCGGCGGCGCGCGGCGCGATGAGCAATGCCGTGTTCCGCGACGCCGCGACCGCGATCATCGAACAGGTGCAGCAGGGCGGCACGCTCTCGTCCGCCATGCGGGCCACCAAGGTCTTCCCGCCGCTCCTCACGCACATGGTGCAAAGCGGCGAAGCGGCGCGCGACGTGCCCGCGATGATGAACCGCGCCGCCGACTTTCTCGAAAGCGAATTCGAGGCCACCACCCGCACCCTGCTCAGCCTGCTGGAGCCGGCCATCATTGTCATTCTCGGCGGCATTGTCGGCACGATCGTGCTGTCGATCATGCTGCCCATCATGCAACTCAACACCCTTGCCCTCGGTTGACGGAGGAACACATGCCCCACCCCCAACGCCTCATCCAAAAGCGCCGCGACCGCGAGGCCGGCTTTTCGCTCGTCGAACTGATGGTGGTCGTCTTCATCATGGGTCTTCTGGCGACCCTGATCATCGTCAACGTGGCGCCGGTCGGCGACCGCTCCCGCATCTCGAAGGCCCGCTCCGACATCGCGAGCCTCGAAAGCGCGCTCGAACAGTACAGCCTTGACCTCTACACCTACCCCAACGCCGCCGAAGGGCTCGCTGCCCTGTCGGCCCCGCCGCCGGGCATAGACGCCGCGCTTTACCGTCAGGGTGGATATGTCCGCCGGATTCAGATGGATCCCTGGGGCAACCCCTACCAGTACCAGATGCCTGGCACCCGCTCCGGCGGCCGCTACGATCTGTTCTCCTTCGGCGCAGATGGCCAGCCGGGCGGCGAAGGCCCAGACGCCGATATCGGCAACTGGGACTAGACCGCGCCATGCCCGCGCCCCGCCCGCTCTCAAGCCAGGCCTGCCTCCCAGCGCCCCGCCGGCCGGCCGAGGCCGGCCTGTCGCTGGTGGAAGTGCTGGTGACACTGTCGATTTCCGCCTTCGCGGCAGTCCTGATCGTCGCCACGGCCCGTCCGGCCGATCCCCTGCGCAGTGACGGCGAGAAACTGTCGCGCACGCTCGCACAGCTGGAAGGCCGCGCCCGCATCTCCGGCAAGCCGACCGGCCTGCTGCTCGACGAGACCGGCTATACCGGTATGGTCTGGGCGGGCGGCAACTGGTCCGCCCTGCCCCGCAGCCGACACGCGCTGAGCCGGGGTGTCGAAATACGGTCACCGCTCTCCCCCGAACCGCTCGAAACACAAATGCCCCAGCTCGTCTTCGACCCGCTCGGCCACTCGGCGATCGATCCGGTCATCCTGCGTGCCCAGAACCGGGAATGGCCCGTCACCCTGCCGGCCAGAACGGTGGCCGCTCCGTGAGCACGCGCGGCTTCTCACTTCTCGAAACCATGGTGGCCCTGTCGGTGTTCTCCATCGCCGCTATGGGGCTGCTGTCGCTCAACACGCAGTCGGTGCGCATCAGCAGCGAACTCGACCTTCGCCTCCTCGCCCGGACTGTCGCCGAGAATGTCGCGGTCGACACCGTCACCGGCGTAGTCGCCTCGCCGGGCCTCGTGGCCGAAGGCGAGGATGTCCAGCGCGGCCGCGAATTCAGATGGACGCGCACCCTGGAGCCGACGCCGCGCCCGGGGCTCTACAGTGTCCGGATCGAAGTGACGGAAGCCTCCAGCCCCGCCGTCCTTGCGCGCCTCTCGCTGCTGACCGCACAAGGCGGTCGCTCATGAGCGCGCCCCGTCATCCCTGCCGCTCGCAATCGGGCGTCACGCTCGTGGAAACGCTGATCGCACTGTTCGTCATCGCTCTGATGGCGACTGCCGGCGCGGTGATGACGAACCAGTCGCTGCGCGGCGCCCGCGCCGTCGAGACGCGCGGCAACGCCGCCTCCGAAATATCCATTGCCCTCGGCATCCTCTCGGCAGACCTCGCCGCCTATACCGGCCGCCCCAGCGAAGACGCCGCCTCCACCGATGGCCCCCTCGCCTTCTCCGGCCACCCCCCCCGCCATGACGGGCGCCTGATGGTCTTTGTACGGAACGGCTGGGACAATCCCATGGGCGAGATCCGCAGCGACCTGCAGCGGGTGGAATACCTGTTCTCGAACGGCGCGCTGATCCGCCGGTCCTGGGCCGCGCCGGACCCCGTTGCGGCAACCCCCATGGTGGAGGAAACCCTGCTGACCGGCCTCCAGAGCGTCCAGGCCCGCTTCGGCCGCACCGAAACCTGGCAGGAAGAATGGCGCGTCACCGGCGCGGGCGATGACCCCGCCCCCCAGAAGGTCGAGCTGACCTTCACCTTCGCCCCGGACGACACGCTCACCGCCCGCTACCTGATCGGAGCCGGCGCATGATCCCGCACAGCAAGCAGGCAGGCGCAGCCCTCCTCTCGATCCTGCTGATCGTCGCCACGCTGTCGGTCGCCGCCCTGATGGCCACCGAAGCCATCGCCCGGCAGACCGATCTGCAGAAACTCAGCGCTCGCCGCACCTCCGCTCTCTGGGCCGCGCGCTCGGCCGAGGCGGCCGCGCTCGCCGGCGCCGCCGATCTCGTCGCCGCCAGCCGGCTGCCGGCCGGCAGCGGCGACAAGGGCCGGGAGCAGACCCTCGTCCTGCCGGTCGAGAGCGGCCAGATCATCCTGACACTGAGGGAGCTGCCACCCTGCCTCAACCTGAACGCCCTCGCGAATTCCGATGAAACCGCGCGGGCGCCGCAAGCCGCCGCGTTGGCGGTCCTGCTCGAAGACATTGGCGTCCCGCGCAGCGACGCGGCGGCCCTTGCCGCAACACTCGGGGACTGGATCGATTCCGACCATATCCCACAGCCTGGCGGCGGCGAAGACGCTGACTACGCTTCAGCGGCTGCGGCGCAGAGAACAGCCGGCCAGCCCCTCCGCAGCCGGACCGAGCTGACCCCCGTACCCGGATACACGCCCGAACTCATTCAAGCCATCTCGCCCTTCACCTGTACTGCTCCGATGACAGACGGTCTGCGCGTCAACGTCAACGCGCTGACGGCGGAAAATGCGCTTGTCCTGCGTGCCGCCACGCGCGGCGCACTCTCCGCAGCTGACGCCCGGCGCTTCATCGAGGCGCGCCCGGCCGGTGGCTGGGCCAGCGTGCAGGACGTCGCCGATTTCGCTCAGCGCCGGCAAGGTTACGCGCAGGCCTTCGCCGAAGTGGCGCTCGCGGTACGCGGCGAGTACTTCACCGGCGAGGGCAGCATCGACCTGGACGCAGGCCGCTGGCGGTTCCGCTTCATCCTGCACGCCGGCGCGGACGGTGCGCCGCGGATCATCTGGCGGTCGTTCGGAGATGCCGGATGAAAGCGGATCTCTACATCGAACTGCCCTCGGCGCCGGATGGCCCGCTCCGGCTCGCGCGCTGGCGCGGCAGCGAGATCGAACATGTGCCGCTGGGCCGCGCCGCTGCCAATTCCCGCACCAAGGCGATTGCCTTCGCCCCCGCCCTTTGCGTCGCGAAGTTGCGTGTGCCCGTCGCGGCGAAGTCGCAATTCGAAGCCCGCAAGGCAGCACTCTATGCAGTCGAGGACGATCTCGCCCAACCCGTCGAAGATGTCCATCTGACCCTCGGCCCGAAGGTCAAAAATGAAGCGGCGCGCGATGTCTACATCGTCGACCGGGGCCTGATGCGCGCCTGGACCGACGCGCTCGCGGCGCTGAATCTGGACCACGCTGCAATTATCCCGGAAAACAGCCTCAGCCTGCCGCAAGGCGCCATGCTGGATTTCGGCGACCGGCTGCTGCTCAGCCATGACGGCAGCGCCGTCGCCGCCGACACTGCCTGGCCGGACGAGGCCCTGCGCGAACTGATCAGCGCCTGCGGCCTCGCCCACGCGCGCCGCATTCAGGCCAATGCGCTGGAAACACTGATCCCCCTGCAAACCGATGCTCCCGGCATCGCGCTCGAGGGCGCAGACGGCGACGCCGCCCGCCGCCGTGCCAGCAAGGGCCTTGGCCGCTGGCTCTTCGCGGGCGCGCTCGCCCTCGCCGCCGCGGGGCTCTGGCTCGCCAGCGTCTGGTTCGAGACAAGCGGCCTGCAGCAGGCGGCAGATCGCAACGAGTCCGCCGCCCGCGCCGCCTACCGCGCCCAGTTCCCCGGCGCGCCGGAGCCCGCCGACATCGGCGCCGATGTCAGGCGCCTTTCCGCCCAGCTCGTCGGCGGCGCGCCTGCAGGCTTCCGCACCCTATCCGCAGCCCTCTACGGTGCTTTGCCAGACAGCCCCTCCGTCCGCGTCATCAGCCTTACCTATACCCGTAGCGAATCGGCCCTCCGTACCCGGATACAACTCTCGACCCGCGCCGAGGAGGCCGGCGTCCGGTCGCGCCTCGAAGCATCCGGCTTCCTGGCCGAAACGGAATCGGTCATCGACCTTCCCGCCGGCGTCGAAGCCAGTCTCATCGTGAGGGCTGCGCCATGAAAACCTGGTGGGGCCAACGCACGCCTCGGGAGCAGCTCCTGCTGCTTGCCGCCGCCTTCGTCCTCGTCCTCGCGGTCATCGTGCAGGGCGTGCTCATCCCGTCACTGGCGCGGCGCACCGCCGCCGAAGACGCCCTGGCGGAATCCGCTCGCACCCTCGTCCGCCTCGAGCGGCTGCGCGATGCCGGCGTCACGCAGGCGGCGCCGCCCGCCAGCCCGCAGGACGCGCCCGCCTTAGCCGCCGACTGGGCCGCCCAGTCCGGCCTCATCGCCGATCCGCAACTGACGTCCGCCTCCGAACTCCGCTTCGCCTTCAAGGCAGCTGATCCCGGCGCCGTGTTCCAGTGGATTGAAGGGTCCGAAACCGGGCTCGGCATCACCGTCCAGTCCGCACAGATCACCGCCGCGCAGCCCGGCCAGGTTGACGCGGTCGTCGTCTTCTCTACCCGGCCCGCGCCATGAGCCGGCTCGTCCTCCTCGCGCTGCTCCTCGTTGGCGTCCTTATCGGCCTTGCGGTGTTTGCCCAGCTGAGCGCCGCCCTGAAGTTCGCCGGCGTTGAGGCGCACGGTCTCAGCTGGTCGCGCGCCGAAGGCACGGTCCTCGACGGGCGCCTGACAGGCCTGGAGGCCGGCGGTAAGCGCTACGGCGACGCAGCCTTGAAGCTGAAGCCGGCCGCCCTTCTGGCAGGACGCCTTCAGTACACGGTCGACTGGCGGGGTGAACACGGGCGCGGCGCGGGCGACTTATCCGTCGGGGCCGGTGGCAGCCTCGCCGCGCGCGATTTCAACCTCGACCTTGATCTCGTCCACCTCGAACAGGCCGCCCTCTGGATCCGCCAGTCCGGCGGCCGCGTAGAGCTTCAGGGAGAGGCCATCCGCTTCGGCCCGGATGGTTGCCTCTCCGCCAGCGGCACCGCCCGTAGCGACGTGCTCGAGCGCAACCAGGAAATCCTCGGTACCGGCTGGTCGCCCATGCAGGGCGAGCTGAGATGCGAGGGTACCGCGCTGGTGATCCCACTTGAATCCGAAAACACCTCCGGCACACGCTTTGGCGCCGAACTGCGCGTCGCGCCGCAGCAGCCCGGCCGGTTTGATGCCCGCGTCTCCGGCCTCGTCCCGCGCGACCTCGCCTTTGCGCTCCCTATCGCCGGGTTTGCGCCGGACGGGCGGGACTGGGTATACTCATTTTCGACTTCAGACCGGAGTGGTCCCACATGACGAAGCCCCTGTTCCTCGCCGCCGCCCTCTGCGCGCTCTGCGCCTGCGCCAGCTCGCCGGCTGAGGACGCGGCGAAAGCCGCCGCGGCCGCTCCTGCGATCAGCACGGTCCCTGCCGAAGGCCTGCCGCCCCAGCGCCTCGCACCCGGCGAATGCGGCCTGTTCCTGTGGAGCATGTCGGCACCGCGCAGGTTCGTCTTCTTCACCAAGGGCTCGTCCGGCGACGCTCTGGTGCTGATCGGCGACAAACCCACCTCGATCCCGATGACGTCCGCCGGCGGCGATGTCTTCGGCCAGTTCCTGACGAAAATGACGTTCGAAGACCTTGCCTCAGAGGCTATGGTCACCGTCTCCATCGAACCCGGCAAACCCCTTGAGGGCGGACAGCGCGTGGGTAGCGGCAACATCCAGTTCCGCAACGCCGAAGGCTGGGAAACCGTCCTGCCGGTCACCGGCGTGCGCGCCTGCATTCCCGGCTGACTCTGGAGGTAAAATGGTGGGCGATGACGGGCTCGAACCGCCGACATCCTGCGTGTAAAGCAGGCGCTCTGCCAACTGAGCTAATCGCCCCCAAAACTGGCATGCAGCCTCTTTGCCGGGCGGCGCGTTGAAAGGCAAGTACGATACTCTTCTGCCGCCTGCTGGCGGGAGAGGCGTTAAACGCCTTCACTGGCTCCCAAACAAAAAAACCCCGCATCCGTTTCCGGAAGCGGGGTTCTTCAATTCAACTCACCGCCGCTTAGTGCGCGCGGATCGTGTCCGTGTCATCGGCCGGCTTCGCCGGTCCGCCGCCGGACAGGCTCTGCTGCAGCGCCGCCTCATCGGCCTCAGACCATTCGATCGGCGCCAGCGGACGCGTCAGCGCCAGCTTCAGCACTTCCTGGATGTCCGAGACCGGGATAATCTTCATCTGCGTCTTCACGTTCTCCGGAATCTCGTCGAGGTCCTTCTCGTTTTCCTTCGGGATCAGCACCGTCTTGATGCCGCCGCGCAGGGCCGCGAGGAGCTTCTCCTTGAGGCCGCCAATCGGAAGCACGCGGCCGCGCAAGCTGATCTCGCCGGTCATCGCCACTTCGCGGTTCACCGTAATGCCGGTTAGCAGCGACACGATGGCTGTTGTCATCGCGGCGCCGGCGCTGGGGCCATCCTTGGGCGTCGCGCCATCCGGCACGTGCACGTGGATGTCCGTCGTGTTGAACGCCGTCGGCTTGATACCGAGCGAGACCGACCGGGCACGGACGAGTGAACTCGCCGCCTGAATTGACTCCTTCATGACATCGCGGAGGTTACCCGTGACCTTCATGTTGCCGCGTCCCGGCATCTTCACCGCTTCGATGGTGAGGAGGTCGCCGCCGACTTCCGTCCAGGCAAGGCCGGTGACGGCGCCCACCTGATCGGTCTCGTCGGCAAGGCCGTAACGATGCTTGCGCACGCCTGCGAAGGTCGCGAGGTTGCCCTCGTCGATCGTCAGGCTGCCGCCTTCGTTGAGCGCGAGGTGGCGCACCGCCTTGCGGGCGAGTCGCGCAATCTCCCGCTTCAGCGAACGTACGCCCGCTTCCCGCGAATAGTAGCGGATCAGGTCGCGCACGGCGCCGTCGGTCACGATCCACTCTTCAGCCTTGAGGCCGTGATCCTCGCGCACCTGAGGGATAAGGTGACGCTTGGTGATCTCGAGTTTCTCATCCTCCGTGTACCCCGCAATCCGGATGATCTCCATCCGGTCAAGCAGAGGCTGCGGCATGTTCAGCGAGTTCGCCGTCGTCACGAACATCACGTCCGAGAGATCATAGTCGACCTCCAGGTAGTGGTCGTTGAACGTCGAGTTCTGCTCGGGGTCGAGCACTTCGAGCAGGGCCGAGGCCGGGTCGCCCCGGTGGTCCATACCCATCTTGTCGATCTCGTCGAGCAGGAACAGCGGGTTGCCGCTTTTCACCTTCTTGAGGCTCTGGATGACCCGTCCCGGCATCGAGCCGATATAAGTGCGCCGGTGCCCGCGGATCTCACTTTCGTCGCGTACGCCGCCGAGCGACACGCGCACGAAATCACGTCCCGTCGCTTCCGCGATCGACTTGCCAAGCGAGGTCTTGCCGACCCCCGGCGGGCCGACGAGGCAGAGGATCGGCCCCTTCAGCTTGCCGGTGCGTTTCTGTACGGCAAGGTACTCAAGGATCCGTTCCTTAACCTTCTCGAGGCCGTAATGGTCATCGTCGAGCTGTTTCTCGGCCTTGCGCAGATCGGTGACGATCTCCTTGCGCTTGCCCCAGGGCAGCGCCAGCAACCAGTCGAGATAGTTGCGCACCACCGTCGATTCCGCCGACATCGGCGACATCTGGCGAAGCTTCTTGATCTCCGCCTCGGCCTTGGTGCGAGCCTCCTGGGACAGCGGCGCATCGGCAATCTTCTGCTCGAGCTCGGCCATCTCGTCGCGCTCGCCGCCTTCGCCGCCCTGATCGCCGAGTTCGCGCTGGATCGCCTTCATCTGCTCGTTCAGATAATACTCGCGCTGGGTCTTCTCCATTTGCCGCTTGACGCGGTTTTTGATCTTCCGCTCCATCTGGAGCATGCCCATCTCGCCTTCCATCAGCGCGAACACCTTCTCCAGCCGGTCCTTGGCGTTCGGCATCTCGAGCAGTTCCTGCTTGTCGGACAGCTTCACCGACAGGTTAGACGTCACCTGGTCGGCCAGCCGGCCCGGCTCTGTCATCTGCCCGATCGAAGATACCGCTTCCGGCGGGATTTTGCGGTTCAGCTTCACGTAGCTTTCGAACTGTTCCTGCACGGCGCGCATCAGCGCGGTGACATCGCCGCCGACGGTATCGCCCTCGGCAATCGTCTCGACCGCCGCCTCGAAATATTCGCCGCGGTCATGCAGCTCCACCAGCCGCGCACGCGATTTGCCCTCGACCAGCACCTTCACGGTGCCGTCCGGCAGTTTCAGCAGTTGCAAAATGGTCGCGAGTGTCCCGACGGTATGCAGGTCGCCGGAATTCGGATTGTCGATGGACGCATCGCGCTGGGCGACCAGCATGATCTCGTTCTCGGACTCCTCGATCATTTCGAGGGCCCGGACAGACTTGTCACGGCCGACAAACAGAGGTGCGACCATATCAGGGAAAACAACGATGTCCCTGAGCGGCAACACCGGCACTGTCTTCGATTTTGGCATTTGAATGCCTCCTTTATATGGGCCCCGCATGGCAGCAGCCCGGAAACCCTAGATCACCATATGGGGCGATTATCGGGCAATGCGAAGGATGTGGAAACCATTGAGCCCCCCTTCAACGCCAGCACTGCTCAACAAAGGTGTGAATTGCGCTCATGTCCTGCCCCCCGGCACACTCATCCGATCCGGCGCAATCTCCCGCGTCCCGGCCCGGAGACAAGACCATGCAACGCCTTGCCGTGACTGACCTTTTCCTCGCCTTCACCGCCTCCGCTCCCGCGAGCGCTCAGCTGACCGGCCGACCGGCGCTGGACCTGTCCGAGGCCGGCCGCACGTCTGGAGCCGGCGTGGGGACCGCCTTCGCCCGGTGCGTGGCTGCTCGCTATGCCGGCGGCGTATCCGCCGATGCTGTCCGCCCCGACCTTGCCGCCCAAAGCTTCAAATGCGTGGTTGATGGCACCTGCTGCACCCGCGCCGTGATGATCGACCCCTGCGTCGATGGCTGGAGCGTCTATCTTTAGGAAGACGGCTCGATCGAAGGCGCCCTGCGCCGCGTCTGCATCGGCAATAAGGCCGAGGACGAATAGCCCCCACAGCGCCCGCCCCCTTGCCCCGCCGCCCGAGTCCGGCTTGATACCGCGTCCCGGCAGAAAGCCTGAGGGTTAAGGCGTCATTAACGCTTTCGGAACCGTTTCAGCCTCATCTGCGCGGGTACTGCGCCGGCCTGTCCGGCACCCCAGATGACGGAGAATCGGTCCCATGTCCTCAGCCCGGCAACTCAAGTCCGTCGATGACCTGCTGGCTGGCACTTCCGGCTACTCCGCCAAGGATATCGAGGTCCTCGAAGGCCTGGAGCCCGTCCGCAAACGCCCCGGCATGTATATCGGCGGCACCGACGAGCGCGCCTTCCACCACCTCTTCGCCGAAGTCCTCGACAACGCGATGGACGAAGCCGTCGCCGGTTATGCCAACCGCATCGAGATCAAGCTGACCAGTGACGGCTACCTGACCGTCACAGACAATGGCCGCGGCATCCCCGTCGACCCCCACCCGAAATTCCCCAAAAAATCCGCCCTCGAAGTGATCATGACCACGCTTCACTCGGGCGGCAAATTTTCCGACAAGGCCTATTCCACCGCTGGCGGCCTGCACGGCGTCGGCATCTCGGTCGTCAACGCCCTCTCCGAACACGTCGAAGTGGAAGTCGCCCGCGACCGCACGGTGTATCGTCAGGAATTCTCGCGCGGCGCCCCGATGGGCAAGCTCGCCAAGGTCGGTACCACGCCCAACCGACGCGGCACCTCGGTGCGCTTCAAGCCGGACCCGCAGATTTTCGGCGACAAGCTGCGCTGGCGCCCCGCGCGCCTGTTCGGCATGGCCCGCTCCAAGGCCTACCTCTTCCGCGGCGTTGAAGTGCGCTGGTCCTGCGACGCGGACCTGCTGCCTGAAGATTCGAAAATCCCCGCCGACGCGGTCCTCTCCTATCCCAACGGCCTCGCCGACCAGCTCGGCGAAGTCTTCGCTGACAAGGCGACCATCACTGAGCAGCCCTTCACCGGCCTCGTCGACATGGGCCATGACGGCAAATGCGAATGGGCCATCGCCTGGACGCAGGCCGGCTTCGGCGAGCAGGACGGCTTCGCCCGCTCCTACTGTAACACCATCCCGACCCCCGAAGGCGGCACCCACGAGGCCGGCTTCCGCTCGGCCATCACCAAGGGCCTGCGTAATTTCGGCGAGCTGACAGGCAATAAGAAAGCCGCCGAGATCACCGCCGAAGACGTCATGGGCCATTCCGGCTTCCTGCTGTCGGTCTTCATCCGCGGCCCGGAATTCGTCGGCCAGACGAAAGACAAGCTCTCCTCCACCCACGCCTTCCGTCTCGTGGAGGCCGCCGTGCGTGACCACTTTGACCACTGGCTCGCCCAGTCCCCGAAGGAAGCGAACAAGCTCCTCTCCTGGGCCATCGACCGCGCCGACGAGCGCGCCAAGCGCCGCAAGGCGAAAGAGATCAGCCGCAAGTCGGCAACCAAGAAGCTCCGCCCCCCTGGCAAGCTGGCCGACTGCTCGGCAAAGGGCCCGGAAGGCACTGAACTCTTCCTGGTCGAAGGCGACTCGGCGGGCGGCTCTGCCAAGCAGGCCCGCAACCGCGAGACGCAGGCAATCCTTCCCCTGCGCGGCAAGATCCTGAACGTGGAGTCCGCCTCCGACGACAAGCTGATGGGCAACCAGGAACTCGCCGACCTCTCACTCGCTCTGGGCACGGAGCTTGGCCGCAAGTTCAATCTGGACGACCTGCGCTATGAACGCATCATCATCATGACCGACGCGGACGTCGACGGCGCCCACATTGCGGCCCTGCTGATCACCTTCTTCTACCGCCTCACCCCCGGCCTGATCGAAGGCGGCCGCCTGTATCTCGCCCAGCCGCCGCTCTACAAGCTCGCGAACAAGGGCAACATCCACTACGCCATGGATGATGAAGACCGTGCCCGGATCATGAAGGAACACTTCAAGGGCAACCAGAAGATCGACCTGACCCGCTTCAAGGGTCTCGGCGAAATGAACCCTGCCCAACTGAAGGAAACGACCATGAACCCGGCCAGCCGCGTTCTCGCCCGCGTCACGCTGCCGGACTCGATGGACGAACTCACCGAAATGAAACCGGCCGACCTGATCAACACCCTGATGGGCAAGAAAGCCGAACTCCGCTTCAAGTTCATCCAGGACAACGCCGCCTTCGTCGAAACGCTGGATATCTAGTCACAGCGCTCCCAAAGCAAGACGACCTGTCCCCTACCCATCTCTGGGAGTGTTAGGGTGGGGCAAGGCACAGGGCAAACGTCCAGCTTGTGCCTGCATCACCACCTCCTCCACCCCCAAAAAATCAAAGTACCACATATACTCCCACAAACTTACCCTACACTCTCCGTCCCGGGTGCATCCTCAACGCATGACCGCCACCCCTCCGCTCCCGGAACAGACCCCTACTGAGAGCCAAACCGGCCGGCCTGGCCCCTTGCTCATGGCACCCTCAATCAAATCACGTCTTTACGCGCTCCGACGCCCCTCAGGCGCGGGAACAAGCGACAAAAATGAGAAAGAACTGAGCAATAAATAAGAAGGAGCGAGAAAGAAACGAAGGAACATGCGGACGAGACGAGAATGACGGAGAGGGAAATTGAGCGCCCTGAAGCCTCACTACATCTTCG
This sequence comes from Hyphomonas sp., assembly GCA_016124495.1. Lineage (GTDB taxonomy): Bacteria > Pseudomonadota > Alphaproteobacteria > Caulobacterales > Hyphomonadaceae > Hyphomonas. The sequence continues at coordinate 203,886 of WGNP01000006.1, read as the reverse complement.
AACTTCACAGGCACCTGCCGCAGCCCCGCCACCTCGACGATTCGCCCCCGGATGATCACCGGATCGGCAACCCACGGGATGATCTGCGGCCAGAAAGCCTTGCCACGCGCGCTCAGGAACAACAGCGCGGCCGTACCCTCGGCGCAGCGCCCCGTCTCGGCGAACGCGAGCGGCAGACCGCCCCGCGCGCACAGCGCCGCGCAGGCCTTGTGCGTCTTGCCATGCCCGGGCCGCACACGGCCGGGCGCGGGATCGGGATAGATGCCGTCCGCCGCCATCATCGCATGCTCGCCCCGCTCGATCAGTGTGCCTGTAATGGCCACGCCGGTGAAAGTCAGAGCCGGTCTCATATTGATCCGGTCCTTGCCCGTGCCGACAAGGAACAGCGGCCGGAGGCCGTATCCCAGGTCCTCCGTGAACAGATGAGTATAAGGCTCCGGACAGATCGTACCCGTTACGGCTACCTTCTTGCCCTGGTCCCACGCGCCCGGCCCCGGCGTCGGTGACCAGCATCTGCCGCCGCGCAGACTTCGGCATATCTGCGCTCCAGCCAACGAAGAAAGGATCCTCCACCATCAGGCCCCCACCCCGATCACTGAGGGCGCCAGCGCCGTTCCTGGAGGTTGCGGCGGCCGGTGCACGAAGACGCGGGGACCGATGATCCGTGTCCGGTATGTCGCCACCTTCTCGGTGTACGGCGGCGGCGAACAGCCATCTTTGGGGCGGTCCTGATAGCCATGCCACGGGCACACGATACACCCGGCAGGATCTGCAGCCGCACCCGCACCGGCACCTGCGCCGCCGTCAACCGCTTCAGCCCGAACGCTGCCACGCACAGGCCGATCACCAGCCCGAAACCCAGACAAGCCCCTAACCCCAGCCAGACCGCCCCTGCCCACGCGACGCTCATGCAACAGGCCTCCCGGCGGCCAGGGTTACGCCCCGCACAAGACGGCGCAAGTCACGGTATTGTGGACATTGTGTAACGTAGCGCGGGATTTATCCCGCCCGACAGGCATGACATCCGCCCCAAATCTCCCTAAATGCTCCGTATGAGCAAAAATCTCAAAATCCTGGCGGCGCAGCTTAATCCGGTGGTCGGTGATATTACCGGGAACCTTGCCCTGGCCCGGGGCGCACACGCAGAGGCGAAAGCCAGAGGCGCGGACCTTGTGGTGCTGAGCGAGCATTTCATCCTCGGCTATCCGGCGGAGGACCTGGTGCTGAAGCCGGCAGCGGTAGAGCGGTCGATGTCGGTGATCCGCCAGCTGGCGCGCGACACAGCGACTGGCCCCGCAATCCTGATCGGCGCGCCCTGGCGCGAGAGTGGCAAGCTGCACAATTCCGCGCTGTTCCTTGAAAGCGGAGAAATCGTCGCGCGTCATGACAAGCGGGAGCTGCCGAATTACGGCGTGTTCGACGAGAAGCGCCACTACACTCCCGGCGACGGCCCGGCTGTGGTGGTGGAATTCAAGGGCGTGCGCCTCGGCATCGCAATCTGCGAGGACATATGGTTCGAGCGGGTGCCCCGAGCGGCGAAGGCGGCGGGGGCAGACCTGCTGCTGGTGCCGAATGCCTCGCCCTGGCGCCGCAAGATACAGGCTGAGCGTGCGGCCGCTTTTGACCGGTGGTCAGACCTTGGCTTGCCTTACCTGTTCCTGAACCAGATGGGTGGGCAGGACGAGCTCGTCTTCGACGGCGCCTCCTATGCGACGAACTCGACACACGGCGAACGATGTGGCCTGGTCGGCCAGTTCGAAACGGGCCAAGCGCTTGTCGAATTTGATTCTTCAACGAAGCAGTTCGTGGGCCTCGGCCGAAGATGCGCGGCGGATCTTGACGGCTGGGCGGCGGAATATCGCGCCGCGATGCAGGGCCTCGGGGACTATGTGCGCAAGAACAAGTTTCCGGGTGTGGTGATCGGCATGTCCGGCGGCATAGACTCGGCGATCACGGCGGCGATTGCCGCCGATGCGCTGGGGCCGGACAAGGTCTGGTGCGTGATGCTGCCGTCGAAATATACGTCTACGGACAGTCTGGAAGATGCGAAAGCCTGCGCCGAGGCGCTGGGCTGCAGGTATGACAAGATCAACATCCATCCGGGCGTCGATGCGCTGGGCGGCATGCTGGCGCCGGCCTTCGAGGGCAGGAAGCCGGACATCACGGAAGAGAACATCCAGTCCCGCCTGCGCGCGGTGACCCTGATGGCCCTCTCCAACAAGTTCGGCCACATGGTGGTCACCACCGGCAACAAGAGCGAGATGGCCGTCGGCTATGCGACGCTCTATGGCGACATGTGCGGCGGCTACAATGCGCTTAAGGACTTCTACAAGACGGAAGTCTTTGAACTGACGAAATGGCGCAACGCCAACGTGCCACCCGGCGCGCTGGTGCCGCACGGCGATGTCATCCCGGAGCGGATCATCACCAAGCCTCCCTCGGCTGAGCTGCGCCCGGACCAGAAAGACGAAGACTCCCTGCCGCCCTATCCGGTGCTCGACGATATCCTGCGCGGTCTCGTGGATCTCGAAGAAGACGTCGACGACATCCTCGCCCGCGGCCATGACGCGGCCACCGTGCGCCGCATCGAACATCTCGTCTACATCGCCGAATACAAGCGCCGTCAGGCCCCTCCGGGCGTCAAGGTAGGCGGCAAGAATTTCGGGCGGGACCGGCGCTACCCGATCACGAACAGGTTCCGGGATGACTAGGCGCTGAAGCCTTACTCCTCCGAAGGCGGAATGATTTCTTCTTCCTGCGCGTTGACGCCGTAGGCATCCGTGGCAATTGCCTCGCGCACGGTCTCGACCTCTTCCGGCGCAATGTCGGCCGCGTCTCCGTATCCGGTGATAGGCGAGGGATAGACGCCCGCCTCTTCGATCACTTCATCGAACATGAGCCAGGCTTGCTTACCGCCGAGGCAGGTGACACGCACCCAGAGGTTTTCCTCCAGCGCCGTGTCGGCAATGTCGGTGACGTTCGATAGCTCGCCCTCGTTGATCTCGTATTCCTGCCCCTTGAAGGAGAGCACCGTGACGCCTTCGCCGATATAGCGCAGGTAAGTCATCTGCTCGCCCTTCTTGAGGCTGAGCGTCTGGATGCCTGCCTCGCCGACGAACTCGACCTCGGTATCCTCCAGCACCGTTACGGGCACCTTTTTGGTGGCCACGAAATACTCGATCTGGTCCTCGTTCGTGCGGGCGTTGTTCCAGATCTGGTAGTTGGCGTATTGCGGCAACAGGCAGGTAATGTCCTGCGGGTCGGTTGGGTTGGGGCGCGCCCGCGCCGGCACCTTTACGTCCGCGTCGAGCACCGCAAAGCCCGGAGGGTATTCGCCCGGCCAGCCGGCGCTCAGAAACCAGGTATCATCATAGCCGGAGATCGCTGCGTAATCGAGCTGCGGGCGCGCCGCCAGCTCTGCCGCAGCGGCATCGGGCCCTGCGCCCACGGCCGCTGCGTCCGGCGATATGCCGTCTTTTTGCCCACAGGCCGCAAGAAGCACCGCCCCCGCCAGCACCCAGCCGAATCTCATGACCGTCTCCCGGAATTACCTCAAGGTAGATGCTCGTTAAACAAAACAATAGCAAGAATGTGGCCGAGACGCTTGGCTTTTGTCCCGATTTGATGTCGAAAGCGCCTTCCAAGCCCCGGAGGGCCCTGCTGCCATGACCGCCCCGATCGTCCGATTCGCCCCCTCGCCCACTGGCCGCCTGCATGTCGGCAACGTGCGCACGGCCCTGGTGAACTGGCTGTTTTCGCAAAGCCAGGGCGGCAAGTTCATCCTGCGGATCGACGATACCGACCTGGAACGCTCGACCAAGGAAAACGAGGCCGTTCTCAAGGAAGACCTGACATGGCTTGGTCTTGTCTGGGCAGACACGTTCAACCAGTCCGAACGCTTCGGCCTGTACGACGAGGCGGCGGCAAAACTACGCGCCATGGGCCTGCTCTACCCCGCCTTCGAGACGGCCGAGGAGCTGGACGTGAAACGCAAGATCGCTCAGTCGCGCGGCCGGCCGCCGGTATATGACCGAGCGGCCCTGAACCTGACGGATGCTGACCGCGCCAGGCTCGAAGCCTCCGGCCTGAAGCCGCACTGGCGCTTCAAGCTGTCGGGCGAACGCGTCGAGTGGAATGACCTGGTGCGCGGCCCGCAGAGCATCGACACGTCCTCGGTGTCTGACCCGGTGCTGATCCGCGAGGATGGCAGCTATCTTTACACGCTGCCCTCGGTGGTCGATGATATCGAGGCAAACATCACGCATGTCGTACGCGGCGAAGATCATGTGACGAATTCCGGCGCGCAGATCGAGATCTTCATGGCACTCGGCGGCAAGGCGCCGGAGATGGCCCACATGCCGCTGCTGGTCGGCGCGGACGGTTCGGCCCTGTCGAAGCGGATCGGCTCCCTCTCGGTCGGCCAGCTGCGCGAGAGGGGCATAGAGGCGATGTCGATCTGCAGCCACCTCGCCAAGCTCGGCACCTCCGACAATATCGAGCCGCGCAGCACGCTGGCAGAACTTGCCGCCGAATTCTCCTTCTCCAAGATCGGCCGCGCTCCGGCGCGCTTCGACGAGACGGACCTCGAGAGCCTCAACGCCGCGCTCGTCCACGCGATGCCCTACGCCGGGGCGCAGGCCCGCCTCAAGGCGGTTGATCCGCGGGCGGAGAATGAAGCTTTCTGGCTGGCCGTGCGCGAGAACTGCGCGCGGGTCAGCGATGCCGGGAACTGGATCGAGATTATTTTCGGCAAGGCGGATCCGGTGGTTGCCGATGAGGACCGGGAGTTCATCGCCGGGGCCGGGGCGCACCTGCCGGCCGGCGATCTGACCACCAGCAGCTGGGGCGAATGGACAAACGCCCTGAAAGCCGCCACCGGCCGAAAGGGCAAAACCCTGTTCAAGCCGCTGCGGATGGCTCTGACCGGCATGGAACACGGTCCCGACATGGGCGCCGTGCTGCCGCTGATCGGCCGCGCGAAAGTGCTCGAACGGCTGGGTTAGTTACACCCTTCCGCCCCGCAACTCACACTCCGCACTTCCCGCCCCTCAGAAATATCGCGCACCCAGTCCACTGCCCGCACGCCGTCCGTTTCCGTTGTGTACAGACGGTCATAGCGCAGCAGCGTATGGTCCTCGCCGGCAGCGGAGTAAGACCGGAAGTTCGGAATGTCTGCAGCAAGGTCGCCCAGGTTTGCCTGCATCAGCCTGCGCACGGGATCGCTGACACCCATCAGGCTGAGGAACATCTGCTGCACCTCGTCATCCACATTGTTGAACTGGTGCATCCGCATCGCCGGATGGCGCGCGGCGGTGATGCGGAAGAAGTCTTCGGTCTTGAAGGTCGCGCGGTCAAACGTGGCAAGCTCCGGCCAGTCCGGCATGTTGGTGAACGCGCCCCAGGTCTCCAAGAGGCCCGAGACGGCCTCGGCGCGGTAGCCGCCTGCACCGCCGGCATACTGAACAATCTCCGCCAGCGGATAATGGTCTGCCACGACGCCCGCATAGAACGGCGAGGCGATCGCCCCTGCGCTTGCGCCGCCAACGAACACGCGGGACGGCGCCGGATAGTTCGCATACACCCAGTCAAGCGCCGACTGGACGTTGGCCTTGCCTCGGTGGTGGATGGTCAGTTCCTTGCCTGCGCTGGTCGTGTAGGCCGCGTCCGCCGCGCCGAGATGCGAATCGCCGGTGCAGTAGGACACGAAGACCTGCGTCCAGCCGGTGAACGGGTTTTTCGGATTTTTGGCATCGAACACGCCGCCCATCTTCGCCGGATTGTTCGAGTCCATTTCCGCGAAGGGCGTATAGGCATTGGCACCGAGCGAAGGATCGCAAAGATCCCCGCTCCAGCAGGCGCCGCCGCCATTCAAGAAGATCATTACCCGCGACGCGTCGCCCCCGCGCACATGGAAGCTGTAGGGCGTACCAGTCGCGCAGAGCGTTTCTCCGCCCGGCGCAATGGTCGTCCAGGCGGCCGGCGCTCCGGCGGGCACTGAGATGACGGAGGCGGGTTTTTCTTCAGCGGCCTTACAGCCGGCAAGCAGGGTCAGCGCGGCAACGGCCGCGAACAGCAGGCGCATGGTAATCCTCCACCGGCCCCTGGCGGGCCGTCCCGGGTTCAAGCCTAGGCGGGTGCGCCCGGGCTGGCAATCAGGCGGGCGTCGCCGGAGGGGCCCCAGGCTCGGCAGTCTCCGGCCCCTGCACCTCGCCTACCTTAAGCAGGCGCGCGACGATGCCGACCGTCGTGCTCTGCAGCACGAGGCTGACCAGCACCACCAGGAAGGCGATGTTGAAGAAGTTGCCTGGCACCCCGAGCAGCACCGGGATGATCGCGAGGTAGATCGGGATCGCGCCGCGCAGGCCGACCCAGCTCATAAACAGCTTATCGCGCCAGGAAAAACCCTCGAAGGCGAGACTGATGAACACCGCCGCCGGGCGCGCCACGAAGATCAGGATAGCCGAGATCAGCAGCGCCTCGGGAATGTCGGCAATCAGCTTCGACGGCGTAACCAGCAGGCCGAGGATCAGCAGCATGGCCAGCTGTGCGAGCCAGGCCATGCCGTCCATGAACTGCTTCACCACCTGCTTGGCGCGGTAGGCATGGTTCCCGAGGATCAGGCCGGCGAGATACACCGCGAGGAAGCCTGAGCCGCCGAGAATGTTCGCCGCCCCAAAGATAAGCAGGCCGCTGGCAAGCGCGAAGATCGGGTTGAGACCGAGTTCCAACGCCACGCGGTCATAGAAAAAGGTGAGCATCCGTCCGCCGGCGATGCCGAGCGCCGCGCCGATGCCGAATTGCTGCACAAAACCGACCGGAACCGACCAGACGCCCCGCTCCATGCCGGCAAACCCGCCCGCGAGGATCAGGCTCGTAAACGTCAGTGCAAGGAAGATCGCCATTGGGTCGTTAATGCCGGATTCCACTTCCAACGTATTGGCGACCATCGGCTTCAGTTTGATGCCCTGCTGGCGCAGCAGCAGGAACACCGCCGCCGCATCAGTGGCGGCCACAAGCGAACCGAACAGAAGTGCATACAGTGGATCGGTGCCCAGAAACCCCCACATGCCGAGCGCCACGATCGACGTCGTCACCAATACGCCGACGCTGGAGAGGAACACCGCCGGGCGCAGCGCCTGGCGGAAATTCTTCATCGGGGTGTGGATGCCTCCGTCATAAAGGATCACCGCGAGGGCGAACGAGCAGGCCAGATAGCTCAGCGGGACGTCATTGAACACGATCCCGCCAGGGCCATCTTCGCCGAACAGAATGCCCACACCCAGGAATGTCACCAGCAGCGGCGCGCCAATGCGGCGCGACAGGAAACTCGCGAAGATCGCCGCACACAGCAGCAGTCCGCAAAAGAAGATGAGCTGGTTGGTCGAATCCATTCGGCCCCGGTCAATGTGGTTCAGATTTGATGATACGGTTTATCTGGAGCCTCGGGGCGCCCAGAACAACCTTGACCGGACCGCCAAGGGCAAAAAACTCAAACAGACCGGGTCTGACCCTGAAGAGCGCCAAAACAGTATGGTGCGGTCAAGAGGACTCGAACCTCCACGGGTTGCCCCACAGCGACCTCAACGCTGCGCGTCTACCAATTCCGCCATGACCGCACGACTGGTCTCATTTGAGGCAGACGGGCCGTATAAGGCGGCCATCCGGCTTTGTGAAGCCCTGAAAGGCGCCTATATCGTGGAGGCCATGACAAAATTCCCGGACGTTGACTGGGCGGTCTCCGACGCCCCTGTTTCCTACCATGCCGCGCTCGCCGTGATGGATGCGCGGGCCCGGGCCATCCGCGACGGCGGCGCCCGCGAACTTGTCTGGTTCCTCGAACATCCGCCCCTCTACACGGCCGGCACGTCCGCTAAACCCGCCGACCTCAAGGACCCTGCCCGCTTCCCGGTTTTCGACGCGGGACGCGGCGGCCAGTACACGTATCACGGCCCCGGGCAGCGCGTGGCCTACCTGATGCTCGACGTCGGCGCCCGGGGCCGCGATGTGCGTGCCTTCGTGGCCAATCTCGAAGACTGGATAATCCGCGCCCTTGCGGCCTTCAGCGTGGACGCCGGCGTCCGCGAGGGACGCGTTGGCGTGTGGGTTAACCGGACGCAGCCCGGTGGACCGCTCCGAGAAGACAAGATCGCCGCCATCGGCGTGCGCCTGAAGCGCTGGGTGAGCCTGCACGGCATTTCCCTCAACGTCGAACCGGAGCTCGAGCATTTCACCGGCATCACGCCCTGCGGGATCGAGGATGCCCGATATGGCGTGACCAGCCTCGCAGGCCTTGGCCGCGTGGTGTCAATGGAAGAAGCCGACATGGCCCTCCGGGCCGCGTTTGAGGACGTATTCGGGAGCCGGCTTATCCGGGTCGCGTCAGAGGAGCTCGTCCCGGGCTGACCTAAACGCCGTCCACGATCTCTTCTGGTGTCAGATGGCTGCCGGTGCGGATGCGGCCTTGCCCGTCGTTCGGGAGGCGGGCGACCCAGAGCAGCGTCCAGAGCATCACACCGACCGAGGCGAGCCACCAGATCGGCAGGGCTATACCGAGGCCGGCGGCGACCGCCGCCTGGCGCTCGCTCTGCGGCGGGCCGGGCGGGCCGCCGCGGCCCTGCCGCGGCCTCGCTTCCGGTTTCTTTTCGGCAGCAGCTTCTCCCTCTTTCACTTCGGCGGCCGCTGCGGGAGGGGCATTTGCGGCGCGGTGCTGGGCGGCGCCCATGCTGGTGCCGGCGGCGTAGGCGGCCAGGCCGAGGATCATCGGCACAAGGACGATCACCGCCAACCAGGCCGGGCGCTGCGCATTGGCGAGCCGCCGCGTATGCGCAACGAAAGACGTGAACTCGGTCAGGATCGTGAACACGGCGAACGGCACCAGCAGCGCAGGTACGGTGAACAGGAACAGATCCGCTGGCGTGTTCAGGAACCCGGTCTTCATCCCCGCGATGCCGAGGATACCGGCTCCGAAAGAAGGCACGATATAGAGCAGCATCCGGCCCAGAAACATCACCGTCCAGGCCCGGCTGAAGTGCAGCTTGGAGCTCTCGCCGAACGGGTTCAGCAGCGTCTCGGCCCAGTTCATCGCGCCGGGATCATCGCGGTAATCACGGATCCAGGGACGGTGGGAATCGATCTCTCCGGGGGTCGTGTTCATCGAGTGGACGCTTTCTGCGATGGATCAATTGAACGTGCCGGCCGGGCCGCCGAGGGTCGGCGGGCCGTGGCGGTTGGGTTTGGGGTCCGAGCGCAGGCGGAACGCGGCAAAGCCGGTGATCGCGCTGGAGATCAGGAACGCCGCCAGCGTCGTCACCGCCGACAGGCGCGCATACTCCTCGGCGCGCAGAGCGAGCTCCTCGAACGCCGCGGTGAAGCCCGCGGCCTGCATCGTCTCCTGTACCTCGACCTGAATAGCGAACGCGCCCGGCGAAAGCACTGGCAACAGAATGGCCGAAAGGAACATGTTGAGGAAGCCAAGGCCCGCCAGGAAAGCGATCCACAGCCAGGCGGTGAGACCCGCATCGTGGAGCCGTTTGCCAAACAGGCAGATATACGGGAACACAAGCGCATACTGGAGCATGTTGAGGCCGGGCGAGACGACTGCCGTCAGCACCGAGATCATCATGCCCGCGCCAGTCAGCAGAACGAGGCCGCGCCCGAAGGGTTTTGGCGCGAGGCGGCCTTGCGGCTCGAGGAACAGGAAGCGGAAATCCATACGGCGCAGGTCATTTCCCTGAGGGTCTGAGGCGGGTGTCATACGCGCCCCTTATCAATAAACGATAAAGCGGCGCAAGAAAAAAAGCCGGGCATACGGCCCGGCCCTTTCTGCAGGATGTTCGCCGGATCGCCTAGACGAACACGTCGGCGGCAGCCACGGCGGGCCCTTTGGGGTCGGGGCCGTATTTGTTGGGGCCGGCGGTGCCAGGCAGGACGCCGATCACGATCTGCGCGACCGCAGCCAGCAGGTTGATGATCGGGATAATGGTGCAGATGTACAGCCCGAGTGCAATCCAGCCGGTCTGGTTAATGTCATGCAGGCGGCGCACGAAGAGCGCGATCGAAGGGATGATGATGGCCAGCATGTAAAGCCCGAGGAGGGCGATAATGATGAAACCGATCGGGTTGATTTGCCCCGATCCATCCCCGCCCCCGAGGACGGCGAGCAGGATGCCGCCTACCAAGCCGATGAGGATGTTGAACAACGTGACCCACCAGTATTCCGAGCGGCGCGAACGGCCCTGGAAATCGCTATAGCGCGCGAAAAAAAGCCTTACAGCTTCCGAAAACGTAACCATGTACAGCCCCTCCTGGGTTTGTCAGCGTACGGATCAGGTAAACGCGACGCTGGCACCGGCAGGGCCGGGGCCATACTGGTTGTCGTTCGGATCGGTCTTGAACAGGCCCATCACGGCGCCAACGACGCCAGTCACTACGGCAGTGGACAGGATGCTCGGCAGCAGTGTCGCCTGGGCGATGCGCTTTGAGGCGTCCATGGCCGCGCTCATCGCCAACGCCGCATCACCGGCCGCGGCATTCTCGATCTCACGCTGCATCTCGGCCTGAAGGGCAGCCTGGTCCACACCGAACAGGCCTGGCAGAATGAAGCCGGCAATCATCGAGACGACAACGGCCAGCACGACGATGGCGATCGTCAGCCAGCCCGATTTGTTGGAATCGTGCAGGCGTTTCACGTGCACGGCGATCCACGGCCAGATGAAAAGCAGGCCGGCGATGCCCAGAAAGGGCGAGACGAAGGCGCTGACGACGGAAAGGGCCGCGCTGATGCCCAGCAGGATGAGTACGGCGCGCCAGTAGGTCGCCTGATCGATACGTCCGTTGGGGGTGAGAAAGAGTTGCATGTGTTCCGGTCTCCTGACGATGGGGCGCCCGCCCCGTCTTTGTCTGTACGGCAACAGTCATTTCACAGGCAGGTCTCTCCCCGCTCCGCCGCCGCTGGGAAATAATAGCAGGCTGAACCGGTTTCCGGAATGTTAAGTACCTATGGGGCGAGGCCGCAGGATCAGGCGAATTCGACCATGATTTCATCTGCGGCGACGCTTTCGCCCGGCTTGACATTTATGGCCTTGACCGTGCCATTAGCTCCCGCCCGGATGATATTCTGCATTTTCATCGCTTCAACGATGCAGACAGCTTCGCCTTCCTGCACGACCTGGCCGAGCGTCACGTTCATCGACACGACAAGCCCCGGCATCGGCGAAATAATCAGCTTCGAGGTGTCGGCTTTCGGCTTTTCCGGCAGGCGGCTGTGCATGTCGGCGACGAACGGCGTGCAGACCAGCGCCCGCAGGGCCACGCCCCGGTGGCGGAAGAGATAGCCCTCGGTGCGGTCGGCAAACTTCACGGCAAACGCCTTACCGTCCAGCACGCCTTCGACGAGGTGCCTGCCCGGCTTCCAGGACGTCATAAGGCTGTGCGGCTTTCCTCCGTCCAAGGCAATCTCGGCTTCGCCATCGCGGCCGATATCGATGGTTACCGGGTGATGCTGGTCGCCGAGAATGACAACCCATTCACGGCGCGGCGCGCGGGGCGCAAGGCGGCCGGAGATTTCGCCGCCGCGGCGGTCAAAGAAGGCGTGCACGTAGGCCGCCGAGCAGATCAGTTGCACTTCCTGCTCCCTGGTGGCCGGGACGCCCTGGAAGCCTTCCGGGAACTCGTCCTTTATATAGGCCGTGGTGATGTTGCCGGAGCGGAAGCGCTTTTCGTCCATCACAGCCGCGATGAACGGGATATTGTCCTGAATACCTTCGATGTGGAACCGGTCGAGCGCCTCGCCGTGCACGTCCAGCGCGGTGTCGCGGTCCTTGCCCCAGGTCACGAGCTTCGCGATCATCGGGTCATAGAACATCGAGATCTCGTCGCCTTCGCGCACGCCGGAATCCATGCGCACTTCGCCCTTGCCGAGCTTTCCTTCCGCAGGCGGATGGAAACGCTTCAGGCGGCCGATCGACGGCAGGAAGTTGCGATAGGGATCTTCCGCATATACCCGGCTTTCCACGGCCCAGCCGTTGATCTTGATGTCCGACTGCTTGAGCTTCAGCTTCTCGCCATAAGCGGAGCGTATCATCTGCTCCACCAGATCGATGCCGGTGATCATCTCTGTGACCGGATGCTCGACCTGCAGACGCGTATTCATTTCAAGGAAATAAAAGCCCTTGTCCTTGCCGGACGCGACGAATTCCACCGTGCCGGCGCTGTCATAGTTGACAGCCCTAGCGAGGGCGACGGCCTGTTCGCCCATCTTCCTGCGCGTCTCAGGATCGAGCAGCGGCGAGGGCGCCTCCTCGATGACCTTCTGGTTGCGGCGCTGGATAGAGCATTCGCGCTCATTCAGCCACAGGCAGTTGCCATGCTTGTCGCCCAGCACCTGGATTTCGATGTGGCGCGGCTCGAGAATGAACTTCTCGATGAACACGCGGTCGTCGCCGAACGAGGCCTTAGCCTCGGCCTTCACTGCCGGGAAGCCTTCTTCGACTTCCTTGTCATTCGCTGCGACCCGGATGCCCTTGCCGCCGCCGCCGGCGGACGCCTTGATCATAACCGGATAGCCGATCTGTTTCGAGATCCTGATGGCTTCCTTGGTGTCCTCGATCAGGCCCATATGGCCGGGCACCGTCGAGACCCCCGCCTCGGCGGCCAGCTTCTTCGAGGAAATCTTGTCGCCCATCGAATCGATCGCGAAGGCGTTCGGGCCGATCCAGCCGATGCCCTCTTCCTCGAGGCGTTTGGCGAAGGCGGCGTTCTCGGACAGGAAGCCGAAGCCCGGATGGATTGCCTCAGCGCCGGTCTGGCGCACGGCAGCGATGATCTTGTCGGCCACAAGATAGGACTGCGCGGCGGGCGATCCGCCGATATGGACGCTCTCATCCGCCATCTCGACCGCCATGGAGCCGGCATCGGCGTCGGAATAAACCACTACCGTCTTGATGCCCATCTTGCGGCATGTCTTGATAACGCGGACGGCGATCTCGCCGCGGTTGGCAATCAATATCTTTTTGAACATTCGCCCGAGCCCTGGAAGCCGTGAAAACCGTTGCGCAGTTAAGCCGCGTACCGCGCCTTGTCCATGCTTACCGGAACGGCAAGAGGTTTCGTTCGCCCGCAAGGCGAACCGCTTCACGCGGGCGCTGTCTTCCGCCGCCGCCGGCCCACATGTACCCAGACCAGCCAGAACAGCATCACCCGCAGCGGCGCGAACGCCGCCACGAGGGAAATGGCCGAATTTCGAAGGACACCCGCAGGATCTTCATCTGGCCGAGGAAGAAGGACCCCGAAGCAACAAAAAAGTGACAAACATACCTGCCGGAGCTGGCGCGCGATGCGCGCTGTGCCGAACGTCCCCCGGCGCAGTCTGGTTCCGCTCGGCGTTCCTTGCCGCCCTCGGGGCTCTCGCCCTCGGCGCCGTGTTCGGCGCGGGCGCCGGCTGATGGCACGCCTCCTACGCCCTGTTCGTCGAGGAAGCGCTGATCACGATCGGTGTCTTCGGCGCGCTCGCCGCCGCCTTCTGCGCCGCGCACCGCGGCGCGGGCGCGGCCGGGCAGATGCTGTTTCGCATTCTGGGTCGGCGCGCTCTGGGGCAACATTCTGGGTGACCGCGCGTGGAGCGCCAGCCGCTAAGAGGACTACGCGGCCTGCGAAACCTGGCAGAAAACCGCGTTGACCGTTCCCGAATGGCCATTCTCGATCGGCTGGGCAGCGCTCGCCGCTCTCTCGCGCTGCTCACGCGCCGCAGCAGTTTCCTGTCGGCCAGGGCGCTCGTCTTCCTCAGTACCCAGGGCTGTACGTAATACTTTGAGATCTTCGGCGCCGACCCGGTCAGCCTGCTCGTCGGCGGGCTTACGCTTGTGGGTCTTGCTGCTGGTCTTGCCGGGCTCTTCCAGAGGGGGCAGCGCGGTCCGAGCGCGGCTCGGGATACTCCGTCTGCTGTATGAATTTGGAAAACAGGTGCAACACGTCGCGCGGTACGCCCGCTTCCATCAGGCTGTCGACCGAGTCCGCGCCGCGCGAGATCATGGACCCCACCGAACCGTGCCGGTCGACACGGAAATAATTCATCGACCAGTTCGGAAATACGCGGTGATCAGCCCATTCTGCCTGAATGCGTACGATACCCGAATGGCGCCGGTCACGCAGGATGCGGCCATACACTTCGTCGATTTCGTTGAACGGGCCCTCGATCAACTGCATGAAGTTCGGGCCGTTATGCACGAGATACCCGGTGATGAAACGCTCGTCATTGTTCGATTGCGCTGCGTTGAGCAGCGATTCGATATCGCTGTCGGTGAGCCCGGGCTGGGCCGTGCTCACATATACGATGCGAAACAATCCGGCCAAAGGGAGACTCCGTAAAGCTGTGTTGACACTTTCTCGCGGGGTCGCCGGTTGCTTACAAGCGGGGGGCTTACTCGCCCATCGCGAGCGCTGCAGTGGACACGGCAGGATGCTGCGGGATACGAGGGAAACCAGAGTTTGAAGATAACCCGGGAGGAGAAACATGAACCAGCCCAAGGACCTCGAAGGGCGCAGCGCCCTCGTCACCGGATCGGCCACCGGTCTCGGCCGCTCGATCGCGCTTCGCCTCGCCGAGCGCGGCGCCAGCGTCATCATCAATTGCACCAAGTCGGTTGCAGACGGCGAAGCAACCGTTGCCGATTGCCAGAAGGCCGGCGCGCAGGCGCGGCTCGTGCAGGCAGACGTCTCGACCGATGAAGGCTGCGCGAAGCTCGCCGAAGCAGCGGCGCAGGCAGGCCGTCTCGATATCCTCGTCAATAATGCGGGCATCACCAAACATGCGCGCGACCATTCGGATCTCGATGCGCTGACAAGGGAAGACTTCCTGCACACCTACGCGGTGAACGTCGCGGGCCCCTTCCTGATGGTGCAGAAGGTGAAACCCCTGCTCGTCGAAGCACACAGGCAGACCGGGCGCGCCTCGGCGGTGCTCAATGTCTCCTCCATTGCCGGTGTCACCGGCATCGGATCGTCGGTCGCCTATGCGGCCACCAAGGGCGCGCTCAACACCATGACGCTCAGCCTCGCGCGCGCCCTCGCGCCCGCCATCCGCGTCAACGCCGTCTGCCCGGGCTTCATCGGCACGCGCTGGTTCAAGGACGAAATGAGCGCCGAGCAATACACCAAGATGGAAGCCGGCGTCGCCGCGTCGGTTCCGCTGAACGTTGCCAGCGGGCCCGACGATATCGCGGACTCGGCAGTGTTCTTCCTCACCGATGCCTCTCGGCACGTGACGGGCGAGACCCTGCTGGTCGATGCGGGCATGCACCTCGGATATGCGCCGCTCGTGGCGCGTTAGGGACTGAATATGTTGCGAATCTGCCACACAAGTGTGGACTCGCTGCATCGCACAAAGCTGAGGCAAGCGTGCAATTGGCTGCTCAAAAGCCCGGCGAACGCCGCCCTTGTGCGGGGTTTACCTTAGGTTTGGCATCGAATTTCTGCCCCCCGACCGGCAGTTAGGCGGTCGACGCTTGATCAGGAGCGTAATAACAGAATCGAGGTTCCCTCTAATGAAAAGCAATCTGTCCCGGGCCAGCCTTCTCGCCGCCGCCTTCATTGCAGCCGCCGGCGGCGCACATGCTCAAGGCGATGTGTCCTTCAACGCTGCGGTCGCAAATGACTACGTCTGGCGCGGCGTTTCGCAGACCGATAACGGTGCCACCATTCAAGGCGGCGTCGACTACACCAATGGCGGTTTCTATGTCGGTGGCTGGGCGTCCAACGTGGATTACGGCTCGGACGCTGATATCGAAATCGACCTCTATGGCGGCTTCCGCGGCGCCTTCACCGAAGCCCTCAGCTGGGACGTCGGCGTGATCGGCTACTTCTTTCCGGGTGAAGAAGATCTCGACTTCGTCGAAGTTAAAGCCGGCCTTGGCTACACTGTCGACGCGGTCACCCTCGGCGCAACCGCCTATTATGACCCCGACAACAAGAACACCTATGTCGAGGGCACGGGCGCCTACGCCTTCTCCGAAAAACTGAAGGGCCTCGCCAGCGTTGGCAATGCCAGCTTCGACGGCGGCGGCGACTACACCAACTGGTCGCTCGGCGGTGCCTACGCGTTCGGCGCGTTCGACCTGACGCTGAAGTACAGCGACACGGACATCGACGACGCCGTCGCCGGTGACGTTGCAGACGAGAACTTCGTCGTCATGATCTCGAAGGTCTTCTAGGTTTTCGCCTCAACGTATCACGGCGGGGCTTGAGCCAGGCCTGTTGTCCCTCTTCCGGCCCGCCGGGAGAGGGACATTTTTATTGCAGCACGGCCAAAGCCAAGTTTGTCGGCCGCCCCGGTGATACCGTCGGGAAACAGGCTCTGGTCGCCGTCACGACCTGCCGGCGACTGGCGCAGCCTGCAGATCGCTGATCAGGCAGAGCGCTGCGCCGCGCCCCGAACAGGTGTTTGAACACCCCCGGCCCCGCATCTCCTGAACAGACTGGACTTCAATCCCATGCCCTCCGATACTGAAACCGGAGGCCGACGATCATGAAACCATCGTTGTTGATGAAAGCTTCGGTGTGCCTGATCGCCGCTGAGATGCCCGTGTTTGAGAAAAAGGCTGCGGCGCAAGGCAGCTGGACTGCCAATGCCTCCCTTGCCACCGACTATACCGATCGGGGTATCTCTTCATCAAACGGGAACCCCGCGATTCAGGGCGGGTTCGATTACACAAACAGCGCGCTCTATGCCGGGGTGTGGGCGTCAACAGTCGATTTTGGTGATACATCCGCCGCATATCTGGAAGTCAGCGCCTACACGGGACTGGCTGACGTGCTGGAAAACGGCGTCAGCTGGGATCTGAGAGCAACTTTCTTTGACTATCCGGGCGCCGACGCGGAGGGCCTGAGTGGTCTGGAACTCAGCGGCGGACTTGGATACAGCTTCGATACCGGTTTCTGGGTGGCAACCGACGGCGCCTTCAGTCCCGGTGAAGACTATGTCTATACGAGCCTCAAAGCTGGCTACGCGTTAAGCCCGTCTTTCAGCCTGGACGCAGCCATCGGATCTTACGCAAGCGAAACGGACGGCGACTATACCAATTGGTCAATCGGCTCGACAGTTTCGCGGGGCGCCGCCGCCATCGACCTTCGCTACTCGGACACCGACATCGGAAATTTTGCTCCGGCTGCCCAGCGCCTGATCCTGACGCTGACGATCAGAAGCTAGCCCGGCAAGTTTCTCACCGCGTGGCACACCTCACCAGAGAGGGCTGGAAGTTGCCGGAAAGGGGCGGTATAGGGTTAGACCTTCCCCAAGGAGAGGCTTCATGCGCATTGGCGTTCCAACCGAAATCAAGAAACAGGAATCCCGTGTCGGCCTTACACCGGAGAGTGTGGGCGAGCTCGTCCGGGCGGGTCACAGCGTCCTGGTAGAATCGAATGCGGGTGTGAATTCGGGCTTCAACAATGAGGCCTATGTCGCCGTCGGGGCGCAGATCGGGCCGGACGCTGCAGCGGTGTTCGGCGGCAGCGAGCTGATCGTGAAGGTGAAGGAGCCACAGCCGGAAGAGACCGCGCGCCTGACGCCGGAGCATACCCTCTTCACCTACCTGCACCTTGCGCCGGATCCGGTGCAGGCGAAGGGGCTGATGAAATCGGGCTGCCTCGCGATCGCTTATGAAACCGTCACCGACGCAGAAGGCGGCCTGCCGCTGCTGCGTCCGATGAGCCAGGTGGCCGGGCGCATGTCGATGCAGGTCGCCGCCTGGGCGCTGATGCGCACGAAGCGTGGACGCGGCATCCTGCTCGGCGGCGTGCCGGGCGTGGCGCCGGCCAAGGTAGTGATCATCGGCGGCGGCGTCTCAGGCACCCATGCGGCGGAAATTGCGGTGGGCATGCGCGCCGACGTAACCGTCTTTGACCGGAACAATGTGCGCCTCGGCCAGCTCGACGAGCAGTTCCGCGGCAGCCTGAAGACGATGTACTCGACCGCGCATGCGCTGGCCGAAGCGATCAAGGAGGCCGACCTCGTGATCGGCGCAGTGCTGATCCCGGGCGCTTCGGCGCCGAAGCTCGTCAGCCGCGAGCAGCTGAAGACGATGAAGCCCGGCGCGGTGCTGGTGGACATTGCGATCGACCAGGGCGGGTGTTTCGAGACAAGCCATGCGACGACGCACGAAGACCCGATTTATGACGTAGACGGAATACTTCACTACTGCGTCGCCAACATGCCCGGCGCAGTGCCGCGCACATCCACCTACGCGCTGAACAACGCCACCCTACCCTTTGTCATGCAGATCGCAGCGAAGGGCGCGCGCGGTGCCATCAATGCGAACCGGCACCTGGCAAATGGCCTGACCGTCGATCAGGGCACGATCGCGCACAAGCTTGTCGCGCGCGATCTCGGCGAGACCTATGTGCGCCCGAGCTGGCTGAACGTCGCCTTTACCTGACGCCCGCCACGGCTGTGCGCCGATCGGCGTGACAGGCTGGGATGACAGGAAACAGTTGGACGAAATCCGGACGACTTACTGGATGCGCGACCGGGCGTGACACAACTTTTCTGATGCCCTATTCCTTGGCCACATCCCCGCGCACCATGACGAAATCAACCTGCTTGAGGACTTTCACGTCCTTCAACGGGTCGCCCTTCACAGCGATGAGGTCTGCGCTCTTGCCGGGCTCCAGCGTGCCGATCTCGGCGGTCAGTCCGAGCAAGTCGGCGGCATTGACCGTAGCGGCCTTTATGGCTTCGACTGGCGGCATGCCGAATTTCACCATAAGTTCGAACTCGTCCGCGTTGCGGCCATGCTTGGAGACGCCGGCATCCGTTCCGAAGGCGATCCTGACGCCCTGAGCGTAGAGGATCTCGAGGCTCTTGCCGGTGATGCCGATACGCCATTCGATCTTGGCGCGGACATCCGGCTCGTACGCGTCCGGGTTTGCCTGAAGCCGCTCAATGTATCCGTTCACGGTCGAAAGGGTCGGTACATAGTAGGCATCAGACGCGACGAAGGCATCGATGGTCTCAGGGTCGAGGATGGTGCCGTGCTCGATCGAATCAACGCCCGCTTCAAGGGCGAGGCGGATACCATCCGCGCCGTGAGCATGCGCGGAAACCTTCTTGCCGAACAGCTTCGCCGTCTCGACAATGGCGCGGGCTTCATCCGAGAACATCTGCGCGCCGAGGCCAGCACCGATGCGGCTGTTGACGCCGCCGGTGGACGCAAACTTAATCACATCTGCCCCGCGGGCGATCTGCAGGCGCACCGCACGGCGGCAATCCTCGGCGCCGTTGCAGGTGTTGCCGGCGGCGTCGAAATACTCCCGCAACTCGTCGCGGTAACCGAGCGAAGCATCCATGTGACCTGACGTGCCCGAAATGGAATTGCCGGCATCGAAAATGCGCGGGCCGGTGACCTGGCCGTCATTGATGGCATCGCGCAGCGCGAGCACGGCGCCGTCCCCGTCGCCAAGATTGCGTACCGTTGTAAAGCCGGCATTCAAGGTCTTCATGCCGTTTTCCCAGGCATTGAAGGCCTGCGCAGCAGGCGCGAGGGTAACATCTTCCAGCTGGGACGCGATGCCGCCCGTGTCGGAGGTGAGGTGGACGTGGGAATCGATCAGGCCCGGCAGCACATAGCTGTCCTTCAGATCGATGACGCGCACCGCCTTGTCTTTCGGCGTCTGATAGCCGGACGCGAGGGAGACGATCTTGCCATCGGTGATGACGATCGTCGTCTGGCCGAGCGGCGCCTCACCCGGGACGGCGAGCACCTTGCCGGCCTGCACGTAGACGGTTTCGGCAAACCCCGGCAGCGCCGTCGCGAGGGTGAGAACCGCACTGGCAGCAGCGCAGCGCAGGCGGGCGGAAAACAGCGGCATGGGAAAACTCCGGGATCGTCTGAAAACAAGGCCTGTATAGGTGTTATCAGGCGCGCGCGCATAGAAAAAGCCTCGCCGCGGGAAAGGCTGGTATGCGGGTGGGCCTGAGACACTGACCGGAAGGAGCCTCCCATGATCGACCTCATCGTCGACAAGCGCAGTCGCGACCTCGGCGGCGGCTTTGAAGTGGGCCGCGTGCTGCCTTTCGCGAAGCGGCGGATGGTGGAACCGTTCATCTTCTTCGACCAGATGGGGCCTTTCGATTTTGCGCCGGGCATTCCGCACGAACTGGACGTGCGGCCGCATCCGCACATCGGCCTCTCGACCGTCACCTGTCGCTACTCCGGCGCGGTGAACTGGATGACGGCCGGGAAAGGCATCACGCCTTCGGAGCGGCTGGAGCATGCGCGGATGCACGGCGCGCACATGCATGGCATCCAGGCCTGGGTGGCCCTGCCAAACGAGGACCAGGAGCTTGATCCCGGCTTCTGCCCCCCCCGGCAGACAGCCTGCCGACTTGAACGGAAGCCGGCCTCCGTGGACGGATGATCACGGGCGCCAGCCGGGGCGTTCAGGGAGAGCATGCGGAACGCGCGGTGTATCTCACCGATGGCGCCATCGAAGTGGCGGGACAGGCGCTGATGCCCGGTCAGATGGCCGTTGTCGGCAACGGTGATGTATGCGTAACGGCGCTTGCGCTGTCGACCGTGATGGCGCTCGGCGGCGAGGCGGTTGGAGAACGGTTCATCTTCTGGAACTTCGAGTCGTCGTCAAAGACGCGGGTGCAGCAAGCGAAGGAAGACTGGAAACAGGGCCGGATGAAATTGCCGGATGGGGACGATGCGGAATTTACCCCGCTGCCGGAGGGGTGAAACAATGGTGCGGGCGGCCGGGCTTGAACCGGCAAGGCCTTGCGGCCGAGGGATTTTAAGTCCCTTGCGTATACCAATTTCGCCACGCCCGCACATGACGCAGAGCGTTAAGGCGCGCCCGTACGGATGGCAAGCCGGGGGCCGGTTCCCCCACCCGGCAAAGCGCGCTAAGCGTCGTCTCAAAGACTATGGGGTTTGAGGAACATCAGATGACCGAGACGGGTGAGACATCCCCGCCGCGCGAAGGCATGCCGCCTGAAAGCACCGGGTTTGCGCAAAAGCTCGGGCTCTGGCTTGGCCCCGCGCTGGGCCTGACGATCGCACTGATTCCGGCCCCCGGCGGCCTTGAACAGAGCGCCATGCTGGTGGCCGGCCTGTTCGCGCTGATGGCCGTCTGGTGGGCGACCGAGGCCGTGCCGATGGCGGTCACATCTCTCCTGCCGCTGGCTGTGTTGCCGTTGATCGGGCTGATGCCGCTGAAGGACATCGCGGCGCCCTATGCGGACCCCGTCGTGATGTTGCTGCTCGGCGGGTTCATTGTGGCGCTGGCCGTCGAGAAGTGGAACCTGCACCGGCGCATCGCGCTGAATGTGCTGCGCGTCTCCGGCGCGCGGCTGAAATTGCTGGTGGCTGGCGTTATGCTGACCACGGCGCTTCTGTCGATGTGGATTTCCAATACGGCGACGACACTGATGATGGCGCCCATCGTGCTGTCCGTGGCCGTTGCAGCGGGCGGCGGGCCGAGGCTCGCGGTCGCGCTTCTCTTGGGGGTCTGCTACGCCGCCTCGATCGGCGGGCTGGGCACGCCGGTCGGCACACCCACGAACCTGATTGCCATGGGCTGGCTGCGCGAAAACGCCGGCATCGAGATCGGCTTCAGTGAATGGATGGGCATTGGCATACCAATGATTGCCCTGATGCTGCCGGCAGCCTGGCTGATCCTGACCTGGGGGCTCAGATCTTCCCCCGATCAGGCGAAAGCTGCGAGCGAGTCCATCCGTGTTCAGCATGGCGCGCTGGGCCGCATCACGCAGGCGGAAGCGCGGGTGGCTATCGTGTTCGGCCTGATTGCGGGCGCGTGGATCCTGCGCGAGCAGCTGATCAAAGTACCCGCACTGGCAGGTCTCAGCGATATGGGCATTGCGATGCTCGGCGCCGTGGTGATGTTCCTCGTGCCGCACGGCGATACCGGGCCTAAATCGGCCGGTCGGGGGCGCGCGTTGCTGGACTGGGAAGACGGCAGGAACATCCCGTGGGATGTCGTTCTGCTGTTCGGGGGCGGTCTGTCGATCGCCGGGGCAATCCAGGCCTCCGGACTGGCTGGATGGCTGGGCGCCGGCCTCGCAGGCTTTGCAAATCTGCCCCCGGTGCTGCTGATCCTGATCATCGTGACGATCGTCGTGTTCCTCTCTGAGATCATGTCGAATGTTGCGGCGATGACAACGTTCCTGCCGGTGCTCGGCGCGCTGGCCGAGGCGACGGGGCTGGATATCCGCAGCCTGGTGATTCCCTGCTGCGTCGCGGCTTCCTGCGGCTTCATGCTGCCGATTGCGACCGGGCCGAATGCAGTGGTGTTTGCGACGCGGAAACTGACGGTGCGGGACATGGCGCGGGCGGGGTTGGCGCTGAACGTAACCTGCATCGGAATCATCGCGCTGTATTTCGGCCTCTGAGGTTGAAACAGAGACATCTTGCTTTTAGCAGATTGTTCACGCCTGAAGCCGGAAATTGTACAGCGCGGTAGTTTTTTGACAGATTTGCGTCAGGCTGGTTGTGCTAAGGCGATGCCATGAAACGTACTTTTGTGGCCATTGCTGCGGTCGCAGCCAGCTCTGCGCCGGGCGCTCTTGCCGAGAACCAGATCTGGATTCAGGCAGACCTTGAGAAGTCGCTGCCGGGAGAACCACGCGCTGCGGTGGGCCTAGATACAGAAATGCGCTACCAGCCGGACGGCCAGCTGGACGCCTTCGTCATCCGCCCGGTGCTGTCGTTCGAGGTTAACGAGCGGCTCGAGATCAGCGGGGGATACCGATATAGTCAGTCCATACGGACCGGCGCCGATCAGATTGAGCACCGGTTGTGGCAACAGGCGGATTATCGCCTGTTCGAGACCTGGGGTGTAGAGTTTTCATCGCGCACGCGGCTCGAGCAGCGATACCGCGAAGGCACCAGCGGGACCGGCTGGCGCGTTCGCCAGCGGATCGGACTTGAATATCCGCTGAAAGGCACCGGGCTGACGCTCTCGCTCAGCGAAGAAATCATGCTGGGACTGAACACCACTGAATGGGGCAATGACAGCGGACTTCAGGAAAACCGCTCCCGGGCAGGGTTTGAGCGGACGATCGCTGGCACGAAGTGGCAGATCGAATACCTCCAACGGGACCGGGACGGCGAGACCAGCGACCACATTGTTATCGGCGTCTCGAAAGAGCTCTGAATGTTCGGGACAAAGAAAAAAGCGCGCCCCGTTACCGGAACGCGCCTCTTCAGTTTGCCGCTGAGGCGGCCGCGGGGACGCGGCGCCAGCAGCTGCCTGGCTTAAGCCAGTTCGATCGTGCTCACGGCGACCTTGCCGGAGCGCTGATCTTTGGCCGTGTCAA
The DNA here is from genome assembly GCA_016124495.1 of Hyphomonas sp. Lineage (GTDB taxonomy): Bacteria > Pseudomonadota > Alphaproteobacteria > Caulobacterales > Hyphomonadaceae > Hyphomonas. The sequence goes on along the minus strand of WGNP01000006.1, from coordinate 180,557 downwards.
AATTGACTTTCTGGCCTTCGTTCAGATGTGCGATGCCCGAGCGCTCAAGCGCGGTCACGTGCACGAAAACGTCGTTGCCGCCGTTTGCAGGCGCAATGAAGCCGAAGCCTTTTTGGCTGTTGAAGAATTTCACAGTACCGTTCGTCATAGTCATAAAAGTAAGTCTCATATAAGTTTGTGGACTGACAATGCGTCAGACCTTGCATATCGAATTTTGGAGAGGTTATCTGAAACCGCACCCTGTTACGGGAGCTGCGCCTGAGTGGCCGGCCAATGTCGATAACGGGCATATGCGCCCCTGACCCGCCAATAGCAAGTTATTTCTACGTTAGGCTCTGCGCAGTCCGCCGTCTGAGAAATCTCAGTTAACACGCTCGAAAATCGCGGCCAGCCCCTGCCCGCCGCCGATACACATGGTTTCAAGGCCGTAGCGTGCTTCGCGGCGGTCCATTTCGCGCAGCAGCGTGGCAAGGATGCGCCCGCCGGTCGCGCCGACCGGGTGGCCCAGCGAGATGCCGGAGCCATGCACGTTGAGGCGGGCATAGTCCTCGTCCGAAAAGCCCATCGCCTTGGTGCAGGCAAGCACCTGCGCGGCGAAGGCCTCATTGAGTTCGATCAGGTCAAGGTCCTTCAGCGTCAGCCCGGCGCGCTTCAGCGCTTTCTCCGTGGACGGAACAGGGCCGATGCCCATGACCGCCGGACCGACTCCCGCAACCGCCCAAGAGACCAGCCGGGCGAGCGGCTTCAGGCCGTACTGGTCGGCCATTTCACGCGTCATCACGAGACAGGCAGAGGCGCCGTCATTCTGGCCGCTGGCATTGCCGGCGGTAACGGTGGCTTCAGGATCCTGCTTCAGGCGGATGGCTTTAAGCTTTCCCAGCACTTCAGCGGTCGAGTCCGCACGCGGATGTTCGTCGCGGGTGACCACCGTGTCGGCCTTCCTGCCTTTGACAGAAACCGGGATGATCTCCTCGTTGAACACACCGCTATTCTGGGCAGCGACGGCTTTCGCATGGGAGGCGGCCGCGAACGCGTCCTGCGCGGCGCGGGTGATCTGGTAATCGCGCCGAAGGTTCTCAGCCGTCTCCAGCATGCCACCCGGCACCGGGAAATTCTTGCCGCCAGCCGTGAGGCGGCCAGTGATCAGGCCGTCGTTCACGGTCATGTTGCCCTGGCCGAGGCCCCAACGCCAGTTGGTGGAATAAAACGGCGCATTGCTCATCGACTCAGCGCCGCCCGCGATAACACAGTCCATAGCGCCGGTGGCGATCTGCATGGTCGCATTGATGACCGCCTGCAAGCCGGAGCCGCAACGCCGGTCGATCTGCATGCCGCTGACTTCGATCGGCAAGCCCGCATCGAGCGCGACCACGCGGCCAAGCGCCGGCGCGTCCATAGAAGGATAACACTGCGCAAAGATCACATCGTCCACCTTGTCCTTCGGCAAGCCGGTGCGCGCCATCAGTCCTTCGACAACTGCCGCGCCGAGCACATGCGCGTGGACATCCTTGAACGAGCCGCCGAAGCCGCCGACCGCCGTGCGGACAGGTTCACAGATCACGACATCGCGCATGGCTTTCTCCCGGTGTTATGGCTGGGATGGTGATAGTCCGGGGGAAGGCCTTCGCGCAACTCCCGGCACGGCCATGCCGTAGCGGCATAGAGGTTCGGCGGCGCCCGCGGGCTGACATTGCTAGCGGGGCGTTCCCGGATCCGGGCGATTAAACACGGGTGGAGGATTACTGCCTGATCGACCCCGTCTTTGTCTCCCACGGTTCGCCGACGCTGCGATCCGATGATGTGCCCGCGCGGGATTTCCTCGTGGCGCTGGGCCAGCCCCTGCCGCGCCCGAAGGCCATCCTCGTCGTCTAGGCGCATTGGGATACGAACACTCCTGCGGTGAACACGGTGGCCGTCAACGAGACGATCCTCGACTTTGGCGGCTTCCCGCAGATCCTGCCCGACCAGCGCTATCCGCCGCCGGGCGCTGCGTGCGTTTACGGAGGACGGCGTGCTGATCCTTGCCAGCGGCAGCTTCACGCATGACCTGCGCATCGTCGACTGGCGGGGCAGCACTGTGGCGCCCGGCTGGGCAAGCGAATTTGCGGACTGGGTAAACGCCGCACTGGCTGCAGGGCAGATCGAAGACATGCTGAACTATCGCCGCCTCGCGACGCGCCGCGCGCAACTATTCGACGCAGGAGCATTTCCTGCCACAGTTCGTCGCCTTTGGAGCTGGCGGGACAGCGGCTATGTCGCTGCACCAGTCAATGACCCTCAGTATACTGATGCTGTATGCGTTCGACTTTGCGACTTGGCCTTCTCCACTCTCCGGGAGGGAGAGGGGTTCAACGGGTCAGCCCTGCTGGTCCCTGCCCCGTGCGGTCACCTGCTTGCGCGCTTCCTCGACCGACTCTGCCGACACCGAAGCCGAATGCTCGATCGAGCGTTTGATTTCTTCCTTCATCGCCTTGCCGAACTCCATGCCGAAGCCGTCATCGATCAGCGCCTTGTACTTCTTCAGCAGTACCGGCTGTGTGCCGGTCATTTCGGTCGCGAGCTGGAGCGCAGCGGGCACGAGGTCTGCGGCCGGGTAGACGCGGTTGACGAGGCCCCATTTCTCCGACGTATGCGCGTCGATGAAATTGCCCGTGAAGGAAAGCTCCTTGGCGCGGCTGATTCCGATCAGGCGCGAGAGTTTCTGCGACAGCCCCCAGCCTGGCACGATGCCGACGCGGGCATGCGTGTCGGCGAACTTGGCGTTCTCCGACGCCAGCAGCACGTCGCACATCAGGGCGAGCTCGAAGCCACCCGTGATGGCGAAGCCGTTGATCGCGCCGACGATGGGCCAGGGATAGGCCTCGAGCGCGGCGGCCATGTTGATCGATTTGGAGTCCTCATCGGCGCCAAGGGCAAAGCCGGTCTGGCCCGCTTCCTTCAGATCGATGCCGGCAGTGAAAGCACGGCCAGCGCCGGTGAGCACGACGGCGCGGATCGAGGTGTCGTCCTTCAGTTCGGTGAACACGCGCACAATCTCGGCGCGCAGGGCGCGGTTCAGGGCGTTCAGTGCGTCCGGCCGGTTGAGCGTGACGAGGGCAACGGCGCCGTGGCGCTCGACGAGGACAATCTTTTCTGACATGGCGGCTTCTCCCTTTTGTGTGCCAGCAGTGTTACCGCCGGGAGGCGCCCCGCGCCAAGCCTGACCTTGGGGAGGCCCTAGGCCTTCTTCTTCGTGATGACCCGGTAGAGCGCGATGCCTGCCGCAATGAGCGCGATGAGGGCCGCGAGATAGAACAGGTTCATCTTCAGCGGCGAGACCCATTCCTTCGGCTCCAGCACATAGGCCGCGCCCGACAGCGTGATCGCCTGCAACGTATTCTCGGTGAGATCGACGATCAGTACGACGAAACCGGGTATTGCGGCGAACGGGCCAAGCTTGCCAAAGAAGCGCCAGGCCATGCCCGCGAAAAAGAGGCCGAAAGACAGGGGGTAGGCCGTATCCAGAAGGACCGTAAGCCAGAAGTGCGCGGTTCGTTCGTCCGGCGTCATCGCGTCGAACAGGGCGCGCGTATCTTCCGGCTTTGATAGCATGTCGAGGAACTGGCCGCCGACCATGGGCGCGGAGGCCCCGAAGGCCAGCGTCAGCGCAACCGTCAGCACAAAGAGGGTCCAGAGGACGGGGGTGCGGGTAATGAAGCTCATGAATCGATTTCCGGTTTGATGCCGAGGGATTCGGCCAGTTCAACGAGCTGCTGGCGCACGGCGCTCAGGGCCGCAGGGTCGATCGAGCGGGCCACCAGCGATACGCCGTGATTTTCAGCCGTCAAGTACCAGGGATAGGAGCCGACCGAAACCAGCGGCGCGGCAGCATCGATCTCGCCCAGCTTCACGGCGATATCCCCCTCGCGCAGGCCCATGCCCCTGACGGTTACCTTGTGAACCACTGCGCCGGTCTCGAGCCGTGGCCCGATATCCTCCAGCATCGCCCGGGCGATCTGCGGCACGCCGGCGAGCGTGAACACGTTCTCCATCTGAAAGCCCGGCGCGCCGGAGACGGGGTTGGCGACGAGGCTTGCGCCATGCGGCACGCGGGCCATGCGCCGCCGGGGGGCGGTGAACTCGGTGTTCATGGCCGCATAGCGGGCGGCCATGCCGCGGATCGCGTCCGGATGTTCCGAAATACCGACGCCGAAGGCGGCGGCGATGGCGTCTGCCGTTATGTCGTCGTGCGTCGGGCCAATCCCGCCGGTCGTGAAGACATAGGTGTACCTGGCGCGCAGGGCGTTCACGGCGGCGACGATCTCGGCCTCAATGTCCGGCACGGTGCGGCACTCCATCACCGGGATGCCAAGCGGCTCAAGATACTGAGCGACCTGCTGCAGGTTGATATCCCGCGTGCGGCCAGAGAGGAGTTCGTCCCCGATCAGGAGGACGGCGGCAGTGGGGTTTGTCATTCAGCGGTTTCCAGAGCCTTGTAGACGAGACTGGCCGATTCCGTGCGCGCGCCGAAAGCCGGGCCGCCCTGGCCAAAGCGTTGCACCATGCCAACGAAGTAGAGCCGGTTTGCTGGGTCCACCCAAAACCAAGTGCCTGCTGCACCGCCCCAGGTATAGGAGCCCTGCGGAAAACCGCGGTCATTCCCGGCGTCGCGGATCACCGCGACGTTGAGCCCGAAGCCGACGCCTGCCGCTTCGCTGCTGGCGGTGCCGTCAAAGCCGAGGAAGGCGCCTTCGGGCAGCACATCGGTCGCCATCATCGCGACGGTTTCCGGCTTCAGGATCTGGACGCCGTCGAGGCTGCCGCCATTTGCCAGCATCTCGGCAAAGCGCGCAAAATCGTCCATCGTGCTGACGAGCCCGTGCCCGCCGCCTTCAAAAGCGATCATCCCTTTGCGGTACTGGAAAGCGGGCATGGGCAGAGCCGCGAACGCCCCCTGCTCGGCGCTCCAGCCCCAGATATCCGAGAAACGGTCATAGTCCGCTTCCGGAACAAAGAAGCCGGTATCCTTCATGCCCAGTGGGCCGAACAGCCGCGTCTCGAAGAACTCGCCCAAGGTCTGGCCGGACAGCCGCTCGATCAGCGCGCCCTGCAGATCGACCGCGATGGAATAGTCCCAGACTTCGCCTGGCTGGTGCAGCAGGGGAATACTGGCGACGCGGCTGACCATTTCCGCCATCGTGGGTGACTGGAACACCTGCTTTTTCTGGAACATGTCGTTGACATAGTCCCCACCGCGCAGGCCGTAGCCGAAGCCGGCCGTATGGCTCATCAGTTCCCGGATGGTTGCGGGCCGGGCGGCGGGCACGAGGACAGGTTCGCCCGCCGCATCAAGGCCGGTGAAAACCTGCAGGCCCTCGATTTCGGGAAAGTATTTCGTGACCGGATCGTCCAGCTGGAACGCGCCCTCTTCCCAGAGCGTCAGCAGCGCGACGCCGGTCACCGGCTTCGACATCGAATAGACCCGCCAGATCGTGTCCCCTTCCACCGGCGCGGCATCGGCCTCGCGGCGGATGCCGTAGCGGACATCGCTGATAACCTCGCCGCCGCGGACCAGACGAGTTGCAATACCCTTCGCCGCACCGTCCTCGACATAGGCCGCCATGCGGGCCTCGAGCGCGGCAATTCCCTCAGCGCTGAAAGCCGGGGGCGGCGTCTCGGCGGCAGGAGAGACCGGCGCGGGCGCTTCAGCGGCCGGCGGCGCACTGGCACAGGCCGCGAGGCCGAGTACGGCGAGCAAGGCGAGGCTGGCCGCCTTGACGGACAGGGGTTTGCGCATGCGGTATCTCCCTTGGAAATTTCTGGCCTGTTTTCTGGTCCGCTAACTGGCAGGGGGCAGCCGTTTCGGCAAGATGGGAGTGGAAAACGGGCGCGCGGCCTGCCATATTACGCCGATGACAGACACAGAGCTCCTACTGCCCCTGCGCACGGGCGAAATCCGCACCCACGGCCCCGAGGGCTTCGAGGGCATGCGCCGCGCTGGCCGCCTGGTCGCCGAGTGCCTCGATATGCTGGTTCCCGAGGTCAAGCCAGGCGTCACGACCGAGTATCTCGACCGGCGGATCTATGAGTTCGTGCACGATCATGGCGCGACCTCGGCCACCATCGGCTACCGCGGCTATCGCCACGCCTCGTGCATCTCGGTGAACCACGTGATCTGCCACGGCATCCCCGGACCGAAAGCGCTGAAAGACGGCGACATCGCCAACATCGACGTAACGTTGATCGTCGATGGCTGGCACGGCGACCACAGCCGGATGTACGGCGTAGGCGAAGTGAAGCGAAAAGCTGAGCGCCTGATGGAAGTGACCTACGAGGCCATGATGGCCGGCATCGCGCAGATCAAGCCGGGCGCGCGCTTCGGTGACATAGGCGGCGCGATCAGCGAAGTGGCTCGCCTCAACCGCGTCTCCGTGGTCGACGAATTCTGCGGGCATGGGCTCGGGCGCCTGTTCCATGACGAGCCGAACGTCGTCCATTCCTCCGCCTACGGAACAGGCCCGGTGATTAAGGCTGGCATGTTCTTCACGGTGGAGCCGATGCTGAACCTCGGCCGCAAGGACGCTGCCATCCTCCCGGATGGCTGGACCGCCGTAACGCGCGACCGCCAGCTTTCGGCCCAGTTTGAGCATTCCATCGGCGTCACCGAAACCGGCTACGAGATATTCTCGGCCTCCCCGAAAGGCTGGCACGAGCCGTTCAAGGTCCGCTCCTGATGCGATCCCTGGCCGCCGCCGCCGTAATCCTGCTCACGGAGGCCTGTTCGGGACCGGCAGGCGCGCCTGCCATGGCGCAGGCTTAGACCGAAGCCGCGGCGGCCGATACTGTCTCCTGCCCCCTGACGCTGGCCCCCGCCTGCCGGGACGGGCCGGCGATCGCTTAGGTCCAGCTCTCGAACCAGATCGACCTCTACTCCGCCGCCGCGCGTCCCTTGCGGTCGAGATTGCTGGTCGGCTCCTCCAGCAGCTGGAAATCAGGCTCTGCGAAGATCATTGCGGCGAGGGCCGCCCACGTGCGCAGCCGGCCGGAGAGGGACGCGGGCAGCGTCTCCGGCGCGGCGTCCCTCCCGGCCCGGCCGAGCGCTTCAGCGAGGCGCGCCTCCAGCGTCCGGTCCGCCGCCTCCAACGCGTCTGCTTCGCCTGCTTCGGCGCGGCGCAGGTTCGCCGGCGACGCCCGGACATCGAACAGACCGGCAATCGTCTGGCCGCCCCTTCGAAACTCTGGCGCTGCATTCCGAGCTTGCTGCTGACGAAAATTTTCCGGCAGACGGCGACAGGTACCCGCTTTAGAGGCGCAGCAGCGCGGATTTGCCGACGCCGTTCTGACAGAGAAGTCCGATGCGTTCCTGATTGAAACTGAAATTCAGGTCTGAAAACAGAACCCGGCCATCAGGCAGGGCAAAGCTGAGCGAAGACAGGGTGATTGAAGCAGGCATGGACAGGGCTCATCCGGCAAATTGATCCGAAGGCGGTCATTTTGCGGGCGAGGCCCATGGCGCAGCGCTCATGTATCAGGCTTGCCGCGGCGAATGAGATCAGGCGCGCGCCGGATTCAATGCCCGGAGCCAGAATCAATGCCCGGAGGAGGGGAAAAACGGGGGTGTCTTCGCCTGCCCTGACGATAAGGCTTGCAGGCGGCAGCAGGCAGGTTACCGTCTCTCCATAACAAGGCGCGCCGCCAGAAGCGCGCTTTCCCCTGGGAGGCGAGAGATACAATGACGGCCACTGCGGCTACGGCTGACAGCGCGAACGGGCACATCACGGGCTATGGCTCGAAGGGCTATCGCTCCTACGTCCTCATCGCGCTGACACTCATTTACACGCTGAACTTTATCGATCGCACCGTGATTACGGTCGTCGCTCAGCCGATCATAAACACTTTCTCGCTCAGCGATGCGCAATGGGGCCTGCTGACTGGACCGCCCTTTGCGCTGTTCTACGCGATTATGGGCATCCCTATCGCGATGTGGGCCGACCGTTCCAACCGGGTGATGATCATAGCACTGTGTGTCGTTGTCTGGTCGCTGATGACAGTGTTCTGCGGTCTTGCCGCCAGTTTCCTCTGGCTGCTCGTCTTCCGCATCGGGGTCGCCATCGGCGAGGCCGGCTGCACCCCCCCCGCCAACTCGATCATCACCGACTATTACCCGCCCAAGAGCCGCGCCAACGCGATCGGTATCTATTCGATGGGCGTCACCATCGGCGGCGTCCTCGCCCAGCTTTTCGGCGGCCAGCTCGCCAGCCTGAAGGGCGAGACGTTCGGCAGCTGGATGAATGCCATCGGCCTGGAGTTCCTCTTTACCGGCGTGAATTGGGCGGAAGTGGAAGGCTGGCGGCTCGTCTTCGTGATCGTCGGCGTACCAGGGATCCTCGTGGCACTTATCTTCTGGCTGACCGTCCGTGAGCCGCCTCGCGGCTACTCGGACCCCAAATCGGCCATACCGGACAAGGCGGGATTCTTCGAGGCCTTCAAGGAATTCGGCCAGAAGCCAACCTTCTGGACGCTGTCGCTTGGAGCGGCCTTCGTGGCGTTCGTCGGCTACGGTCTGATCAGTTTCCAGGCGCCGTTCCTGATGCGCGTGCACGGGGTCAGCGTCGCCGAGGCCGCTATGAACTACGGTGCGCCGCTGGCGGCCGTTGCCGCCTTCGGTACCTTCGCGGGCGGGTTCCTCTCCGAAAAACTTTCGCCGCGTTTTCCGTCCGTTGCGGCCTGGCTGCCGGGTGTCGGCCTACTGATCGCCATCCCCGCATATGTCGGCGCCTTCCTGAGCCCTACGCTCACCATGGCCTTTTGGCTCTGGGTGATCGCGGCCATCGCGCACTATGCCTACCTCGGCGCGCAGTACACAGTTTCGACCTCGATCGTCAGCCCGCGTTCTCGCGCCACGACGGTCTCCGTGATGCTGCTGATTATCAGCCTGATCGGCAACGGCATCGGCCCCCTCTTCACCGGCATGATGAGCAGCGCCTTCATGGGCGGAATCGTCAGGAAAGCCGGCCTTGAAGAGGCCTTTGCGACCTTCAATCCAGGCCTCTGCGCCGGCCGTATCGCAGAGCTCGGAGAAACCGGCCCAGCCCTCTGCTCGGCCTATGCCGAAGGCCTGCGCCAGTCGATGGTGGCGACCGTGCTGTTCTTCGGTATTGCCGCCCTGTTCTACTTCCTCGCCGCCCGCACCTACCAGAAGGATCGCTGGAGTCCTGCTACCTGATTTCGCAATACCCTACCGCCTTAACTGGAGACGCCTATGACCGACGCCGCCAATTCGAGCCAGACGCAAGCTGTGAGCCTGCCGCCCCACGAGACAGGGTTTGGAACCAAAGCTTATCGCAGCTATGTCCTCGGCTCATTGCTGCTGGTCTACATCTTCAATTTCATTGACCGTACGATCATCAATATCCTTACGGAGCCCATCAAAAACTCGTTCGGCGTTGAGGACTGGCAGATGGGCCTTTTGGGCGGCCCTGCCTTCGCCATTCTGTATACCATGCTGGGCATCCCGATCGCACGCTTTTCAGAGCGCTCACACCGCGTCGGTATCATCGCGGCAGCGGTGGCATTCTGGAGCCTGATGACGGTTCTCTGCGGGTTTGCAACGACCTTCCTGATGCTGTTCCTGTTTCGCATCGGGGTCAGCGTTGGAGAGGCGGGCTGCACACCGCCTGCACAATCCCTTATTGCAGACTATTTCAAGCCGGGCAGCCGTGCCACGGCGGTTTCGATCTATGCCCTTGGTGTGCCCTTGGGGGGTATGTTTGCTGCGGTCTTCGGGGCATTCGTGGCCGGCAACCTCAGTGGGGCACAGATCGCAGCGGCGCTGACAGACTGGGGCTGGACCTGGGCGCTCAACATGCTGGATTGGCCTTCCATCGAAGGATGGCGCGTCGCATTCGTCGTTGTCGGACTACCTGGCTTGCTGCTTGGCCTGATTGTGTTCCTGACAATCCGTGAGCCGCCCCGGGGTTACTCCGATCCACCGGAACTTCAGAACAAGACCGGGGAGCGCACGAGCTTTGTTCAGGTTCTGAAAATCCTGATGAAGAAGCCAGCCTATGTACACGTTGTTGCGGGCGCGACCATTGCGTCTTTCATCGGTTACGGTGTCGGTCAGTTCACGACCTCCTTCCTGATCCGCACTCACGGACTGAACCTGCAACAGGCAGCACTTCTGTTTGGTGTAATTCTTGGTGTCATGGCCGCGATCGGTGTCTTCCTCTCGGGATACCTCTCGGACAAGATGGCGAAGACCCGCCCGACATCGCTTTCCTGGCTTCCGGCGCTTGGTATGGGCCTTTCGGTGCCCCTTTATGCGGTTGGATACTCTGTCGATAATCTCTGGCTGGCCATGCCCTTCCTGATGATCGCAGCAATGATCCACTACTTCTATCTGGGTCCGATGTATGCTGTCTCTGGAGGCGTTGTGGACAGCAGAATGCGCGCAAGCGCAGTCGCCGTGACCTTGTTCGTTGTCAACCTTCTGGGCTACGGGCTTGGCCCGCCGATTATCGGTGCCCTGTCTACATTCCTTAAGTCCAGCTTCCTGACAGGAGCAGACCTCGGACTAACGCTCGACATCTGCAAGGCAGCAGTAGCCCTAACTGCCGAGCAGCTAGCAACCTGCGTGAGCGCTGACGCACGCGGACTGCAATGGTCGATCATCATTTTCAACGCACTGTATGCCTGGGCCGCCCTGCACTACCTGCTGGCGGGCAAGACACTGGTACGTGACATGGTGAACAAGACCGCTTAGTCCGGCAGGATGGCGGTCTACACGCAAGTATCCGATGAGGCGTTGGCGGAGTTCCTCTCCGCCTACGACCTCGGCGCGGCCCTCGCTTTCAAGGGCATTGCCGAAGGCGTAGAGAATTCGAACTACTATCTCGAGACGGAAAAAGGCCGGTTCATCCTTACCCTTTTCGAGAAGCGCGTGAACGCGGCGGAGCTACCCTATTTCATCGGCCTGAAACAGCACCTTGCCGCCAAGGGTTATCCCTGCCCCGAACCGGTGATGGGACGCGACGGCTCGGCGCTGCGCACGCTGGAAGGCCGGCCGGCGGTGATCATCACATTCCTCGACGGGCTTTCGCCGCGCCGGCCGAACGTGCGCCAGTGCCGGGCGCTGGGCGAAGGCCTTGCGAAGATGCACCTGGCGCTCGCCGACTTTGCGGGTGAGCGAGAGAACTCACTGGGACTAAAAGCCTGGGCGCCGCTCTGGGCGGGGCGGACCGACGATGCCAATGCCTTGCAGGTCGGACTGTCGGACACGGTTGAAGCCGCTTTTATCCAGATCCTCCGGTCCCGGAGCAGTTTTGCGGACCTGCCGCGCGGGACCATCCATGCGGACTTGTTTCCGGATAATGCCTTTTTCCTGGGCAACGAGTTTTCCGGCGCCATCGACTTCTATTTCGCCTGCACCGATGTGCTGGCCTATGACCTTGCCGTGTGCATGAATGCCTGGGCCTTCGATGAAGGCAATGCCAGCGATGCCTCACGTCTGGAGTTCAACTTCTCAAAAGGCGCGGCCCTGATCGCGGGTTACCAGTCCGTGCGGCCGCTGGCGCGCGATGAGCTGGACGCCCTGCCCCTCCTCTGCCTTGGCTCAGCGATGCGGTTCTTCCTGACCAGGCTCGTGGACTGGAGCTCGACGCCGGCGGGCGCCTTGGTGCGGCCCAAGAACCCTCTTGAATATGCCGCACGGCTCGCGTTCCATCTGCACATCAAGGGCGCGGAAGGATATGGGGCATGACCAGCGAGGTGGAAAGCGACAGCGCGCTTCCCGCCTATGCGACGACGCCCCGGCCGAGGCGCGTGAAACGGATCCGGCTGGCCTTGCTGGTGTCTTCCTTTGCGGCCTGCGTGAGCGTGACGCTGATGGGGTATGTATTCCTTGGACTGATGGAACTGGCCTTCGGCATCCTGGGCTGGGGCGGGCTGGCCGTGGGGCAGACCGGGTTTCTCAGCGGCGTACAGACCGGGCTGCAGCTGGCGGCGCTGAACTTCTTCCTGTTCTTCATCACGGTGCCGGCTGCGGCGCTGGCGCTGGGTCTGTCGATCGGGCGCCTGCCGCACCGAGGCATCACGGCATTGATGCCGTACCTACGCTGGGGGGCGGTCTGGGGCGCGATCATTGTGGGCGGCACGACCTGTGTTTTCGGATGGTTCGGCGGGGCGGCAGCGGCCGCGGGAGCGCTGGTCTCAGGCGCCGCGATCGGCGGGGTGGCAGGCGCGTTCTGCGGCTTCCTGCTGCACCGGATCGTCGCGCCGGCAAAGCAGCTGACCGAGATGGATCTCAGCATTTTCTGAGCGGCTTGACGCATCCGGCGAAGCGGGCCACCTCGCGAGGCATGACCGAGACAATCGACACGATCGAAATCTGGACCGACGGCGCGTGCAGTGGCAATCCCGGCCCCGGCGGCTGGGGCGCCCTCATGCGCGCGGGCGGCCATGTGAAGGAACTGTATGGCGGCGATCCGGCGACGACCAACAACCGGATGGAAATGATGGCGGTTATCGAGGCGCTGAACGCCCTGAAGAAACCGTCGAAGGTGACGCTGCATGTGGACTCAACCTATGTGAAGGACGGCCTGACGAAATGGATCAAGGGCTGGAAGCGCAATGGCTGGAAAACCGCTGACAAGAAACCCGTGAAGAACCAGGAACTCTGGATGGCGATGGAAGAGGCCTGCGCGCGCCATGTCATCACTTGGAAATGGGTGAAAGGGCATTCGGGCGACCCGAACAATGACCGCGCCGATGAGCTCGCCCGTCTGGGTACGGACGAGGCTCGAGCACGGAAATAGCGCGTGCGGCCAGACGCGCTTTCGGGAAGCGGCCGGTTTCCGGGTTTCAGCTGCACTGATTTTCCGTTCATCCCGTCGAAAGCCGGCATGAGCGGAAAATGAGCGAGGATATGTTGGGGTGTGAGTAAAGTGCCCCCCCTAAGACATCCTGCTGCGCAGGATACCAACTCCCCCGCTGACGCAAGGAGGATAAGTGCGGAGCATGCTGTCTCGCTGCGCGAGCGCGCATCAAGATCAGATGGCACATCACTGCCCAAGCCTGTATCCGTCAGGGGACGGAAGGTTCGGGCGAGCGGCTTGCTGGTTACAGGATGGGTCGCTTCGCCGGCGCGGCGCAGGGTAATGAAGCTCCAGTCGTTGACCGAATAAAGAAGATGCACCACGCTCTGGCGCCTGCTCCAGACCAGCAGCGCGTTGAGCTGCCGGCAGAGAACCGGCCAGCAGATGACACACACAGGCGCGAACAGGTCGGCGAAATGCGGGTCGGCTCTGAAGGCGCGCATCGGGATCATGGACGGGAGAGTAACCCCCGCAGGGGACCTAGCCGGATTGGCGGAGGGCAAAAAACGTCAGTGGCTTGTCATGCCTCCGGACGCCGGGGCCCCGGACTTCAATCGAGTCAAAACACACTGGGTTCTGGCTTTGGCCGGGATGACATGGAAAAAGTTCGGGAAACCGTCAGGGATGCAGGTGAAGCGGCTTTGCTTGCGCCTTCAAAAGGAGACGCCCCGGCGCAGGGCCAGGGCGTTTGAACTTTTCAGCTTCAGGCGCGTTAGGCGGCGACTTCGATTTCGCCGGCCTTAGACGCCGGGCGGGGGTCCCGGAGCACATAGCCGCGGCCCCAGACGGTTTCGATATAGTGGTTGCCACCAGTCGCCTGCTGCAGCTTCTTGCGCAACTTGCAGATGAACACGTCGATAATCTTGAGTTCTGGTTCGTCCATGCCGCCATAAAGGTGGTTGAGGAACATTTCCTTGGTGAGCGTCGTGCCCTTGCGCAGGGAGAGCAGCTCGAACATCGCGTATTCCTTGCCGGTGAGGTGCACGCGGTCGCCTTCGACTTCGACAGTCTTGGCATCCAGGTTGACGAGGATTTCGCCGGTGCGGATGACGCTTTCGGCATGGCCTTTCGAGCGGCGGACGATGGCGGTGATGCGCGCGATCAGTTCGTCCTTGTTAAAAGGCTTGGTGAGGTAGTCGTCGGCGCCATAGCCGAGGGTTTTCACTTTCGCTTCAATGTCCGGGTTGCCCGAGAGAATCATTACAGGTGTGTTGACGCGGCTCATGCGCAGCTGCTTCAGGACTTCGAAGCCAGAGATGTCCGGCAGCGACAGATCGAGAAGGATCATGTCGTACTCATAGACCTTGCCGAGATCGACGCCATCTTCACCGAGGTCCGTCATATAGACGTTGAAGCCAGCGGCTTTCAGCATCAGCTCAATGGAGCGTGCCAGTGCCCGATCATCTTCAATCAATAGGACGCGCATCGCTCGTCTCCCGAATCAGCTTGGGGCTGGTTTAGCCCGATTGTTAACCTTTGTGAATCCTACCGCCGCATTGTTGTTAACAAGTTAATTTGGCGTTGGGACACGGACGAAATCTTCATAATTCCTAGTACGGATCAATTGCCCAAGGTGGCGGGCTGCCCCTCACCGATGAGCATCTGGGCGATTGCCATCACATCCTGAACAGGCTGGGCCTGGGGATCTGTGGAAATCAGCGTCTTCTGACACCGGATGGCGTCGCGAACCTTCGGGTCGCGCATGACGGTGCCCGCATGGCGCGGGCGGAAACCGAGGAAGGTGGTGCAGGCGCGCGCGATCGCTTCATAGGTGCGCTGACCGGCGGCGCGCGTGTCGGCTTGGTTGATGGCGATGATCGGCTCGACGTTCGGCGCGTAACCTTTCAGCACCTTGATAAAGGCGTAGGCGTCGGTCATCGAGGCGGGATCGTCGGTGATGACGACGAGGGATTTGTCGGCCGAGCGCGCAAGGCGCATGCAGTTGGCTTCGATGCCGGCGCCGAGATCGAGCACGAGGTGATCGTACTGGAGCGCGAGGGCCGTGAGGCCGGCGGCGAGGCGCGCGACTTCCTCGGTGGGCAGTTCCGCAAGCGCGCCGGAGCCGGAGCGGCCGGGCAGCACGTCAAAACCGCCTCCACCTGCCCCGCCATCGACCGGCGTGACGGCGTCATCGAGCTCGACCCAGCCGGCAACGACGGCCGCAAGATCGGTTTCAGGTGCAATGCCGAGCTGAACGTCGACATTGGCGAGGCCAAGGTCGCCGTCGACCAGCAGCACGCGGCGGCCGGCTTTCGCCAGGGCAGAGGCGAGCGTGATAGACATGAAGGTCTTGCCGACGCCGCCCTTGCCGCTGGCGACCGCGATGATCGAGGCAGGCGTCACCCGCGGGGGCGGGCGAACGGAGGGGCGGTCCTGGGATCGTCGCATGGTGAAGCTCATGGGATCAGGCTGCTCCTCTGAGGGCGATGACGTCGCCGCGCGCTTCTTCAATCAGAAGCGCCGACAGACGCGACGGCGCCGCCGGCACCAGACCGCCGCCGATGAAGGGCGTGATGGCCAGGTGGGAGAAGGCGATGCCCGCTGACGTCAGGGCTGCGATGGCGCCGCCGCGGCGGCGGACGACATCGAGTTTGGTGAGAATGGCGCGGCGCACGCCAGCGCGCTGGAAGGCGCGGGCGGCTTCGGCGAGGTCTTCCGGATGGCCCTCGGCGGAGAGGACCAGCACGGGCTCGGCGCGGATGGCGGCCACAAGATCGGCGAGGCTGGCGAGGTCGTCGCCTTCGAAGGGATTGATCGCCGGCAGGTCGATAACGCAGCGGCGGTTTTCCTTGCGCAGCATACGAAGGGTTGCAAACAGCGCGTCCGGCGTGTCGGCGACGCGGATCTGGTCGCGTTCAAGTTCGAGGTAGGCGGCAAGCTGGGCGCCGGCGCCGGAGCCGTCGAGATCGGCGGCGAGCGGGATGACTTCGGCGCGGGCCATCGAGGCGCGGCGGGTGAGCTTGGCGGCGGTGGCGGTGCGGCCATGGCCGGGCGGACCAACGAGGAGGATGTCGCGGTCGAAGCGGGCGGGAATCGGGTCGCAGGTGATCATCCGGCCGAGGCCTTCGGCCATCGCGTCTTCCGGGGCGGAGAACTGGCCCGGCAGGCGGCCGGCGCCTTCATGCGCGACACGGTCGGCAAAGCGCTGCGGGGCGCCGTGCCAGAGGAGCGCGTCCCGAACGCGGGCATACATAGGGTTGTCGATACCGCGGCCATGGCCGCCGCCACGGGCATCGCGGAGGAAGACAGGCTCGTTGCCGACAGCGGCGGCGCCCATGCGATCGATGGCGGCGCGGACCTCAACGCCGCCGTCCACTTCGCGTTCGGAAAGAATCACCGCATCAGAGCCCATCTCCGCAAAGATCATCGCTTTCGCAGCTTCCATGGACTCTGCAGCGAACATCTTCATGCGCATGGGGCGGCTTCCTCGCGACGCTGGGCGGCCCGGGACAGTGATTCTGCCTGTGACCGCGAAACTCACGGTGAAGAAGAGCCGCGAAATGGTTAATTTTTCCCGAACCGAAGTTAGGATTTACCCTAATGTTACGCCCAGAATCCGGGCTGTGGAGGGGTAAAGGGGGCGCATTGACGAGGCTTTCGTAACACAAGCCTGAACGCTGGCGCCCTGCAGATACTTAACTTTCCTCAAATCGCTTTCACCCTACCATTCGGACCTGCAACAAAAGGGACCGGCCATGCATTTCGGGGAAATTCTTGCACTTATCGGGCTGGGCATCGGCGCGCTGCTGGGACTGGGGGCGCTGTTTTCGCCGAACTGGGCGGCGGGCGTTGTGCGGTTGCAGGCCGATCCGGCCAAGCCTGGCGGCTATTCCGAGTTCCGGGCGACCTATGGCGGACTGCTGCTGCTGATACACCTGACGGCGTTCATCCTGGTGCTGCACGCACCCGATACGGTGGCCGTGTTCGTGGTGCTGCCGATAGCGACAGGCTGGTTCGGCGCGGCGATAGGGCGAACGTTTTCGATGGTGCTGGACCGCGGCAAGGGCGGCGAGGCGAAGATCATCCCGATCTGGATGGCGACCGAAATTGCCCTCGGGCTTGCCATTGCGGCACCGATCCTTCAGTTCACGCGCTGAAACCAGAAGAAAGACCAGACCATGCCGGAGCGTCGTGAGACGGGCCGCCCCAGCCGGAAACCTTCCGGCCCGCGCCCAGCTGCATTGAGGAAGCCTGCCGCCTCCCCGGCACCCAAGACCGATGAAGAGTGGAACGAGGGCGGCGAACGGATCGCCAAGTACCTCGCCCGCGCCGGCATCGCCTCGCGCCGCGAGATCGAGCGGATGATCGAGGCGGGCGAAGTCAGCGTCAACGGCAAGACGCTGACGTCTGCGGCGTTCAAGGTGACGGGCCGCGAGACGATCAAGGTGGGCCGCCGCACGGTGGAGGCGCCGGATGGCACGCGGCTCTGGCGCTATCACAAGCCCTCGGGCCTGATCACCACGACGGATGATCCGGCAGGCCGGCGCACGATCTTTGACGAACTGCCGAAATCCCTGCCTCGTGTTGTCACCGTCGGGCGGCTCGACCTGACGACCGAAGGCCTATTGCTGCTGACCAATGATGGCGAGCTGGCGCGGTTCCTCGAGCTGCCGAAATCCGGCCTGGAGCGCACCTACCGGGCCCGAGCCAAAGGCACGGTAACGCCGCAGAAGATTGAAGAACTGGCGAGCGGCCTGACGGTGGACGGCGTGCGGTATGCGCCGATCCGGGCGGTGTTCGACCGCGAGATGGGCGCCAATTCCTGGCTGACGGTGACATTGTCGGAAGGCAAGAAGCGCGAAGTGCGCCGGGCGCTGGAAGCGGTGGGCCTTATGGTCAACCGGCTGATCCGCGTGAGCTATGGCCCGTTCCTGCTGGCCGAGCTGAAGCCCGGACAGGTCGAGGAAATTCCCGCGGGCCTGCTCGGCGAAGCGCTGGAAAGCCTCGGCGCGCCGATGGACAAGTCATCCCTGACCAGGGCGCCTGCCGCCAAGTCACATCTTGGCAGGGCGCCGCGTCCGGATACACTGCAGAAGAAGCGGAAGAGCCCGCGACACAGCTAGATCCCGGAGCATCCCACATGGCCGACACTGTCGCCCTCGCCACGCCGCCGCAGACAAAATTTGACCCCTCGCGGACCATGAGCCAGACGGCGTCAGAGACGTGCGACCTGATCGTGACGCCGGCCTTCTACGCCGATCACAAGCTGCAGGATGCAACCTTCGCCCGGCTGCGCAAGGAAGATCCGCTGACATGGTGCGAACCGGAGGCCTTTCGCCCCTTCTGGGCGGTGACCAAGCATGCCGACATCATGGAAGTGTCGCGCCAGAACGCGCTGTTCACGAACGGCGAGCGCGAGATGCTGTCCTACGCGGCCGCAGAAGAGGGCGTGTATGCGAAATTCGGCCAGCCGCACCTTCTGAAAACCCTCGTCCAGCTGGACGACCCGGTTCACTACAAGCTGCGCCACCTGACCCAGGAATGGTTCATGCCGCAGAACGTCAAAAAGCGCGAAGACGCGATCAAGACGATTGCCAAGCAATATGTCGACCGGATGGAAGACCTCGGCGGCGAATGCGATTTCCAGCGCGATGTGGCGCTTTACTATCCGCTGCGCGTGATCATGCAGATCCTCGGTGTTCCGGAGTCGGACGAACCGATGATGCTGAAACTGACGCAGGAGATTTTCGGCGCGCAGGACGAAGACCTCATGCGCGACAAGTCGCTTGCCGAGGAGCGCGATGTGGAAAAGGGCCTCGCCTCGATTCAGGCGACGCTGGCCGAGTTCTTCATGTACTTTACGGCGATCACCGCTGACCGGCGCGCCAACCCGAAGGACGATGTCTCCACCGTTATTGCCAATGGCATGATCGACGGCGAGCCGATCGGCCAGCTGGAAGCGATGAGCTACTACATCATCACCGCAGCGGCCGGCCATGACACGACCAGCGCCTCGACCGGCGGCGGCGTGCTGGCGATGCTGCAGGACCCCGGGCAGCTGAAGAAGATGATGGCGGACCCCAGAGCCATGTCACGCACGGCTGTCGACGAAGCGATCCGGTGGACGACGCCGGTGAAGCATTTCATGCGCACGGCGCAGGATGACTACGCGCTGCGCGGCAAGAAGGTTCTGAAAGGCGAGAGCCTTCTGCTCTGCTACCCGTCGGGCAACCGCGACGAGGAAGTGTTCGACGAGCCCTTCAAGTTCAAGGTCGACCGCAGCCCGAACAAGCTGATCTCGTTCGGGCATGGCGGGCACATGTGCCTCGGCATGCATCTGGCCCGTCTCGAGATGCAGGCAATCTACGAGGAACTGTTCAGCCGTGTGAAGTCGATGGAGCTGGCCGGTGAGCCGAGCTTCATCAAGGCGAACTTCGTGGGCGGGCCGAAATCCATTCCGGTACGGTATAAATTCTGACCTGCCCCGGTCTCGGGCCCTCGGCCCGGACCTGAAGCGGCCCGGCAATCAAGGGAGACCCGAATGACACTCGTCAATGTGACCGAGACCTACCAGGTTGAAGCGCCACCGCGCGAGCCGAAATTCAAGCCCGCCTCTGCGCTGAAGCCCCCGGTGGACCTGACCGACGCGGAAGTGTTCTCCCGCCATGGCGGATATACGCACGAGGCCTTCGCCGAAATGCGCGACAAGGCGCCGGTGATGTGGCACCCGGAAGTGATGGGCGCGGGCTTCTGGGCGGTGACCAGCTATGATCTGGTTAAGAAGGTCGAGCTGACGCCGGAGACCTTCTCCTCACAGAAAGGCGGCATACTGATGAATTACGGCATGGAGGGCGTGCCGCGCCATCCGTTGCTGCATTCCTCCTCCCTGAACTCGCTGATCAACCTGGACCGGCCCTATCACACGCCGCTGCGCATGGAACACATGGCGTATTTCCGGGCGGACTTCGTTGCCGAACTGCGCAAGCGTGTGGACGTCGAAGTGGGCCGTCTGCTGGACCTGATGCAGGCAAAGGGACCGGTAGTCGACATGGTGGAGTTGTTTTCTGCCGAACTGCCGCTGTTCACTTTGTGCGAAATTCTAGGTGTGCCGCCCGCGGATCGTCCGAAACTGGTGCACTGGATGCACTTCCTCGAAACCTCGCAGTACCAGGCGCAGCAGGAAGGCCTCGGCAATGTTTCGCCCGAGCAGATCATGACCTTTCTCGGCGAGATCCAGGCAATGTTCGAATATGGGCGCTACCTGCTGGAGGAGCGCCGGAAAAATCCGCAGCCGGACCTGCTCTCGGCGATTGCAAACGTGACGATCGACGGCCAG
This sequence comes from Hyphomonas sp., assembly GCA_016124495.1. Taxonomy (GTDB): domain Bacteria; phylum Pseudomonadota; class Alphaproteobacteria; order Caulobacterales; family Hyphomonadaceae; genus Hyphomonas. The sequence goes on along the minus strand of WGNP01000006.1, from coordinate 160,427 downwards.
CCGCTGTCACCGGAATTCCTGGATGGTTCCTGGTTGCTGATCGTGTTTGCCGGCAATGACACGACGCGCAACTCGTTGTCGGGCACGATGCGGCTGATCACGGAGTTTGTTGACCTGCGCGGCCAACTGGCGGCGGATGCGAGCCTGTTTCCGAACTTCGTGAATGAAGCGATCCGCATGGTCACGCCGGTGACCTACATGCGCCGCACAGCGACGCAGGACACCCAGCTTGGCGACCAGAAGATCGGCGAGGGCGAGAAGATCGTGATGTACTATCCGGCAGCGAACCGCGACCCGGCGAAGTTCGACAAGCCGGACCGGTTCCGGATCGACCGCAGCAACGCGCGCGAGCATCTCTCGTTCGGGCACGGGCCGCACGTCTGCCTTGGACAGCGGGTGGCCAACATGCAACTGGAAAGCGCTTTCAAGCAGATCCTGGGGCGCTTTCCCAACGCGCGCTGGACCGGCGAGCAGGTTCTGGCTCCGAACAATTTCGTGCATGCGATCTCGTCGCTTACCGTGGACCTCGGCACATGAGCGATCTCGTCACCCGCGCCGACAAGGACGGCCTCGCGATCCTGACGCTGAACCGGCCGGACAAGCTGAACTCGCTGACCGTAGGCATGTTCCGCGAGTTGCGAGATCATGTCAGCAATCTGTACAAGGACGACACCATCGGCTGCGTCGTGCTACGCGGGGCGGGCAAGTGTTTCTCGGCCGGCCATGACCTCGCCGATATTGCCGAGGGCGAGAAAGTACCCTCGCGCGGCTGGCATTCGGAGACGCTGCGCCTGATGGAGCGGCTGCCGAAGCCGGTGATCGCTGCCGTCCACGGACATTGCTATACTGGCGCGCTGGAAGTGGCGCTGGCGGCGGATTTCATCCTGGCGGCCGAGACCGCACGGTTTGGTGACACGCATGCGAAATGGGCGCTGACTCCGGTCTGGGGCATGAGCCAGCGCCTGCCGCGCCGGGTGGGCGTGGCGACGGCCAAGCGCCTCATGTTCACAGCGGAAATGATCAGCGCGGCCGAGGCGTTCCGCATCGGGCTGGCCGAGAAAGTTGTGCCGGATGCGGAGTTCGAAGCGGCGATCGAGGCGATGGGCAAACAGATCCTCGCGAACTCGCCTTTCAGCCACGCGGCCAACAAGCGTCTGCTGGAAGCCACCGACGCGCGCGACATGGACAGCGGCCTGCAATGGGAAGTACTGAACTGCGAAGGGGTTGGCCCTGACATGCAGGCGCGGATCGGCGCCTTCATGGGCAAACCGAAAAACTAGCACCCAAAGGGACGGTTCACATGGCAGACTTCCTGATCAGGCGCGGCGACCTGCGCGATACGGCGTGGAGCGAAAGCAGGCCAGGCCCGCTGGCGCCCGGTGCCGCGCGGTTGAAAGTCGAGGCTTTTGCACTGACGGCGAACAATGTGACCTACGCGACCTTTGGTGAGGCGATGGGCTACTGGAATTTCTTCCCGGCCGCCGATCCTGCGTTTGGCCGCGTGCCGGTCTGGGGCTTTGCGACGGTGAAGGAGTCCAATGCAGACGGCGTGGTTGTGGGCGCGCGTGTGTATGGCTATCTGCCGATTTCGGAGAGCTTCGATGTGACGCCGGTGCGGGCGGGCAAGGAGAGCTTCATGGACGGGGCCGCCAGCCGGCAGGGTCTCGCGCCGATCTACAATACCTACATCTTCACAGCCGCAGATCCCGTTTATGATGCAAAGCTGGAGGCGCAGCAGATGCTGTTCCGGCCGCTGTTTACGACCGGTTTTATGATCGATGACTGCCTGATGGAAGCGGGCGAGAACGTGCCGGAGACGGTGGTGATCTCCAGTGCGTCCTCAAAGACGGCGCTGGCGCTGGCGCATTGCCTGAAGTCGCGCGGCGGCGTGGACGCGGTCGGGCTGACCTCGCCCGGCAACAAGGCCTATGTCGAGGGGCTTGGCCTGTACGCGCGGGTAGAAACCTATGACGCGGCGGACCGGCTGCATGCGCGCGGGCTGACGGCATATGTGGATTTCCTCGGGCGACCGACGCTGACGGCGGACGTGCACAATGCGCTGAAGGACAGGCTGGTGCGCAGCCTGGTGATCGGGGTGACCGACTGGGAGGGCAACCGCGCACCGATTGCCCTGCCCGATCCGCAACCGGAATTCTTCTTCGTGCCGACCTATGCCGCGGACCGCGCCAGGGTGCTTGGACCAGATGTGCTGAATGCGCGGCTGGGCAGAGCGATGCGGAGTTTCTACGACGCGTCCGCCGGTTACCTCACGCCGCAAACGGAGAAGGGCCACGAGGCCATCACGGCGGCCTGGATCGATACGCTGGACGCGAAAGTGCCGCCCTCAAAAGGGCTCGTGCTCAGCTTCTAGCGCGCGATGACCTTGAACTCGGTGCGGCGGTTCTGGTTGTAGGCTTCCGGTGTAGGCGCGGGATTGAGCGGTGCGGTTTCGCCGTAGCCTACCGAGATCAGTGCGTCTTCCGAGACGCCCTTGCTTACGAGGTAGGCGCGCATGGCGTCGGCCCGGTCCTGCGAGAGCTCGAGGTTATAGTCATCGGCGCCGCGCGAGTCGGTGTGGCTGCCGATCTCGACGACAAACTGGCTACAGAGCGTAGCGACGCCGGTGACCGCGTCGAGCAGGCGCGCGCTGACGGGCGAGATGCGGGCATTGCCGGATTCGAACATGACACTGCGGCCTGCCATCGTGTCAGTGAAAGCGCGCTGGCAGCTCTCGGGGCTTGCGCCGGTATCGGCGAGAATGGCGAGACTTTCGCCGACGCCGCGCTCGCCGCCGTCCACCGAGATGGCGTCGACGACAATCAGGCCGGCGCGGCCGGCTTCCGGGTGGGCGGCGATAGCGGATTCGCCCGCGGACAGGGCGGCGACCTTGGCGTCAGCACTGGGGGCCGTACCCGTCAGGGTGGCGACCCGGTCACGCACCTTGAGGCCCATCCAGGGAAAGCCGGCACCGGTGAAGGCCGTCTGCAGTTCACCTTCCCAGCCGGACGCGCCGCTGAGGGCGAGCGTGGCAGCAGAAACCGCGAGGAACTGGCCATCATTGAATTCGTAGAGGCCTTCTGCGAGCGTCACGCAGTCCGGCGAGTTCGTGGCGACAGCATCCGGCGCGGGCATGCCGGGAGGCGGCGCATCGCAGGCGCCGAGGAGCGCCAGTGCCAGGACCGAGGCGCAAAGTGTACCAGAGCGGATAGCAACCATGTTTCGTCTCACAGCCAGGGGACCGGGGAGCCGGCCATTCACCCCATCCCTGCAAGCCTTAAGCCGCCGCCTCGCCAAGGTCAAAACCCCGGCGCAGGCCACGGCAGACAAGTGCGGCAGGGTTAATCGAGCGGCTTGACAACCTCGCCGCCCTTCATCACGAAATCGACCGACTCCAGTTCCTTGATGTTCTTCAAGGGATCCTTGGTGACGGCGATCAGGTCAGCGTACTTACCTTTCTCCAGCGTGCCGATGTCCGTGGCCATCTCGACGTGTTCGGAAGCGATGACCGTGGCGGCGCGGATGGCCTCTTCGGGCGAGAAACCGGCCTCGACCATTAGGGCAAATTCCTGCGCGTTGTCGCCGTGGCGGGAGACGCCGGTGTCGGTGCCGAAGGCAATGTTGACGCCGCCTTCATACGCACGGCGGAGCATATCCAGCATCAGCGGGCCGACGATGGCCGCCTTGGCGCGCGACGGCGCGGGCAGCCAGGGCTCGTTGGTCCAGCCGGTGACGGTGGCGCCGGCCAGCACGGTCGGCACAAGGGTCACGCCGTTTTCTTTGAAGAGGGCAATCGACTCGGCATCGAGATAAGTGCCGTGTTCGATCGAGTCGACACCGGCGCGGAGCGCGGCATCGACGCCGCTCTTGCCGTGCGCGTGTGCGGTGACCTTGCGGCCCATCGCGTGTGCGGCCTCAACTATGGCTTTCAGTTCCTCGTCGGAGAATTGCTGCTCGAGACCGGCGGCGGTGTTGGAGAGGACGCCGCCGGTAGCGGTGATCTTGATCAGGTCAGCGCCTTCCTTGATCTGCTGGCGGACGGCACGGCGGCAGTCATCTGCGCCGTTGCAGACGGACGAACTTGTGAACGCCGCCATGACGCGGGCGGAGTAACCGTTGATGTCACCATGACCGCCGGTGATAGCGACCGAGCCGCCCGATGCGCGCAGGCGCGGGCCAGGCACGGCGCCGCGCGCGATTGCGTCGCGCAAGCCGAACACTGCATCGTTGGCGCCGCCAACATCCTGAACCGTCGTGAAACCGGCCTTCAGGGTTTTCAGCGCGAAGGCGGCGCCATCAAAAGCGGCGTCGACATCGGAGTCCTCGAACTCCTTGATCCGGCCTTCTGGTCCATTTTCACTTGTTATGTGCACATGGCTATCGATCAGGCCCGGCAGGACATAAGACTTCTTAAGGTCGATGACGGGATACTTTTTCGGCGTGGTGAAGCCCGGCGTAATCGAGACGATGCGGCCGTCTTCGACGAGGATCGTCTGGTTGGTGAGATAGCCCTCGCCCGGCACCGCGAGCACATGGCCCGCCTGGATGACGGCGTCCTGCGCGTGGGCCATCGCGGCAAGGGAAACAGCGCCAATCAGCGCAGCAGCTAGCTTTTTCATGGTGGGTCCTTCCCCGGAAAGTTTGAGGTGAACGTAATGGCTTTGGCTGGGGAATCAACGCGGTGGGCCAAACGCACCCGGGACGAACACATATGAATGCCGTCTACCTGTCGCCCGGTTCATCCTTGTTGCCACGTTCCAGCCAATCATGCTCCAGCAGGCGCAGCCTGGAGTTTACGCCCAGAAGGAACGTGGTTGACCACGCGAACAGAATCACGCCGTTGGCCGCTTCGATTGCACTCAACAATCGCCAGCGCGGAGACAGGACAATGTCGCCAAATCCGAGAGACGCAAACGTCACCGTTGAGAAGTAGAGCGCTTCCTCAAGAAAATGGGCTTCGCCCAAAATCAGGTAGACCCAGGCGTAAAGCCATATCTCGATGGTATGCAGCCCGAAGATGCCAAACACGACGAGCAGGATCAAAGCCGCCTGACCGATCCGGTGCTCGTGCGGCCGAAGCCGTTTGCCGCTGCGTTGCATGAGATTCGTCAGAAGGATGAAGCCCCAGAAGTGAACGAGCACGGTGACAGCAACCATGCCGCTCGCAAGGAGCAGATTCTCGACAAGATGGATCATTTCCGCACTCATGGGATCGGCGGGTACGCGGTTGGGACGACAGGCGATAGCGCCTCCACGGGTGCGGTTCCGCCTGCCTCCTCAAAGAATGTACCCGGACTGCTCAAAGTTCGGCGACCCCTTCCCATGCCCTAGTCCTCAATCAGCCTTCCATCTGCGTCCCGCGTCTCTGCTCCTTCGACGCGTGCCCGGCCGTCGCCGAAGGCAGCGTCGCGGGCGCGGAGGGTGGCCTTCAGGCCGTTCTCCTGCACCGACCTGCGGAAGCCGCCGGCGGCGCGCGTATTATGTCCGCGTACGTCGTTTTCGACCGCGAGGCGCTGCAGCGTGCGGGCGCCCATCAGCTCCATCGCGAGATTGACGATGCGCTTGTTGGCAGAGAGGAGGTCCGGGTCGATCAGGGCGAGGCGGGCGGCGAGGCCGGTGACCTCGGCTTCAAGGTCCGCCTCGGGCACGGCTTTCATCACGAGGCCGATCTGCTGCGCTTCGCGGCCCGTGACCGTGTCGCCGGTAAGCATCAATCGCTTCGCCCATTGTGGCCCGCAATGGTAGACCCAAAACTGGTTAGGCAACGCGCCGAGATCACGCGCGGGCGGGAAGCCGAAGGTGGCGGTGTCGGCGGCGATCACCATGTCGCTCATCAGCGCGAGGTCGCAGCCGCCCGCGAGGCAATAGCCGTGCACCTTGGCAATGACCGGCTTGTGCATGTCGAAGATCGCCATGCGCCAGCGCTGCTGGCGCTCGAGCTGCCAAGCATCATCATCGATCGATCGGTGACCGCGATAGGATTTTGATGCCTTGTCCTCGACCGGCGAGACCGGCACTTCGCCGTCCGCGCCCGAGAGGTCATATCCCGCGCAGAAGGCGCGGCCGGCCCCTTCGAGGATGACACTGTGTACGGATGTGTCATTGTCTGCCTCCCAGAGCGCTTCGGCGAGTTCGTTCTGCATGACATAGGAGAGCGCGTTGAGCTTCGCCGGGCGGTTCAGGGTGATGCGGGCATGGCCGCTGTGCGTTTCGTAGAGGATGGTGGCAAACCCGGACATGGCGGCGCTCCGTTAAAGCGCCGACTATCTGCCGGCTTTGACCGAAAGCCAAGAACCGGCACCGACTTTAACCGGCGGCGGTATCTTCCAGCGCCCGCGTGACTGCCGCAGTGATGTCAGCGACGGAGTGCTTTGTCAGGTCCTTGTCCAGCCAGAGGATCACGCGGTCCTTCAGATCATGGCTCGCCGCCTTGCGGAAGTTACCGAGCGCGACCGGCGAGGCGACGACCACGATATGCGCGAACGTCTTGTTGGTGGCAGCCAGAGACAGGTCGTGCGCGATCCGGGCGATGAAACGGTCTTCCTCGACCTGGTGCAGGTCCGTGCCTTCAAACGACGCACGCCGGCCACCCGCCGGGCTGAACGCCCGCGGCGGCTTGTCTTCGCCGAGATCACTGGTGCGCGCATGGGGCTCGTCATAGTCCCTCAGCATCTTCAGCCTGGGCGCTATTGCCGTGCCCTCGTTCTCAAAAATGGTTGCGTGGCCACCATCGGCGACAACGACCCAGGTTCCGGTCTTGAGTTTCATTAATGCCTCCTCGGTCAGCGGACGGGTGCCCGCTGCCAGAGACGCTAGCGCCGATCAGTGCAGAAGATCAGTCCGGGAAAATACGGAGACGAGCGGCTCAGTCAGCGAACGGGGTAAGCCCGCCTGGACTTTCTTCGTCGGGCCGGCGCGGACGATGGCTTAGGCCTGGGTGACGCGCCCGCGCAGTTTGGCAGCCGGCAAGTGGTCCGGCGTCACGCACACCCTTTTGGCGCGGGCGAGATAGGGCGCGGGAGTGGCGGCGCCGGATTCGGTTAAAACGTGGAAGGCCTCATCGCTGCAACTGAACGAGATTTTCGTGCAGCCTTTGCAGGTCACCGCGAACACCTTGCCAGCGATCTTGTAAAACTGAGTATAGCCCAGCTGTTCGGCGCATTCTATACTCGGAAGAGACAGGACATGCTTGCCGAAGGCGGCGTGTATCATGAAAGCCGCTCTGCCGGATAATGCGGATAGCTGGCTTTCATTACGCCGTGATTGAGCAGCATCTCGGCTTTCTGGGTCTTGCCCTTCGCATCGAAAATGCGGGTGCGCACCCAGTAATTCTCGACGCGGCGCGATTGCGATAAGGCGACGATCTCGCGGCGCAGGAGGTATTCCTCACCCACAAAAAGCGGCCCGTCGATCATGCGAATCTCCAGATCGGCGAACAGGCCGATGCTGGGATTCCTGACCGGGAAGCGGGCGCCGTGGCTGGAATAGTTGGCCAGTACACTAACCATCTCGAGCGGGATGACGGCGCGGCCCCAAGGCGAGGCCTTAGCGTCGGAATACATAGGGTCGGTCTCGGTGATGACTTTCAGCTTGTCGGCCAGCGAGAAGGGATAGAGGTCGCCCATGTGCTGATCCGGCCCCATGCTGACGATCTCGTCGTCGCGGCCGGTCATGCCGGCCTTCAGGTCCGCCAGGATGACAAGATCATCGGCGGGGCGCAGCTTTTTCATCCGCTCTTCAAGCAGGGTCTCGCCATGGTCCGGGCCGAGACTGGCGCTCGCTTCCAGCACCGGCGTGCTGTCGGCCTTGAAGGCGCGGGCAAGCGTGCGTGTGGCGTTCGGGGCCGGTTGGTCAATCTCGGCCCAGACCTCTTCACCCTCGAACACCATGTTGAGGAAGTGACAGGAGAAACAGCCCTGCTCGAACCAGGCCCTGCCCCAGACATCCGCCAGCAGGGGCACGAACTGGGAAAAGTGCGTCGGTCCCTCGACCGGCCCCGCCTTGATGCCGAGGCGAGCGGCCTCTGCGTCATCGTGCAGCGATTTGTGGCCGGCATACTTCTGTTCGGTCAGAAGATTGATGGGACGGCGCAATTCGCCCTTCAGGATCTCGTGCATGATGTCTCCCTTTTTCCGGACAATGCCATCGCTTGCGGGCCGCGTCACGCCTTGTTGCGGCGGGCCGGATCAAAGCGGAGGGCAAGCAAGGACAGCGTGACCAGAAGCGCGGAAAGCCCGGCGGCCAGCATCGCCGTACCGTGCCAGCCTTCGTGTTCATACACCCAGGTCGCCGCCCAGCTGGCGAGGCCGCCGCCGATGAACATCAGCACGATATAGGCGGTCATCAGGCGTGTGCGCACGCTGGCGGGCAGCGTGAGGAAGGTCATCCGCCCGGTGATGTCGATCAGCGGCCCGACGAGGTTGAGCAGGACCAGCGGCAGGATCAGCAGCCAGAGGCTGTGGCCGAAGAAGCCCAGCAGGATCACGGCGGAGAATTGCACCAGCGATATGATGACCCGTGCGCGGCGCGGCCCTGTCCGGTCTGCCCAGGCGCCGAGGGCGGGTGTGGTGGCGAGGTTTAGCAGCGAGATGGCGGCAAGATAGCCGACCGTGTCGGCGCCGTATCCCATCTCCGCGCTGGTAAGATGCAGGCCGAGGCCCAGCCAGACAGCGAGGAAGATACCGAATCCGAGCCCCTGGATCGCGCCGGACAGAAGAACCTCCGGGTGCTGACGGGCAATCGGGAAAACCGACAGGACAAGGGAGGGATAGTTCTCCGGCGCTGGGGTGGATTCGGACTTGTCCCGGCCTTCCATGATACGGGGCAAGAGAAGCGTCACCAACAGCATGACCGCCGCTGCGCCGTAGTAGACCCAACGCCAGCCAAGATGTTCGCCGACCCAACCCGCCCCGACACGCGCCACGAGGATGCCCGCGATCACGCCAGTCGTCAGCGTCGCGGTCGCTTGGCCGAGGCGGCGCGGCTCGACGCGCTTGGAGGCATAGGCGGGCAAGAGGTAAGGCGTTATGGTGGAGAAGCCGAGAAAGGTGGAGCCGGCCACAAAGACCCAGAAACTGGTGGCGAACGCCATGACACATAGGCCAGCGAGCTGGCCGGCTGCGAAGATGGTCGCGAGTTGCCGGTTGCTGAACCGGTCGCCGAGGGGCAGCAGGAAGAAGATGCCAGCGGCCAGCGCGATCTGGTTGAGGGCAGGCACCAGACCGATTTCCGAAGGCGACACGCCGAAATCCTTCGCGACCAGCGCAATGATCGGGTGGATGTAATAGGCGTTCGCCGTTACCACAGCGGCGGCGAAGGCGAGCAGGAACAACTCCCGCCGGCTCAGCAGCTTTCGCCCTGCCTCACCGCCCGGCGAGGCCGGAGGCGGCGGCGTCACCCCTCCATGCCGGCGCGGCGGGCATATTCATAGGCAAACTTCGCCAGCGGCACGACGCGGGCCGCGTTCGACTCAGCGTTGGCGCTGTTGGCCGTGCCTTCCTTCACCCGCCCGATGATGCCCTGCAGGATGCCGGCCAGACGGAAAGCGTTGTAGGCGAAGTAATAGTCGAGCTGCGGCAGGCCCTTGCGGCCGGTATGGGCGCAATACATCGCCACATATTCTTCCATCGTCGGAATGCCCCAGGCCTTGAGGTCAGGGATCGCCATGATCGAGCCGCGTGTGGAATCGCCCGGCGGCATGACCCAGTTCATCAGGTGGTAGGAAAAGTCCGCGATCGGATCTCCCAGCGTGCAGAGTTCCCAGTCGAGCACCGCAATCACGCGCGGCTCGGTCGGGTGCAGCACCATGTTGTCAAGCCGGTAGTCGCCGTGCACGATGGTGGTCGTGTCGCCAGGCGGAATGTTCTTCGGCAGCCATTCGATCAGCTTTTCCATTTCCGGAATGTGCATCGTCTCGGAGGCCTTGTACTGCTTCGTCCAGCGGTGGATCTGGCGGGCGATGTAGTCGCCCTCCTTGCCGTAACCCTCGAGGCCGGCCTTTTTCCAGTCGACATTGTGCAGCTCGGCGAAGGTCTTGACCTTCGCTTCGTAGATCTTACGGCGCATCGCGGGCTCATAGTCCGGCAACGTGCCGTCCCAGAGGATGCGCCCTTCCATCATGTCCATAATGTAGAACATCGTGCCGACGATGCTGTCATCCGCGCACAGACCATAGGGCCGCGCAACCGGATAGCCGAGGGGATAGAGCGCACTGATGATGGTGAACTCGCGGTCAACCGCGTGGGCGCTGGGCAGCAGGTTGCCGGGCGGCTTGCGGCGCATCACGTATTTCTTCTTGGGGGTCACCAGCTGGTAGGTCGGATTGGACTGGCCGCCCTTGAACTGGCGCACTTCCAGCGGGCCCTCATAGCCCTCGACATGCGCCTGCATCCAGGTGGCCAGATTTGCCTCGTTGAACTTGTGGCTGTCCACCACCGGCTTTGTGCCGGAAAACAGGTCCTGTGCGTTTGCCGCCTCTGCCATGTCGCGCTCCCTCAATTCTGCCGGATTTTGACCCCTACCATACTGATACAGACCCGCGCGCCAAGACCTGCCGCCGCGTCGCAGACGATTTGATGACGGAAGGCCCATGCCTGGATGTTGCGCCGCGTTGACCTGTTCCTGCTTGCCTTTTTCAGCCTCGCCGGCGGGTCCCACGCCCAATCCCTCGATCCTGCGGGCCTGATCCGCCCCGTCTTGCTGGAGCGCGCCGTCGAGGCCATGGAGGCGCGCGGCCACGACGGCCACGCCACCGGCAAGCTGGTTGTGGTGGATTACAGCCTGCATTCCAGCCAAGAGCGCCTGTTTGTCATCGATCTTGGGTCCGGCGCGGTAACGGCTTTCCGCGCGGCCCACGGCCGCGGCTCGGACGCCGACCATAACGGCTATCTGGACAGTTTCTCAAGCGTTCCCGGGTCGCAGGCCAGCCCCGAAGGCCTGCTGCGCTTTGCCGAGGAGTATACCGGCAAGCACGGCCAGTCGTTCCGCCTCGATGGGCTGGACGAGGGCAACAGGACGTCCCGCGCGCGGGCCATCGTCATCCACGCCGCCAGCTATGCCGAGCCGGCCTTCCTGAAACAGCACGGCAAGATGGGCCGGTCCAACGGCTGCATCGTCTTTTCGAAGTCGGACCTGGCGCGTTTCATCGAAGAGGTGCCGGAAGGCACGCTGATCTTTGTGGGCGCGTAGTCTCCCGTTCAGTTGCGTTTGGCATAACCGACAACGACAACCGCGATCGCGAGAATAAGGATCGCAGCGGCCTCCAGAACGACCTTTTCGGGCGCCATGTCCTTCCCCTGAAGCACAATGAGGCGCGCGATGGCCGTGATCGCAATGAAAATCGGGTAGACGAAAGGGGAGCCTATCCCGGTGTAGAACACCGCGATCATGCTGATGACTTCGACATACAGGAACATCAGGAGGATGTCGGCCAGGCCGACTTCCTGCTTGATGTAGATGTTCCAGACTTCGGTCGCCGCCGCGATGATCGTCAATCCTGCCGTAAGCAGGAGCAGCGCGCGCTCGACCAGCTTGAAGAAGGAGAGGCCGAGACGGCTGTTTATCTGGCCCATGGCGGGCGGAACATCTGGATTGCGCTGCGTCATGACTGAACTCCCTTTCAACCCGATCTACTCTTTTGAAGGCGCGCGGCAACCGGGGGCTTGAAACCAGCCCGCCAGCCCGGCTAAACCCCCGGTTATGACCGATACACCCCCCGACCGCCTCTCCGTGAACCCGCGCAGCCCGCACTATGACTATGACGCCCTCATTCGCGGCGTCGGCGTTCGTTTCAAGGGCGAGGAAAAGACCACGGTCGAGGAATACTGCGTCTCCGAAGGCTGGATCAAGCTGACCGCCGGCAAGGCGATGGACCGCAAAGGCAATCCCTTGACGCTGACGTTCAAGGGCCCGGTCGAAGTCTGGTTCAAGGATGAACCGGCGGCCGAGGCCTAACGGCGCCCACCCAGCACGCGGTCACAGTGCGCCTGGTGCATCGCGCGGATCTGGTCGAGGGCGCGGTGGATGATGCCGCGGTCTTGATCATACATCAGCTCCAGCGTGATGCCACGCAGGCTCAGGATCAGAATTCGGGCTTGCAGCAGATTGGCGTCAAGCCCCTCTTCCGTGACGCCGGCCTCGCGGGAGAGCTGCGCCGTGAACTGATCAATTGCGGTTTCGACCTGGCTGGCCACCGGGCGCAGGGCCACCGCCAGCGCGCGGTCCCAGCGCGCCGCAAGCAATACTTCCGTCATGGCGGTGGAGGCCGGTAGCTGCTGTGTCGTCCAGAATACGTCGCACATCGCGCGCATCCGCGCGGCCGGGTCTGCGATTGCCGCCGCCAGGGTGACCGTATGGGCGACCATCGCCTCCATCGCCGCCTGGATGGTGGCGGCCATCAGGTCGATGCGCGTCGGGAACTGGTTCAGCACAGAGCCCCGGCTGAGCCCCGCCTGTTCCATCACGGCCTCGACCGACGTTCCGGCATAGCCGAGATGGTTCAGGCAATCGATCGCCGCCTCGACGATCTGGCGGCGCGTTTCCTCTCCGCGGCGCGTGCGCCGGCGAGCGACCGGGCGCGCGGGTATGATCGTCGTTGATTTCCTGTTCGGCATGTAACACTTTGACCTGTCGTCGTGCCTTGGCGGTGATTAAGCGATTTCGAAACATTAGTCAATATTGACTACTTTCGAGTTTCTGCTAGCGTCTGATCAAGACGGAAAGAGCGCCCGCTACATTCCGCACCCGCCCTGCTGCAAAGGCAACAAGCGATTCCGGAGGACCTGCCCATGAGTGATACCGCAACCGAAGCCCGATCCGCCGCCGGCGGTTACGAAATTTTCCGCACGGCCACATCGCCCTCGCTGGACGAGACTGCGCATATGGAAATCACCGGCATGAACCCGGAATTCCAGGCGGGCATCACCAAGGCGCTCGAAGCCGGTTTCGCCGAGGGCAACATCGTAAAGACCCTGTTCTCCCGCCCCGGCTTCAGCCTCACCTATGCCTGGTTCAAGAGCGGCTTCCCGCTTCCTCTGCATACGCACAATGCGGATTGCCTCTACTATATCGTCGCCGGCTCGCTCCAGCTCGGCACGGAAACGCTCGGCCCAGGCGACGGATTTTTCCTCGGCAAGGACAAGGCCTATCGCTACACGCCCGGCCCGCAAGGCGTCGAGGTCCTCGAGTTCCGCACGCAGGAAGACTTCGACATAAATTTCATCGCCAAGTCCTTGCCTGCCTGGGAAAAGATCGCCGCGGCCGTCACCGCACGCAAGCCCGACTGGGCGAACGAGACCGCTCCGCCGAGCGCCGTCCTGTCATGACGCCGAAGCGATTCGAGAACAAGGTCGCCGTCATCACCGGCGCAGCCTCCGGCATCGGCGCGGCCACGGCACGTCTGCTTTCGAAGGAAGGCGCGCTCGTCGTGCTCGCTGACATCGGCGACGAAGGCGGCAAAAGCCTTGCGGCCAGCCTCGGCCCATCGGCGATGGCCGTGAAGTGCGACGTGTCGAAAGCCGCTGAGGTCGAGGCCCTGATCAAGTCCGCCGTCGCTGCGCATGGCCGCATCGACATCCTGTTCAACAATGCCGGCATCGGCAGCTTCGGCACCAGCGTCGAACTCGCCCCAGCCGATTGGGAGAACATCATCGCGGTCGACCTCAACAGCGTCTACTACGCCTGCCACTTCGCGATTCCGCACATGCCGAAGGGCAGCGCCATCGTGAACACCGCCTCGATCTCCGGCATGGGCGGCGACTACCGCTTTGCAGCCTACAACGCCGCCAAGGGCGCGGTGATCAACTACACCCGCGCGCTCGCGGTGGACCATGCGCGCGACGGCATCCGCGTCAACGCGCTTTGTCCCGGCCTCGTCGATACACCCATCACCGCCGGCGTCTCCCAGATGCCGGGCCTGAGAGACGACTGGACCCGCCGCATCCCGCTCGGGCGCGCCGCTGAGCCGGAAGAGATGGCCAAGATCGTCGCCTTCCTCGCCTCCGATGACGCCTCCTACATGACGGGATCGATTGTCGTCGCCGATGGCGGCACCACCGCGCATACCGGCCAGCCGGAAGTCGCACAGTTCATGTTGCCGCCCAACACCTAAGATCAGGATACGGACCATGCGCGCCGCCACGCTGCAGGGTAAAGCCTTTACCGTCCGCGACATGCCGGACCCTTCACCGGCGCCTGGACAATTGCTGGTGCGGCCGATCTTCACCGGCATCTGCGGCAGCGATCTCTCGCTGCGCAAACAGCTCGCCGCGCTGGCCGACGCGCTGCCGCAGAACCAGCTGCCGGTGATTATCCCCGGGCATGAATTCTCCGCCGAGATCGTCGGCATCGCGCCCGGCACCGAGACGAACCTCAAACCCGGCGACCGGATCACCGGCCTGCCCTTCACGCATGACCATGCCGGCCCGCAAACCATCGGCCTCTCCCCCGGCCATGGCGGCGGCCTCGCGACGCTCAGCTGTATCGATGCCGTGCGCAGCTTCCGCATCCCGGACAACGTGCCGGACGATCTGGCAGCGCTGACGGAGCCGCTCTCGGTCGGCCTGCATGCAGCGGGACTCGCCAGCCGCAACAAAGGACCGAATGTTGTCATCGGGTGCGGCCCGGTCGGCCTCGCCGTCATCCTCTCGCTCAGCCTGCAGGGACGCGGGCCCATCCTCGCAGCCGATTTCTCGCCCGAGCGCCGCAAGGCCGCCGCCGCACTCGGCGCCGATATCGTGATTGATCCGGCCACGGACTCTCCTTTCACCCACTGGGACGATCTCGCCTTCACGCCGCATACGATGTCACCGCTGCTGGCGCGCGAATTCCGCGGCCTACCGCCCGGCGCCAACCTGTTTGAATGTACCGGCGCGCCGGGCCTGATCGACCAGGTGATCAAGGGCGCCCCGCCGCACAGCCACATCATTGTCGCCGGCGTCTGCCCGCATGAGGAAAAGCTGACACCGATCGAAGGCATCCTGCGTGAACTGACCCTCGAATTCAGCTTCGCCTACCGCCCGGAGGAATTCGCCGCCGCCCTTGCGATGATCGCAGCGCATCCGGACAAGGCCGCCCGCCTGATCACCAGCCGCCAGCCCCTGGCCAACACCGAAGCCGCCTTCGACTCCCTCGCCAGGAACCCAAGCGAGATCAAGATCCTGATAGATCCGACCGCTTAGCCCAGCGCCCGCCAGCCGATATCACGCCGGCAGAAACCCTCCGGCCAGTCGATCGCCGCCACGCCCGCATAGGCGCTATCGACCGCCTCGCGCAGCGTCGCGCCGCTCGCGGTGACATTCAGCACGCGCCCGCCCTTGGCGACCAGTGCGCCGTCCGGCGCAACATCCGTACCCGCATGAAATACCGTGACGCCGTCCATCGCATTTGCGGCCGCTACGCCGCAGATCACGGAGCCTTTCCCGTAGCTCCCAGGATAACCCTTTGCTGCCATCACGACCGTGGCGGTGGGCCGGAAGTCTTCCAGCTCCAGCAGCCGTTCGAAATCCTTCTCGCTACCTTTAAGCCCGCCGGTCGCGGCAACCAGAATCAGCGGCACGATATCGCCCGCCAGCCCCTTCATCAGCACCTGGCATTCCGGATCGCCAAAGCGCGCATTGAACTCGACCACCTTCGGGCCGTCCGCCGTCGCCATCACACCAATATACAGAACGCCCTGATATGGCATCCCGTCCTTTGCCATGCCCTTCAGCATCGGCTCGGCAATCTCGCGCTTCACGCGCGCCATGATCTCTGGATTGACAACCGGTGCCGGTGCATAGGCGCCCATGCCGCCGGTATTGGGCCCGGTGTCGCCATCGCCCACGCGTTTGTGATCCTGTGCTGCCGGCAGATAGACTGCGCCCTCGCCGTCGGTGATGACAAATACGCTCGCCTCCTCGCCGTGCATGAACTCCTCGATCACCAATGTCGCCGAAGCGTCCCCGAACTTGCCGGACAGCATCTCGTCGATCTCCGCTTCCGCCTCCGCAAGTGTCTCCGCGATGACCACGCCCTTGCCCGCCGCGAGACCATCCGCTTTCAGCACATAGGGCGCCTTCATCTTGTTCAGGAACGCCTTAGCCGGCGCGGCCTGCGTGAACTCGCCATACGCCGCTGTCGGCACGCCATACTTCATCATCCGCGCTTTCGAGAAGGCCTTCGAAGCTTCCAGCTTCGCCGCCTCTTTCGAGGGTCCGAAGACGTCGAAACCCCGCGCCCGCAGGATGTCCGACAGGCCGAGCGCGAGGGGCGCCTCCGGCCCGATCACGATCAGGTCCGGCTCTAACTGCAGCGCGAGCTTCACGAGGCCGTCGATATCGTCTGGCGCTACGTCGAAGCAGGGCCCGATCTCGTGCATGCCCGGATTGCCGGGCGCCGAATGCACCACATCCACCAGCGGCGACTGGGCCATCTTCCAGGCCAGGGCGTGTTCACGGCCGCCCGATCCGA
This sequence comes from Hyphomonas sp., assembly GCA_016124495.1. Classification (GTDB taxonomy): domain Bacteria; phylum Pseudomonadota; class Alphaproteobacteria; order Caulobacterales; family Hyphomonadaceae; genus Hyphomonas. The sequence goes on along the minus strand of WGNP01000006.1, from coordinate 143,984 downwards.
TCAGGAGTATGTTCATGGAGCGGCTTGATGCGCCGCGCCGCTCATGGGATCAAGTCCCCATGTCCGACTCAAGCCCCACCAATCAGGCGGAACTCACCGTTTCCGAACTCGCCGCCCGCCTGAAGCGGACGATCGAGACAAACTATGACCATGTTGTCGTGCGCGGCGAACTCGGCCGCGTCACCCTCGCAAAATCGGGACATATGTATGCCGACCTGAAAGACGAAAAGGCCGTGCTCAACACGATCATGTGGCGCAGCCAGGTCGAGCGGCTGCCCTTCCGTCCCGAAGAAGGCCTCGAAGTGATCGCGACGGGTCGCCTCTCCACCTATGAGGGCCGCTCCGCCTACCAGTTGATCGCCAGCACCATGCGCCCCGCCGGCGCCGGCGCGCTGATGCAGCTGCTCGAAGAGCGAAAGAAGAAGCTGGCCGCCGAAGGCCTCTTCGACCCGAAACACAAGAAGCCGATCCCCTACATACCGCGCGTCATCGGCGTAGTGACAAGCCCGACCGGCGCAGTGATCCGCGACATCCTCCACCGGATCCGCGAACGCTTTCCCGTGCGCGTCATCGTCTGGCCCGCCCTCGTGCAGGGCGAACAGGCCGCCGCACAGGTGACCGCCGGCATCCGCGGCTTCAACGCCATGACCGGCGCGGACCGTCCCGATGTGCTGATCGTCGCCCGCGGCGGCGGCTCAATCGAAGACCTCTGGCCCTTCAACGAAGAGATCGTCGTGCGCGCCGCCTTCGACAGTAAGATCCCGCTGATCTCCGCCGTCGGTCACGAGACTGACACGACCCTCATCGACTATGTCTCCGACCGCCGCGCACCGACCCCTACTGGGGCCGCCGAGATGGCAGTCCCGGTACGGACGGAACTTATCCTATCTACAGGCGAGATTGGCGATCGCCTGAAGCGCGCCTTGACACGCGCCCTCAGCCGCAGCCGCGACAAGCTCGCGGCCGCGCGCCTGCCGCGCCCGGAAATGTTGCTGCAGCCCGCCCGCCAGCGCCTCGATTTTGCAAGCGCCAACCTGCCCAAGGCTGCTCTTGCCCTGACACAGAAGGCGCGCCTTAAGCTTTCGCACCTGCAGCTCTCGCCCGCCATGCTGAAATACGAAATCCGCCAGGGCCGCCAGCGCCTCTGCGACATCGCTGTGCGCGCCCGGCCCGCCCTCATGCGCCTTATCGAGAAGCGCACGGCGGCGCTGAACACCGAAGCCAAGATGCTGGAAACCCTCTCCTACCAGGCCACGTTGAAACGCGGCTACACCATCGTCCGGGATATCGATGGCCGCCTGATCAGATCCGCCGCGATTGCGTCGGGAACGGATCAGTTCAGGGTAAGCTTTGCGGATGGCGATATCGCTGCCCAGCCGCTCGGCGGTGATCCACCCAAGACCACGCCTCGCAAGCCTGGCCAGCAAGGAAGTCTGTTCTAGCCCATGCATCCTGCGCCGCTCTTTCGCGAGTCTGATACAGAGGCCCTGATCGCCCGCATCCGCGCCCACCCGCTCGGGCTCGTCTGCGTAAACGGCGAGGTCGCCCCGCTCGCCGTGCACACGCCCGTCCTCGCATCGCTCGAGAACGGCGCGCCGCGCCTGCGGTTTCATCTGTCGGCGCACAATGCCGCCACGCGACGCCTTGAAGCGGGAGCCGCCGCGCTGATCGTCTTCACCGGACCGGACGCCTATATCTCGCCCGATTGGTACGGCCCTGTTCCGAACCAGGTGCCTACCTGGAACTATCTCTCGGTGGAGGCCGAAGGCACGCCGTCGCCCGCCGACGCGACCGCTTTCCTAGACGACGTCTCCGGCCTTTTCGAAGCGCAGCTTTTGCCGAAACCGCCCTGGACACGTGCCAAGATGGACCCCGGGTCTTTCGAGATGATGCTCCGCGGCATCCGCGCTTATGAGCTTCGCCCGATCCGCTTCGAAGGCACGAGCAAGCTCAGCCAGAACAAGACGACCGCGGCGCGCGAAGGGGTGATCGAAGGTCTCTCTGCGACAGCCGGCGGCCTCGCCATCGCGCAGGAAATGCGTAGACTGCAGGGATGACCGCGCCCCTGCCCCCCGCCTTCCTCGCCGCCGCCAAGGATCTGCTCGGCCTGAAAGGCTGGACGGACGAACCGGAAAAGCTGCGCGTGGCCTCGACCCCCTGGCGCGGCACCTATCAGGGCGAAACACCTTTCATTGCACGCCCGGCCTCCACCAAGGAGGCCGCTGCCCTCGTCAAACTATGCGCGGCCCACCGCGTCGCTATCACACCGCAAGGCGGCAATACCGGCCTTGTTGATGGCGGTACGCCGCACGGCGAAGTCTGCGTGTCGATGACCCGGATGAACGCCGTGCGCGAGGTCGACCCGTTCAACAATTCCATGGTTATCGAAGCCGGCGCCACGCTCGTTGCCGCACAGGAAACCGCCGAAAAGGCAAACCGCCTCTTTCCCCTCTCTCTCGGCTCGCAGGGCACCGCTACGCTCGGCGGGCTGATCTCCACCAACGCGGGCGGCGTCGCGGTGCTGCGCTATGGCATGATGCGCGACCTGATCCTCGGCCTAGAAGTCGTGCTGCCTTCCGGCGAGATCTGGGACGGCCTCTCGGGTCTGCGCAAGAACAATACCGGCTATGACCTGAAACACCTCTTCGCCGGCGCGGAAGGCACGCTCGGCCTGATCACGGCAGCCACATTCAAGCTATTCCCGAAAGTCCAGCGCGCCACCGGGTGGGTCGTCGTCGCGACAGCCGAAGACGTTGTGAAACTACTCGCCCTGGTGCGCGATCATGCTGGCGACTCGGTCACCAGCTTCGAGATTATCCCCGCCAACGCCGTCGCGATGGTCGTCGCCGATATTCCGGGCACGCGCGATCCGCTGCCTGCCAATGCCGAATGGCGCGTGCTGATCGAAATCTCGCAGCCCCGCGCCGAGCAGGCCGAAGCCTTGCTGACGGCCGCCCTCGAAGCGGGCGCCGAAGCGGGCCTTGTCCAGGACGCCGCCATTGCCACCAGCGAGACGCAGGCCAAGTCCTTCTGGCACATCCGTGAGACCATTCCCCTGTCCAAGCGCGCCTATGGAACCGCGCTCAATCAGGACATCTCGGTTCCGATCAGCCGCATCCCTGCCTTCATTGAGGCCTGCAATGGCGCCGTGCTCGCGCATGTTCCGTCGGCGGACTTTGTCATCTTCGGCCATGTCGGCGACGGCAACCTGCACTATTCTGTGGTCGAGCCGGCAGGCAATGCCGCCCCGGTCCTCAAGGCGCATGAAGCCATCGTCACGCGCACCGTGTTCGACACTGTCACGGCCTTCGGCGGCTCCATTTCCGCCGAGCACGGGGTCGGCCGCCTGAAGCGAGACGAACTCGCCCGCCTGCGCCCGCTCGCCGCCACCGAAGCGATGCGCGCCATCAAGCGCGCGCTGGATCCTCTCAACATCATGAACCCTGGCCGCGTGGTCAGCGTCTGAACACCCTGCTTTCATGGCGCATTTGGGAAGACGTTAACGGCCTGCTAACCATACTTAACAATTGATAGCCTGTCGCAGAATGCGAGGGGACACGCGAATGGTCTGGTACACCGATCTGCGCAATGAGCGCCTGTTCACCCTCGCCGAGCGCGACTGGACCTCGCGCCGGCTACTCGACCTGCGCGCCCAGCTCGCTTCGCCGCCGCCAAATGGCGTGCCGCGCCGTACGAAGGATGCGAGCCTTATCATCGGCACCTGGAACATAAGGGATTTCGACAACAACAAGTTCCGGCACGGTCCGCGCCGCCGCGAAAGCCTGCATTACATCGCCGAAATCCTCTCCGCCTTCGATGTCTGCGCGCTGCAGGAAGTCAACGAAGACCTCCAACCCCTGAAGGATGTGATCCGCCTGATGGGTCCAGGGTGGGATTTCATCGCAACGGACGTGACTGTAGGCAGCTCCGGTAACCGCGAGCGCATGACATTCGTGTACGACAGCCGGAAAGTCCGCTTTCGGAATATCGCCGGCGAGATCGTATTGCCCAAACATGCGCTGCTCCCGGGCGAGCAGCAGTTCGCGCGCACACCCTTCCTCGTGAGCTTCCAGGCCGGCTGGTTCAAGTTCTCTCTCTGCACTGTACACATCTATTTCGGCGAGGAATCAAAAGGCTCGGACGGGTATCAGCGCCGCGTTCAGGAAATCGAATACCTGGCGAAGGAAATGGCGGGACGAGCCGAGCGCGAGAAGGAAAACTATATTCTGCTCGGCGATTTCAACATCAAAAATCCCATCGACGAGACGATGCAGGCGCTGACCAACGCAGGATTTCAACTGCCGCCAGAACAGTATCCGTCAAACCTTCTCGGTACGAACTATTATGACCAGATCGCCTTCCGCACCAAGGCGGACGAGCTCACCTTCCTGTCCTCCGGAGCCTTCGACTGGTCGAAAGCTGTGTTTAAGCCGGAGCACTATGAACATTACGCGCCAGCCCTTCCTGCCCGCCACCGCGACCTTGGCCCGGACGGATTGCCGAAGGACAAGGCAAAGGACCGGGAATACTATGCTGAGCGCTGGCTGTCCTGGCAGATGTCGGACCACCTGCCGCTCTGGGTTGAACTCGCGGTGGATTTTTCCGATGCCCATCTGCTTGGAAACCTCGACCCCGCCTTCGAATCGAGAGGCGCGCCGGCCCAGCTGGAAACCCGCGAGGAAGAAATCATCGCCGCGGACACACCGCCGCAAATCCCTTCACCCGTCTGCTCAAAGACCAAAGGCCGAAAACCACCGAGGATAGCGCCGCCCGAGAAGACCGGCACGCTCGCGCCCGCCCCGAAGTTGACGACCAGTGAAGCCTGGCGCATCTTCAAATGGGTCGCGGGCGGCGGCATGGACCGGATGCGCAGGATGCGCGAAACCGGAAAGAAAGCCGAGAAGCCAAGAACGGCGAAGAAGGCGAAACCCTGATCGGCTCTTGTTGAACTTTCGCCGCAGAAAGACCTATGGTACTTTACCTAAAGGGTGCCAGATCCGAGGATGTCCGCCACACTTTTCCAAAGCGGATCGGTCGCTTTGACGACAGCTGAATGACGTTCTGTGCGAGCCGCGCCGCCGGACTTTGTTCCCGTGACTGCAAAGGCGAATTCAGCGTCCAGCTCCGGCGAGTGGAAGGCAGCGCTGTACAGCCCGTAAGCTTCGCCGTGGTGACCCAGCAGTTGCAATCCGCGGATCGGAGAGTCGCCTTCGGGATGAATCTGCGCACCGGCGGTGAACACTGAAAAGTATCCGGCATCCGTGTCGTCAGCGGCCCCCGCCCGATCATGTGTCCAGACAGGCTCCCTCATTCCCGGATGGGACGCGGCCAGCCGCGCAAGCGTCAGCATGTCTAGCAAACTCGCCCGCAAGCCGCCTTGGGGACTGAAGAGGGTTCCATTCGTACCCGGAACATAACTCGCAAGGTCGAATCCGGTCTCGCTCAGGATGGCGGGCGAATCGCCAGCGAGGATCGCCGGACCGTCGGCCTGCGGCTGCCAGATACTTTCCTCAAAGGCATACAGCGTCGCCCCGGCTTGCCGCCGGGCACGCGGTACACCGGACCAGTTGAACCCGCAGTCCAGGCCCGCCCCGCGGAAAACGGACTGTGTGACGAGCCGGTCAAGGCGGACATTTGTGACACGTTCCAGAACATGCGCAGCCAGACCGTATCCGAAGTTCGCATATTTGAACGCACTGCCCGGGGGGCCCGCCTCGGCAGGCCGCCACATGGTTGGCGTGAAAAGCCCCTCCGTGCGGCCGGGCGCCGCCATCCAGTAGATGTCAGGATCCTGCAAGCCCGCGGTGTGGCCGAGAAGCTGGCGCAGCGTGACTGGCGCGTCCGAAAACTGCGGATGGCGCAGCGGCGGATCAAACGCCGCCGACACATCCGCGTCGATATCCAGCAATCCGGATGCACCGAGACGATGCGCGGACAACGCGACCGCCATCTTGGACACCGAAGCAATACGCATCTTCGTATCCGCGCGGAACAGGACTGGCGCAGCTTCCCCTCCTGCGCCCTGTGCGAGGCCGGCAGCAAAGGAAAAGACAATCCGCCCCCGGCGGCGCACTACCAGACCTGCCGCCGGAACGTCGCCCTCCTCTACGAGTGCGCGGATGCGGTCGTGCGCCTCCGATGGTGGGCCGGAGGCAGGAAAGCTTGCACATCCTGCTGCGGTAAGAGTGCTGGCGCCTGCGAGGAGGCCGCGTCGTGTAAGGCCCGCCTTCATCACCGACGCCCGAACAGCTTCTCGATATCAGCAAGCTTCAGTTCGACATAAGTCGGACGGCCATGATTGCACTGGCCGGAATGCGGTGTAGCCTCCATCTGGCGCAGCAGCGCATTCATCTCTTCGCCGTTCAGACGTCGACCCGCGCGCACCGAAGACCGACACGCCATATTGCCCATCATTTCCTCGAACCGCTCCTTGAGCACGAGGCCGGAGCCGTACTCAGCGAAATCATCCGCCAGATCACGCAAGAGCCCGGCCGTGTCCATCTCGCCGAAGAGCGCCGGCGTCGCCCGCACGCAGATAGCTCCGGGACCGAAGGCTTCGACCTCGAGCCCGAGCGCGCCGAGATCTTCCGCACGCTCCAGAATGCGGGCCGCTTCGTCTTCGTTGAGCTCGACGATGTCGGGGATCAGCAACGCCTGGCGCCGGACCCCGCCTTCTGCCATCTGCCGCTTCATCGACTCGTAGACGAGGCGCTCATGCGCTGCATGCTGATCGACGATGACGATACCGTCCGCCGTCTGAGCAATAATGTAGGTCTCGTGCAGCTGCGCCCGGGCCGCACCGAGTGGGAATTCACCGGAATGCGCCGACGGCGACTCCGCTTCGACCCGGGCCGCCGGGGCGGAATCCGGCACGAACGGTTCCCGCTGCGTTTCGAACACGCCGCGCGGCAGGCTCACTGGCCGATGCGCAGTCGAATAGGGCGCCTGCCACAAGAGGCCAACCTGCGAGGCTTCGGGTTGCGCTTTGCGCAGCGCAAATCCTGCAACCGTCGTCGAGGCGCGATGCCCCGCGCCCGCGAGCGAATGGCGCAGCGCGCCGATCATCAGACCGCGAATGCTGGCCGCATCGCGAAAGCGCACTTCGGTCTTCGCCGGGTGAACGTTTACGTCTACCTCTTCGGCTTCCAGTTCCACGAACAGCGCGAGCATCGGATGACGGTCGCGAGCGAGGAATTCCTGATAGGCGGCGCGTACCACGCCCGTCAGCATCCGGTCCTTCACGGGCCGTCCGTTCACGAACAGGTATTGCATCTGAGCATTACCGCGGTTGAGCGTTGGCAGGCCTGCGAAACCGGAAAGGCGGGCGCCGTCTCTCTCAGCTTCAATAGCAATGGCATTGTCTCTGAACTCCTGCCCCATGATCGCGCCGAGCCGCGCGAGGCGGCCGGCTTCGTCATCGCGCTCGGCGCCGTAGCGCAGGACATTGCGGCCATTGTTCTCCAGTGTGAACCCGGTTGCGGGATTGGCCATCGCGAGACGCTTGACCACATCGGTGACAGCCAGCGCCTCAGCACGCTCACCGCGCATGAATTTCAGGCGCGCCGGTGTCGCATGAAAAAGATCCGCCACATCGAGACGCGTCCCAGTCCCGCCTCGTCCGGTGAATGCAGCCGGTCTGGGCCCGTCGATCCGTCCGGCCTCGGAATATATCTCCGCCGCCGCCTGACCCGCGGCGCGGCTGACGATCCGCATCCGGCTAACTGAGGCAATCGACGGCAGGGCCTCGCCGCGAAACCCCATGGTATGGATGTTCAGAAGATCGACGCGGCCATCAGGGTCCGGAACCAGCTTCGACGTAGCATGCCGTTCCAACGCTAGGGAAAGTTCGTCGGCCGTCAGGCCGCAGCCATCGTCCTCGAGGGTGATCCGCTTCAGGCCGCCGTCCTCGATAGCGATGGCGATGTTGCGGGCGCCGGCATCGAGCGCGTTTTCCGCAAGCTCCTTTACCGCGGCCGCAGGCCGCTCCACGACTTCGCCCGCCGCGATGCGGTTGACCACCTCCGGCGGCAGCCGGAGGATCACGGGACGGGGGCGCGCAGAATCAGCCATTACCCGCACAGTGTAACGGGCCGGCCTGCGCTTGTCCTGCGCGGATGTGGGTAGTTGAGTTTTGCGCGTTTCGAGGTGAAACTGCTGCATTGCTCATCACTCAAGGCCCTGCTGATATGCGCTTTTTTGTTTCCGCCCTTCTTTCCCTGTCAGTTCTTTCCGCCTGCGGCGGCGCCAATGAACCGGCCGCGCCAGCGCCCGCCGCCACGCCGGTGATCGCGCCGGTTACTGAAACACCCGCCCCTGCACCGGCCGAACCTAGTCTGGAATTCGCGGCACTTCCGGCGCCTTACAACACCGCCAGCTACGCGGCGGGGAACCGGACCTGGAAGCTTTGCCAGTCCTGCCACCTGACGGCCGAAGGCGCGGGCAATCTCGTCGGGCCGAACCTTCATGGACTATTCGGGCGGCAGGTCGCCTCCGAGCCAGGCTTCGATTATTCGCCGGCGCTGAAGGCCGAGACGTTTACCTGGACGCCGGAACAGCTTGACCAATGGCTCGCCAATCCGCGCACCTTCGTGCCGGGAAACCGGATGAGCTTTTCAGGTGTCCGCAAACCAGAAGACCGGCTCGCGGTGATCGCGTACCTGATGGTACAAAGCGGATATACCGCGCCGGCAGCGGCGGCGGAGTAACGCTAACGCCGGGCGACGAAGGCGATGAGCACAGCGTGCTCGTCGAACTGGCGGCCGAGTTCTTCGCGTTAGCCGAGCGAGAGATTGATCTTGTCGAAGTGCACGCCGAGCTGGTTCTCGATCTTGATCAAACTGGCGCTCTGGTTGCCCTCTTCGAACCACAGCTACCGGGTGAAAAAGACGCGTTCGCAGAGGTCTGAACCTTAGCCGGATTCGGCACGGACACCTTCACAGCCAGATTGCTCGCGGATACAGGCCGCATCCGCGAAGGCGCAGAATTTGGGGCCCGTCTTGTCGGCTCCGGAATAGCCGAGGCCGCGACCGCGCTGCCATAGATCGGGCCGGCTTCGGCGCCGGCGGTGCAGTTCTTTTGGGTGAAAAGCTTGCAGAAGAGCGTCAGGAGGACGGCGTCGCGGCCGAAGACTTCATCGTCCGGATAGGTGACGGATTAGGATTTGCCGGTGACAGTCCAGTCTTTCGTCAGGCCGTACTCGGCATAGAGATCGCTGCGCCAGCCATTGGCGTTGCCGAGCGTGTCATGCGCGAGCAGCGCGCGGCCATACCAGCCGGCCTCATCACGCACCCAGGGGGCTGCACTGGCGGCGCTGGCCAGCGTTGCCGCCTTGAAGAGCTGAGCGAAGAGCCCCCGCATGGCGATCATCTCAAGGTGGCGAACTGCCGTGGAAAAGCAGGGGCGCGGGTTGCCCGCGGTTTTTCAACGCGCGGGTGGCCGAACGCAGCGGTGGCTTGCCGGTTCTATTGGGTTGATTTCGTTTGGATCCGCTCATCCCGGAGGAAAACAGGGTGAGCGGCAGATGACCTGGGGTGAATCCAGCTTTGACGGCAGGGTCCTTTCCGAGCCGCGCGCTTCGCGCAAGCCAACTCCCCCGCTGACGCGGGCGAGGATTGGAACAGGCCCAAACGTTTCGAGCGCGGCGAGATCAGAAAGGATGACTGGCACATCACTGCCCAGCTGGCATCCGTCAGGGGACGGAAGGTTCGGGCGAGCGGCTTTCTGGTTTCAGGATGGGGCGTTTCGCCGGCATTGCGCGAGGTAATGAAGCCCCAGTCGTTGACCGAATAAAGAGGATCCACCACGCTCTGGCGTCTGCTCCAGGCCAGCAGCGCGTTGAGCTGCCACCAGAGGATCGGCCAGCAGATGACACACACAGGCGCGAACATGTCGCCTAAGTGCGGGTCGGCTCTGAAGGCGCGCATCGGGACAATTGCCGGGAGAGCACCCCGCAGGGCACCCAGCCGGATTCTTCCGGGTAAAAAACGTAATTCCTGTCATACTGGCCAACGCCGGCCCAGAGAGCTTTGTGATGTTGGAAGTTCTGAGCCCCGGATTTCGACGGCATGAGAGGCGGAGAGGCGGAGAGGCGCGGTTTTGAGGGCTGGATGCAGGCGCAATTGAAAACCTTTGCAGCCTGGGAAGCTGCGCTCAGAGCTTGATATAGTCCGAGACGATTTTCGGACCAGGTGCGCCGGGATCGCAGGGGCCGATGCGGACGTGGAAACCGTCCGCACCCAGAAGGGTGTTGACTTCCAGTACATCATCGACGGTAGCGAGGTTGTCCTTGTGGCGGCTGGTCCAGTCCGGCGCGAGGGCACGGGCGCGGGCCCAGATTTCGGGCTTCTCTGCACCGACCATGAAGAGATAGTGGTGCTGCTCGCCAAAGAGCTCCGGCGTGTAGCCGCCGACATTGATAAACCAGAGGCGCGCGTCTGCGTTGGCAGGGGCAGGGCCGGGCGCGATCTCGATGCGGCGGCCTTCGGCGTGCGTGAGTTCGGCATAGCCATCGATATGCAGCGAGGCCGGCGTTCCCCACCATGCGGCGCGCAGCTGGGGAACGGTGTCCTTAATGGTCTCGCCGGTGACGAAGCGCAGGTCATGCAGCTCGATATTCGCACGCGGGAGATTGCCGCCAACGAAGACCGCGAAGAGTTTCATGGGGACCTCCTGACCTTGGGCCAGTCTGGCGGGAGCCCCTGTTCGGCGCAAGGTGGACCCGATTTACTTTGTTTTTCAAAGTTATTTGTTGACGGTTGCATTTGCTTTGTTATACAAAGTACTTGTCGAAATGAAAAAGGAGACGACAGATGACCTCGATGAAAACTCTGATTGCTTGCGCGGCCGCACTTTCCGGCGCCGGCCTGGCAGCGGCTGCGCCCCTTACCGTCAACGTGGACGGCATCGAAGCGCGCGGCGGCACCCTTTATGTGGGCGTGCAGACCGAAGCGCAGTTCATGGAAAATGCCGGGATTGCCGGCGAGATGGTTGCCGCGCCCGAGGCCGGCAGCCGGAGCTTCACCTTCAACTTGCCGGAAGGCGCCTATGCCATTTCGATCTGGCATGACTTCAACGCCAACGGCCAGTTCGACATGAGCGAAGCCGGCCCACCCGCCGATGGCTGGGCGATGATCAATGGCGAGGCGATGCGCGCCGCGCCAACCTTCGCCGACGCGAGCCTGACGCTTCCCGCAGCCGGCACGGCCACGACCCTGAAAGTGATCTATCCGGAGTGAGCCGGAAATCTCCGTAGCCGGAGCTAGTAAGGCTCCGGCCCGCTTTGCGGGCCGGGGCTTTCCCAGGTCAATCGCGCTTCGCGCGTGGCCCGGGATGACAGCTTCTAGAGACGGTAGCGGATCTGGTCGGACCAGAAGCGCTCAAGGCGCGATACCGTCTTGTTGAGCTGCGAGAGATCGTCGGCGCGGACGCTGGCGGTCGGCTCGAGGGCGGTTGCCTGCTTCTCGAACAGTTTCGCCACGCGGACGCGGACCTTCTTGCCGCGATCGGTGAGACGGAGCGTCACGGTGCGCTTGTCGTCTTCCGAACGCGTCTGCAGCAGGTAGCCACCTTCCTGCAGTTTCTTGACGTTGTAGGAGAGGCTGGTGCCGGCAAAGGCGCCGCGGGCGCGCAGGACGGAGGCCGGGGCCTCGCCTTCGCCGATCTCGTACAGGAGCAGGGCCTGGACGCCGGTCAGCGAACGTTCGCCGCCGCGCTCGAGGTCGTCCTTGACGACATCGTGCAGACGGCGGTGCGCCTGCTCAAGAAGTGACAGAGACTTCAGGAAAGACTCGCTGATAGAAGTATTCGCAGTTTCCTGCGTTTCGATCATCATCATTGTAACCACCACTCAACTTTTGTTGTAGTTTGAGTATAGTTACATCACGAGCACTAATATTTTGATAAGCAGGATCCCTCTACTCAAGTAGAGAGTTAATAAAGGCGATTTATCATTAACCGTTACTGATGCGCAACGACGGGCGCCTCAGGCAAACACATCCACAGTCTGCGCGGCCCCATACTTGGGAGATGCCCCGTGCTTGTTCGGCGCCGCACGAGAATCAAAGAACATCAGAATGAAAATGATAAGACTGCCAATATAAGGAATGAAGCTGATCAAATAGAGCCAGCCCGACATGTCCTGGTCATGCAGACGCCGGACCGTCAGGGCGATACCGGGAATTACATTATATATATAGAACAGAATGGTCAGGATCGGGAAAAAGTTCGGATTTCCATATGTATCCACGCCAAAGAAGGCCGCGGATATTACGGCGTCGACAACGATTAGAACGACCAGAGTGATAAAAAAGAATAGGAGATAGCCCCAGTACTCAGCGCGGCGGGCGCGGCCACTGAAATTAAAGTAGTTCCGCGTCAGGGCTCGGCTGAAGTATTTGAGCATTCCTTCAGATTTCGCAGCAATTGCCGGAGCATAGGCCGCGTCAATACTTGTATTGACTGCTGGAGCCGGCGTTCGGCCTAAAGTATAGATGTCGCGCGCCTCTTCGCCAAGGGCAATGAAGTCTACGGGACTACCGGCGGCCAGGGCCGCGCCTTTGTGGACGCGGGCAGACGTGAACTGGTAGCGCTTGCCGTCCTCGCCGAGGATCAGGCCGGGGCCGGTCGCATCGTCTGGCTTGAGGACTTCGCCGCGCATTCACCATCATCCCTGCTGCTTTGGATGTTCAAATATCGGCGCCTTGCCCGGGGCCTGTCCAGACCCGGGCTTCAGGCAGCGAAGGTCAGTTCGTCTGCGCCGAGTGGGGCAAAGTAGCGGGCGACATCGGCCTCGGTGACATCTTCAAGGCGGGCGGGCTTCCAGACGGGCGCGTTGTCCTTATCGATGATGACGGCGCGCACGCCTTCGAGGAAATCGGCGCTCTGAACCTTGCGCCAGCCGATGCGGAATTCCATGCGCATGTTGTCTTCAAAGGTTTCGGCGGCTCGGCCTTTGCGCAGCTGGCCAAGGGCAACCTTTACGGTTTCAGGGCTTTTGGCACGCAGAGTAGCCGCTTCGGTTCGGGCCCAGTCGCTGGCATCGGCGTCGAGGGCGGCGAGGATGTCTTCAGCCCGGGCGAACGCGAAGCAGCGGTCGATCGTGGCGCGGTGGGCTTCGAAGCTCCCGGAGGGGACGGCGTGAGCGAAGCGAGCGAGGATTTCGCCGAGGAGTTCAGCGGCGCCGGCGGAAAAGTCGGCCGCCTCGATCTGCTTGGCGAGCGCGGGGATAAGTTCGGACGGCATATAGTGGGTGGCGACGCGGGCGGCCGCGACGTCTGGGCCTTTCAGGCGGGCACCGGTGAGGGCGAGCCAGGTGCCGAGTTCGCCGCCGAGGCGCGGCAGGAACCAGCCACCGCCGACATCCGGGAAGAGGCCGATACCGGTTTCGGGCATGGCGAAGACGGTGCGTTCGGTGGCGACGCGGTGCGATCCGTGGACGGAAAGACCGACGCCGCCGCCCATGGATACGCCGTCGATGAGGGCGAGGATGGGTTTCGGGAAGGCCTTGAGGGCGGCGTTCATGCGGTATTCGGTGCGGAAGAAATTGCGGGCTTCGGACGCGTCCCCTGCCCCGCTTTCGGCCAGCATGCGGATGTCGCCGCCGGCGCAGAAGCCGCGCGTGCCCTCTTGATGGTCGATCCAGATCAGCTGGATGGACGGGTCTGCGGCCCAGCGCATGACGGCCTCCAGGATGGCGGCGCACATCGGCGTATTGAGGGCGTGCAGGGCCGAGGGGCGGGTGAGCGTAATACGGCCGAGGCCGCCCTGCTGCCGGATCGATACGTCTGCGCTCATGGCGATTCTGGTCCTTCAAAGAGTAGCCGACTGGTAAATGCCCGGTTCCCAATTTGTGACAAGCGGTTTCGCCAAGCCTTTACACCTTTATGCAATAACCACGCTGAAGCCTGCCTTTGCTCCAGCTCCGGAACCGCCATGTCCAGCCAGTCCTTCAATACCCGGCGTCTAGAAGTGGGCAAGTTCAACCGGCGCGGCCAGCGCGCTCGCGTCGATGCGCGCGGGCTGATCAAGCTCGGCTGGTTCCGCAAGCTGGAAGTGGAAGTGCGCGATGTCTCGCCGGGCGGGGCACGCATTGCGGTCACAGAAGGCGTGCTTTTGCCGGACGAATTCGAGCTGCGCCTGCCGCAGTTCAAGTATCCGCGCACCTGCCTGAAGCGCTGGGAAAGCGGCCTCGAGATCGGCGTCGAGTTCAAGTTCGAGTAGTCAGCGCTCCCGCAATCAAAAAGGCCGGGCGGCTTATCGCCTCAACTTGCCGCCGGCCATGCCCGGCGACGGCGGTGATTGACCCAAGCCAGACCGTTGCCCGTGAGGATTGACGTCAGGCAGCCGCAGCTGGATTCGATTCAAATATTATAGAAAAATGTCCGCATTCCGGACCCTGACGTTTTTTTGCAACGCTCAGGCACTGTCATCAATCCGTCTCTGCACCTTTGCGGAACCGTCAATGAGCGAGGCTACGTCCGCAGAGCACGAACTGCATCCTTCCTGGCTGCCGTTTCGTCTGCGAAACCTTTTTCTCGACGGGGCCATCATGAAACTTCAATTCCTTCTCTCTTCGGCCGTCCTGGCCATGACAACTGCGCTCAGCGCGCATGGACAAGCAGCGGCTGAAGCCGGTGAGGATCTCGCCGCCGCCGACGCAAGCCGCGTCCTCGATGCCGTGGTGGTCATCGGCTCCGGCGAAGTGCGCCAGACCCAGTCCGTCTCGAGCGAAGCGCTGGAGTTCCAGGCGCCGGGTACGAGCCCGATCAAGGTGGTCCAGCGCCTGCCGGGCGTTGCCGTCTCGGGCGCTGACCCGTTCGGCGCCTATGAGTGGGCTGTCCGCATCAACATCCGCGGCTTCAGCCAGAACCAGCTCGGCTTCACGCTCGACGGCGTTCCGCTCGGCGACATGAGCTATGGCAACCACAATGGTCTGCACATCTCCCGCGCGCTGATCAGCGAGAACCTCGGCGGCGTTACCCTCGCCCAGGGTTCGGGCGCCCTGGATGTCGCGTCCTCGGGCAATCTCGGCGGCGCCCTCAAGTTCAGCTCGGTCGATGCTGCTGACGAGTTCGGTGTGCTTGGCGCCGCAACGACCGGCAGCGACAACACGCTGCGCCTGTTCGGCCGAATCGATACCGGCGAGATCGAAGGGCTCGGCACGCGGGCCTGGGTCTCGGCCATGACCAGCGAAATGGGCAAGTACAAGGGCGACGGCGAGCAGAACCAGGACCAGTATGGCCTGAAGGTCGTCCAGCCCGTCGGTCCGGCAACGCTCACCGGCTACTACAGCCACTCCGAGCGCCGCGAGCAGGACTATCAGGACCTGTCGCTCGGCATGATCGACCGCCTCGGCTATAACTGGGACAACTTTGGTGACAGCAATTTCGACGTCGCCGTTCTTGTCGCCGACATCGCCCACAATCGCGGCGATACCGGCCAGCCGGTGACGGATGCCGGCGCCGGCCTCGTCTACCCCGCGCCGATCGCAACCGCCGATGATGCATATTGGAACGCAGCCGGCGTACGCGACGACGATCTTGCCTATATCGCGCTCGACTGGCCGCTGGCCGAAGGGCTTGACCTGCGTGTTCAAGGCTACAGCCACCAGAACAAGGGTCAGGGACTCTGGGGCACGCCTTATCTCATCTCTCCGAACGCTCTTACGCCTGGTGCAACGACTGCCAACGCGCCGCTTTCGGTTCGCACCACGGAATACGATATCGACCGCAAGGGCCTGATCGGCAGCGTCACCTACGCGGTAGGCAACCATGAAATCCAGGGCGGCGTCTGGCTCGAACAGAACGACTTCGAGCAATATCGCCGCTTCTACTCGGAAAACCGCAATGGACCGACCCGCGACTTCCTCGGCTTCCTCGACAATCCGTTTTTCACCCAGTGGGGCTACGGTTTCGACACCCAGACGGTCCAGTTCTTCATCCAGGATACCTGGCAGGTCACTGACAAGCTGAAGCTGAACGGCGGTTTCAAGTCGCTGAACGTTGAAAACTCGGTCGATACGCTGATCATCAACAATGCCCAGCCCGTGGTCGGCACCAATTCGAACCTCGTGGCCACGATCGAGACAGAAGAATCCTTCCTGCCGCAGGCGGGCTTTAACTATCAGGTTTCCGACCAGACAGAAGTCTTCGGTTCCTATTCTCAAAATACGGCAGCCTTTGTCTCTGCCGCCACCGCCGGTCCATTCTCTTCGCGCAGCCAACTCGTCGTGGACGAGGTGATTGCTTCGGTCGATCCGGAAAGCTCGGAAACCTTCGAAGCGGGCCTGCGTTACAGCAATGACCTCGTCCAGCTCGGCGCTGCGGCCTACTTCGTCACGTTCGACGACCGCCTGCTCGCCGTGTCTCAAGGCCCCGGAATCGTCGGCAACGCGCCGGTGATCTCCAACGTGGGAAGCGTCGAAACGAAAGGGATTGAACTCGTCGGATCCGTGTTGGTCAACGATGACATCACGCTGTTCGGTGCCTTCACCTTCAACGACTCCCGGTATCAGGATGACGTGGTGAACCGCGCAGGTGCTGTCCTGGCGGCGACAGCCGGCAAGAAGGTTGTCAACACGCCCGACACGATTGCCTTCGCCGAAATCGTCTATGACAATGGCGGTGTGTTCGGTTCTCTGGGTGCCAATTACCTCGGCGACCGCTTCTTCACCTTCACGAACAACGGCGGAAACGTCGAAGGCCGGACGATTGTCGACGCAACGCTCGGCTACCGCTTCAGCGGCAATCCGATCCTTGAGGGCCTCGAGGTTCAGCTGAACGCGACCAACATCTTCGACGAAGACTATGTCGGCACGCTTGGAACCAACGGATTTGTAAACTCCGGAGACTCGCAGACCCTCGTGACCGGTGCGCCGCAACAACTCTTCCTGACCATCCGCAAGGCGTTCTAAGGATATTGTTTCTTCCTGCCTGGCGGCCTCCAGTCTGGAGGCCGCCAGTTCTTTTGAAATGACCGGAGGTAGCGATGTCCAACCAGCTTGATCGCCGGCAGCTGCTCATTGCGCTTGCAGTCTCAGGCGCGGTGCCCGCATGTGCGCCATCGAAGGAAGTTGTACCCGAAAATTCCGTGTTCAGGCACGGTGTGGCCAGCGGTGATCCAACATTGGACAGCATAGTACTCTGGACCCGGATCAGCGGGACGGAACGTGCGGCAACCGTCTCCTGGGAAGTGTCGGATCAGCCCTCATTCGATCGTATCCTCCTGCGAGGAGATGCGCAGACGTCGGCCGAAACAGACCATACGGTCAAGGTCATCGCGGGTCCGCTGCCGGTTGGCCCGGCGTTGTATTACCGGTTCTCTGCTCTCGGCGAGGTTTCACCCACCGGCCGGACCCGGCTGTTCAAGGCGAGCGGCGAGGACCGGATCGGGATCGCGCTGGCTTCCTGCTCGAATTTTGCCTTCGGGTATTTCAACGCCTACGACGCGATCGCCAAGGATCCGGGCATCGATCTGGTACTGCACACAGGCGACTATATCTACGAGTATGGCGCCAGTGAATGGGGTGATGAAACCGGGACTGCGCTCGGCCGCCGGCATCAGCCCGCCAATGAAATCGTGTCGCTGGCGGATTATCGCCAACGTCATGCCCAGTACAAGACCGATGCCGGCGCTCAGGCGATGCATGCCGCACATCCTTTCGTCGCGTGCTGGGATGATCATGAGGTCACCAACAATCCCTGGACCGGCGGCGCGCAGAACCACCAGAGTGAGAGCGAAGGGGACTATGCGCTGCGCCGCCAAGCAGCGCTGCAGGCGTACTATGAATGGATGCCGGTGCGAGATCCGCTATCGGGCCAGGCGCCGGAAGCATTCTGGCGCAGCTATCAGCTGGGCGGTCTTGCAACGCTAATCACCCTGGAATCGCGTCATACCGGCCGCGACCGTCAGATCGACTACGCCAAACACTATGCCGAAATCCAGAGCCAGGACGCGCGCGACCGGTTCATGCTGGACATCATCGGCGATCCGGCGCGGCGCATGCTTTCGCCAGAGATGGAGACCTTCTTCGAGGACGCTGTCGCCCGGTCGGTTGCACGCGGGGAGCCGTGGCGCTTTGTAGGCAATGCGAGCCCGATTGCCCGCATGCTGGTACCCGATCTCGAAGCTGCCGGCATTCCAGAATCGCTGGCCCCGGCAAGTGAACGTATAGGTGCTGGCGCCAACCTTTTCTGGAAGGGCAAGTGGAACCTGCCTTTCTACACCGACACCTGGGATGGCTACCCGGCGGCGCGTGAGCAGCTTTATGCCGCCGCTGACAAGGCCGGCGCGCGCGATCTCATATTCCTTACAGGCGACAGCCACAGCTTCTGGGAAAATCCGTTGTTTGACGAAAATGGCAAGCCCATCGGCGTCGAGATCGGCACCGCCGGCATCTCTTCACCGGGGGACTTCGTGGAGACTGGATGGACGGGAGACGGCCCGGCGCGGCTCAATGCGCTGTTCGCTGAAGCCCTTCCCGAGGTGAATTGGACCGAGGATCGGTATCAGGGCTACGTACGGGTCGAGTTCACGCAGACCGATGCGCGGGTCGACTTCATTGCGGTCGATACCTGCTTGTCCCGCGACTACCGCGTGAGCAGCCTGCGGCGGACCGTGATCCGGAAGCAGGAAGGTGTTTTGATGCTGGAGGCCGAGGGCTAGTCCAAGCCGAGGGAGTCATACTGAGCCTGCAGGAATTGGCCTTGGGGTATGGTCTGCGAACCGGCGCCGGCCACTGCCCTGTTTGAACTCGGCAGTATCATTGGACAAGCGTGCGGAAACGGGAAGCCTGTCTCGCGGCGCTCTTCGTTCGCCGCTCAGTTCAGGGCGCAGCCTTCGATTGTGATGCGGTGCATCAGGCGGCGTTCGCCGTGATAGTCGTTCATGGCCCAGTGCCAGGTGGCGCGGTTGTCCCAGAAGGCGACCGAGCCGGGCTGCCATTTGAAGCGGTGGGCGTGGTCCGGGTTCATCGCGTGCGCGTAGAGGCGCATCAGCAGCGCGTTTGACGCGTCGTCCGGGTACCCCTCAATCCGCACGGTGAAGGCGGGATTAACGTAGAGCGCCTTCTTGCCGCTGAGCGGGTGGGTGATCACCACCGGATGCACGACATCGTCCAGCACATCGGCCGCCGCCGTGTTGCCGATCCGCCCGTCCGTGTCGCGGTTCGCCTTGTAGTGATTGTCGTTGCCGGAGCCGAAAATGTGCCTGGCCGAATGCACCGCGCGAAGGCCGGCGACCTCGGCCTTCGTGGCGTCATCCAGCGTATCATAGGCCGTATACATCGACGCAAACCAGGTATCACCGCCCACGTCCGGCAGCTGGCGCGCGACGAGGACAGATCCCATGGCCGGCTCAGCATCATAGGAATGATCCGTGTGCCAACCGCCGCCGATATTGGTTTTCTGCTCCTTCTCCTTCAGGACGAGGGCAATTTCCGGATAGCGCTCATGCGCCTGGAAGAAGCGATTGATATTGATCGGCCCGAAGCGGCGCGCAAAAGCGATATGGTCCTGCTCCGTCAGCGACTGGTCGCGGAAGAAGATGACGCCGTGATCGGCATAGGCCTGACGCACCGCAGCGAATTCTCCGGACGAGAGATGGCGGACGTCGACGCCGGTAATCTCCGCGCCGGCGCCAGCAAGCGGTGTGATCTGCATGGTTCCTCCCTGCCCACTTTTGTATGATGCAGCGGGTCTGACGGGATCAGGATACGCCCCGAAAGGCACGAATTGCAATCACCGATCCGCCTTGCCCGTCACCATCCGGGCCACCGTGCCATCCTTGTCCACGACCAGGTGTTTCAAAGCGGCGGCGACGTGCAGCGTAATCAGCGCGGCGAGCGCCCAGGCGGCGTAACCGTGGACCGCGCGGGCGAGTTTGCCGGCGCCTTCGATTTCCGCGAGCGGCGGGATGGCGAAAAGACCGAAAATATCGATCGACCGCCCGCCCAGCAGCGACATCAGCACGCCCGAAAGCGGCATGACGATCAGCACCACGAGCAGGCCCCAGTGCACGAGGCGCGAGGCGGTGACCTGCCAGGCCGCGAGGCCGGGCACCGGCGCGGGAAAACCCTGACGCAGGCGCCAGATGACACGCCAGGCAACGACGAACAGAAGGACCGTCCCGGTCGCCTTATGCAGGTCGCGCAGGGGGCCTGCCTCTTCACGCGTCAACACATCATTCGAGAGGATGAACCCGACCGCCAGCATGCCGAAGAAGGCGAGCGAGACGATCCAGTGATTGGCGCGCGAGATGGCGCCGTACGTTCCGGTTTGCGAGTCGTTCATGGCGGGGTTCCCCAGAAAGGTGTTTGACCTAACGTAATGGACGCTTTCCGGTGAAGCCAGCACTTATTCTATGGACGCGATGCCGGTGAGGAGATCGGTCCAGGCTGCGTCGGTCTCCGGCGTCCAGTCTGGGCCGAGCAGGCTGCAGAAGGTGTCGCGGATGGCGATGAACATCAGGTCGAAGTCCTGCACCGGGACGCCATAGCCGTCATGCGAGAAGCGGGAAGACGAGATGATTACGTGCTGCGTGGCGCTCCCCTCGATCAGGCCGAGGATGCAGTTGAAACAGGTCGTAAGCATCGAGCCACGCACACCGCCATCGGTGTCCATGACGAAGAGGGATTCGAATTCCGGGCGCAGCTCGAACAGGCGCCGGTAGATAAGCGGCGCGGGGTCGGCGCATCTTTCGCTGGCGCGCTCCAGCGTGTCGAGGATCAGGCCGGCGTCCATGCCGGCCGTTCTCGCAGATGACAGGGCAGCGGTCAAAGCTGACGCTGGGGAGCCGATTGCGCGGCAGAAGCGGCAGGCGCAGGATGGTTGAAAGTCAGGGAGAACAACATGAAATCACTCGAGGGAAAGACGGCTTTCGTGACCGGCGCGGCCTCCGGCATCGGGCTCGGCATTGCGACGGCGCTGGCACAGGCGGGCGTAAAGGTGATGCTGTGCGACATCGAGAAAGCCGCGCTGGACAAGGCAGTTGCGGACCTGCGTGCGACCAACGCGGATATCGAAGGCGTGCTGGCGGACGTGTCGCTGAAGGATAACCTGCAGCGCGCAGCCGACGAGACCATCGCGCGCTTTGGCAAGGTGCATATCCTCGTCAACAATGCGGGCGTAGGCGGCGGCGGTGATTATGGCACCTGGAATGATGCTGGCTGGAACTGGGTGCTGGGCGTGAACCTGCTCTCGGTCGTCTGGGGCATCGAGATTTTCGGGCCGCTGATCGAGAAGCATGGCGAGGGCGGGCAGATCGTCTCCACCGCGTCGATTGCCGGCATGGTGGCGTTGACCAATCCCTCCTATGACGTGACGAAATTCGGCGTGGTGGCGCTGTCGGAAGACCTGCGGCCAAAACTGGCGGCGCGCGGGATCGGCGTCTCGGTGCTCTGCCCCGGCGTGATCCGCACGAATATCGTGAGTTCGGGACGCAACATTCCGGACCGCTTTGCGGGGCAAATCCAGACCGCGCCAGCGGAAGGTCCAGGGACGGAAATGCTGAAAGCGGTCACCGAAGCGATCGCGAAGGGCATTGATCCGCTGTATGTGGGCGAGCTGGTGCGGGAGGCCATCGAAGGCGACTGGCCGCACATTTTCACCGACCTGCAGTTCGAACCCTTTATCGAGGCGCGGTTTGCGACGATCAGGCAGGGCTTTGACCGGATACGGGACCGGACGCCGCGGTATTGAAGGGGCCTCCTTAGCCCTTCAGTATATCGCGCGAGATGATCACGCGCATGATCTCGTTGGTTCCTTCGAGGATCTGGTGGACCCTCAGGTCACGGACGATACGTTCGACGTGATAGTCGGCGAGATAGCCGTAGCCGCCGTGGATCTGCAGCGCGTCGTTGGCGACCTTGAAGGCCGTGTCGGTGACGAAGCGTTTGGCCATGGCGCACCAGCGGGTGGCGTCTGGCGTCTTGCCGTCTAGGCGGCCAGCGGCTTCGTAGAGCATGACGCGCGCGGCCTGCAGTTCGGTTTCCATGTCGGCGAGCCTGAACTGGACGCTCTGGAAGTCCGCGATGGGCTTGCCGAACTGCTTGCGGTCCTTGGCGTAGCTGACTGCCAGGTCGAGCGCGAGCTGGGCCCCGCCAAGGGCGCAGGCGGCGATGTTGAGGCGGCCGCCATCAAGGCCTGCCATGGCAAAGCGGAAGCCGTGGCCTTCCTCACCTATGCGGTTTGCCGCGGGTACGCGCACTTCATCCAGTATGACTTGCGCGGTGGGTTGGCTTTTCCAGCCCATCTTGCGCTCGTTGGCGCCAAACGAAAGACCCGGCGTGCCCTTCTCAATGATAAAGGTCGAGACGCCCTTTGCTCCGTCGTCTGAGGTTCTGGCCATCAGGACGTAAATGTCCGAGGTGCCCGCGCCGGAAATGAATTGTTTTGTGCCAGTGATGACGTAGTCATCGCCGTCGCGCATGGCCTTGGTCTTGAGGCTCGCGGCGTCCGAACCAGAGCCCGGCTCGGTGAGACAGTAAGATGCGATCAGCTCCATCGAGGTGAGACGCGGCAGCCAGATCGCGCGCTGTTCCCTCGAGCCGAACGTGTCGATCATCCAGGAGGCCATATTGTGGATGGAGATGAAGGCGGCGGTGGAGACGTCGCCATAGGAGAGCTGTTCGAAGATCAGCGCCGCGTCGGTCCGCGTCAGGCCCGAGCCGCCGAATTCTTCGCCCACATAGATGCCTGCGAAGCCCAGCTCGCCAGCAGACTTGATCACGTCCACCGGGAAGTGGCTGTCGCGGTCCCAGGCTTCGGAATGCGGCAGCAGCCGGTCTTCGGCAAAGCGGCGCGCCATGTCACGGATCATGATCCGTTCGTCGTCAAACATCAGGCTCATTGGCAAGGCGCCTTTATCTCAATATGTGTTGCCCCGAATTGCGATAGAGCCAGGCCGAATGTCAATGCGACGCCTTCCCGAAGGATACTCGATTTCGGGCGTGGCGGCCGACGAAATCGCGGACCTGATTGCCATTGACCTGGCCGCCAGTCAGCTGTTTGCGGGCACGGGTATGCTGCCCGACCACGAGCTGCTGGACCATGTGCCGGCAGACGTCTTCGAGGCGGCGATGCCGGGGGGACATCTTTTCCTGGCGCGTGACCGGAAGGGCCTGCCTGCGGGCTTTGTGCTGACCTCGCTCCGGGGCGATACGCTGTATCTGGACCAGGTCAGCGTACACCCTGAGCATGGGCGACGGGGGCTGGGCGCGGCCCTTATCCGGCGGGTGTTTCAGGACGCCAAGGACCGGGGGCTGAAGACGGTGACGCTGTCGACCTTCCGGGACCTGCCGTGGAACGCGCCCTTCTACCGCACGCTCGGCTTTCGCGAACTGCCCCGCAACCAGATAACGGACTGGATGCTGGAAATCGAGGCGCGGCAGGCAGCAGTTATGGACGTAACGAAGCGCTGCTTCATGCGCCGGAAATCCGGGTGGTTGTGAGCGGGCAGGAATTGTCGCAAAAGGACGCTATGACCCAGTTTCCCCAATCCTTTCCCGCCACCCGTATGCGCCGCCTGCGCCAGGCCCCGTGGGTGCGTTCGCTGACCGCTGAACACGTGCTGACCCCGGCGGACCTGGTCTGGGCGGTGTTCGTGCATGATGGCGAGGGCCGCGTGCCGGTCGCCTCCCTGCCGGGGGTGGACCGGCTGTCGGTGAAGGAAGCGGCGCTGGCGGCAAAAAGGGCGAAGGCGCTCGGCATTCAGGCGATCGCGCTGTTTCCGTATATCGGGCCGGAAGGCAAGGACGCCGAAGGCACCGGAGCGCTCTCACCCGAAGGCCTCGTGCCGCGTGCGCTGAAGGCGATGAAGGATGCCGCCCCGGAAGTTGGTCTGATCACGGACGTGGCCCTTGATGCGTATACGTCGCATGGCCACGATGGTCTGCTCGACGAGGACGGCACAATCCCGAATGATTCCACGGTGGAGCGCCTGGTCACACAGGCGCTGGTGCATGTCGGCGCAGGCGCCGATGTGGTCGCGCCGTCGGACATGATGGATGGGCGCATCGGCGCCATCCGCCTCGCTTTTGAGGAAGAGGGCTTCACGAACGCGATGATCCTCGCCTATGCGGCCAAGTATGCGAGCGGCTTCTACGGGCCGTACCGCGAGGCCATCGGCTCGGCCGCGGCGCTGAAGGGCGACAAGAAAACCTACCAGCAGGATCCTTCGAACACAGACGAAGCGCTGCGCGAAGTGGCGCTCGACCTCGCCGAAGGTGCCGACATGGTGATGGTGAAACCGGGCCTGCCCTATCTGGACATCGTGCACCGCGTCTCGACGACGTTCGGCGTGCCGACGCTGGCCTACCAGGTCTCCGGCGAATACGCACAGATCATGGCCGCCGCCCAGAACGGCTGGATCGACGGCGACCGCGTGATGATGGAAACCCTGCTGAGTTTCAAGCGCGCAGGCGCCGCGGGTGTGATCACGTACTTTGCTGAGCGCGCGGCGGAGAAGCTGGGCGCGTAGGGCGGGATATATCCCGCAAATCCAACATGAGCAGTGCATCCCCGGCGGGAGGAATCCCGACCTGCTTGTAAACCGGCTGCGGACTCTCCTTGAATCCCTCCTTCGGGAATATCTCCGGCTGATCTGAATAGTGCAGCGAGCCGGGGCGCCTCATGGCGGCGGCGAAGGGGTAAATGGTCTGCGTTTGCGGCGCGCTGCCGTCTTTCGGCCATTTGACGATCAGCATGAAGCTGTCACCGCCGCTGCCCGGATAGCGGCCGTCTTCGTCCGGCTGGCATATTAAGGCGCGCAGGTTTTCCGGGCCGCCCTGAAACGGGAAATCGGCCTCGCCGCAGCGCAGACGGGCGAAGTCCGCATGCGGAACGTCGAGCTTGCCGAAGTGTATGCGCATATAGGCGACGCCGTCCGTGACGATCTGTTCGCATACATTCAGTTAGATCTTTTCGAGGCTGCCGGGATCGAGACAACTCTGGCCGGTCTTGTGCTTGCGCGGACTGAAGCCCACCCTGCAAGGCCTCGCCGGAATGTCCGCTGTCGTACGTGCAGGCGGAACGGCCAAAGCCGATGATGCTCGGCCCCCACTTTTGGCTTGAGGCCGGTGACCTTCGTCATCCGCTTAAGCAGGAGTTCGGCGTCCTCCAAAGCGGCAATGAAATCCTTCGGCATTACCGCCGTCACTTTTGTCTTAGGTTCAGACCTCGCCATCGGTTCCCCCCTCCGATGAGGTACAGACTGCGCAGCGTACCCTATCAACGTCTAGCAGTGCGTGCGTTTTGCCACAGGCGTCCGAGGGGACGCCGCACATCCGGCACAAATGTAGTCTTTGGAGCCGACAGAATTGCCACGGCGCCGGGGCCCAGTTTGAGGCCTGCGGCCGTGCGCACCTCGTCCGGCAAGGCGACGTAGGCGGCTTTCAGCGCATCGAGGCATGCTGCGCGGTAGGGCGCCGCGGGTACGGACCAGTCCGTTCCGCCCTGCGTGTACTGCACGGTCGCATCGGACTGACTTACGGCCAATGCGTTGGCGGCCAGGTATGGCAGGTAATCGCGCGCGGTCATCGTGATCAGTCCCTGAAGATCATCGGGTACTCTTTCGGGCAGCAGCGCTGCCTCGGCATCGCAAGGTGTCGTGGCCCAGACACGTGCAACCCAGGCCTGCGTGTTCGGCGCGGTCTCGCGCAGGATCGCAGCCGGTGTCGGATCATGTGAGAAGTGGCGCAGGAACGGCCCCATCAGGCCGAAATCAGCCTCTACGGGCCGCCCTCCCATCAGGAAGGGCCGTACCCGGAAAATTGCTTCCAGCATCTGCAGCGTGTCGCGGTAGAGCGCTTCAACCGCGGGCGCGGTTCGGCGCGTAATCCCGTCTTGTCCGAGGTATTGGCGGCGCTGGCGCGCGAGGATCAGGCGGCGGCGCACGCTGAAAGGCAGTGGAACGTCGCGCAACATCGTCCGAGCTATCTGTGAACTCATCAGTGTGCGGTCTTCAACGAAGGCCCAGCGATAATACAGCGCCGGGCGCCACAACCACTCGTCGAACAAATCTTCCAGCAACAGGCTGAAGAAGCGGGTCAACGGATCCTTCGGAGACAAAACAGGCCCCACGAAAGCTGTTTCAAACTCCGCGATGATCGCTGTTGTGTCGGTGAGCCATCTGCCATCCGGCGCTTGAACCTGCGGCATCTGGGCAATGCCTGTTTCGCGGGCGCAGCGCCGGAAGTCGGCAGTGTCCATGTCCACAAATTCAAAGGCAACGCCCTTGACCCGGAAATAGGCTTCGAGCTTGCCGGTAAAGTATGAAAGCTTGAGCCCATGCAGGCGATACGGCGCCTCTTCCCTGTCACGGGTTTTCGGATGACCGTGACGTCCGGGTGCAGTTTCCAAGGCACGCTCCTTTAGCAGCCCAACACCGGGGCGTTACGGCTTCAAGCGGGCAATCAGGCTCGACGTGTCCCAGCGATTGCCGCCCATCGCCTGTACTTCGCCGTAGTAGGCGTCCACGATTGAGGTGACCGGAAGGGTCGCGCCAACTTCCTCCGCCGCGTCCAGCGTGATGCGCAGATCCTTGCGCATCCAGTCGACTGCGAAGCCGAAATCGAACTTGCCTTCGGTCATCGTTTTCCAGCGGTTTTCCATCTGCCAGCTTTGCGCCGCGCCGCCAGAGATCGCCTCGATCACCTTGGCGGGATCGAGCCCGGCCTTGTCCGCAAAGTGCAGACCCTCGGCGAGTCCCTGCACGATTCCCGCGATACAGATCTGGTTGACGGATTTAGCGAGTTGGCCGGAGCCCGCCTCGCCGATCCGTGTGATCTTCCGGGCGAAGGCGTTCATCACCGGCTCGGCGCCGGCGAAGGCGGCTGGCTCGCCGCCGCACATGATGGTGAGTTTGCCATTGATCGCGCCAGCCTCACCTCCCGAGACCGGGGCATCGATGAAGTGCGCGCCCTTCGCCTTGCAGCGTGCGGCGAGTTCGCGGGCGAGCCCGGCGGAGGCGGTGGTGTGGTCGATGACGGTCATGCCTGCGCCGAGGCTCGGCTCAAAGGCCTCGAAGACGGCGCGCACGTCCGGGTCATCGCCTAGGCACATCAGGACGAACTCGGCGCCGAAGACGGCCGAGGCGGGATCCTTCGCCGCCTCACCGCGGTGCACGCCGGTCCAGGCGGCGGACTTCGCGGCGGTACGGTTCCAGACGCTCACCTGGTGACCAGCGCGCGCCAGGTGCCCGGCCATGTGGAAGCCCATGACCCCGAGGCCAAGAAATGCTGTGCGCGCCATGAGTGTCTCCTTTTGGGATAGGTGTGGGGATGCAGATAGATGGAATTTCATCGAAATCCCATCCCTCGCCGAAGCGTGGGTTTCACCATGACCTGATAGACGATGATCTCCGTCAGAAGGACAGGAACCAGGACGATGGCTTACGCCACGACCCACCGGCAACCCGCAGGCAGAATGCCTGCACCACCGGCCCGCAAATTGGGCACGTGGAAGATGGCGTACGCCGACTTCCTGACCGCCCTGATGGCCTTCTTCCTGTTGATGTGGCTGGTCAGCGGCGTCTCGCCCAATGCCCGCGCCGCCATTGCCGCCGAATTCAAGACCAGGGAACTGGCGCTCGCAACCGCAGCCCCTCCGGTGGCTTCGGAAGCCGCAGACCTGTTCAGCCTTCTGCAACTTTCCGAGACCCTTAAGGCCGCCGGCGAAAGCGTTATCCTTTCCATGGAGCCGGATGGGGTTCGCCTTGATCTGGTGGACACGGCGGGCCGGCCCCTGTTCCAGAGTGCCAGTGGCGCCCTGACCCCGGAAGGCCGGGCACTGGTGGCTGCAACGGCCGCAACGCTCGCTCCGCTCGCCAACCCGCTGTCAATCGAAGGCCATACCGATGCCTTCAGCCTGACCACGACCGGCTATTCGAACTGGGATCTCTCGTCGGACCGCGCCAGTGAAGCCCGCCGCCTGTTCGAGGCGTTCGGCGTGGCGCCGGCACGTTTTGCGGCGGTGACAGGCCTTGCGGATACACAGCCGCTCGACTCCGGCCAGCCCCACCTCGCACAAAACCGCCGGATCAGCCTGAAAGTTCATCTGAGCGCCCAACCGTGAGGCTTTCCGGCCACGTCGGTGTGTCTTTTTTGCCGCTGCTTCGCACCTGCCCGGTTTTGGCCCCTTGGCGCTGGCCCGGTGAAGTGTATCGTTCGTCGAAATGAAGTTCACGGATTCCCATCTGCTGCCGGCTGGCCTGGAACGGTCGCTGAGGTTCTACGTCACGAACCCCAGCCCCTGCCCCTATTTGCCTGACCGCAAGGAACGGAAAGCCTTCACAAACCTCGCGATCCCGGAAGCGGACGTCGTGCATAATGTGCTCAGCCAGTCCGGTTTCCGCCGTAGCCAGTCGATTGCCTATCGGCCCGCTTGCCTGCGCTGCAATGCATGCCGCAGCGTGCGAGTGCCGACACGCGAACACGAGACGAGCCGCAATGACCGCAAGGTGATCGCGAAAAATACAGGGCTGGTGCGGCGCCCGGTTGTCTCGCAGGCGACGCGGGAGCAGTTCCGGTTGCTGAAAGCCTATGTGAAGACGCGCCATGACAATGGCGGCATGTCTGAGATGACCTACCGTGACTATGTCGCGATGGTCGGCGGCAGCCCCGTTCAGAGCCTTATCTTCGAATACCGCGACGGACCCGAAGAGTCGGCGCCGCTGGTGGCCTGCTCGATCACTGATGTGCTGCGAGACGGTTTCTCGATGGTCTACACCTTCTTTGATCCCGAACAGGAAGCGCGCAGCCTCGGCCACCACGTGATACTGGATCATATCCGCCATGCACAAGACCTCGGCCTGCCGCACGTGTACCTCGGCTACTGGGTCAAAGGCAGCCCGAAGATGGCGTACAAGCGGCGCTACAAACCACTGGAAGTACTTGACGGCGACCGCTGGCGGCCCTTGAGAGACGAAGAGTAGGCGCGAAGCGAGACCGGTCCGGCAGAGGCCGGACGCGCGCATAGGGAGGCCAGTCGATGATCAACCGGCGTAATCTCGTCGGCGCAGGAGCCCTTGGGCTCGCAGGCGCCGTGGCAACCTTCGCTAATCCCAAATCCGGTGCGGCGCTCTCCGGCCCGGCCATCAGCCGCAGCCGGCGCCGCTTCAACATGGTGACCACCTGGCCGAAGGGCCTGCCCGGCCTTGGCCGCGCCGCCGAACGGGTGTCCGAACGCGTGTTCGAGATGTCGGACGGGCTGATGGAGATCAAGGTGTTCGCAGCCGGCGAACTGGTGCCGCCGTTCGAGAGCTTCGACGCGGTGGCGAACGGCTCGGCCGACATGTATCACGGCGCGGAATACTACTGGACCGCCAAGTCGACTGCCTTCCCGTTCTTTACCGCAGTGCCTTTCGGCATGACGGCGCAGGAGATCATGGGCTGGATTGACCATGGCGGCGGACAGGCGCTGTGGGATGAGCTCTCCGGCCAGTTCGGCATCAAGTCGATCCAGGGCGCCAATACCGGTCACCAGATGGGCGGCTGGTTCCGGCGCGAGATGACCTCGCTGAACGATTTCGTGGGCCTCAAGATGCGCATCCCAGGCCAGGGCGGCGAAGTGCTGCGTGCCCTGGGGGGCGCCTCGATCTCGCTGGCGGGCGGCGAGATTTACCAGGCGCTGCAGACGGGCGCGATTGATGCGACCGAATGGGTTGGACCCTGGAACGACTATTCGCTCGGCTTTCACCGCGAGGCACCTTATTATTACGGCCCGGGCTTCCACGAACCCGGCGCGAGCCTTGCCGTCGGCATCAACCGCGGTGCCTGGGATAGCCTCATCCCCAGCGAACAGGCGATCCTGAAAGCGGCGTGCGAGTCGGTGAACCACCTGTCGCTCGGCGAATTCACCTACCAGAACTCCGTGCACCTTGACCTGCTTGTGCGTGAGCACGGAACGCAGCTTCGTTCGTTCCCGGATGAAGTTGTCAAGCGGATGTCGGAAGCCGCTTTCGACGTGCGCGCCGCCAGCGGCAGGGACGGTATCGAGAAGCGGATCTATGAGAGCTTTGAAGCCTCGCTGAAACTGATGCGCGGCTGGGCTGGTGTCTCTGACGGGCCTTATTACGCCGCCCGCGCGCTCGGCAAGTAAGCCCGGAGGCGCGGCATGGACAGCCAGATTTTCCTGACGCTCGGCACGGCGCTCAAATGGGCGGGCATCGCAACCCTGCCGCTATTTGCCCTGCCGCTCATTGTGCTGGCGGTTCCAAACCTGTTGGACGGCGCCGCCAAAAGCATTATCGCGCTGATCGACCGGATGTCCGGCACCGCGCTCGGCGCGGCAATGACGTGCGGCGTGCTGCTGATCTTCCTTCAGCTGGTTGTCGTGCTTCTGCGGTATGCCTTCGGCCTCTCCTTCACATGGCTCAACGAAGCGGTAACGTATGCCTTTGCCGCGATGTTTATGCTGGGCGCAGCTGCAGCGCTGAGGGATGGCGCGCATGTGCGGGTGGACATCCTGCGGCCGCGCTTCGGCGAGACCGGGCGAAGCTGGATTGAGCTTGCCGGAGCCTACCTTCTGCTCTTCCCCATCTGTGTACGGATCCTGATGACCAGCGAAGCGGGCCTGGCGCGCTCCTGGATGCTGCTGGAAGGCTCGCGCGAGTCCGACGGGCTGCCGATCCTCTACCTCTTCAAGACGCTGGTGCCCGTCTTCGCCGTGCTGCTGATGGCGCAGGGCCTCTCGGAATCGCTTAAGGCCGCGCTGCGACTGACAGGCGCCCTTCCACCAGCCGAGCCGGACAACGCAATGGCGAGCGGAGAGCGCCATGGAGCTTGAGGCCATCCTCGCCATCGCGATGTTTGCCAGCGCGATCATCGCGCTGCTCGCCGGGTATCCCGTCGCACTGACGCTCGGCGGCGTCGCGCTGATCTTCGCGCTGCTCGGCATTGCGCTCGGCGTGTTCCCGGACTCCTTCCTTAAGGCCTTCCCAAGCCGGATCGAAGGCAGCTCAATCATGCAGAGCCAGACGCTGATCGCGGTGCCCCTGTTCGTGCTGATGGGCGTGATCCTCGAACGCTCCCGCGTGGCAGAGGACCTGCTCAACATCGCGAGCCGCCTGCTTGCCGGCGTGCGCGGGGGACTGGGCTTCGCCGTTATCCTCGTCGGCACCCTGCTGGCTGCGTCCACCGGCATCGTCGGCGCCACCGTAATCACCATGACGCTGATTGCGCTGCCGACCATGCTGCGGCAGGGCTATGACGTGCGCCTCGCCACGGGCACCATCGCGGCGTCCGGAACACTCGGCCAGATCATCCCGCCGTCCATCGTGCTGATCCTGCTGGCCGATGCAATCTCGAATGCCGCCAGTCAGGCGAGCCTTTCCTCCGGCAGCGCATCGGCGGTGGTGTCGGTCGGCGATCTCTTTGCCGGAGCGTTGATTCCCGGCTTGATCCTTGTGCTGTTCTACCTTTCATGGGTCGCGGCGGTGGCTATCTTCCGTCCCTCCGCCTGCCCGCCTGCAAAACTCGACGATGACACCGCACCGCTGACCGCTACGGATGTGCTGCTGGGCGTTGGTGCGCCGGTCGGCCTGATCGTCGCGGTGCTCGGATCAATCCTCGGCGGCATCGCGCCGCCGACGGAAGCGTCGGCGATCGGCGCGGGCGGGGCCCTCCTGCTTGCCGGCCTTCGCCTCGCCCGCGACACTGGTAGCCGCCTTTCGTCCGTCATGATCGCCGGCCTGCTCAGCCTTCCGGTCATTCTCATCCTGCGCAACACGCTCGACCTGCGGGTGGGCGACATCGCGCATTCGGGCCTCGCGGCCGCGGGCATGGGGCTGACGGCGATCGCCTGCCTCGTTTTCCTCGCGTCGCTCGTCGCGGGCCTGCTCGTCCTGCGCAAGGCGTCGCAGCTGGTGCCCGCGCTCAAGAGTTCCTCGCATATCACCTCGATGGTCTTCCTCATCCTGATCGGCGCCTCGCTCTTCAGCCTGGTGTTCCGGGGTTTCGACGGCGATGACCTGATCGCGGAAATCCTGCACGCCGTGCCAGGGGGCAAGTGGGGCGCACTCGCAGCGACCATGGCTGTGATGTTCGTGCTCGGATTCTTCCTAGACTTCATCGAGATCGTCTTTGTCGTTGTCCCGCTGGTGGCGCCTCCGCTTATCCTGCTGGGCTGCGATCCGGTCTGGCTGGCCATCCTGATGGCGGTGAACCTGCAGACCAGCTTCCTGACGCCGCCGTTCGGCTTTGCCCTGTTTTACCTGCGCGGCGCGGCGCCGCCGGAAGTCACTACGATGCAGATCTGGCAGGGGGCGATGCCGTTCATCGGGCTACAGCTGCTGCTGATCGCCGTGGTTGCCGCCATGCCGGCGCTGGCAACCTGGCTGCCATCAATCGCTGCCAGGTAAACCTTGGGACAGGACATTTCACCGTTCCAGGCGATCGCCATAAGTCGCCGCGCGCATGAACTGAAAGCGGGTGGCCATCGCATCTTCCATATGGAATTCGGCCAGCCGTCGACCGGCGCGCCGCAGGCCGCCATCGCCGCCGCGCACGGCGTGCTCGACAGCGAAGCCATGGGATACTGGGAGAGCGTGCCGTTGAAGGCCCGCATCGCGCAGCACTATCTCGACACTTACGGCGTGGAGGTCGCGCCCCACCGCATCGCGATCACCTGCGGCGCCTCGCCGGCCCTCGTGCTGGCACTGGCGACGGCGTTCAAGCCCGGCGACCGGATCGCGCTCGCCCGGCCGGGTTATGTGGCCTATCGCAATACCATCCGCGCCCTGAACCTTGAACCTGTAGAAATCGCCTGCGGCGAGGCCGAGCGCTTCCAGCTGACCGCCGACGCCCTCGCCGCGCTGGCGCCGGCGCCGCAAGGCATCATCCTGGCGAGCCCCGCCAACCCGACCGGCACGATTATCCCGGAAGCGGAAATTTCGGCGATAGCGGACATCGCGCGCAAGATCGGTGCACGGATCATCTCGGACGAGATCTATCACGGTCTGACCTATGGGCCGAAGCTGCATTCAATGCTGGAGTTCGAGCCGTCCGCCTATATCGTCAACAGCTTCTCGAAATACTTCTCGATGGCCGGCTGGCGCCTCGGCTGGCTTGTCTCGCCGGAAGACTGTGCGCACCGCACCGGCGCCTATATCGGCAACCTCTTCCTCACGGCCCCTTCACTCGCCCAGCATGCCGGCCTGGTCGCGATGGACAGCCGCATGGAGCTTGAGGGGCATATCGATGTCTACCGCACGAACCGGGCGCTGCTGCTGGAGGCCCTGCCGCGCCTCGGCCTCGACCGCATCGCGCCGCCGGACGGCGCCTTCTACATCTACGCCGACATTTCGCGTTTCACCGATGACAGCCTCGGCTTCTGCATGAAACTGCTGGAGGAAACCGGCATCGCCACCGCGCCGGGCGTCGACTTTGATCCCGTGGACGGCCACCGCTTCATGCGCTTCTCGTTCGCGCTCTCGACACCGGAAATCAAGGAAGCTCTGACGCGCCTCGAGCCTTGGTTCAAGGTGCAGCCGAAGCGCTGAAAAAGCCTTTGAAATAGGCTCCTCCTTCTTCGGCGTCGTCACGGTGCGCGACTTCGCCTTCGCTTTCGGCTTGGGCAGCTTGCGGAAGCGGCTCTGGCACCAGGCGAAGCCGACGCCGACATCCAGAAGGGCATCCGCACGCCCGCACGGGCAGGCAAATTCCCAGAGGTCCAGCACACGGTAAGTCTCGCCAGCTACAAGCGGTACGGGCTCACCCGTCACGTGGTTCGGGGCCGCGTTGACACACAAGACCAGATCGCCGGGACCAAGAGCATCACTCATCGTGGCTGACTGATACCACAAACCCGCCCGGGCGGGCGATAGCCCTCAGGTGCCTACTCGCCGCACGCGCCCCAGAAGGTTTCGATGCCCGGCAGGTCGCCTTCGTTGAGTATCTGTTCCGGCACGAACACCTGGAAATCCTCTTCCGGCACAACGCGGATATACAGCGTGCGCGCAAGGCTGCCGGGCGTCTGCTCGGGCTCGTTCCAGCAGCCCGGCGCGACGGCGCCGAAGGTCAGCTCGTTCTCGCCGGGCGCTTCCGTCTTGAGACGGACGAGTTCCTGGCTGAGCGCGGCCAGGAGGGGCCAGTCTTCAGGCCGGGTCTTATAGGTCCAGATCGAGAAACCGTCGCGCGCCTCGGTCGCCAGGAACGGGCTGTTGAACCCCAGCGAGGACGTCAGTGAAAAGCTCTCGGCAATGTCGACGCCCAGCCGCGGGCTGATCACGTTGATCTGGAGATAGGCGCCGTCATCATAGGCGCGGAACGCGGACGGAATGCGCATGGCGAGCTCGATTTTCGAGAGGTCAAGCTCGGTCGGATCGAGAACCGGACCGGGCGCCTCTGAGGGTGCCGGCGCCTGAACGCTCGATTCCTCGATCGTCATCGGCTCTTCTGCAGGTGGCGTCCCGGTCTTGGGCGAACAGGCCGCTGCGAGCAACGCAGCGGCAGCAATAACAAGGGTGAAACGCATGGCTCGGCGTCCTTTTCCGGGATTGGTATGCAAACTCTTCAGAGATATCCTAGCCGAAACCGGGAACCCTAGAAACCAACCTTCGGCGGCTCGTCGAGTGCCGCGCGGCTATCGGCGCCGACGTCGAAGAACTCGCGCCCCTCGAAGTTGAA
The DNA here is from genome assembly GCA_016124495.1 of Hyphomonas sp. Classification (GTDB taxonomy): domain Bacteria; phylum Pseudomonadota; class Alphaproteobacteria; order Caulobacterales; family Hyphomonadaceae; genus Hyphomonas. The sequence goes on along the minus strand of WGNP01000006.1, from coordinate 109,369 downwards.
GCTGCCGGCGATGATCGAGCCCGGGAACTGTTCGCGGGCCGTGTTGTAGTCTTGGACAGCCGAATTGTAGAAGCGGCGCGCGGCAGCCAGCTTGTCCTCGATCGAGGACAGCTCGTTCTGCAGCTGCAGGAAGTTTGTATTGGCCTTCAGGTCCGGATAGGCCTCTGCGAGGGCGAACAGCTTGCCCAGCGCCTGGCTCAGCACGCCTTCGGCGCGGGCCATGTCGCCGGCGGTATTGGCGGCCTGCGCGGCATTGCGCGCCGCGATTACCTGCTGGAAGGTTTCCTGCTCGTGCTTAGCATAGCCCTTGACCGTTTCCACGAGGTTCGGGATCAGGTTCTGGCGCTGTTTCAGCTGCACATCGACGTCTGCGAAGGCCTGGTTGACGCGCTGCCGCTTCATCACGAGACCGTTGTAGATCAGGATGATCATGCCCACGATGGCAACGATTACCGCGAGAACGATGAGAACGAGATTCATTGGGTCCCCCCTTCCAGAATTCCTTGACGTCCAACGCCTAAACGTCGCTGCGGGGTTTCGCAAGGGATACTCCCTGCCGCATGGGAAAGTCAGCGGCGCGGCACGAAAACAGGTGTGCGGACCTGCGAATAAGATCGCCGCCCATTTTCCGGCAGCACCAGCGCCGTGAGGGCCCCGCCATGCACTGCACCGGTATCGATGCCGGTCGCATGGGCAAATTCGGCTGGCCCGTCGAGAAAAGGCTGGTGTCCGAACACGACATGCCCGAAGCGGCCGTCGTAAACGTCCGCCCAGAACGGATCGCCCGGCTTCTCCTGCCCCAGACCGACGAAGCCACCGGTCGCTGCATCGATGAACCGCGTGCGGAGAACCTTGCGGAACCGGTCGCGCTCGCGCCCGGCAAACTGTTCGGCCTCCCGGACGCCGGCTGGAAAGCGGCGCATGTCGCCCGGAATCCCGCCGTGCACGATCAGCACGTCATGGGCGCGCAGGCGGTAGAAAGGCACAGCCGTATTCAGGAAGGCACGCCCCGCTTCGGTCAGCTCCGCTGCCAGCGCAGGCAGCTCCGGCGCCTCGGCAGCCTGCTGGGCGGCGATGACGGGCCGCTCCACAAGGTTTCGCTGGTAGCGCCGGTGGCGGTCCTCATGGTTTCCGTCCACCAGCACGATGTCGTATAGCGCTGTCGCCGCGAGGCTGGCGAGATGGTGCACGACGCCCGCAGGCGACGGCCCCTTGTCTACCAGGTCGCCGACGAAGATCAGCCTGTCGCCGGCCACGAGCTGCAATTGTGCGAGCAGCTCAAGCAGCGCCGCGAGCATCCCGTGAACATCACCGACAATCACCGTCCGCTGCACGCCGCGCTCCTCTTCGCGCCGCATATAGGCAAACGCCAGCGCGCCTGCACAGCCCCGGCTTCCATTCGGGGACTGGTCAGTCTTCCAACCCCGCCTTCAGGCGCGCCAGCGCGTTCACGACCTGCGCGGCGTGCGGGCCGATCCAGCGGTCGTGGATATCCTTGATCGGCATCGCGTTCAGATAGTTCCAGCGCACGCGGCCGACCTTGTGAGCGATCACGAGGTCTGCCGCCTCCAGCACTTTCAGGTGCTGCATCACCGTGCACCGGTCCAGCGCCGGGAATTGCGCGCACAGCTGGCCGGTCGTCTGCGGATTGTCCTTCAGCGCATCCAGGATCGTGCGGCGCACGGGCGCGGCGAGCGCCTTGAACACAAGATCTTCCAGCGTTTCGGTCAGCGCGATTGACATGTTATATATTTATAACATGTCAAGGCTGCATGCAAGCACGAAGACATCCCATAGACCTGAAATTCGAAGTCAGCGGCCGCACTGCCCGCGCCGCGTATGAAGTCTTCGAGGCGGTTGTGAACCCCGGGAAGCTTTACGGCTATTTCACCACCGGCGGCGCCAAAGACCAGCTGGAAACCGGCGCCGCCGTAATGTGGGATTTCCATGATTTTCCCGGCGTCTTTCCTCATGCAGGACATCGAAGCCGAGAAAAACGGCCGAATCATCTTGCAATGGGACGCGAAGGTAGGCGGCCCTGCCGAGGGCGAAGCCGCGAAGACCTCAAGCGCCGCTTACAAGACCACCGCTACCATGCGCTTCGAAGATCTCGGCGACGGGCGTACGCCGGCCTCCATCGCCGAGGAAGGCTGGCGCCAGACACCCGGCGGCCTTGCGGCCTCCTAAGGCAACGGCATGGGCTGGAGCCAGATGATCTGCGCGATGAAGATGTGGGTCGAACACGGCATCAATTTGCGAGATGGGATGTACCGCTAGCCCTTTTGATCGAAGGCGATAGTCTAGGAGGCATGACAGACGCCGACATCCTCGCCCACATGATCCGTAGCGCGCACCGCGTCGCCATCTTCACCGGCGCGGGCATCTCGACCGAAAGCGGAATCCCGGATTTCCGTTCGCCCGGCGGCGTGTGGAGCAAGATGAAGCCGATCATGTTCCAGGACTTTGTCGCCTCGCGCGACAAGCGCCGGGAGGCCTGGACGCGCGTGTTCAACAAAACCGCCGGCTGGACGGGCGCCTCGCCCAACGCCGGGCATTACGCGATCGCCGAACTCGTCGCCGCCGGGAAGATCGCCAGCGTCATCACCCAGAATGTCGACAACCTGCACCAGGATTCCGGCGTGCCGGACCGGCAGGTGATTGAGATCCATGGCAACGCTAGCTATGCCAAATGCCTGACTTGCAGCAAGCGCTACGAGCTCGAAGCGCTGCGTCCCCGCTGGGAAGCGGACGAGGACATCACCTGCGTCTTCTGCAACGGCCTTATCAAGACCGCCACCATCTCCTTTGGCCAGGCCATGCCGGAAGCCGAAATGGAACGCGCCAGCGAGGAAGCTTCGCTGTGCGACCTGATGCTCGTGCTGGGCTCGTCCCTCGTCGTCTACCCGGCGGCGGGCATCCCCCTGCTCGCCAAACGGCTGGGTTCGCAACTCGCCATCATCAACCGCGAACGTACCGACCAGGATCCGTATGCGGACATTGTTTTAAATGCCGAGATCGGGCCGCTGATGACGGATGTGGTCGGGCGGCTTTAGGGGCGGCCAATCGGACACTCGTAACACATATCCCACTCGCCCAGCCTCTGCGACCATTGATCATTTTGAAACGCACCATAAGGCGGCGGCAAGGTTATCGGCCCGGGATTCTTCGAGCCAAGCCGCGTCGCCAGCTTTTTGCGACGCCGTGTTGGCCGGCCGGATCGTATGGATCAACCGCGTTTTGCCAAGCTCAAGGAACGCAAAGTCCATCGCGGCGATGGCGTCTTCCAGTGCATACTCCCCGCCCTGGAATTGCTGCCGCCGCATCCAGCCAGCTTCGATAGGCGGCCAACAGAAAGGCTTCGACGGACCAAAGCGGCCGATGAACCTGCCGATCGATTTCTCGATAGCACAGAGCGCGCTCCATCCCGTGATCTTCCTGTGCCAGCGACCGGCAGGAGCTGGTTCCAGCTCTCGCACTGGTCGTAACCGCTGCTGGTATTGGCTTTCACGGATTCGTCCGCCTCCATCAGCGACCAGCCTTCAAAATCGGCCACTAGAGGCTGTCTGAGGATCAGGCGGGCGGTCTCGTGTTTCGCGTCACGTGCAACCTGCGCCTCCCCTCCACCAATTGATCGCCTCTGCCTCCGCCGCCTTGACGAATGCATTCTTTCCGTCCTGATACGGAGTACCGGACGCCACCAGCGCTGCCTTCAGCGCAGAGTATTCCGCAGCTTTTGCGGGACGCCTCAACAGGTAGTCCCGGAAGGCAAGATGGCGATCGATATGCAGCGAGGCGGCTTCGAACACATGCAAGTGGTGCGTCCGCCGCCCCTCGGCATCGTCCTTCCGGAAGTAGCGGCGGCCTTCGATGCCAAATTCGCCCATTGCAGTGTAGCCGAGCGATTCGATACGTCCGGTCGCGCCGTCCAGGAGTTCGAAAGAGCTGACTTCGCCCAGAATGTCTATGATGGGTTTGGCCAGGATCCCGGGAATGGCTGTGCTGCCAATGTGATGCAGCGCGGTGCAGGTCTCGCCCATAGCCCCGGTCAGTGCCCGCGCCCCGGCGACGAACGCCGCTGCCCATTCGGGATCATGCGGAACGACGAGCGGCGCCATGCAGACCCCTCAGCCTCAGCCGCTGAACGTTCCGCCCTTGGGGAAGCCCTTGGGCACGACCTTGCCGGCCTGCGCCCGCGCGCCGCGCCAGCTTTTCCATTCCTCAAAGGCTCGGTGGCGCCCGCCGGTCATGACGATCAGGCCGTCGCGCTTGTCGAAGGTGATGAGATCGGCGAGTTCCGACTTGCCACTATAAGTCTGCAGCTTGTTGCCCTTGCCGCGTGACATTTCCGGCAGGTCTTTGAGCGGGAAGATCAGCATTTTCCGGTTCGTGCCGACCACCGCGATCATGTCCCCTTCCACAGGCGCGCAGACCAGCAGCCGTCCTTCGCCTGTGTTGACCACCTGCTTGCCCGCCTTGCGGTTCGATTCCAGTTCGGTCTCCGGAATTACAAATCCGTACCCGGAGCTTGATGCCATAACGCGCTTGCACTCGGCATCGAACTTGAACATCGCGACGATGTCCACATTATCCTCAAGCTCGATCGACAGACGGATCGGCTCGCCATTGCCGCGACCGCCGGGCAGCTTGTCCGCCGCCAGGATGAACGCGCGCCCGTCGGACGACATGATGACCAGCCGGTCGGTGGTCATCACCTCTTCCATCCAGGCCGGGCCATCACCTTCCTTGAACTTGATCGAATCGGCTTCGATGCCATGCCCTTTCATGCCGCGGATCCAGCCCTGCTGAGACAGCACGACAGTCACCGGCTCCTTCGGCCGCGAGGCCTCCAGCGCGGCGGCAAGGTCCACATCTGGCGCCGCCTCGAAGGTAGCACGGCGCTTTCCCAGCGCCGTACCCGGATCAAATTCGTCGCGCGCCGCCTTAAGGTCTTTCGAAACCTTCGACCACTGCTTGCGCGTCGAGCCGAGCAGCGAGATGATCTCCTCGCGCTCTTCCTTGAGCTTTGCATGTTCGCCGCGGATTTCCATTTCCTCAAGCTTACGCAGCGCACGCAGGCGGAGGTTGAGGATAGCCTCGGCCTGCAGATCGGTCAGCTTGAACCGTTTCATCAGGACGGGCTTCGGCTCGTCCTCGGTGCGGATGATCCGGATCACTTCGTCGATGTTGAGGAAGGCCACGAGGTAGCCATCCAGCAGGTGCAACCGCTTCTCGATTCGGTCGAGCCGGAACTCCGCGCGGCGCACGACGACTTCGCGGCGGTGATCCAGATAAGCCTGCAGCACCTGCTTCAGGCCCATCACCTGAGGCGCGCCCTTATGCAGAACGTTCATGTTCAGGCTGAAGCGCGTTTCCAGATCGCACAGCTTGAACAGGCTCTCCATCAGCACGTCCGCCTCAACCGTTTTGGCGCGCGGCACCAGCACTAGGCGCACGTCCTCGGCGCTCTCGTCGCGCACGTCTTCCAGAAGGGGAACCTTCTTAGCCTCCAGCAGTTCAGAAAGGCGCTCCAGCAGGCGAGACTTCTGAACCTGATAGGGTATCTCGGTGACGATAATCTGGTAGGTCCCGCGCCCGGTGTCCTCGACATGCCAGCGCGCCCGCATACGGAAGCTGCCCCGGCCTGTTTCGTAGGCCTGTAGCATCGCGGCGCGTTCCTCGACGATCACGCCGCCCGTCGGAAAGTCCGGGCCCTGAACAAATTCCATCAGCTCTTCGGTGGTCGCCTTCGGCTTCTCGATCAGCAGCCGTGCCGCATCTATTACCTCGGCCACATTGTGCGGCGGGATGGAGGTCGCCATGCCGACGGCAATGCCAGTCGCGCCGTTCGCCAGCAGCGCCGGAAAGCCGGCTGGCAGGACCACAGGCTCCTCGTCATTCTCGGCATAGTTCGGGCGGAAATCGACCGCGTTCTCGTCGAGGCCTTCCATCAGCAGCTCGGCCGCGCGCGTCATCCGCGCTTCGGTATAGCGGTAGGCTGCGGGGCTATCGCCGTCGATGTTGCCGAAGTTGCCCTGCCCGTCGACCAGCGGGTAGCGCACGCTGAAATCCTGCGCGAGGCGCACCAGCGTGTCATAGATCGAGCTGTCGCCGTGCGGGTGGTAGTTACCCATCACATCGCCGACGATCTTGGCGCACTTGCGGTAGCCGCCCTCGGGGTCGAGCCTGAGCACGCGCATGCCATACAGGATGCGCCGCTGAACCGGCTTCAGGCCATCGCGCACATCCGGCAAGGCCCGGGCCGTGATCGTGGACAGCGCATAGGCGAGGTAGCGCTTCGACAGCGCCTCGCTCATCGTCTCGTTGATGATCCGCTCTTCGGGCGGCGGCAAGGGTCCGCGCTTCACCATTCTGGTCTCTTCTGGAGTTCGTGCCACATTCTGTGCGTGCCCCCGCTTTAAGGTCGATTCCGGCCCGGGGGCCAGCACAGGTTAACAGAAACCGGGGTTTGGTTAAGGAAAGGAAAAGGGTAACGCTGCAAAAAGCCCCCGTCGGCTTTTTTCACGCTGCTGGTCCTGCCATCGGCGCTGGTCCTGGGCGTGTTTTTGCGGTTTGCGCCGCCCCGGCACAACCGTTCGTGCCGCTGGATCTCAACCACAAGCCGGGCCTCGCATGCCACTTCAAGGTGACCCAGTTGGAGCGCCATCCCGATGCCTCTTTCAGCGCGTTCAATGCGACCGGCGTGTTTTACACCCCGCTGGAGGGGTCCCCGCGCGGCGGGGCCTGCAGGAAATATGACGCCTCACCCTCGGCCGCTCGCTGACCCCCTATTCGGCCACCCTCAGCTTGACCTGCTGGCAGACCGCCTCCTCTACATGTCAGAGCGGCACGTCACCCGCCCGGCAGCCACCGAAATCCTGGGCTCACCGAACGCCCGGATCGAAACCTATGGCAGCTCTTCCTGCCGCAACATCCCCGGCACGGGACGCAAATCCGAACACGCCACTGCAAATGCGGTCGACATCTCGGGCTTACGCCTCGGGGACGGCCGCCTGATTAATATCAAAACCCATTGGGCCAATGGCGGCAAGGATGGCGCATTCATGACGCGCGTTCACAAGGGCGCCTGCCGGATTTTCTCGGTCACCCTCGGGCCGGACTACAACGCGGCCGATGCCGACCCTTTTCATTTCGACATGGGGGATGCCTGCACCTGCCGGTAGCCTCCCCAAAGATCCCCCTTGCCGGACGCTGCGTCACGCAGTGTGGATGGAAGCCAATACAAAATAACCCGGGAGGATCACCATGAAGCTCGTCAATTCCGTCGGCCCCAACCCGCATGTCGTGCGGATGTCATGGCCGAGCGCGGCATCTCGCTGCCGCTCGAAGACATCGACATCCTGAAAGGCAAGAACCGCGAGGCAGATTATCTCAAGACCAACCCCGCCGGCCAGTCGCCCTGCCTGGTGCTGGATGATGGAGCAATCATCGCCGAAATCACCGCGATCTGCGAATACCTCGACGAGAAATTTCCCGGCAGCAGCCTCATCGGCACAACGGCCGAAGAACGCGCCCAGACGCGCCGGTGGACACGGTGGGTCGATCTCAACATCGTCGAGCCGCTGGCCAATGGCTTCCGCTATTCGGAAGGCCTGCCGATGTTCCAGTCCCGCATGCGCTGCCTGCCTGAAGCCGCTCCCGGCCTGAAAGCCAAGGCCCAGGACGGCCTCGCCTTCCTGGACGCGCAACTTGCCACACGCACCTTCGTTGCCGGCGAGAAATTCACGCTCGCGGATGTGCTGCTGTTCTGCTTCCTCGCCTTCGGCGGCGCGGTCGGCCAGCCGCTCAATCCGGAGCTTAAGAATATTGGGCGCTGGTATGCGGCTGTTGGCGCAAGGCCAAGCGCGAAGGCCTAGGCTTTACTCAGCAGCCGGAGCACCAGCCGCCCGCGCTCCGGCGGCACGCCCCGGTGGACCGCCGCGAACAGACGGTTCTCGAGGAAATGTCCTGTCAGTTTCAGCCCGGCGGCAATGTCGCCGGGCTGCAGCGGCGCTGCTGGCAGCATCAGGAAATCGGGCAAGGCCAGAAGCCGGTCGACATATTGTTCGGCTTCCGATCCGCGCACGGCGCGGCCCGTCTTCGGCGAGACATGCGTCAGCCCGTCATTCGCGCCGGTAATCGCGCATTCCTCCAGGTCGAGTCCGAAGCCCAGCGCCGAAAGCAGTCCGAGTTCCCAGCGCACATACAGCGCCGGCCAGATATCCGGATGTTCCAATTCGTCGAGAAGGAGCACGGTCGCCTCATAGAGGTTCGATCCGGCCGCATCGCCCTCATTCATGCTGGCGCGCAGGATCGACGTGATCGCCGACACCGCCGACAGTGCTGCCGGATCTTCGAGCAGACGCGACGCCCGTTCGCGCCGCGATTCGGCCACGTCAAACCGGCCGAGCTGATCGTCCAGCCGCCCGCTCCAGGACAGCGCCACCGTATTGCCCGCCTCGTATTGCCCCCGGCGTTTGCGGGACGCGCCGCCATAGACAAGGCCCGAACGGCGCCCCCGCTGCGAGGTGAGGACGTCGAGGATCAATCCCCCTTCGCCAAACCTCCGCCCGCCAAGGATTATGCCGTCATCAGACCAGTTCATACATCAAATTCGAGGCCGAACCCGGAATAGTTCTCGCGCTTTTCCTGCCAGCGCTCATCTACCTTCACGAACAGGAACAGGTGCACCGGCCGCTCCAGCATCTCGGTCAGCTCCAGGCGTGCCTGACGGCCGATCTCCTTGATCAGTGCGCCGCCCTTGCCAAGCACCATCGCCTTGTGCCCATCCCGGCCCACGATGATAACCTGCTGCACACGGACGGATCCGTCCTTGCGCTCTTCCCAGCTCTCGGTCTCCACCGTCAACTGGTAGGGCAATTCCTGATGCAGCCGCAGCATCAGCTTCTCGCGCGTCACTTCCGCCGCCAGCACCCGCATCGGCACATCGGCCACCTGCTCAGGCGGATACAGCGCTTCGCTCTCCGGCATGCGCGCAGCGATCGCGGCAGACAGCTTGTCCACCCCGTCGCCCTTCTCGGCGGAGATCATAAAGATCTCCTCATACACGCCTTCGCCGTTTAGTTTCGCCATCACCGGCAACACACGGTCATGCGGAAAAAGATCGATTTTGTTGAGCACCAGGATCGCCCGCTTTCCGGCATCCTTCAGCTGGCGGATGACCCGTTGGTCATCCTCGATGGAGTGGCGCTGCGCACCGCTCGTCTGTCCCTCGTATTCGGCGACCCAGGCCGAGGCATCGATCAGGTGCACGATGGCGTCCGCGTCCTCCGCGCCGCCCCACGCCGCCTTGACCATCGCCCGGTCAAGCCGCCGCTTAGCGACGAAAATGCCTGGCGTATCGACGATCACGACCTGCGCAGCGCCGATCTGCGCCACGCCGCGCACCGGGAAGCGCGTCGTCTGCACCTTGTGTGTGACGATCGCCACCTTCTGCCCGACGAGCCGGTTTGTGAGCGTCGACTTGCCGGCATTCGGCGCGCCAATGATGGCGCAGAAGCCGGCACGGGTTACGGCCTTGTCGCTCATGTAGTCCCTTTCAGTTGTTCCAGCATGCGCGCAGCGGCTTGCCGCTCGGCGTCGCGCTTGGAGGGGCCCGATGCGGCGGCCGTCCCGTTCTGCGCGATGCGCACTTCAACTTCGTATTCCGGTGCATGGTCAGGGCCGGATCGGCCGGTGACCACATACTCCGGGAGCGGATGACCCTGCCGCTGCGCCCATTCCTGCAGAAGGGTTTTCGGATCCTTCATTTCGGCCGGCCCGCCCGTAAACTGCGGCGCCCAGGCCTTCTCGACAAACTTTCGCGCGGCGCCAAGGCCGCCGTCCAGATAGATCGCGGCAATCACCGCCTCGCAGGCGTCACCCAGCGTTGACTCCCGCTCGCGTCCCCCGCTCGCCACTTCGCTATCCGAGAGCAGCAGGAATCCGCCGAGCCCGAGATGCCGGAACGCCTCGGCGCACGCGCCCTTCTTGACCAGCCGGTTGAGACGCGGCGCGAGGTCGCCCTCGGTCTCGTTCTTGCGCCGCTCGATCAACCTTTCCGCGATCAGCAGGTTCAGCACCCGGTCGCCGAGGAATTCCAGTCGCTGGTTGGCATGCTGCAGGGACTCCGCCGCGGTCACCGCGCTAGGATGCGTCAGAGCAGTCACCAGCAAAGCCTTGTCCTTGAACCGGTGGCCGCACGCAACCTCCGCCTCCAGGGCGGCCGCGTCGCTGAGGCCCCGCCGGACAGCTTTCGCAGCGGCCCGCTGGCGGGTGCGTTTGGGGCGTACCTGTATCATGCCGGCGCCAGCGCAATGGCTTCGATGATTACCTGAGCTTCCGCCCACGGATGATCATCTGTCAGCGTCAGGTGCACTATGGCCTTGTGGCCCGGCGGTGTCAGCCTGGCAAGCCGCGCTGCGGCGCCGCCGGTCAACTCGAAGCCGGGCTTGCCGGAGGAAAGATTGATCACGCCGAGGTGTTGCCAGTGCACGCCCGCACGCGGCACGCCGGTGCCCAGCGCCTTGGCGCAGGCCTCTTTCGCGGCGAAACGCTTGGCATAGGTTTCAGCCACACGCCGGCGCCCCCGCGCCTTGGCGATCTCGTAGGGCGTGAAGACGCGCCGTTCGAACTTCTCACCAAACCGGTCGAGAGAGCGCTGGATGCGCTCGATATTGCAGAGGTCATTGCCGATGCCGATGATCATGCCGCAGCCGCGGCGCCGCGCGCGATGTCCATGCGGCGGCGCATCTCAAGGATCGCCGCGTCGATACCAATGAAGATCGCCTCACCAATCAGAAAATGGCCGATGTTGAGTTCTGCCAGCTCGGCAATCGCCGCCACTGGCCCGACATTGTCGAACGTCAGCCCATGTCCGGCATGCGGTTCGATGCCCCTGCGGCGCGCGTCGGCGGCCGCAAGCTTGAGCCGCTCCAGCTCCGGCGCTGCGGCCTCGAAGCCTCCCTCATGCCAGAGCTCCGCATAGCGCCCGGTGTGCAGCTCCACCACCGGCGCGCGCAGCACTTCTGCTACGGCAATCTGCACCGGGTCCGGCTCGATGAACAACGACACGCGCGAACCCGCGGCGCAGAGCGCCTCGACCATCGGCGCAATCCGGTTGTGCATACCAGCGACGTCCAGTCCACCTTCGGTCGTTCGTTCTTCGCGCCGCTCCGGCACAAGGCACGCTGCATGCGGACGAAACGCGGTAGCGATCGCCTCCATCTCTTCGGTCACCGCCATCTCGAGATTGATCGGCAGGGAGGTGGCCCTGCGGATCGCTTCGATATCCCCGTCACGGATATGCCGGCGGTCTTCGCGCAGATGGATCGTAATTCCGTCGGCACCGGCGGCTTCGGCAATCTGCGCGGCGCGCACGGGATCCGGATGCGGCCCGCCCCGCGCGTTGCGGATGGTGGCAACATGGTCGATGTTGACCCCGAGACGCAGGTAACCGCTCATCAGGCGAGCCCCCGCGAGCCGGGCTTGATGGCCGGCATGGCCGCGAGTTCCGGCGGCAGGGCATCGGCGGCATAGTCCGGGAAATTCACCTGCGCGAGCGAGATCAGCTGGCAGCCGACATCCGCGCGCCCGCCCGAGCGGTCGATGATGCAGGCGCCGCCGACCACCGTTCCGGGCAGCTTTTCAAGCGCCTCGACCGTCTCGCGGAATGAGAGGCCGGTTGTGACGATATCCTCGGCAATCAGTACACGGTCATTCGGACCGATTGAGAAGCCGCGCCGGAACTCCAGCTTGCCATCAACCCGCTCGGCAAAGATCGCGCGGGCGCCGAGATGGCGGGCGATCTCGTAGCCCGGAATGATGCCGCCCACGGCGGGACCTGTAACCACATCGATCCTGCCGAACGCCGCCGTCAGCTTCTCGGCCAGCGCCTTGCAGAGTTTTTCCGATAGGTCCGGCCGCGAGAAGACCAGCGCCTTCTGAAGGAAGACCGGGCTGCGACGGCCAGAGGAAAGGATGAAATGCCCCTCCAGCAGCGCACCAGCATCGCGGAACACGTCGAGAACCTGATCACTGTTCATCCTGGCCCTCCTGGTCGCGCACGGCGCGGTCTACAACGGCCAGCGAGCGCAGGGCCGCCAGGATCTGGGTCAGGCGTTTCAGGTCTTCCACTTCGATATCCATCATCAGTTCTATGAAATCTGGTTGGCGCATACCGGTCGTGATGCCGACAATATTGCCGTTTGACTCGGCGACTGCCGAGCAGAGCTTTGCCAGCACACCCTTCTGGTTCGACGCATTAATCCGTATACGGCCAATGGCGACCGCGCCGGTCTTGGCGAGTTCGGTCCATTTCAGGTCGCGCCAGAGGTCCGGCCGGTCATCATACTCGGCAAGCCTGGGGCAGCTGGAAACGTGTACGACCAGGCCCTTGTCCGGCACCTGCACGCCGATGATCCGGTCGCCCGGCAGCGGGCGGCAGCACTGGCCAAGATGCAGGGTGACGCCGGGCGTCAGATCCTTGCCCTCCACGAACAGCGGTGCATGCCGGCTGTCGATGGGCGTCTTGTCGGCGTCGTCAGTGCGCTCGGCGGCGTATCCCGGGAACGCGGCGTTCACCACCGCGGAAGTCTGCAGGCGCCCGCGGCCAACTTCCTCGCGCAGGTCGTCGATCGACGAGATGCGCAACTTGTTAGCCACTTCGATCAGCATCACGTCCACCGGATCGGCGCCCGCCCGGCGCAGGGCCTGGTTGATCAGGCCCTCGCCGAGGCGCCGGAACTCCGCCGCCTCACGGTCGCGCTCCAGTTTGCGCTGTTTCGATTTCGCCCGGCCGGTATAAGTCATCGCCTCCCAGCCGATCGCCGGCGCCGGCGCTCGGCCCCGGATGATATCGACCACATCGCCGTTCTTCAGTGGCCGGCGCATCGACTTTTCTTCGCCGTTGATCCGCGCACCGATGGCCGTGTCTCCCACGGCGGAATGCACGGCATAGGCAAAATCGAGCGGCATCGCCCCGGCGGGCAGGATGATCAGCTTGCCCTTCGGGGTAAAGGTGAACACGTGCTCGCGGTACATCTCCAGCTTGGCATGCTCGAGGAACTCGCCCGGCTCGGCGCCGTCTCGCAGCAGTTCGGCAAAGGCCTTGAGGTTCGCCTCGGGGTCAAGGCCGGCGGCGCGGGCCGAGTCCACGTCAAATCCGTAGGCACGGTTCTTGTAGCCCCAGTGCGCCGCCACGCCGTACTCGGCCGTTCGGTCCATTGCTTCGGTGCGGATCTGCAACTCGACACGCCGGTTGCCGGAGGCGCGAACGGTCGTATGCAGGCTGGCATACCCGTTCGGCTTCGGCACAGAGATGAAATCACGGAACCGGTCCGGGATGCACGCCCAATGCGTATGCACAGCTCCGAGGGCGGCGTAGCAATCCTTCACGTCGCCGAGAATGATGCGGAATGCGAACAGGTCTGCCACATCCCGGAACGAAATCGACTTGCGCTCCAGCTTCCGCCAAAGCGAATAGGGCTGCTTGCGCCGGCCTTTTACGCGGTACTTGAGTCCAGATGCATCCAGCAGCTTCGTCAGGTCCGCGCGTATGCGGTCGAGGTCGCCCTGATTCTCTTTCTCGAGTTCTTCAAGTCTGTAGAGTATTGCCCGGCGCGCCTCCGGGTTCAGCTCCCTGAACGCGAGATCGTCCATCCGCGCGGCGACATCATAAAGGCCCACCCGGCGCGCCAGCGGGGCATAGATGTCCATCGTCTCACGCGCCGTCCGCTGACGGCTTTCAGGCTTCTTGCGGTGGTGCAGCGTCTCCATGTTGTGGAGCCTGTCGGCGAGCTTCACCAGCAGCACGCGGATATCGCTGGTCATCGCCAGGATGAACTTCTGGAAGTTCTCCGCCTGCGCCGCCTCCTTCGACATGAAGTCGAGCCTGTCGAGCTTGGTCACCCCGTCGACCAGCTCAGCAACATCGGCGCCGAAGCGCACTTCGATGTCGCCGATGTCGATCTCGGTGTCTTCCACCACGTCATGCAGCAGGCCCGCAACGATGGTCACCTCGTCGAGGCGCACATCAGCCAGCAGGTTCGCAACCCGGATAGGATGGGAGTAATAAGCCTCGCCGGAATCGCGCTGCTGCGCGCCGTGATGCTTTACGGCAAAATCATACGCCTGGCCGAGCAGTTCAGACCGCACTCGGGGATGATAGGCGCGAACCTTCGCGATCAGCTCCGAACGGGTCGGCACAGGAGGCAGCGCATCGGCGGCGTCCGGCACAGCGGCCTGCTTGCCAGCGGTTGCGCCAGTCCCTTTTTCCGGTCCGGAAAGGGCGCTGCCGTCCATTTCGTCTCCTAAAGGCGGTCGTCGCGCCCGGATTCGATCTCAGCCTGATAGGCGCGCAGGACGTCGTCTTCGGTTGCAGCGGGTGCGGCCTGCAGTGCCTGGCGGTCGGCTTCGCGCTCGTTCTCTTCGCCCGGGCGGATGTCCTGCAGGCCGGAGATCAGCGCTTCCTTGACCACTTTCAGGTCGATCGAGGATTCGGCGATCTCGCGCAATGAAACGACCGGATCCTTGTCATTGTCGCGGTCCACGGTGAGCGGCGAGCCTTCGCGGATCATGCGGGCGCGGTGGCCGGCGAGAAGGACGAGTTCGAACCGGTTCGGGATCTTCTGGATGCAGTCTTCGACAGTAACGCGGGCCATATTCCGACAAATCTCCTGAGAACCGCCCTTTATATGCGCTGCAACACACCCCGGCAACCCATCCTTGCAGGCTTTGGCAAGGACCGGTATTCGTGGAGCATTCACATTCCGGGCAATCGATCAGCCCCTCCTATTGGAAGATAAGGACATTGCCAATGGCCTTCTACAAGGATGAGCGCCTCGCCCTGTTCATCGACGGGGCCAACCTTTACTCCGCCGCCCGGGCAGTCGGCCTCGAGATCGATTTTCGCAAGCTTCTCAAGGAGTTCCAGACGCGCGGCCGGCTCATTCGCGCCAGTTACTACACCGCCCTCGTCGAAAACGATGACTACAGCCCCATCCGGCCGCTGGTAGACTGGCTGGCATACAATGGCTTCAACGTGGTGAAAAAGCCCGCCCGGGAGTTCGTGGACCGCGACGGGCGCAAGCGTGTGCGTGGCAACATGGACGTCGAACTGACCGTCGACATGCTCGAGGCGGCCGCCTGGGCCGACCATATCGTCCTGTTCAGCGGTAATGGCGACTTCCGCCAGCTGGTGCAGGCCGTGAAGGCCAAGGGCGTGCGCGTCTCCATCGTCTCCACGATGGAGGCGGCGCCGCCGATGATTTCCGATGAGCTGCGCCGGGAGGCCGACACCTTCATCGAACTGACCGACCTCGGCGACCTGATTGCCCGCCCCCGCCGCGAGACAAGTGACGCGCCCCAGGAAGGCAGCGACGACTGAGTCTGGACAGCAAACAAAAACCCCCGCCGGAGCGGGGGTAAACTGGATTTGAAAGACTGGGGCGCTAAGCGGCTAGCGGCGCATCGTGAACGTGATGCCGGCAAAGTCTTCCGAGCCGGAAACGCTCCGGTTGCGGTCGCTGAATTCGATTTCGCGGCGGATATAGCTGAACGACAGTTCGCCGCCGGCACGCTGGATCGACACACCCGCCTGCAGGTCGCCAACCGTCAGCTGGTCGGTCATCTGCATGTCGGAGAAACTGTTGGCGCCAAGACGCTCCATGTCGGCGTCCCAGACCAGCGCTTCGCCGTCGGCCCCTACAAACACATACCAGCCCTTAGGAGACTTGCCCGGATCGGCAAGCCCGAGACCCTGGCCGAGGCGAAGTTCACCCCCCAGCCGCTGGCCCTTGAAATCTCCGCCGTCGCGTACGGCGACACGTGGCGCAAGGCCGACGTCGAAGGCGAGGCCGGTCTGCGTGCTGGTCGCGGCGATCGACATGCCGAACGACATGTCGTTGTATTCTGGATCAGGCTGGCCGTAGCGCGACATCGCCACTTCGGCGGCGACCGAGGCAAGCGCCGGACTTGAGCTCCAGCCAAAGCTGCTATCGGATTGCGGCAAGCCGTTCACGCCAGAACCGGTAAGGCTGAAAGGCGACGGCGCGGGCGCCGTCGCAAAGACTTTGAGGTCCGCGTCCGGGCTGGAAAGCAGGAGGCCGGCCGCTGTGGTAGATACGGCCGGGAGGGCTTCGCCCACCATTGTGCTCCCGGTCGGTGCGTTCAGGGCGCCGTCGCCAAATGCGCCTGGCATCGCCAGCGTCATTCCAAGGGATTGTTCAGCGGCAGGCTCGGCATAGGCGTAATCTGCAGCGCCCGAAGACACGCATCCCTGACAGGCCAGGGAAACAAGGCTGGATGCGATGACGAACACCATTCCTCTAGTACCTTTCATGGCCCACTTCCTTACTCCACTTGTGTAAGAAAATGACCCCGGGTGACTAACCTATCATGAAGGAGTTGGAGCCCCAACCACATTTTCCGCCACCAAAGATTAATTCATCGTGCCGGATAGAATACGTTCGATGTCAGCCGCAGTTCCCGGTTATTTTGAGATTTTTGTCGCAATAACCGCACCATGGCGTGCCGGCCCCGCATTAACCAGTTGATATAGCAGGCAAAAACGGGGCAGTCGATGACGCCCCGAATCATGAACGGCCCACCTCTCGGCGGGCCGTCATGATTAATGTTTGGACCTGGGCCCGACTACTGGCAGGCGAGGCACTCGTCATAGTCGGTCGACTCGGTTTCCTTGAAACCCTCTTCGGCTTTCTCGGAGCCCGCGAAGGCCGCGCGCTGGACCGATTTCGACCGGCAGTAGTAAAGCGACTTCAGGCCCCGCTCCCACGCCGTCCAGTGCAGCATGTGCAGGTCCCACTTGGACACGTCGCCCGGCAGGAAGAGGTTCAGCGACTGCGACTGGCAGATGAACGGGGTGCGGTCCGCCGCCAGTTCGATGATCCAGCGCTGGTCGAGTTCGAAGGCAGTCTTGAAGACATCCTTCTCCTGCTTATCCAGGCAGTCGAGGTGCTGCACCGAGCCTTCATGCTCGAGGATCGAGTTCCATATCTCCGGCGTGTTGAGGCCCTTGGCGTCGAGCAGTGTCTCGAGCTGCTGGTTCTTCACCGTGAACGAGCCCGACAGCGTCTTGTGTGTGTAGACGTTCGCCGGGATCGGCTCGATGCCGGCCGACGTTCCGCCGCAGATGATCGAGATCGACGCCGTCGGAGCGACCGCCAGCTTGTTCGAGAAGCGGGCCATCATGCCGACATCGCGTGCGTCCTCGCAGGGGCCGCGTTCCTTGGCGAGCTTCACCGAGGCCGCATCCGCGCCCTGGCGGATATGCTTGAATATCTTGAGGTTCAGCGACTTGGCCGTCGCGCTTTCCAGCGAAACGTTCATCGCCTGCAGGAAGGAGTGGAAGCCCATCACGCCGAGGCCGACCGAGCGCTCGCGCTTGGCGGAGTAGACCGCCCGGGCCATTTCCGGTGGGGCGCGTTCGATGAAGTCTTCCAGCACGTTGTCGAGGAAGCGGAACACATCCTCCATGAACATCGGCTCTTTCGACCATTCAAGGAAGGTCTCGGCATTGACCGACGAGAGGCAGCAGACGGCCGTGCGGTCGACGCCGCGATGGTCGACGCCGGTCGGCAGCGTGATTTCCGAACAGAGGTTCGACTGTGTCACCTTCAGGCCGAGGCGCTTCTGGTGGGCCGGCATCGCGTTGTTCACGGTGTCTGTGAAGAGCAGGTACGGCTCGCCGGTCTGCATCCGCAGCTCGAGGATCTTCTGCCAGAGCTTGCGGGCATTGACCATCTTCAGCACGTCGCCGGACTTCGGCGAGATCAGGCCGAAGTCTTCATCGTTGCGCACGGCCTCCATGAAGGCATCCGTGATGTTGATGCCGTGATGGAGGTTGAGGCTCTTGCGGTTGAAGTCGCCCGAGGCTTTGCGGATTTCGAGGAATTCCTCGATTTCCGGGTGATGGATGTCGAGGTAGCAGGCGGCCGAGCCTCGCCGCAGCGAGCCCTGGCTGATCGCAAGGGTAAGCGAATCCATCACGCGGATGAACGGGATGATTCCCGAGGTCTGCCCGTTCTGGCCGACCTTCTCGCCGATCGAGCGGACATTGCCCCAATAGGTGCCGATACCGCCGCCGTTCGAGGCGAGCCAGACGTTCTCGGTCCAGGTCTCGACGATATCGTCCAGCGAATCGCCGACCTGGTTGAGAAAGCAGGAGATCGGCAGGCCCCGGTCAGCGCCGCCATTCGACAGCACGGGCGTCGCCGGCATGAACCAGAGCTTCGAGATATAGTCATAGATGCGCTGGGCATGGGCGGCGTCATCGGCAAACGCCGTTGCCACGCGCGCAAACATGTCCTGATAGGTCTCGCCCGGCAGCAGATAGCGGTCGTCTAGGGTCTTCTTGCCGAAATCCGTCAGCAACGCGTCGCGCGACGGATCGGTCGTGATCCCGTGACCGGGCACGAGCGCGATCTTCGGCTCCGCCCCGGCTTTCGGCTTGCCCTTGCGAGCGGCTTCTTTGGCGACGGACCTAGCGTTGGTTGCCGACATGGCGACCCTCCTGAATCATCTGCTTTTACTGGGATTCTCGGGGCGTTTCGACCAGATGTGGTCCGGCGCCTCTTCCCTGACACAAGATATAGTGTCTGAAGGTTAATTTCGGGTCAACGGTTCAATTCGCAAAACCGTCAAAGAAGCGTGGAAAACTCCTGAATCAAAGGTTAACGGCGCGCGCGGATCGCCCATGCAGCGGGTATTCCGGAGGGCGATCAGGCCCGCTCAATTCACACAAGAAACCGGGGCTGTGGAAACCGGATTTTTCCGGTTCGGCGTCCAATTCCCCAACCTGGACACCCTGGAGGCCACAAGCGGTGGGGTCTGCGGACCCCCGGCGCCCCGAATCGTGAACCTGCAATGTCGGGCGTCAGGGTGGAGACAGGCAAACGACCCGGGCTGAAGCTCGTTAGGGCTGCTCGGTTCCCCGCCTGACCCGATTGGCGAGCGACCCGTCCGCCGCCTGCCTCCGAGGGGTATATGCGCAGGCCGGTTGCGAATCGCAAGTGCGGCCTCCATTTGCGGGCTGGATAACCGCTATCGCCTTGTTCCGCCTCATGTTAGCCCTTGGGGGCTACACCGCTTATGGAGGGCTCCATGATCTGCCGCACAGTGACGCTGACGGCGCTCGCTGCCGTTTTCACCGCTCAGACCGTTTTCGCCGAGACCGGCCAACCGGAGCCCAAGCGTTTTACGGCGGACCGCGTGTTCGACATCGAGTATGCCGCAGATCCGCAGATTTCGCCGGACGGTAAGACCATCGTCTATGTGCGTCATGCCATGGACCGCCTCACCGACCGGGATGTCGGCCAGCTGTGGACCATCGACGTGGCAAGCGGCGAGCATCGCCCGCTGGTCACCGGTGCCTCGGCCGCTTCGCCGCGCTGGTCGCCCGGAGGCGACCGCCTCGTCTATACGACCGCAACGGCCGGCAAGCCGGAAATCCGCATCCTGTACCTCGACACCGGCCGCAGCTTCGCGCTTGCGCAATTCCTGCAAGGGCCCTCCGAAGCAGTCTGGTCGCCGGACGGCAAGACCATTGCATTCTCGATGTTCGTACCCGCCGAGAGCCTAAGCTTCGCGACGCCGCCGAAACAGCCCGAAGGCGCCGAATGGAGCGACACGGTCAAGGTGTTCGACGATATCACCTTCCGCGCTGACGGCGCCGGCTACCTGCCCTACGGCGCCAACCAGGTCTTCGTACTGCCAGTCGATGGCGGCACGCCGCGTCAGGTGACCTCCGGCGAGGCGCCGATGCAGGGCCCGGCCTGGCTGGACAATGACACGCTACTGGTGTCCGGCAACCTCGCCGAAGACCGCGAGATGGACCCCGTCGAGAACGAGATCTACGCGCTCGAACTTTCCGACCTTTCCGTCCGCCCCCTGACGACCCGCGATGGCCCGGACTATAATCCGGTCGTCTCGCCGGACGGCGAGCGCATCGCCTATCGCGGCTATGACGACAAGGTGCTCTCCTACCAGCAGGACAATCTCTATGTTATGAATGCCGACGGCTCGGGCGCTACCGAGCTTGCGGCAGATTTCTTCGGCAGTTTCGACCAGACCGTCTGGGCGCCTGATGGCAAGAGCCTTCTCTCGCTCGTCGGCGATCACGGCGTGCTTTCACTCTACCGCGTCGGCCTTGACGGCAAGACCGCGAAGGTCGCCACGAATATCGGCGGAGCCTCGATCGGCCGGCCCTATGCCGATGGCAGTTTCTCCGTCAGCGGAGGAAAGAAGCCGGTCGTTGCCTACACGGCAGGTTTCGCCGACCGGCCTTCGGAGGTTGGCGCCATTGGTCTCGGCGGCAAGAATGCGAAAGTGCTGACCGCGCTGAACGATGACCTGATCCCGTATCTCGACATGCCGCGCATGGAGGAGATCAAGGTCGCCTCCAGCCATGATGGCAAGGAAATCGAGGGCTGGGTCTATCTGCCACCGGACTTCAAGGCCGATGGCACCTTCCCCATGCTGCTCGAAATACATGGCGGCCCCTTCCAGATGTACGGGCCCTATTTCTCCAGCGAGCTGCAACGCTACGCCGCCGAAGGGTATGTCACGATCTGGTCCAACCCGCGCGGCTCCACGGGCTACGGCGAAGACTTCGCGCATGCCATCGACCGCGCCTATCCCGGCAATGACTATGACGACCTGATGAGCCTCGTGGACGAGCTGGTCGCGCGCAAATATGTCAGCGAGGAGCGTTTGTTCGTGACCGGAGGATCGGGCGGCGGCATCCTCACCGCCTGGATCGTGACGAAGACCGACCGTTTCGCGGCGGCCGCTTCAATCAAGCCGGTGATCAACTGGATGACGATGGCACTGGCGGCCGATATCGCCCAGTACGTGCGGCGCCACTGGATACGCGAAGACCCCTGGACCAATCCGGAGGCGTTCCTGAAATTCTCGCCGATCCGCTATGTCGACAAGGTGGTCACGCCGACTCTGATGATGGTCGGCGAGGAGGACTTCCGCACGCCCACCTGGGAGGCCGAGCAGTTCTATACGGGTCTCAAGATGAACGGTGTCGACACTGCTCTCATCCGCATCCCCGGCGCCTCGCACGGCATCACGGGACGCCCCAGCCGCCTGATCGCGCTGACCGACAACATCATGGGCTGGTTCGCCAAATACGATCCGGCGAAGACGGGCAAGGCGGACGCGGAAGACTAAGGGGTCTGGCGTCTCCGTTGCCGGGCACATGCCTTCTCGGGTGCCCTCGGAGCGGGTTGTACTCGATCGGACGCAGATGTGAGCTCAGGCGTCATTGGCGGGGGAATCGTCGCGCTGGCGGGTCTTGCTGACGGCCGTGATGATGCCGATGCCAACCAGCACGACGGCGCCTGTTGCGATCCAGACGGGCTGGACGCCGAGTTCGTAGGCCCCGTAGGACAGGCCGCCTGTCAGGACGATGAAACCTATAAGATAAAGGGTAAACGACGACATGGGTCACCTGGTGATTGAGAGAACTCTCTCTCACCAACGCGCAGGGTATTATTGGGTTCCCGGTTGTTTGACAACGGAGGGCTTCGCTGGAGGGCCCTCAACTCCCGCGCCTTCGGCTTTGGCCCCTCCTCTTCCATTGCAGGGGAAAGGGGTTTTCATCTCGCCGTCCCGAGTGCCAGCTAACCCCTCTCGCTCAAAGAGCCAGAGGACGGGCCCATTGCGCAGCAATGGGAGGTGAGGGGCTTCAGCGCGCCGGAACGTGCGCCGCGATGAGGTGCGGCCCCGGGGTCGCGAAGGCGCTTTCAAGCGCTGCGTCGAACTCATCCGCCGTGCGGGCGTTCACAGCTGGCACGCCTTGCGCTTCGGAGAGTTTCACCCAGTCGATCTCCGGGCGGCCCAGGCCGAGCAGGTCTTCCGCGACGCGGCCGGGATTGCCGGCGCCGGTGCGGGCGAGTTCTATATTCAGTATACGGTAGGAATTATTGACGAAGATCACGTTGACAACATCGGCGCGTTCACGCGCCATGCTCCACAGCGCCTGGTTGGTATACATCGCGGCCCCGTCGCCGGAGATGCACAGCACCTTGCGCCCTTTCGCGGCAATCGCGGCGCCCAGCGCCAGCGGCAGGCCCTGCCCGATCGCCCCGCCGGTGAGCATCATCCACTCGTGGGGGCGCGCCCGGCCGGTCATCATGAAAGCTGGCAGGCCGTTGGAGACGCCGTCATCGGAGACAAAGCTGCCCTCCGGCAGGTGGCGTGCAATCGAGGCGCCGATGGTGGCCGCGTTCAACGCGCCGGAGGGCATGCCCGGCAGGTCGAGCGGCGCAGCGTCCGCCGACGTTTTCGCGCCGAGCGCATCGGCCAGCGCGCCCAGGATCGCTGCGCTGTCGCTTTCGGGGCCGCCGATGATCTGCGTGGCGCAGCCTTCCGGCACCAGTACGCTGGGGCGGCCCGGATAGGCAAAGAAGGCCACCGGCACCTGCGTGCCCGCGACCAGCATCAGGTCCGTGCCGGCAAGGTCGGCCATCGCCCCTTCGGCAAAGTATTGCATGCGGTCCGGCGCGAAGATCCCGGCGCCGCGTGCCATACGCGGGAAAAAGGTATCCGTCAGCACACGGATGCCAGCAGCCTTGAGGCGTGCAGCTTGCGCGAGGCCGGCGGGCGTCAACGCCGTGCCGTTGATGAGGATCATGGGCTTCACCGCGCTGCGCACGGCCTTCGCCGCCGCCGCGATCCGGCCGGCCTCCGGCGCGCGCAACTTCGGCCGCTCGCGCCTGGCGCCCGGCTTGCCGCCCTCGGTCCAGGCCGTGTCGGCCGGCAGCAGCAGCGAGACCGGGCCCGGCAGAGGGCCGAAACTCGCCTCCCAGGCTTCGGCGGCCAGATTGCCGGCATCAGCCACCTTGTCCGCCGACTTGATCCAGACCGAGTTCGGTCCGGCCAGGCCGAGGATGTTGGAGGTCAGCGGCGCGTCATAGCGCAGGTGCGCCACCGCATGGTCACCGATCACGTTTATCATCGGCGTCCAGGCGCGCTTGGCATTGTGGATATTGGCGCCGCCATTGAGGAAGCCCGCACCGAGGTGCAGCAGCGTCATCGCGGGATTGCCCGTGACGCGCGCATGCCCGTCGGCCGCGCCGGTCGCAACGCCTTCGAACAGGCAGAGCACGGAATGGATGCGCGGCTCATGGTCGAGCGCGGTGACGAGATGCATTTCCGAGGTGCCGGGATTGGCGAAGCAGGCGGTGACGCCATGGTCGGCCAGCGTTGAGACGAGCGCCTCCGCGCCGGTTTTCGCCTTGCTGTCTGTGTCTGCCATGTCCGCCTCCCGAAGTGTCCGCTCAGCGGTGTTTAGGCGAATTCAAAGGGCGGCGCAAAACTGAAACGGGGCGCAGGTCGAACTGAAGCAAGGGGAGCTTCGTTGTTCGTCCTGCGGCCCGCCATAGCCAAAGGGGAATGGCTGGGCTGCAGCGTTCGCCACAGCTTACGTGAGATTATACATTGCCAATACCGGAAATCGAGCCCTTTTGGGCGGCGACTACTTCAAACCCGCAGTATGTATCCCGGAAGCTGTCTCAAATCAGGAACTTGCCCGCAAAGACATCGGCTGAATACAGCCGCTCAATCTCGGCGGCGCGCAATTCCTGGGTGCGGAACTGGTTGATATAGCCCTTCTCGGTGATCTCGCCGAGGTCGGCCTGTGGTTGGCTTGTCTGCAGAAGCAACCGGGCGATCCGCGCCGCCGAATTGGGATTTTTCTTGTTGTGTGCCGCAAGCCCCTCGCGGATCGCCGCCTCGATGGCGGGGTGGCGGACAAGCTCCTCAAGCGGCAGGGGCGCCCCCGCGAGGCGGTGGCAATAGGCCTCGTTGAGAAAGCCGAGCAGGCCGATCTCCTCGCGGTTGAGTCCGCAGACGATGGCATCCGACAGCACGCCGCCGGTTGCCGCAACGGCAGCCACACGGACCGAACCGGTCGAGACCCAGGTGCCGCTGACCAGTTTGAACTCCTCGACCGTGCGGCCATCGAAAGCGAGGCCTTTCTCCGGTAAGGCGGGGTCGACGAACTTCACCGCGTCGCCGAGCTGGTAGAAGCCTTCCTCATCGAAAGCGGCGGCGGTCTTTTCCGGGTTGCGATAATAACCCGGCGTGACGTTGACGCCCTTGACGCGCACTTCGAGCTTGCCGCCGGTGGGCACCAGCTTGAACGTGTTGCCGGGCAGCGGCAGGCCGATCAGGCCCATCGTGCCGTTCGGCCAGTGGACGTTCGACGAGGTCGGAGCGGTTTCGGTGGCGCCGTACCCGGCGGACAGGGAGATGCGCTCGCCGGTAATGCGCACGGCGACAACCTGAAGGCGCTCGTAGATGTCCTGCCCCATTGCCGCGCCGCCATAGGCCATGGAGGTGAGACGCGAGAAGAAGACCTCGGCGAGTTCGTTGTCCTGTTCCAGCGCGGTGGCGAGCGCGGCCCAGGCCTGCGGTACGGTGGTATGCTGCGTGGTCGGGATTTCCTTCAGGTTACGGAGCATTTCCGGCAGACGCTGCGGCGTCGGGGCACCCTGGTCGATATACATCGTGCCGCCCCAGTCCAGCATGTTGTGCAGGATCGCATTGGCGCCATAGGTATGGCTCCAGGGCAGGAAGTTCACCATCACCTGAGGCCCGCCGGTGATCGCATCAAGACGGTCTTCATCCCAGACCGAGCGGATCATCTTGGAGTTTGCCGCAACCATGCCGTGGGTGTTGATCACCGCCTTGGGCTCGCCGGTGGAGCCGGAGGTCAGCATATACTTGGCCACCGTTTGCGGTGTCAGCGCGGCGTAGGCGGCCTCCACAGCGGGCCCGGCCTGCCCGGCGAAGTCCCCGAGGCTCACCGCGCGCGGGACCTTCGGCGCGTTGCGCGAATAGATCACCAGGCGGCTATCGAGGTTCATGGCCGAGAGCGCGCGCTGATACTCGGCGCCGTCCTCGACATAGATGAATTTCGGCTCGGTCAGCCGGTCGATGTAGTTGAGGCGGACGAGGTCCTGGCTCAGCAGCGCATAGGCCGGCGTCACCGGCACGGCGGGGCTGCCCGCCCACATGGCAGCGTACATCAGGAGCACATTATCAATTGAATTCTTCGACAGGATCATCAGCGGCGCGTCCGGCCCGGCGCCTTCGCTGATGAAGGCGGCGGCGAGCCGTTTCACCTCGGCGAGACCATCCGCATACGTCACTTCCCGCCAGCCGGCTTGCGAGGGGTCCTCCGGCCAGCGCTCGGCCAGCCAGACCTGGTCCGGACGCTCTGCTGCCCACTTCACCAGCGGCGCCAGCATGTGCGGCGGGTAAGACTTGAGCGGCTGGCCGCTCTCGAGCAGGATCGTGCCATCCGGGCGACGGTCGATCTTCAGCTTCAGCGGAAGATACGGCACCTCGCGGAACGGGATATGGGTGGTGGTCATGTGTTACCGTTCTCCGCGCGCACAAGGGCTTCATAATCCTCACCGCCATAGAACGCCCGCAGCATCAGGACAATTCCGGCTTTTTCCTGAACAGCATAAAGCGCAACAGCCTTCGCGCTGGCGGTAAGCATCCGGATATCTTTCCCATGGTCAGAGAGGTCCGGACCAAGCCGGGGAAGCTCCGAGAGCTTTCGGGCGGTGGCCCGGATTGCGGCAATGCGCCGTTCGGCGAGAGCCGCCTCGCCTATAGTCTCAACCAGGTGCACCTCAAGGGGCGCGAAGTCCCGCAGACCGGCAAGGCTCTCTCGAACTTCGAACGATGTCACTCAGCAACTCCGCGCCGGGCCTACCGCTCTGCCCGCCATTCCGCCAGCAGCCGGTCACCTGCCTCCATGCTCACGAACTCGCCCTTCGGGCGTTCCTGGAGGTCACCGCGAATCGCGGCGATACGGGCGGCGTGCTCTTCCTTGCGGGCTTCCAGCGCGCGCAGGCCGTCGCGGATGACGTCGCTGTGGGAGGCATATTTGCCTTCGGCGACCAAGCGCTCGACCATTTCAGCGAGGGCGTCGGGCATCGAGATGGTCATGCGGACAGTCATGGCGGCCTCTTTCAGTGGTATGACTTTATCATACTCCCCGGCCCTCGGGGCGTCAAACCTACAGCTTCAGTGGTCAAAGCCTTCATTCTCGACATAGACGACCTGGCCGCAATGCTTGCAGTGGACCGCGTCGCGGTCATGCCGCTTCAGGCCGCAATTGGTGCACTCGACCTCAGCCTTGTCGGTCGGCGTGACGAGGGCGCGCAGGAGGCGCAGAAAGAGCGTGACGCCGAGCAGCATGATAATGATCGGGAGGACACGGCCGGTCCAGCCGACGAGCGTGATGTCGCCATAACCGGTGGTCGTCAGGCTGGTGACGGTGAAATAGAAAGCGTCGAGATAGTTTTTCACGTCGGAGCCGACCCGGTTCACCTGGTCGGCATAGACCATGGCCGACATGATGAAGAGGAAGACGACCACGTTGATCGCGCGTTCGATGACGATGCGGTGAAGGCGCAGGTAGCTCGACATCGGACTGTCATCGCGGAGGAAACTGAACGCCCGGGCAATCCTCAAGGCCCGGATGATCCGGAGGAAGGCGTAGTTCTGCGAGAAGAACGGCGCGAGCATCGAGATGACGACAATCGCGTCTGCAATATTCATGAACCGTGTGAAAAAGCGCCGCTTGGTCGGGGCTATGTAGAAGCGCGCGGCGAGGTCCAACGCAATGATCGTGCCGATCACATAGTCAAGCCAGAAATGCTCGCCCGGCGTGCCCAGGAAGGGCGAAACCAGGAAATAGCTGATCGTCGCCACGTCAAAGATAAGGACGCCCCAGCGGAAAGTGACCGGCCATTGGCCAACACCTTCGTAGAGCCAGATCAGCGTACGCCTCAGGCCCATCGGCTTTTCGGCCTTGTCGGTCACGCCTCCCTCTCCCTGCACCGGTTCGCCTCAGCGCTGCACGGCGCCGGCGAGGTCCTTGAGGACGATGTACCAGTGATCGAGGCCGCCATAGAATGCGTCCACTGCGAGGCGTTCGTTGAGGCCGTGGGCAAAGGTGTCGTTCGGCTTGGCGCCGCTGCCATTGATGCCCAGCGTGTCATAGCCGAGATTGCGATAGAACATGCCGTCGGTACCGCCGGACGACATGTGCGGCAGGATCGGCAGGCCTTCGAGGCCGCGCGCGGCGAGCGCTTTGGAAATGGCGACCATGACCTCTTCCGGCAGATTCGATTCCGGACTCTCCACGAGGTCGGAGATCAGCTTGAATGCGACGCCGTCATTGCCAACAACCTCCTTCAGGGTCTGCTCGGTGGCGGCGATGCTGATGCCCGGGAAGATGCGGCAGTTGATCGTCGCGGTCGCGCGCTGCGGCAACGCATTCTCGGCGTGGCCAGCCCGCAGCATCGTGGCGATGCAGGTTGTACCGGTCGAGCCGACCGTTTCCGGGTTGGCACGCAGCGCGCCGATCGCCGCTTCGTCGGCCGGGTTCTTGGCGAAAGCCAGCATGGCCTCCCCCAGCGGACCGGGTGTCTGCGCGCCGGCCGACGTGAAAGAGGCGAGCGTCAGCGGGCTGTGCATGACCGGGAACTTGTAGGCCTCGATCCTCTTCAGCGCGTCGGCGAGTTCGTAGATGGCGTTGTCCACCCGCGGCGTCGAAGAATGGCCGCCGGGATTGGAGACGGTCAGCTCGAACGTGGCATAGGTCTTCTCGGCACCTTGCACCCCGTAGAGCAGCGGCTTGCCATTCTCATCAAGTGACAGGCCGCCGGCGTCGGCATTGAGCACATAGGCCGGCTTGATCTTTTCGTCCGTATACTTCGCCTGGGCACGGGTGGAGATCATGCCGGTTTCTTCGTCACCCGAAAGGATAATGACCAGATCGCGGTCCGGCTTGAAGCCTTCGGCCTTGAGACGCAGGAAGGTCGCGACGAGGCTGGTAACGCCGTACTTGTTGTCGGCAGTACCGCGCCCGAAGAAATAGCCGTCCTCCTCGATCAACTCGAAGGGATAGCGCGTCCAGGTGTCCGGCAGCGCATCGACCACATCCATGTGGGCGAGCAGAACGATCGGCTTCTGCTTCGGCGTACCCTCGGCGCGGTACCAGACCATCAGGCCCTGCACGAGTTCGCCCTCTATCTCGTAATCCGTCACCTCGATGTCGGCGTCGGCAAAACCACCAGCCTTCAGCTCACGGACGAGATAGTCAACCAGGACGGGGATGTTCCCCTGGCCTTTGGCCGAGCGGATTTCGACGACGGTCTGATAGATCTCGCGCGCCTGCAGTTCGAAGGCCGTGCGCTCTTCAGCGATGGCCAGGGGGGCAGCGGTCAGCAGCGCGGCGGACAGAAAAAGGCCGGAGGTGAAGCGCATGGGGGTCCTTCAGGTGTGTGGGCGGGCGAGCGCCCCGAATTGGCAGGGGGTCAGCCTAGGACGGAATCTCCAGGCAGGGCAACTCCTGTCGCGGCGAAGCCCCCTGCAAGGCCGTATTAGCCCACAGGCTCCGGCGTTTCGTTGACGCGGACGGGTTGGCCGGCTCCCTTGCGGGTGATGTCGCCGTCCCGCATGATGAAGCTGGCGCGCACGGTCGTGGGGTGAGGCCAGCGCCCCTTCCTGCTTCGCCGGAGATTGCGCTCGCCTGGGGCACGGCGGCGTTCCTGTCCGGCCCGCTGCTGAAGAGCGCACTGGCGGCGGCGATGCCCGGCGCAAAGGCGTGATGACGGCGGGCGGCTGAAGGCCTAGAATGGTTCGATGCATCGCCTTCCCAATCGTTCCATTCTCGTCCTTTCCGGTCCTGACACGCTGGCTTTGCTCGAGCGGACGGTGACGCATACGGTGGCAGACTGGGCGCAGGGCGAGGCGCGGTATGGCGCGCTGCTGACGCCGCAGGGCAAGATCATTGCGGACTATATTGCACACCGGACGGCAGAGGGCGTGCAGATCGATGTGCATGCGGAAGCGGCGGAGGACCTTTTGAAACGGCTGAAAATGTTCCGGCTGCGCTCGGCGGTGGAGATCGAGCGGGACGAGGGGCTGGTGTCTGCGGCGGGCCCCGCGGGCGCGCCCGATCCGCGCGGGGCGGTCTTGCCGCGGCGGGCGATTGTTCCGGCGAGCGAGGCGGCGGAGCCCCTGCCCGGCTGGGACGCACTGGCGATTGCGGCGGGCGTGCCGGAATGGGGGCGCGACTACCGCACGGCAGAGGTGTTCCCGACCGACATAAACATGGATCTGATGGGCGGCATCGATTACAAGAAGGGCTGTTTCGTCGGCCAGGAAGTGGCAAGCCGGATGAAGCGCAAGGCGTTGATACGTAAACGGACGGTACGGGCGCGCGGCACCGGACTGGCGCCGGGCGCGGAGGTGCGCGCTGGCGAGAGCCTGCTGGGGACGGTGACGAGTGCGGTGGAGGGAGACGGTCTCGCGCTGCTGCGGACAGACCGGTTCGCGAAAGCGGGTCAGGCAGGCGAGCCCGTGACAGTGGGCGGCGCGCCGGCGGAGATTGACCAGGCGCCCTGGCTGGCCGCGGAACTGAAGGCGCTGACCGAGGCGGCCGATGAGTGAAGAGACGCTGTATTGCGGCTGGGCGCCGGTGAGCGACCGGCTTTACCGCGATTATCATGATACCGAGTGGGGCGTGCCGGAGCGTGACCCGCGGGCGCTGTGGGAGAAACTGCAGCTGGACGGGATGCAAGCGGGCCTGAGCTGGATCACGATCCTGAGGAAGCGCGAAGCGATCCGGGAAGAGTTCGACCAGTTTGATCCCGAGCGGCTGG
Organism: Hyphomonas sp.; assembly: GCA_016124495.1. Lineage (GTDB taxonomy): Bacteria > Pseudomonadota > Alphaproteobacteria > Caulobacterales > Hyphomonadaceae > Hyphomonas. Next base: position 79,652 of record WGNP01000006.1, on the reverse strand, counting down.
CGCGCTGGACACCGAAACGGGCGGCGAAGGCGATGGAGAACCCCGGCATCATCCGCAGCCCGAAGAAGATCGACGCGGTGATCGGCAATGCGCAGGTCTACCTCGCGATGAGGGACTCCGGAGAGGATTTTTCCGAGTATTGCTGGGACTGGGTGGGCGGCAAGACGGTCCACGGCCAATGGGAGAACTTCCGGCAGGCGCCGACCTTCACCGAATGGTCGGCGGCAATGTCGAAGGACCTGAAAAAGCGGGGCTTCAGGTTTGTCGGCCCGACGATCGTCTACGCATGGGCGCAGGCAGTTGGCATGGTCAATGACCATGAGCTAAGCTGTCCGCGGCACAGGGAGGTGAGGAAGACCAGATGAAGACTATGATGATGCTTGCCGCGATCGGGCTTGCGGCGTCTGCCGGCGCCTGCCGGTCGAGCGCGCCGCCGCCAGCGTATGCCAATCCGGTGGAGGCTTGCGCGGGCGAGGCCACACAGGCCGAGCGCGACGCTTGTATGAAGGATGTAGTCGCCGATGTGGCGCTGTCGGTGAAGCGCGAAGCCCAGCGCAAGCCGCCCAGATGAGGCGCGGCTGGTTGCCCTTACGGCGCTGACAGGTTGCCAGACCTGGCAGGACAAGGCGGACGCGGCGGCCCTCGCAGATTGCGCGAGCATTGCCGAACCGGAGAAGCGCGGGACCTGCCAGACCGAAGTCCTGACGGCGGCCGGTGATGCCGAGCGCCGGCAGCTGGAAGAGCAGCGCGAAGCGGCGCTGGCCCGCGAGGAGCGCGAGGCGCTGCACCAGGCCTATGGCTTGCCGAAACGGGCGCACTGACGCTGCGGCGAGTGCTTCTTGGCCGCGAGACGAACGCGCGCTAGAGGGTGTTCCCAGACAAGTCACCAAGACAGCGCGAGACCGCCTGGTGCAGCGCGCGAAGGGAGAAGCATCTTGACCAACCCCGTGATATCCGCCACCGGCCTCTGGACCCCGCCCCATTCGATTTCCAATGCAGAGCTGGTAGCCAGCTACAATGCCTGGGCCGACATCTGGAACCGCGAGAACGAGGCCGAGATCAAATCCGGCCTGATGGATCCGAAGACGCACTCCTCGGTGGAGTTCATTGAGAAGGCCTCCGGCATCAAGTCCCGCTTCGTGATCGACAAGGCAGGCGTGATAGATCCGGACATTATGGCGCCGCGCATTCCCGAGCGTCCGAACGAGCAGATCTCGGTGCTGGCGGAGATGGCGGTGCTGGCGGCGCGGGACGCGATGCAGGCGGCGGGGCGCAAACCGGAAGAGATCGGCGCGGTGATCTGCGCGGCGTCCAACATGCAGCGCGCCTATCCGGCGATGGCGATCGAAGTGCAGCAGGCGCTCGGCATCGAGGGCTTTGCCTTCGACATGAACGTGGCGTGCTCTTCGGCGACGTTCGGTATACAGACGGCGGCGGATTTCGTGCGCGCGGGGCATGCGAAATCAGTGCTGATGGTTAATCCGGAAATCTGTTCGGGCCACCTCAACTTCACCGACCGCGACAGCCATTTCATCTTTGGCGATGTAGCGACCGCCGTGCTGATCGAGAACGAGGCGATGGCGCCGGCAGCGCACTGGAAGATCCTCGGCACGAAACTGAAGACGCAGTTCTCGAACAATATCCGCAACAATTTCGGATTCCTGAACCGTGCGGCACCGGACGGCGTGGGCGCGCCGGACAAGCTGTTCCTGCAGGAAGGCCGCAAGGTGTTCCGGGAAGTGGTGCCGATGGTGGCCGAGATGATCGGCGAGCATATGGGCGAGCTGGGTCTTACACCGGAAGGGCTGCGCCGGATGTGGCTGCACCAGGCGAACGCCAACATGAACCGGCTGATCTCGGCCAAGGTGCTCGGCCGCGAGGCGGCCGAGGATGACAGCCCGACCGTGCTGGACACGTATGCGAACACGTCCTCGGCCGGATCGATCATCGCCTTCCACAAGCATTCCGGCGACTTCAAGCCGGGTGAGCGCGGGCTGATCTGCTCGTTCGGTGCGGGCTATTCGGCAGGAACGGTGTTTGTCGAGCGCACCGGGTGACAGGGCGGTCGGCCTTCCGGCAGGCGCTCGGGTTGACCGGTGCGGCCGCTCGCAGGGCCCTGAAAGACGTTAAACCTGCAGAGCCGGCGCCCCGCCTGGCGGAAGCGGTCCCCGCCCCCGCCGACCGTGCTGGACCAGTACAGCTAGCGCCCGGATGACCCGAAGATCGTCCGTATAAGCCAGCCCGTGACCGGCTTTGATACCGCCTGGGCACCTTGCCGTGCCTGACCTGTTATGTGCGGGGTGCGAAGACCGAGGAACCGGTCCGTACCCTCCCGCTGGACGCGGATCTGGAGGCGCGGGTGGAAGCGCTGTCCGGCGATCATGTCCGGGCGCAGGACATCTCGCGGGTGGGTCAGCCGGGCGAGTATGTGGTGACTTACGGTGACAGTTGGCCGCTCAATTCCTGGCAGGTCTCGGAAAATTCCAACGCAGACCAGGCCGCGTACCTGTGACTGCTGGCGAACTTCGTCGAATAAGCCCTATTCCTCGAAGTCTTCGGTGAACATGTCACCCCAGAGCGCGCGGCGGCTGGCGCGGACGGCCTCGACCACCACCACGAGCGTGCCACAGGCGAGCATCATCACTGGAAAGCCCTGGCCGGTCAGGAAGTTAGACAGGGCGTCAATCATGGGCGTCGGGCCTCTCGTTGTTTGTGGGAACCTCTATGCCCGACAGGCCTTAATGCGGCATTGGGGAATGGTGCCTGCACCGGTGCGAGAGTGTAACCGGATCGCTGTGCTTTCTTTACCCTTGCTAACAATCCCTTAAGGATGCCCGGATGGAGACCCGCCTTGAAGCGATCTGTTAAGCCGCCCAGCGCCCCGTCCCGCGTCTGGCAACGCATGCTGTCCGGCCGCCGGCTGGACCTCGCGCATCCGTCGCCGATGGATATCGAGATAGAAGATATTGCGCATGGCCTCGCCCGGGTGGCGCGCTGGAACGGGCAGACGCGCGGGGAGCATGCCTTCTCGGTGGCCGAGCATTCTGTGCTGGTGGAGACGCTGGTGCGCAGGCTCGAGCCGGGGCTTGGCCCGCAGGACTGGATGACGGCGCTGCTGCATGACAGCCCGGAATACGTGATCGGGGACATGATCTCGCCGTTCAAGGCGATCCTCGGGGAGAGCTACAAGGGCGTCGAGGCGCGGCTGCAGGAGGCGGTGCATATCCGGTTCGGCCTGAAGGCGGTGACGACGGCGGGGCTGAAGAAGGTGATCAAGCAGGCGGACAATATCTGCGCCTGGTTCGAAGCGGTGCAGCTGGCCGGGTTTTCAGAGGCGGAAGCGGACGGGTTCTTTGGCAAACCGCCCGGGGGCCTGACGCTGAAGCTGGCGCCGCTGCCCCCCACGGAGGCGCAGGCGGCATTCCTGGCGCGCTTCGGCGACATCCAGGCGGCGATGGTGCGGCAGGAGACGATGCGATGAGCGCGCCGCGCCTGCTGATCGGACTGTCGGCCGTGATGGTTGCCCTTAAGGACGGCGAGCCCAATGTGCTGGTGACGCGCCGGCCCAGCGGCGAGGATGCCCTGCCCTTCGGCCCGTTCGACCCGGCTAACCACCGGACGTTCGATCTGTCGCTACGCGGCTGGGTGCGCGAGCAGACCGGTTTCGAGATCGGCTATGTCGAACAGCTCTATACGTTCGGCGACAAGGACCGCGAGACGCCGGAAGCGAGCCTTATGGACGCCAATGCCGAGTCGCGGGTGATCTCGGTCGGCTACCTCGCGCTGACGCCGGAGGCGCGGCCCGCTGGCGCCTCGTTCGAGGCACGCTGGCAGGACTGGTATCATTATTTTCCTTGGGAGGATCACCGGGTTCGCCGCCCGCCGGTCATCGAGGCGCAGATCGAGCCGCGCCTCAAAACCTGGGCGGTGGGCAACGAGCGCCGGCTGGGGCGCGCGCAGATTGCGTTCGGGCTGGACGGCGCGCGCTGGATGGAAGAGCGCGTGCTGGAGCGCTATGAGCTTTTGTACGAAGCGGGGATTGTGGCTGAGTGCTCGCGCGATGCAGGGCTGCCTGACTCGGGCATGCGGCTCGGTGGAACCATGGCGTCCGACCACCGCCGCATTCTTGCAACGGGATTGTCGCGCCTGCGCAGCAAGATCAAGTATCGTCCGGTCGTATTCGAGCTCATGCCGGAGCGGTTCACGCTGTCGGGGTTACAGCGGTCGGTCGAGGGAATTTTGGGCCTGCAACTGCACACGCAGAATTTCCGCCGCGCGCTGGACAAAGCGGGACTGGTGGCGGGCACAGGACAGATGGAGACCGGTACGGGCGGGCGGCCAGCCGAGTTGTTCACATTCCGGCGCGACCCGGCGAGCAGCATGTCGGCGCCGGGACTGGCGACGCCCAGACGGTCCGTGGACTGAAGGCTGGCCCGCAGCCAGCCGAGAGCGATCCTGATCGAAGTCGAAGGATGAAGCGTTGCCTGGCTTAGGAGGTGAGCTTGGACTTGCGGCTCAGTGGGCTGGAGAATCGCGGGGGGCTGGCATTTCAACTCCCTGCGGCTCGCCTACGATAATAAAGGAATAGCGTGCCGGGTCGAGATGGGTTTTGGCGACGCGGTTCACGTCCTCGAGGGTGACCACTTCGATCAGCTTGTTACGACGGTCGAAATAGTCGACGCCTAAGTTCTCCTGGCGCACAGTCATCATTTGGCCGGCGATCTTCGCATTCGAATCAAAACCAAGCGGATAGGAGCCGATCAGGTAGGCCTTTGCGTCGGCCAGTTCAGCCTCGGTGATGCCGCTGGTGACGAAGGCTTGCATCTCGTCCTTGATGCCGGTGATGAACTCGCCCGCACTCTCGTTCTTAGTCTGGCCGCCGCCGGACCAGGTGAGCATCGACGGGTTCGGGTCGAGGCTGGTGGAGATGCCGTAGGTGAGGCCCTTGGCGACGCGGAGCGTTTTCATCAGGCGGCTTTCGAAGCCGCCACCGCCTACGGTGTAGTTGAGCACGAAGGCCGGGAAGAAATCGGGACTCGCCCTGTCAATGCCGGGGCCGATGAAGCGCACGAGGCTTTGCGGCTGAGGCAGGTCGACGACCACCTGGACGACCGGGACGCTGGCAAGGTCGACCGGGGCAACGGGCGCTACCGCGCTGGTCTCCGGCAGGCCGGCGGCAACCTCGTCGATCAGCGGCGCGAGCTCTTCGGGTGAGACGGCGCCCACGGCCGTAACAATGAGCCGGTCCCGGGTCATCAGTGTACGCATATGTTCGCGGGCCATGTCCGCCGTGAGGTTTGCAAGGCTTTCTGCAGTGGTCTCACGCGCGAGTGGATGGCCGGCATAGAGCGACTTGGCGGTGGCACGCCAGGCGAGATAGTTGGGGTTTGTCTCGCGCGTCTGCAGGCCGACTTCTTCCTCACGCAGGAAACGCTCGAACGGGCCTTCGTCGAAACGTGGCGCGGCAAAGGCGGTGGCGACGAGCGCCATCGCGGCGGAGGCATTCTCTGTCAGGGAGGAGACCGAACAAGTTGTCCACTCGGCGCCCGCCCCGCAGGAGAAGCTCATGTTGAGGTCTTCCATGGCCGTCTGGAAGCCGAGCGAATCCAGATCTCCGGCGCCCTCATTCATGCTGTAGGTGACCAGTTCGCTTAGGCCTTCAGCGCCAGCGGGATCGGACGCCGTGCCGGCCTTCCAGGCCATCTGGACTGCGACAATCGGGATCGAAGGCTCGGAGACGAGCCAGACCGAGACGCCGCCGGGCGTCACGAATTGCTGGATCTCTGCGAATTCGCCGTCATGGACGGTGACCGCCAGCACGGGCTTTGCAGTCCCGGCCAGTGTCTCGGCAGCAGGGGCTTCCGGCGCGCCGCGGAACCCGCCGGAAATGGTCGAACAGCCGGCGAGCGCGGAGAGGACGGCGGAGGCGAGGAGGAATTGGGTCGTCCGCATCTCAGAGGTCTCCTTCGGCGGGCAGGAGGTGGGCTTCGATATAGTGTCTCTCGGGGCCGAACACCGAGCGCACGGCGGCAATCGCCTGCTCCGGCGTGACGGCGCGGACGGTGTACGGATAGGCGAGGATTTCCTCGACCGTGCCGCCGATGGCGAGCCAGCCGCCGAACGCGTTGGCCATGCCGGACTGGCTGTCACGGGCGTAGATCGCATCGGCCGCGAGCTTGTTGCGGGCACGGATGACTTCGGCTTCGGTGAAGCCTTCGGCGAGCACTTTTTCGACTTCGGCCATCAGCGCAGTCTCGAGCGCGTCCAGCGTGACGCCGGGCGCCGGGCTGGCGGAGAGGACGGCCGGGCCTTCATCGTGCAGCGTGGTCCAGGCATAGGCGTTGGCGGAGATGGCAAGTTGCTGCTGCTCGACGAGCGACTGGTAGAGCCGGCTGGTCATGCCGCCGCCGAGGACTTCAAGGCCGACATCCAGCGCGAGAGCGTCCGCCGGCTGGCGGCGCTGCGACATGCCCGTGTAGTAGCGGCTCCAGCCTGGCTGGCGCACTTTCGGATCTTCGTGCGTCAAGAGCTGCGTTTCAGCGAGCGGGGTGACCGGCTGCCATTTACGCTCCACGGTGACGGTGCCGGAAGGTCTGATGACGCCGTAGTGCTGCTCGGCGAGGGTGCGCACTTCTTCTGGCGTCACATCACCAGCAACGACGAGAATGGCATTCTCGGGGCTATAATACTGCTTGTAGAAATCGAGGCCGTCCTGCGGGGTGAGCGCTGCGACTTCCTCCATGCGGCCGATCACGGTGATCTCGTAGGGGTGGCCCTTCCACAATTCGGAGAGCACCTTTTCCTGCAGGATGACGCCGGGATTGTTGTCGATGCGCTGACGGCGTTCTTCTTTCACGACGTCACGCTCGGAGATGAACGGGCCCTTGGGGTCGTCATTGATGATGAGGTTCACCATCCGCTCGGCTTCCAGTTCCATCATCTTGCCGAGCTGGGGCCTGGCCACGCGCTCAAAATAGGCTGTGTAGTCCCAGCTGGTGAAGGCGTTTAGCTGGCCGCCCGAACGCTGGACGATGGAGGTGAACTCTTCCGGCCCGATATTCTTGGTCTGCTTGAACATCACGTGTTCGAAGAGATGGGCGATGCCGGACTTGCCGGGCGCCTCATCGGCGGCGCCGACCTTGTACCAGACCATGTGGGTGACGACGGGCGCGCGGTGATCCGGGATCACGACGACGTCCATGCCGTTGCTCAGCGTGAAGGTGGAAGGCGCCCAGGCGGCCTCCTCGGCGAAGGCAGGCAAGGCAAGCAGGGCGAAAAGCCCGGCAGCGAGACTCCGTTTCATGGGCGTCCTCCGTTTTTGAACTGGCAGTGATCCGGGCGTAAATCAGGTTCCGGGAAGACGGATGCGCGGGCCGCCTTGAGTGCGCTCGATAGTGACCGGTTGATCGCCCGTCGCATTGTCGGTGGCGGCGGAGGCGGCGTCTTCCGGCTTGTCCTTGCGCCAGAAGAAGATGCGGTCGGTGACGCTGGGTGACTTGCGGATGGCCCGGGCTTCTTCATAGTCGACCTGCGCACGGACAGCAGCGTTGGCGGCGTTGGCGCCAGCGGCGGCGACAAGGGCTTTTTCGGAAGCGCTGGCGTTAACGCCCATCGTGGTGCCGAACGCGGTGGTGACCGCGCTGGTGGCGGCTTCGACTTCAGCCGGGGTGGTCGTGCCGGCGGCTGGCGGGCGCAGGCTGTATTCCGGCGGAACGCTGAGCGGGGCCTTGGTGACGACGCGGAACTCGTTGGGGGTGCTGCCGCCGTCGCTGCCGCCGTTCGTGGAACAGGCGGTGGTGGCGGCGAGGGCCGCGCCGGCAGCGAGGATCAGGAGGGATTTCTTCATGGCGGGGCGGGTCCGTTTCTGATGGGCTGAAGCCCGGGGTTACGAGGTGCTAGCCGGTTTTGGCCGCGAAAGTAAGAACTGGTCTACAAACAGGAGCACGGCGCCGACGCTGATCGCGGCGTCGGCGACATTGAACACCCAGGGGAAATACAGGCCGTTGGCATCGATGAAATCGACCACGGCGCCGAAACGGACCCGGTCAATCAGGTTGCCGAAGGCGCCGCCGATCACAAGCGCGAGAGCGAGCTTCAGCCAGCGGCCCTCGGCCCGGGTGAGCCAGACGAGGAAGCCGAGGGCGATGGCCAGCATGATGGCGGCCAGGATCCAGCGGCCGATGCCCTCCGACTGGAACAGGCCGTAACTCATGCCGCGGTTCCAGAGCATTGTGAAATCAAGGGGCCCGGGCAGCACGATCCGGCCACAGGGCTCCATCCGGTCCAGGCAGCCAAGCGCGTTGAAGCGCGGCTCCTCGAGCACAAGCCACTTGGTCCATTGATCCAGCACCAGCACGACGGGCACCACGAAGAATGGCCAGGCATAAGATAACGCCAGTTTCATGGGGCTGAGATTGCAGACCGCGCCGGGGGGATCAAGCGTTTGTGTGCAGGTTGGCGGCCCCTAAAGGGCCGCCGTGTCCCATGCCTTCACGGCCAGCGCGTCGCGGGGGGTGATGTCCGGGAAGCCGGGAAGCGCGGTTGCGGGGTCGAAGTATTTCCAGCTGCGGCGGCATTTGACGCCGGGCGCCATCTTCGGGACAACCCAGATGCCGGGCGAATCGTCGAGGGTGAAGGCCCCGGCCGGGCAGGATGCGCCCTGCACGAGGGTGGCGCCGGAGGTTATGAACAGGTCGGCGGCATCTTCGCCGGCGAAGGCGTCGAGCAGCGCCTTGTCGCTGAGGATGACTTCGGGCGCGGCTTCCAGGGAGGCGCCGATGCGTTTTTCGCGGCGTTCGACTTCTAGGGCGCCGGTGACAACGCGTCGGACCTTAAATATCTTCTCCCAACGTGCGGCCAGGGCCGCATCAAGCCAGGTAGCGGGAGTTTCCGGGAAGAGTTTGAGGTGGACCGACTCGGCCGAGCCCTTCAGGTGGCTTTCGCCGAAGGCCTCGTCCGTCGTGAACGGCATCACCGGGGCGAGCCAGCACAGGAGGCGTTCCATCACGGCCGCCATCACTGTGCGCACCGAGCGGCGGCGATTTCCGTATACGGAGGTTTCGCCGTCCCAGGCTTTCTCGGCTGCGAAGGACGGATCGCAATAGAGCGCGTCCTTTCGGATGTCGAAATAGACAGCCGAGAGTTCGACGTTCACGAAGTTGACGATGGCGGTCATCACGCGCTTGAAATCGAACACCCTGAAGGCGGCGCGCACTTCACCGTCGAGTTCGGCGAGGCGGTGGAGGACGAAGCGTTCGAGGCCCGGCATGTCCTTGGCCTTGATGGCTTCAGCGGGCGTGTAGCCGTCCAGCGCGCCGAGCATGTAGCGCAGCGTGTTCCGGAGTTTGCGGTAGGTCTCGACCGTACCCTTGATGATCTCATCGGAGATGCGGGTGTCGTCCCAATAGTCGGCGGAGGCTGTCCAGAGGCGGAGGATCTCGATGCCGTGCTGTTTCTGGAATTCATCCGGCTCGATCGTGTTTCCGATCGATTTCGACATCTTCTTGCCATCGGCGTCGACCACCATGCCGTGGGTGACGACCTGCTTGTATGGCGCTATGCCGCGGGTGGCGCAGCTTTCCAGAAGCGATGACTGGAACCAGCCGCGGTGCTGGTCGGAGCCTTCCATGTAGACGTCCGCCTGCCCCGTAGCATTGTCGATGATGCCGCGCTTTCGCAGGGCAAAGGCATGCGTCGTGCCGGAATCGAACCAGACGTCGAGGACGTCGGTGACCTTTTCCCAGCCTTCCGGCGAGACGCCGGTACCGGCGAAGAAATCGGCGTCCGGCGTGGCGAACCATCCGTCCACGCCAGTTTTTTCGATGGCGGCCTTGATGTTCGTGTTGAGCTTGTCGGCCTGCTCGCGCGGCAATGCGGCGGTGTGCGGCTCGCCTTTCGCGTTGACGAACAGCGTGATCGGCACGCCCCAGTTGCGCTGGCGCGAGATCAGCCAGTCAGGCCGGCTCTCAACCATGGCGGAGAGACGGTTGCGGCCTGTAGGCGGGAAGAATTCGGTATCGGCGATGGCCTTCATCGCGAGTTCGCGCAGCGTCTTGCCGGCATGCACCGGCTTGTCCATCGCGATGAACCATTGCGGCGTGGCGCGGCGGATGACCGGCGCCTTTGAGCGCCAGGAGTGGGCATCGCGGATCGTCGTGATGCCGCGGGCGAGGAGGTTGCCGCTCTCGGCGAGGAGGCGGATGACTTCGTTGTTCGCCTTGCCCGCCTCGCCGCGCTTCTTGCCGGACGTGACGATGATGTCGAGGCCCTTGAGGGGTTCGGGCACATCGTCCGTATAACGACCATCTGGATCGACGATCTGGCGGATCTCCTGCGCCGTTTGGCCGGTGGCGAGCCAGACGTTGAAGTCATCCTCGCCGTGCGCAGGCGCGGTATGGACGAAGCCGGTGCCGGCGTCGTCGGTGACGTGATCACCGGCGAGCATCGGGATGGCATGCTGGAAGAAAGGTGAAATCGCATGAAGTGGATGCTGAAGCACCGAGCCTGCCGGATTTGCATCGGAGAGCCGGTTGAACGCTTTCGCCTTTGCCGAAGCAAGCACGTCTGCGGCCAGTTTATCGGCCACCACGATCCTGTCACCGGCTTTCACGTAAGGCGCAAAGCCGAGTTCGGCTTGGGTCATAACTTCGGTCACTTCGTAGAGACCGTAAGCGATTTGCGGATTGAAGCTCACGGCCTGGTTTGCCGGAATGGTCCACGGCGTCGTGGTCCAGATCACAACCTGATGATCGGCGCCCTTTACCGGAAACTTCACCCACACTACCGGCACTTTCCGGTCGTGGTATTCCACTTCAGCTTCGGCGAGCGCGGTGCGTTCCACCGGGCTCCACATTATCGGCTTGGCGCCGCGTACGAGGCCGCCTTTCATGGCCATATCGAGGAATTCGGAGACGATCATCGCCTCGCTCTCGAAAGCCATGGTGAGGTAGGGGTTGTCCCATTCGCCTTCGATGCCGAGGCTGCGGAATTCCTTGCCCTGCACCTTCACCCAATGCTCGGCGTAGGCCCGGCAGGCGGCGCGGAACTCGTCCGCAGGCACGCTATCCTTCGGGCGGTTCTTCGAGCGGAACTCCTCCTCCACCTTCCATTCGATCGGAAGGCCGTGGCAGTCCCAGCCCGGCAGGTAGGAGGCGTCGAAGCCCTGCATCTGGTGCGAGCGGACGATGATGTCCTTGATGATCTTGTTGAGCGCCGTGCCGAGGTGAATGTGGCCGTTGGCGTAAGGCGGGCCGTCATGCAGGATGAAGGGCCGGCGGCCCTGGGCGCTGGTCCGGAGTTTAGCGTAGAGCCCCATCTCATCCCAGCGCCTGATCCATTCAGGCTCTGCCTTGGGCAGGCCGGCGCGCATCGGGAATTCAGTTTTGGGCAGGAACAGCGTCTCGCGGTAGTCGCGTTCAGTCGCAGCAGTATCGGTCATCTTGGTTCAGGTCTTCGTCAGCGGATAGCGGGAATGGGCGAGCGGCCTCAGGCCAAACGGGCTTACCCGGCCACGGCTGAACAAAGGGTTCAGCCGGCGGCCGGGCCACTAATTCGAATTGCCTGTATCGCCAAGGAACATGTCATCGGCGCAGCGGTTATCACGCCCGAACGGGGCCTGTCACCCCTTCCGGGGCGGGTAGCTACCACTCGTCGGCGCTATAGTCGTCGTAAAGTTCGTCGTCGACGTCCAGTGGTGCCCAGTCGCCAGCCTGCCAGACATAATCGGCGACCTGCGGGGCAATCGCCAGCAGGTTCAGCAGGTTGTCCTTGATGTTGCGGACGGTCATGCCGCCATCGAGGATAACATAGCGGGTGATGCCCACGGTCGGTGAATAGCCGTCCGTACCATCGGGTGAATACCAGGCGGAAGTGGCGGCCCACATCAGGTTGGCCTCATTAATGCGCTCCAGCGTTTCCTGCCCGTCGGCGTCGTAGCGCACCTGCATGTTGATGCCGAGGCAACCGTCCGAATACTCGGTCTCGCAGGCTACGCCCAGCAGGTTGAAGATCAGGCCGGTGGTGGGGTCCGTCGCCCGGACCGACACGGCGCCGTCGTCGCCCGTGCTCATGATCGTGTGACCTTCCTCGACGAGGACGGTCTCCAGGTCCTGCAGGCTGACGGATTTGACGACTTTTGAGTCGTCCGCAAATGCGTGCCCGGCCAGAGCGACGAGAAGTCCCAGAGATGTCAGAGTGCGGCGCATGATTTGTTCTCCCCGCTTGCATTAAGTTGAGGGAGCATCCTCCCGTTTTGCTGCGTTGTGAAGGGCACCGAAACGTTCAAATTGCGGAAACTTTATGTTTCATCCAGGCGTTGCGAGAATTGCCCGCGCCTCGGCTGAGTCGATATGCATCTGGTCGACCATCAGGTCGAGGCTGTCGAAGCGCTTCTCCGGGCGCAGGTAGGCGACCAGCTGGACTTCCAGCCGCTTGCCGTAGATATCGCCTTTGAAATCAAAGATATGGGTTTCCAGCAAAGGATCGCGCAGGCCGGTGGTCGGGGTGCGGCCGAAATTGGCGACGCCGGCGCGCCAGTCCGCCTCGCCTTCGATCCGGGCGCGGACGGCATAGACGCCGTGCTTGGGATGGATCAGTTCGCCGAGCTGCAGGTTTGCGGTCGGAAAGCCGAGCTTGCGGCCGTTCTGTTCGCCGGATTCCACGGTTCCGTCGGCGGTCCACGGGCTGCCCAGCATTTCTGCGGCGAGGTCCGGCTCGCCGGCCATCAGGGCCTGGCGAATTGCGGTGGAGGAGGCCTTCGCGCCCCTGCCCTCAACTTCCTCGACAATCGTGACCCCGAAACCGAGCGCCCGGCCGAGGCTGGACAGGCGCTGGGCATGGCCCATCCGGCCGCGCCCGAAACGGAAGTCGAAACCGACCGAAATGTGCGAGGCGCCGAGCCCGTCGAAGAGGACTTTGCGCACGAAGCCTTCATCCGTCATCGCGGCCATCTCGCCGTTGAAGGGCAGTTCGAAGACAGTGCTGGCGCCGGCGGCCAGGATCGCGGCATTGCGCCGCTCTGGGCGGAAAATGCGGAAAGGCGGATCGCCCGGGCGGAAATAGGCACGGGGCGGCGGCTCGAAGGTGGCGACCGAGAACTTGCCATGCCCGGCGAGGCGGGCAGCTTCCATCACCGCCTTATGGCCGGCATGCAGCCCGTCAAAATTACCAAGCGCGATCGAGGCGCCGCGCGCGCTCTGGGGAAGTCCGCGATAATCCGCGAAGACGGCCATCAGGCCCCCCGGCGTGGGGCCACCACTTCGGCTTCGCCCGTGATCACTCGCTTGCCTTCGACGAGGCATTCGACTTTCAGGGTGACGCGGTTGCCGCGGTCTTGCTTGTCGGCGACTTCGGCGCGCACGGTGACGACATCGCCGATATGGACAGGACGTTTGAAGCGCATCGACAGGCCGACGAAGATGGCGCCCGGACCCGGCAGGTTGTTACCGAGGATGCCGGAGATATAGCTGGCGGTCAACGCACCGTGCGCGATGCGCTTGCCGAAGATCGTGCCGGCGGCGAACTCGTCGGACATGTGCAGCGGGTTGAAGTCGCCGGAGACTTCGGCAAAGCGCTGGATGTCGTTCTCGGTGATCGTGTGCACGGTCTCGTGCGCCTGGCCGAGCTGCAGGTCTTCATACTTGTATCCAGAGAAAGTCGTCATGCCTTAGGGGCTCCTGAATCCTTGATGTCTTGATGTCTTGTCCGTTACACGCCGCCGCGCGCGCCGTCACCACCTGAGGCCGGTCATGGCGTAGGTAGCCTGCTCGCCGTAATCGGCGAGCAGGTCGGTCACTTCCGCTTCAAAATTCGCGCCATGCTGCTTCAGGCCGGTGCCGACATACAGGCTGTCATAGCCCTGCAACCGGGCGCCGCGCACATCGGTGGCCGGGCTGTCGCCGATACAGAGAATTCGCCTCGGAGGTGATTTCAGCTCGGAAAGCCGTGCTATCGCAAGCTGATAGATCGGCGCGTAGGGCTTGCCGGGATAGATGACCTGGCCGCCGAGGTCTTCGTAGATGTCCGCCAGCGCGCCGGCGCACCAGTAGAGCTTGCCACCGATCCGGACCTGCTTGTCGGGGTTGGCGCACAGCATGGGGAGGCCCTTGGCGACCGCGCGGCTGAATTCCTCACGGTAGTCCTCCGGCTGGTCCCTGAGCTGGTCGCGCAGGCCGATGCACAAAAGAAGGTCTGCGTTATTGTTGTCGATGAAGGTGTTGCCGAGGCCTTGGTAGAGGAACCGGTCGTGTTCCCAGCCCTCGTCACCGCCCATCCGCCAGACGGTCATGTCCGGGCGGGCGGCGAGTTCGGCGCGGGTCGCGTCACCGGAGGAAACGCAAGTGTCAAACGCGGTCATCGGTACACCGAGCGGCTCGAACAGGCGGACAACCTGCTCATTCGGAACCGGGGCATTGGTGATCAGGCTGACCTGCCCACCTTGCTGGCGAAATTTGACGAGCGCGTCGCACGCCTCGGTGAAGGCGGCGCGGCCATTATGGATGACGCCCCAGACATCGCAAAGGATTGTGTCATAGAGCGGCGCTAGGCTGGCGAGGCCGGCAGGAAACTGGGAGGAGGTCATGGACGGGCGAGGTAGGCCGGACGGCCTGCCTGGTCAATCACCGAGGCCGCAGGCACTCGCCGGCAGCGGATTGAGCACCCATTGGACGGCGGTCGGGATCGAGACCGATTGCGGCAGGAAACAGCCGCGCAGGCGGTAGACCGTACCGAGCGTTTCGTCTGTGATGTTACCGGGATCATACTCGCAGGCGAACAGGTTGGCAGGATGGTCCACGGACGAGCCCATCCGCACGTCGAGCAGCATGTGGTTGGATCCGGTCGGCACCGAGATCACTCCAGCGTCGAGGGGGCCGTAACCGCACTCGCTGATCGGGGTGTAGAATCCATCGCCGCCCTGCACGGTTGGCTGCAAGGGCGGACGGAGCGTCAGGTCGAGGCGAACGGGCACGAGATCCATCAGCGGATCCAGCAAGTCCGGCGGCATCTCGTTGCCCTCTTCCGGCAGGCTGCCGGTGATGCCGATGAAGGCGAGGCGCGCTTCGGAGACGGTGGTGACTTGCGTCGCAGCGGGCAGCGCGGCGAGTTCGGTGGTCGGCGGGGCGATCACGCAGGCGGCGACGAGGGCCATCAAGCTGGCCGGGATCAATCTGGCGACACGCATAGGCTCGCTTCCTCCGCACGAAAACACGCAGGAGGCCTGCAAATTCCGGCAAAATCAAGCCGGCGACCGGTCAGGCGAACTTGAACATCCGATCAATCAGGGTTTTCGGGGGCTGCGTGTCTTCCATGAGGGACGCCTTGATCGGGCGCGGCCCCCCGAACACATGGCCCTGGCCATACGGGATTTCGTATTCGAGGATTTCGACGACGCTGGCTTCGTCCTCGATCTTCTCGGCGATCAGCGTAATGGCGTAGCGCGACAGGACGGCGCTGACTTCCTTGCCTTCGATGCGCCGGTTGATGTTGGAGACCGGGCGCTCACCCTGCGGGTCGCGCAGCTGTTCGATCAGCTGGCCGCCATTCATCTTCACGAAGCGGACGCCGGCGCCCTGCAGACGCGGCAGGTCCAGCGCAAGGCTTGTGGCATGGTCGATCGAGAAGCGGAAACCGAGGGCGGCGAGCTTCTCCATGTTGGCACGCATCACGGCCGAGCGGGACTCGAACTTGTCGGCGCGCAGTTCGAAGATCACGGCGCCCGAGAGGTCGCGGTTCTCGGTCATGAACTCGAGGAAGAGCGGGAACAGGGCCGGGTCTTCGAGGGAGGTCGCGGCAATATTGCAGAAGACGCCGACGCGGCGGTCGCGCTCGGCGAGGCGGCGGACGATCTGCACGCAGCGGAATATCAGGAAGTTGTCCATCGCGCCCATCAGGTTGGCGCGGCGGGCGGCATCCAGGAAATCGGCTGGCAGGATCAGCGAGCCATCAGCGCGGCGCAGGCGCGTGAAGCCCTCATAGAAGGAGACGCGGCGCTGCGGCAGTGACACGATCGGCTGCAGGTGCAGGTCGACACGGCCTGCCTGCAGCGCTTCGCGTACGTCGCGCAGCAAGGCATCTTCGAGGATCGAATTCTGACGCGGAACGGCGACATCCGCCTGGCGCTTTTCCATGCTGAGAGCGAGGCGCTCGATCATTTTCTCGAGATGTTTCATCTCCTTGACGAGCCGGTCACGCTCTTCGCCGAGTTCGTGCTTGACCGTCTCCTCGAGCGCATCGGTGCGCGCTTCGATGACCTTGCTGGTGCGGGAAACCTCGGTGACGACCTTCTCGATCGAATCGAGCCGGGCTTCCGTCTTTTTCGTGGCCGCGCCGGCGCGCGCCAGGATGTGGACCTGACCGAGCATGGCGGACGTGATTGCCCCGCCCGCAATCGACAGGGGCAGTCCCACAGCGGTGAACGTGAAGATGCCATAGCCTACGCCTGCGCCCGCCGCGAGGTAGAGTAGAAACAAGACAATCGTCATGAGACCAGCACCCGGAAATAACCCGTCAATCTTAACAATGACGCAGAATTGGTTAACGAATTGCTTGGAACTGGCTTGATTTGCCCCCTCCGGCAACCCGGGTCCGGACCGTTGCCCGAAGGCAACACGCAGTTGCTTCCTTCGTCGGGGCAGCGCGTCCGTCATGGACCAGAAGCCCTTTGCGCGGTTAACAAAAGCTCAAATCTGTTCGTTCGCCTCAGGTCCGCGGCCTTTTCTGGCCGGAGCGGGGCGATCTCGGGGGAGACAGGGGCCTTGTCCGTAAGGATGAGGCCCCGTCGTTCCTTCCGGAACCGGCGCTTAACCGATCCGCAGGGTCCCCGGTTCCTCCACAACTTTATTCTCAACATGGCCGAGCCCGTCGATCTCGATGCGCACGGTATCGCCTGCTTTGAGCCATTTCGGCGGATCGAATCCCGCGCCGACACCGGCCGGTGTGCCGGTATAGATGACGTCGCCAGGCTCCAGCGTGAAGGCGGCCGTCAGGTGTTCGATCTGGGCGGCGATGTCGTGAATCATCTGCGAGGGCTTGCCGGTCTGGCGCAGGTCGCCATTGACGTAGGTGCGGATCTCCGCGCCGGAAATGTCGCCCGCCTCATCCGGTGTCACGATTGCCGGCCCGAAGACGGCGTGGGTATCGAAGCCCTTGCCCATGATCATCGTCTGGCTCGCCTTCTGCCAGTCGCGGACAGAGTAGTCGCCGCCGACGCAGTAGCCGGCGACGATTTCCATCGCCCGGTCGCGGGGAACATGGCGCCCGGCCTTGCCGATCACGACGACAAGCTCGCCTTCATAGTCGAGCTGGGCGGAGACTTTCGGCAGGTGGACGTCGTCATACGGTCCGTTGGTGGCGGTCGCCTGCTTGTTGAACCATTTCTGCACTTCGGGTTTCGACGTGTTGACGAAGCTGACACTCTCAGCGGCGTGGGCTGCATAGTTGACGCCGATGCCGAGGATCTTTCCCGGCCGCGCGACCGGCGCCAGGAGGCGCACCGATGCGAGCTCCACCGGCGCCCCGGCGGCCTTGCCCGAAAGCGCTTCGCCCAGACCCGCACCTTCGACCGGCTGGATCATGCCGCCTTCGAGCCGGCCGTAGGCCACCTGCCCGCCGAGTTTGAACCGCACCAGCCGCATGGCGTTACTCTCCCGTCACACTCTACCGTGAATTACACTGCGGAGCGTTCATGTCTCGTTGTGAACGCCTTTGGCAAGGGCTAGGGAGAGGCCTTGTAAAAGGGTAGAGGCATGCATCTCGGCGTCCGCGCGCAGGAAAGTTCACTGAGCGATGTGTTTGCGCCGGGCGAGCGGCTGCGGATGCCCCCATACCAGCGCAGCTATTCCTGGGGCGAGACCGAAGCGCTCGACCTGCTCGGCGACCTGCAGGAAGCGACCGACGCCCAGATCCCGCACTTCATCGGCGCCGTTGTTTTCGTGCGTGGCGAAGAGCGGGGGGTGCTGGAAATCGTTGACGGGCAGCAGCGGCTGACCACGCTGACCATCCTCCTGTGCGTCCTGCGCGACCTCGAGCCGGACAAGGACCGGGCGCGCGCGCTGCACGCGCTGATCGCCGATGAGGCCCGCCCGATCCTCGGCGAAGGCGCCAACTGGCGCATCGCGCTGAACTATCAGGACGGCGCTTTCTTCCGCGACACGATCCAGCGGCCCGGCTCGACGCTGGAGCTCGACGCAGACCCCGGCGAGAGCGAGAGCCAGGCGCGCATGGTGGCCAACGCCGCTGCCTTCCAAAAGGAACTCGGCCAGGTAGAATCCGAAAAGCGCCGCGCGCTGACCGAAATCGTCATGAAAGGCTGCGCGCTGGTGCGCGTCGTCGTGGACAACAAGGATCAGGGCTTCAAGGTGTTCCGTGTGCTGAACACACGCGGCAAGGAGCCGGGCGCACACGACATTATCAAGACCGAACTGTTCCAGCGGGCGCGGTTTACCTCTAGCGAGGCGGCCCGTTATGCCGAGCGCTGGGCCGAACATGAGTCGGCCCTCGGTGGCACTGCCTTCGACGACCTGCTGCGTCAGATCCGCACAATCTTCGACCGCGGCACCAAGGGCGATATCGTCGCTGCCTTCCAGAAAGGCTCACTTGCCCGGATCGATGCGCGCAAGTTCCTCGATGAGATCCTGCCTGCCTATGTGCGCGCCTACCGCCAGATCGAGACGGCGCAGCTCGAGGAAAGCCCGCGCGCACAGGCCATCGCGAACTGCCTGCACCAGATGCGCGCCCTCGAGCAGGCGAACTGGCGCGCGCCAGCGCTGCATTTCCTCGCCGAGCGGGGCGTGGACGATGCCGCCGCGCTGGAATTTTTCCAGAACCTCGAACGCCTTTCCTATGTCACGCAGCTGCTGATCCATGACCGAGAGCAACGCAGCCGCCGTTTCTCGCGCGTGACCGAAGCGGTACGCAATGACCGCGTGCTCCTGTCCAAAACCGGCCCGTTCGCCATCTCGCGCGATGAAGGCAAGAAGGTCCGCGAACGGTTGATCGGCCGGTTTGCCACCTTCGGGCAGCGCCGGGCGATTGCCTTGCGGCTGTGCGCGGCGCTCGCCGGGGGGCGGACCATCCCACCGGAATCAGACGCGACTGTTGAACACGTGCTGCCACGCACTATTCCCAACGACAGCCACTGGCTGGACACATGGCCGGACGCTGTGCGCCGCCGTGAGCAATGCGACACCATCGGAAATTTCGTCCTGCTGACCACCAAGGTGAACCAGAAGGCCGACCGTCTCGACTACCGCGCCAAGAAGGAAATCTACTTCAATGGCGGCGGCGGTCAGGCCTTCGCCCTGACCCGCGACCTGATGGAGCAGGACGCCTGGACGCCGGAAATCGTCCGCAAGCGGACGGAAAAGCTTGCGGGCATCCTCGCCGACGCCTGGGGTCTCTAGACCGGAGCGCCGCGGAAACGCTGGCCGGCGGAGATCAGCAGATCAATCACCAGGGCCGCCAGCAGCGTGACGCCCGCCATCGGCAGGAACAGGCAGAGCGCCAGGATCAGGACGACGACGCCAGCGGCGAGCCGCTTGTCAGTCGGCATCGGCGGCGTGCCCAGGCGGCCCTTCGGCCGGCGCCGCCACCACATGACGGCGCCGGTGACACTGAGCAGGATGACGCCGAGCGTGGCGATCACGCCGACGACCTGGTTGAGCCAGCCGAACAGCGCACCTTCATGGAAGGCGACGCCGAGCGCCATGAACCGGTCGACCGGATTGTGATCGGTGAATTCGATCCGCATCAGTTCCGCGCCGGTCCAGCGGTCATGGTGGACGGTGATCCGGTCCGGCCGGGAGGCGGCCATCGAGCGGATCGTCCAGACGCCGTTCTCGCCGCGTGGCGGCTGCACTTCCACGGGGCCCACATAGCGCTCCGGCGCGGCCAGATTGAGGACCGCCTGCAGCGAGAGCGGGGCGACTGCGCCGGCGCCCGCCGAGGCCGACTGGACGCCGATCTCATCCGCGGCGTTGCCCTGTTCCCAGAGTTCGGCGCCGGTGCCATGATCCATACCGGCACGCATGTCGTGCATCGAGTGATCCGTATGCGGATTGACGGACTCGAGCGTGACGAACCATTCCTGCCCCGGCGCTTTCAGGCCGGCGAGGTCTTTGGCCTTGTTGAAACCGTCACCCCAGACCTGCGTCCAGGGCAGGCCGAAGAACAGGATGGCGAGCACGACAGCGCCGATCCAGGCGCCGCCCATGCCGTGCACCTTGCGCCAGGTCTCCCGCCCGCCCGGCCCTTTGCCGAACTTCGGCACGAACACGCGCCACCACGCGCTCCCGCGCGGCCACCAGAGATACACGCCGGTGACGATGAGGATGATCATCCAGCTCGCCATGATCTCGACGACGAGCGAGCCTCGATCTCCGGCCAGCAAGGTGCCGTGGATGCGCTTGACGAAGTTCATGAACCGGTCCGGCGTCGCAACGGAATGCAGCACCTCGCCGGTGCCGCGATCCACCCACAGCGTGCGCGGCCCTGCCTCGCCCCGGAGTTCGAATTCGAGGGTGGGATCCGACGCCGCCGCAGGCATCAGGACCTTGCCGAGGCTTGCGCCGGGATAGGCCGCGAGCGCCGCCTCAAGCAGCGCGTCCGCCGGCAGGATATCTGCCGCCAGCGGCGCAGCGCGTTGGTTGATGCGGGCCTCGACCGCTGCATCGAACTGCGGCTTGAAGAGGTAGATGGCCCCCGTCACCGCCAGGATAACCGCAAAGGGGATCACCATCAGCCCGGCGAAGAAGTGCCAGCGCCAGACACGGTGCTGGAGCGTTGTGCGAACGGCGCTGGCCATGGATCAGAACCTCGCGCGAATGCCGCCAAAGACCGAGCGGCGTTCCACAGGGTTGTAGATCACCGAGGCCGGCGTCGCCGTGATCACGGCGCTGACATCGCCGACAGCATTTTCATCCGCGAGGTTGCGGCCGTCGATGAAGAAGTCGATCTTGTCGGTTGCCGACCAGCTCGCGGTCACGCCCAAGAGGCTATACCCATCCGTACGGGTGGTGTTTCTGTAATCCGACCACGGACCATCGACGACCCATTCAAGGTTCGGCGCAACGGTGAAACGGTCACCGGAGAAGCGCAGCTCGGCACGGTAGACATGCTCCGGAATGACCGGAAGCGCGTTGTCGCCATACTGGGCGTCTCCTTCGAACTTGAAGTCCGAATACTGGTAGACCTGGCGAAGCGTCAGCCAGTCCGTGAAGTCGAGCGAGAGGCCCGCTTCAATGCCTGCATGGGTTGTCTCATCCGCGTTGAAGGTCGACGCCGGAATATTCGGGTTCACAGTGAACTGCAGGAACTCACCTTCCAGATCGGCGGAGTAGAGCGAAACGTCCCACGCGGCGATGCCGGCGCTGCCGCGCGAGCCCACTTCGAACGTCCAGGCCGTCTGGGCGTCGATCGGCACGAAGGAGGCGATCTGCGCCACTTCGCCCATGCCGGGGAACTCGGCCGACCGGCTGTAGTTCGCATACAGCTGGATGTCCGGTGTCGCCTGATAGAGCGCGCCGAATTTCGGGGAGATTTCCTCGAAATCCGCCGTGCCGAAGGCCGCAGTGGGTCGGAACAGTTTTTGCTCCCGTTCGCCTTGTGCCACAATCGCACCAGCAATCAGGGTCAGCTTGTCCGTCGGGCTGTAGCGGCCCTCGCCGTAGACATTGGCTGTCCAGGCAGACTGGTCTGCTTCGAATATCTGGGCACCTCGGGCGCCATTGATGTTTACGAACCGTTTGGCGTCCGTCTCGCCTTCGCGGGCTTCGGCGCCGAGCGTGAAGGCGAACGGACCTTTCTCCCACTCATACCGGCCCCAGACGCCGCGATCGAGCGACTGAAAGTCGATGACCTGGAAGATCGGGTGATAGAGTTCCTTGGAGTTCAGCCACACGCCGACGGCGAGATCGCCGTCACCCAGATCGAACCGCGTCTGGTTCTGCACACGGATGGAGTTGATGTCGCGGGCCTGATCGCCCACGAAGTTGCCCTTCGACGGGTTTTTAAGCGCGTCGTTCCGGTTCAGCGCGCCCGGCAGTTCCTGATTGATGTTGTTGAGGCTGAGATAGAAGCGCGTCTCGACACTCTCCGTAACGTCATAGCCGACATTGCCATGGAAACGGTAGGAATTGCGGCTGGCATGGTCACGACCGCCCTCCGACGTGTCGGCGCTGACCGCGCCCCAGGCATCCCAGCGGCCGGAATCGACACCGCCGGAGACAAGGCCGCGATAGGTTTCGAAGCTGCCGGCGTCGCCGCGCATGTAAAGGCCGGGGGCCGTCTCGCCGGTCGGCGTGACCCCGTTGATCGCGCCGCCCAGCGTGCCCGAGCCGAAGCGCAGCGCGTTGGCGCCGCGGTAGACTTCAAGGTGGTCGAAGAAGATCGGCTCGAGTTCCTGGAAGTCGCCATTGTCGTCGGCGAGGTTGATCGGTGCGCCGTCCTGCAGGAGCGTCAGGCCGCGCATGTGGAAGCCGCGGCTGATGCCGGAGCCGCGGATGGAGATGCGGATTTCCTGACCATAGCGAGGCTGCGTATAGACGCCCGGCGAGAAGGCCAGCGTGTCGCGCATCGAGACGAGGAAGCGGTCAGCATATTCGTCATGGCTGACAACATCGGCGCCGCCGGCTGTGCGGGCAACGTTGGCTTCGGCTTCGTTGGTCTGGGCCGTGGACGTGACGATGATGGTCTCTTCGACGCGGACGCTATCTTCGCCGGCTTCAAGGTCCTGGGCGTAGGCCGGCAGGCCGGCGGAAAGCGCGACGCCAAGCGCGGTGAGGCTCACGGCGGAGCCCGTATGGAATGAGAGTTTCATGGGAGTATTTCTTCAGATGAAAGTGATCCGGAGTGGACTCGTCCGGCAGACTGCCCTCCCGAAGGAGAGCGGCTAGATCAGGCTTTCAGTGAAGCAGGCGGCGCGCGTGAGCCGACCGGCGGGCCGCGCGGGACATGCGCGAAGCGGACCTCGAAGACGGGCGCGGTTTGGGCCGCAATGCCTTCGGCGGGTGACTTTAGGACAACCGGCTCGGGAAGCGTGGCCGTTTGGGCGATCACGCAAGCCGGACAGTCATGGTCCGTGTCCACCGGTGCGGACTGGGATTTCTGGGCGATGAGCTGGGCGATTTCAGAGCCGACGGCGGAGCTTGCGCCCTGCATGTCGTCTGCCGGCATGGCGCAGAGCACCATCGACAGATCGCCCGGACGTGAGGACGCCGCCGCCATCGCCCCAGGCATCAAGGCCTGGGAGATCAGTGCGATTACGGCAAGCGCGCGCGCAATGTACCGGGCAGTATATCTCCACATGCCCGGCAGTATGTTAGTTTTTGTCGACGGTTCAAGAGTCCGCTTCGCCGCAGGCGATTCCGGCCTGCCCGACACGCGCGCCGGGGGAAGAAATTCCCCCTACGGAAGCTCTAGCCCATCCGGCCCGCCTCCCATAGGGTTGCCCCCGTCATCAGAACAAACAATCAGGGAGGGCCGCCATGAGCCTGTTCGATCTCAAGGGAAAATCCGCCATCATCACGGGCTCCTCGCGCGGCATCGGCCGGTCGATAGCCGAGGCCATGGCAGACCAGGGCGCCCGCGTGGTGATTTCCTCGCGCAAGCCGGGTCCCTGCCAGGAAGTCGCTGACGCGATCAACAAGAAGCATGGCGACGGCACCGCCATCGCCATCCCGGCCAACATCTCCTCCAAGGAAGACCTGCAGGCGATGGTCGACGAGACCAACAAGTCGTTCGGCAAGATCGACATCGTCGTCTGCAACGCGGCCTCGAACCCCTATTATGGCCCGATGGCGGGCATATCGGATGACGCCTTCACCAAGATTCTGCAGAACAACATCATCTCGAACCACTGGCTGATCCAGATGTGCGCCCCGCAGATGCGTGAGCGGAAAGACGGCGCGGTGATCATCGTCTCGTCCATCGGCGGCCTGCGCGCTTCGCCCGTTATCGGCGCCTACAACATCTCCAAGGCGGCGGACTTCCAGCTCGCCCGCAACCTTGCCGCCGAATTCGGCGCCGACAATATCCGCGTCAACTGCATCGCGCCGGGTCTGATCAAGACCGACTTCGCCAAGGCCCTCTGGGACAATCCGGAAACCCTGAAGCGCGCCCTCGCTGGCACGCCGCTGAAGCGTATCGGCGACCCGGAAGAAATCGCCGGCGCGGCGGTCTATCTCGCCTCCAAGGCAGGCGCCTACATGACCGGCCAGATGCTGGTGGTGGACGGCGGGGCGACCGTTACCTGATGCGAACCGAGCTTTCGGCCCAGCAAGAGGCCTTCTTCGCCCGGCTCCGTTCCGGCGAATGGGAATTGCCAAACGGCATCCGCAATCTCGGCATCAAGCCGCATGAATGGCTGAAGGAAGTTTCCTACGGCTACACCCGCTATGAATGGCCCAATACCGGCGACCGCGACATTCAGCCGGACCGCGTCTTCGGCGGCTGGGTTGCGGGGCTGTCCGACCACATCGTCTCGATGACGATGGCCAGCGCACTGGACGACGGCGAATGGTTCACCACCATGGAGCTGCAGACGCGGATCCTGCGCCCGGTGCCGAACGGCCTGATCACCATCGAAGGCCGCCTTATCAGCCGGGGCAAGACCACCGCTCTGGTCGAAGCCGACTGGCGCGACAACCAGGGCCGCCACCTTGCGCGAATTACCGCCGCGAAGGCGATCCGCTCGATGGCGGAACTGCGCCCGGCAGGCTGACGCTGCAGCGCACAATTCCAGCTGGACAAATCCTCTCGGCTCGCCAATCCCTTTTCGCCAACAGGAAACAGAGCCAATGAGCAAGACCCATCAGGAACAGACTGAGCCACGGGAACGGGATTCCTTTCTCGAGCGGATCATTGAACATACCATCTACGGCAGCCGCTGGCTGATGGCGCCGATTTACCTGGGGCTTATTGCTGCCCTTGGGATCCTGATCGTGACCTTTTTCCGCCAGCTGACCTTGGCTATTCCCGGGGTGATGCAGATGAACGAATCGGACGTCATCCTGCTGATCCTCTCGCTGGTGGACATCTCGCTTGCGGGAAATCTTGTCCTGATCATCCTTTTTTCAGGGTACGAAAGCTTCGTATCGAAACTGGCGCCCGCGGAACACAAGGATCGCCCGGCCTGGATGGGCAAGGTCGATTTTTCCGGCCTCAAATCGAAACTCATCGCTTCGATCGTTGCGATTTCAGCGATTCACTTGCTGAAGGTCTTCATGGACCTCAGCAAATACAGCGAAAAAGACTTGTTGTGGTACACGATCATCCATTTCAGCTTCGTTGTGTCCGGTGTTGGCTTCGCGGTCATGGATTGGATCGATTCCGCCTCCCGCGGCAGCAAGCCCAAGCCGGAATAGACGCTACAACGCCTGCGGCCTTGCCCCTCAGCAGTCGCTGCCGGTTTGAGGCGATCCACCCGGCAGTGTGGCGCAATTGAAGCCTTTAAGCCTCAAGGCAGCAGCAGGCAGGCATCGCCGTAAGAATAGAAGCGGTAGCCTTCGCGGATGGCGTGCGCGTAGGCCGCCTGCATCACCTCCGTTCCCATCAGTGTACAGACGAGCATGAACAGGCTGGATTCCGGAAGGTGGAAGTTGGTCACCAGGGCGTCGGTCGCCCGGATGCGGTCTCCGGGCTTCAGGAAAATGTCGGTCGGCCCGGTGGCCGCGTTCAGGGTGCCGTCGTCCTCCGCACAGCTTTCCAGCGTTCGCATCGCAGTCGTGCCAACCGGTACGATCCGGTTGCCGGCTGCCCGCGCCTTGTTGAGCCGCGCTGCGACTTCCGGCGTCAGGCGCCGCCATTCCTCGTGCAGCTTGTTTTCCAGAAGATGCTTTTCTTCCAGCGGCTTGAACGTACCGAGCCCGACATGCAGCCGTACCGTTTCCCGCGCGATCCGGGCTGCGTCGATCTCTTCCAGGAGGCGCGGTGTGAAGTGCAGTCCGGCGGTTGGCGCCGCGACGCTGGCAGCTTCTTCGCCGGCAAAATTCGTCTGGTAGGTCTCACGGTCCTTCGCGTCGGCAGGCCGGCGCCGCGCGATATAGGGCGGCAGCGGCATGGCGCCGTGCCGATCCAGCGCCGCCTCGAGCGCGGCGCCTTCGCAATCGAATTCCAGTTCGATCTCGCCGCCTTCGCGGCGCCCGGTGATCACCGCAGAAAAACCATCGGCAAACTGAATCGTGTCGCCTTCCTTAAGCCGGCGGCCGGGCCGGGCCAGCGCCAGCCAGCTCCGCCCGTCAATCCGCTCGACCAGGTTTACATCCACGGTCACGTCGCGGCTGGCGCCATTGCGCGCAGGGCGCACGCCTTTGAGCGCGGAAGGCAGGACGCGGGTGTCGTTGAAAACCAGCACGTCGCCAGGGGCGATGTAGCGCGGCAGGTCGCGGACACTGGCATCCTCCAGCCGCCCGTCGCCGTGCACCACCAGCAGCCGCGCGGAATCCTGCGGCTCGGCCGGGCGCAGCGCGATAAGCGCCTCGGGCAGGTCAAAACTAAAAGGGGTAAGGTCCATGCCGCGCTCATCGCGCAGGCATGGGCAAAGCGTCAAGGCTATGCTTACTTCACGATCGCGGGAATAGCCGGCAACTCGCACACATCGACTTCGCCCTTGGTGGCGAGTTCGGCCGCGAAGGCCTGCGTATCCGTACGCAGTACCCAGGCTTTCGGCCGGCTCGCCTCTGGCAGATCGGCGGCGATTTTGGCCGATGTCAGCAGGTCCGGATCCTCCACCGTGCCACTGCCTGGCTCGCCCTTCTTCAGGGCCTTGACCACATCCTGCCCTGCAATCACGCGGCCCCAGGACGTGTATTGCTTGTCGAGGTGCGGCGAGTGTTCGCGCATCAGGAAGAACTGCGTGTCGCCCGAATTCGGGTCATTTGTCCGCGCCGTAGACAGCACGCCGCGGCAATGCGGTATCGAGGTTGAAACCAGTCCGTCAGCGGACATCTCCGCAAAGAAGGTTGGCTGCGTCAGCATCGGGAAACCCTTGAGGTAACCGTTCTTGCCAGTGTCCTCAGGGCCGATCACGGCGTCCAGCGGCATGGCGGCCACATCGCGGCGGAAAGTGAATTCGCCCGGAATGCCCGGCCAGCCGGGATCGGCGCCCTTCTTGGCCCAGACATCGCCGCCCTGCGCCATGAAATCGTCGATCACGCGGTGGAAGGTGGTGCCGTCGAGGTCTCCGGATTTGATAATCTTCGTGAACTGCGCGTAGTGCTTCGGCGCCACGCCCGGGAACGCCTCGATCAGGATTCGGCCCTTGGTCGTCTCGAACACGATGAGGTTCGCCGGGTCGACCGCGCGCCAGTTGGCCTCGTCGGCGGTCTCAGCTCCGGCGCCCAGCGTCCAGGCGGACTGGGCCGCGGTATCCCCGCATGCGGGCAAAACCAGCCCGAAAAGGCCTGCAGCAATTCCAAACGCGACACGTTTCATTTCCTGTACTTCTCCAACAGCGCCGTCTTTACGTCGGGCGTGACGAACGGCGTGATGTTGCCGCCGAGGCTCGCGATTTCCTTCACGAGCCGGGATGCAACAGCCTGGTGGCGAACATCCGCCATAAGGAAGACGGTTTCAATGTCGGGATTCAGTTGTTCGTTCATCGCCGTCATCTGGAACTCGTATTCGAAGTCCTGGACCGCGCGCAGGCCACGCACGATGATCTGGGCGCCGCAGGCCTCGGCAAACTTCATCAGGAGGCCGTGCATCGGCATGACGCGGATTTCCGCCAGCCCGGGCCCGTTCAGCCTCGCCGTCTCGGCCTTTACCATCGCGACCCGCTCTTCCAGCGAGAACAGCGGCTTTTTGGATTCGTTGACCGCGACGCCGATAATCAGCTCGTCGACCAGCTTCATCGCCCGGCCGAAAATGTCGATATGACCGTTCGTCGGCGGATCGAAAGTGCCGGGGTATAGTCCAATTCGGCGCACGTGCGGCCCTCCAGTAACCAGTCCAGTCGTCAGGCCAGGCGCTTAACCCTGTCCGCCCTCGGGTTTATCCATACCGCCTTCACCGTCTTCGACAAGACGGGCGACCGAAACAACCTTCTCGTCACCATTGGTGCGCAGCACCCAGACGCCGCCGGTTGACCTTCCGGCAATCCGGATCTGGTCGACCGGCGTGCGGATCAGCTGGCCGGCATTGGTGACCAGCATCACCTCGTCGCCTTCGCCCACGGGGAAGGATTGGGCGACCCGCTTAACCGGCCCGCCTTTCTTGTCACGGCCCCAGATATTCTGGGCGACCAACCCTTTGCCGCCGCGTCCGGTGACGCGGTAATCATAGGCCGACGAGCGTTTGCCCATTCCATCATCTGCCACCGTGAAGATGAATTCCTCGGCCGCGCCGAGCGCCGCAATGCGGTCCGGCGAAAGCGCCGCCTCGGCCACGGGCTCGTCATCGTCCTCGGAAATTTCTTCCTCTTCGCCGGTTGCCGCGCGCCGCATGGCGGCAGCGTGTTTCAGGTAGGCGCGCGCCTCTTCGGAGGTCACATCCATGTGGCGCAGGATGGCCATCGAGATCACCTCGTCGCCGTCCGCAAGGCGGATGCCGCGCACACCGGTCGAATCACGGCCCGCGAACACGCGAACCTCGGTAACGTCAAAGCGGATGCACTGGCCGAGCGCCGTCGTCAGCATAACGTCTTCCTTGTCGGAGCAGACCTGCACCGAGACGATACCGTCGCCCGGATCGAGCTTCATGGCGATCTTGCCAGCTCGGTTTACCCGGATGAAATCCGCCAGCTTGTTGCGACGCACGCCGCCGCTGCGGGTGGCGAACATCACGTCCAGGTCTTCAGTTGCTTTCTCGTCTTCCGGAAGCGGCAGTACGCTCTCGATGCGTTCGTCCGTAGCAAGAGGGAATATGTTGACCAGCGCCTTGCCGCGCGAAGTCGGCGCGCCCACGGGAAGCCGCCAGACCTTTTCCTTGTAGACCATGCCGGCCGAGGAGAAGAAGAGGATCTCCGTATGGGTCGTCGCGGTGAACACGCGCACGATGAAATCCTCGTCCTTCATCGCCATGCCTGAGCGGCCCTTGCCGCCGCGGTTCTGCGTGCGGTAGGCGGCGAGCGGCGTGCGTTTGACGTAGCCGCCGTGCGTAACGGTCACGACCATGTCCTCGACCTCGATGAGATCTTCGTCGTCCATGTCGGTGCCGCCTTGCGTGAAGGCGGAGCGGCGCGGCACGGCGAACTTGGTCTTCACCTCGTTGAGCTCGCCCCTGATGATCTCCAGGATGCGCGGGCGCGAGCGGAGGATGTCGAGCAGGTCGGCGATCTTGGCGGCAAGGCCGCGCGCCTCGTTGCCGATCTCGTCGCGGCCGAGACCGGTGAGGCGGTGCAGCGGCAAGTTCAGGATGGCGCGGGCCTGTTCGTCGGACAGGTAAATTGTGCCGTCATCTGGTCCGCGGCGCGTGCGCCGGTCGGCGATCAGGTCGATCAGAGGGCCCATGTCCTGCTGCGGCCAGGCCTTCTCCAGCAGACGTTCGCGCGCTGTCGCCGGGTCCGGCGAGTTGCGGATGATACGGATGATCTCGTCGATGTTGGCAACGGCGAGCGCGAGGCCCACCAACACGTGCGCGCGGTCACGCGCCTTGCCGAGTTCGAATTTGGTGCGCCGCACGACCACTTCCTCGCGGAAGGCGATGAAGTATTCGAGCACCTTGCGCAGGTTCATCAGTTCCGGCCGGCCGCCATTCAGCGCCAGCATGTTCACCGCAAAGGAGTTCTGCATCTGGCTGAACCGGTAGAGCTGGTTCAGCACGACATCGGCGCTCGCATCCTTCTTCAGCTCGATGACGACGCGGATACCGTTGCGGTCGGATTCGTCGCGCAGGTCCGAGATTCCCTCGATCTTCTTTTCTCGGACGAGTTCGGCGATCTTGGTGATCATCGCCGCTTTGTTGACCTGGTACGGAATCTCCGTGACGATGATCGCTTCGCGGTTGTTCTTCGCCGTCTCGATATCCGTCTTGGCCCGGACGATCACGCTGCCGCGCCCCGTCAGCATCGCTTTGCGACTGCCCGACAGGCCCATTATCAGGCCGCCGGTCGGAAAGTCCGGCCCCGGAACGATATCGCACAGAGCGTCTTCGTCGATCGCCGGGTTCTCGATCATCGCCAGCGTCGCATCGATCACTTCGCCAAGGTTGTGCGGCGGGATGTTCGTCGCCATGCCGACCGCGATGCCGCCGCCGCCATTGACCAAGAGGTTCGGGAACTGCGCCGGCAGCACCATCGGCTCTTTCTGCGAGCCGTCATAGTTCGGCTGGAAGTCGACCGTGTCCTTGTCGATATCGGCGAGAAGGTAGGTAGCCTCCTTCGACATCCGGCTTTCGGTGTAACGCATCGCGGCGGCCGGGTCGTTGTCGATCGAGCCGAAGTTGCCCTGGCCATCGACCAGCATCACGCCCATCGAGAACGGCTGCGCCATGCGCACCAGCGCGTCGTAGATCGCGCTGTCGCCATGGGGGTGGTAGTTACCCATCACCGAGCCGACGATGTTGGCGGATTTCTTGTAAGGCTTGTCCGGCGTGTTGCCGTTCTCGTTCATCGCGTAGAGGATGCGCCGGTGCACCGGTTTCAACCCGTCGCGCACATCCGGCAGCGCCCGGCTGACGATCACGCTCATAGCATAATCGAGATACGAGGATTTCATCTCGGACTCGATCGAGATCAGCTCGATGCCGTCCTGCGGACGCGGCGGCCCGCCGCCATTTTCCGGGGTTTCCGGCTCGTCCGGAGGGGTCGTGTCGTCGCTCATGGGAAAGCCTTCTGCATGGGTCCGGCGCGCTCCGTGAGCGTGGGCCCCGAATCGCCATTTTTCGCAAGTTTAAGACTAGCAGGCGCCCTGCCGCGGGGCTACCGCGCAATCACCAGAAATTGCAGTAACCATGGGCCTTCCGGCGTGTTTTTGCCGATTCCGGACCGTCCCGGAACTCAGGGGCTTCCCGGCGCCGCCGGCAACGCGCCGATTGACCGCAGGGCCCGCTCCACTGCTGCGCGCCGCCGAGGGGCTTCGGCCATTCCGCCGGGCATGTCCATGTTCAGCGCGAAGATATAGGTGCCCGGCGCCTCGCCGGCGGTCTGCTCAGCCCAGCCAACGAACCAGCCGATATCCATCTCGCCTTCGATGCTTTTCCAGCCGGTCTTCCCATAGAGGGTCCAGCCGTCGCCGCGGGCCAGCTCCATCACCGGGATCGCCGCCGCGTAGGTCTCCGCCGAGAGCGGCAGCGTCCGGCGCACGAGGCGCGACAGGAAGGCGGCCTGCTCCGCGGCCGAGATTGCGAGCGGCCCCTCGAGCCAGTAGCGCGAGATCAGCTCCGGGCCGCCGATAGCGGCATTGCCGTAATCGAAAGCCTCGAACGCGGCCGTCAGCTTTTCCGCGCCGATCCTCGGCACAACGATCTGGTAGATCCACACCGTCGAGCGCTGGAACGCCGTCGCAAAATCCTGGTCCTCGTTCCAGCTGTCGAGGAAGCGCTTCTGCCCATCCCAGGTGAAACGCTCGCCGGGGCCAGTAACCGCACCCGTCTCGTAGGCGATCAGGGTGTGCGGAATCTTCGTGGTAGAAGCCGGCGTGAAGCGCTCACGGATGCGCGCCCCGCCACTGGACCAGACGTGCTCGTCCTCCAGCCGCAGGATAATGAGGGCAGATTTCGACGGATCAATGCCTTCCGCCCGCAGCGCACCTTCGATCAGTGCCATCTCGGCGACCGGCGCCGGCACTTTTGGCTGTATGGCGCACCCACCCAGGGCCCAGACCGCCAGAAGCGACCCTTTCAGCAACCTGCCCGAGAGGCCTGCCATCCGACCAGCCTCAGAACGGGATCTCGTCGTCGAGGTCCTGGTTGAAGCTTTCCTTCGGCCCGCTCATCGTTCGGCTCGCGCCGCCGCCGCCCGAATAACCCATGTCGCGGCCACCGCCGCCGCTGCTCGCGCCGCCGCCTTCGCTGCGCCCGTCGAGCATCACGAGGGTCGCGTCAAAGCCCTGCAGCACGATCTCGGTCGTGTAGCGGTCATTGCCGTCCTTGTCCTGCCACTTGCGGGTCTGCAGCTTGCCTTCGATATAAACCTTGGAGCCCTTCTTGAGGTAGCTCTGGGCGACCTTGATCAGGCCTTCCGAAAAGATCGACACGGCGTGCCACTCGGTCTTTTCCTTTTTCTCGCCCGTCGCCTTGTCACGCCAGTTCTCGGACGTTGCGATCCGCAGGTTGCACACCTGCCCGCCGTTCTGGAACTGCTTCACTTCCGGGTCCGCGCCCAGATTGCCTACCAGGATTACCTTGTTCACTGAGCCCGCCATGAGGACCTCCGTTGTGTCTGTTTCGCTATCGATTCGAACTCTAATACGCCCCGGCCGCCGGATTGTCGCCTCGCAGGCGAAGAATTCCACCGGCGCTTTCGGCTGCGACCAAAAGCAGCTGCGCCTACTGTTCACACTTTGTTCTTGTCGTCAATCCGGACTCGCGGCACAGATCACAAGATGCTGTTTCGCCAATGTCTGTTTTGAAGAAATGCGTACATGCTGGCCATCTTCATCCTAATTGTTTGCGCTGCCATGCTTGGCCTGGCCATCGCCTGGTTCGTGATCATATCCAGCGCCTTGCTGAACACGTCGAAGGGTGAATCTTTTTTCTTCGGCAGCAAAACGCTTAAAGACCCCCTATAATCCAGCCTCTACGACTTTCCTCCCGAGCGAGCCCGATCCCCATGGCAGAATCCCCCTTCATCCGCGTGCGCGGCGCCAAGGAACATAATCTCAAGAACATCGACGTGGACATCCCGCGCGGTGAGCTTGTGGTGATGACGGGCCTTTCGGGCTCCGGCAAATCCTCGCTGGCATTCGACACGATCTATGCCGAGGGACAGCGCCGCTATGTAGAGTCGCTGTCGGCCTATGCGCGCCAGTTCCTCGAACTGATGCAGAAGCCGGACGTGGAGAGCATCGAAGGCCTCTCGCCCGCCATCTCGATCGAGCAGAAGACGACCAGCCGCAACCCGCGCTCCACCGTCGGCACCGTCACCGAGATCTACGACTACATGCGCCTCCTCTGGGCCCGCGTCGGCGTGCCCTATTCGCCAGCAACCGGCCTGCCAATCGAGAGCCAGACCGTCAGCCAGATGGTTGACCGCACGATGGAGCTACCGGACGGCACACGCCTCTTCCTGCTCGCCCCGATCGTCCGTGGACGGAAAGGGGAGTACCGCAAGGAATTCGCCGAACTGTTGAAGAACGGCTTCCAGCGCGTCAAGGTCAACGGCACCTTCCACGAACTGGAAGACCCGCCAAAGCTAGACAAGAAATTCAAGCACGACATTGATGTGGTCGTCGATCGGATCATTGTGCGCGAAGGCATGCAGCAGCGCCTCGCCGAAAGCTTCGAGACGGCTCTCGGCCTTGCCCAAGGCATCGCCATCGCCGAGTATGCCGATCTCGAGCCCGGCGAGACCGAGGCCAGGCGCATTAATTTCAGTGCCAACTTTGCCTGTCCGGTCTCCGGCTTCTCGATACCGGAAATCGAGCCGCGTCTGTTCTCCTTCAACAACCCCTTCGGCGCGTGCCCCTCGTGCGACGGACTCGGCGAGCAGCTTAAGATCGACGCGGCTATGATTATTCCGGACAAGGATCTTGGCCTCCTTGACGGCGCCATCGCGCCCTGGGCCAAATCCACCTCGCCTTACCAGACACAGACCCTGCAAGCCCTCGCCGCGCATTACCGCTTCGACCTGACCAAGCCTTGGAACAAGCTGCCCGAGAATATCCAGGACATCATCCTCCACGGCACCGGCGATGAGGAAATCCAGTTCCTCTATGATGACGGCATGCGTACCTACAAGACGAAGAAAACCTTCGAAGGCGTGATCCCGAACCTCGACCGGCGCTACCGTGAAACGGACTCGGCCTGGGTGCGCGAGGAGATTGCGCGCTTCCAGTCCGCCGCGCCCTGCCCGGCCTGCGGCGGCAAGCGCCTGAAGCCGCAATCCCTCGCAGTGAAAATTGCGGGCCTCGACATTTCGCAGGCCGGCGAATTCTCCATCCGTAAGGCGGGGGACTGGTTCGGCGGCGTCAACAAGACGCTGACCAAACAGCAGAAGGAAATCGCCGCGCGTATCCTGAAGGAGATCAACGACCGGCTGAACTTCCTCAATGATGTCGGCCTCGACTATCTCTCGCTCGGCCGCGCCTCCGGCACCTTGTCCGGCGGCGAAAGCCAGCGCATCCGGCTTGCCTCACAGATCGGCTCCGGACTCACCGGCGTGCTCTATGTGCTCGACGAGCCGTCCATCGGACTTCACCAGCGCGACAACGAACGTCTGCTGGTGACGCTCCGCCGGCTGAGGGATCTTGGCAACTCTGTGATAGTAGTCGAACACGATGAAGATGCGATCCTGACCGCAGACCATGTCATCGACATGGGTCCGGCCGCCGGCGTCCACGGCGGCCGGGTCATCGCGGAAGGCACGCCCGCCGAAGTGATGGCCAATCCGAGAAGTCTGACCGCGGACTATCTCAACGGCACGCGCGAAATCGCGATTCCCAAGCGCCGGCCGGTCACCAAGGGCTCGCGCAGCCTCGTCGTGAAGGGCGCAACTGGAAACAACCTGAAGAACGTCACCGCCTCGATCCCGCTCGGCACGTTCACCTGCGTCACCGGCGTTTCCGGCGGCGGCAAGTCCACGCTGATCATCGAGACGCTGTACAAGGCGCTCGCCCGCAAGCTCAACGGCTCCTCGGATTCGCCCGCACCCTATGCCAGTCTCGAAGGCCTGCAGCATCTCGACAAGGTCATCGACATTGACCAGTCGCCTATCGGCCGCACGCCGCGCTCCAACCCCGCCACCTATACCGGCGCCTTCGGCCCGATCCGCGACTGGTACGCCGGGCTGCCGGAAGCAAAGGCCCGCGGCTATGCACCGGGCCGGTTCAGTTTCAACGTCAAGGGCGGGCGCTGCGAGGCCTGCCAGGGCGACGGCGTGATCAAGATTGAGATGCACTTCCTGCCGGACGTCTACGTTACCTGCGAGACCTGCAAGGGAAAGCGCTATAACCGCGAGACGCTGGACGTACACTTCAAGGGCAAGTCAATTGCCGACGTGCTCGACATGACGGTCGAGGACGGCGCAAAGTTCTTCGCAGCGGTGCCGGCGATTGCCTCGAAGCTCGACACGCTGAACCAGGTTGGCCTCGGCTATGTGAAGGTCGGCCAGCAGGCGACGACGCTCTCGGGCGGTGAAGCCCAGCGCGTGAAACTCGCGAAGGAACTCTCCAAACGGGCAACGGGCCGCACCCTGTATATCCTGGACGAGCCGACCACCGGCCTGCACTTCGAGGACGTGAAGAAACTACTCGAAGTGCTCCACGAACTGGTCGATGCAGGCAACACAATTGTCGTCATTGAGCATAACCTCGACGTGGTGAAGACCGCCGACTGGGTACTCGACCTTGGCCCTGAAGGCGGCGATGGTGGCGGGATGCTGATCGCGGCCGGCACGCCGGAAGACATCGCGGCTATCCCGCAAAGCCATACCGGCCGCTTCCTCGCCGAAACCTTCCGCCGCCAGGACGAACGCCGCGCCCAGCGCAACAAGCGCGAGAAGGCAGCGGCGAAAACCGTGAGGGATGCGCCTGCCGAAAAGGCAAAGCCCGCGAAGAAGTCAAAGACCGGCTCAGGTGCGAAGTAAACCGGTCGTAAAAAAGAAGTACCACTCACACTGAACGAAATCGAAGATTGAAGCCGTTCGCTGAGGAAGTGTCAGCTGGCTTGGCCTAACGTTCAGGTCGAACGCCTAGCCGAACGTCTCGGTTATCACTGTGCTGCCCTGGTAAGCCTCCTGGCGCACCATCCAGGCCGCCGGCCCGCCGAGAGCGTGGGCGAAGGCGCCGAAAGCCATCTGCATCAGCAGCATGACGAAAGCCATCGGACCCCAGAAGGCAGGCTGCGCCATAACGGAGAGCACGGCGTTCGCCATCTCATCTCCAGCGCTGGAGTCGATGGCGGGCGCGACGAGCACGAAGGCGAGAAAGAACAAGACGGCGTAAAGCACTAGTGAGACCAGGGTGAACACCGCGAAAAGCGCGAAATAGCTGCCTGCCAGTGACCAGCCATGGCCCCTTGTCAGATTCCAGCTTTCGAAGAAACGGATCTGCCGATCACGGATCGTCAGCGGCGCGGCCGGCGAGAGGCGCGCGAACAGGTAAAGCGCCACAACCAGCCCAATGACGAAAATCCCTCCGCCCAGCAGCGCGCCCGCTGCCGCGCCGACCGCAAGACCTACAATCACGCCCGGGATGACCGCGCCGAGCGCCAGCGCAAAACAGCCCGCAATCAAAAGCGCAAACCAGATAAGTCCGACGACCGCAAGGCGGCCTTCATCGGCGCCGAGCTTCAGGCTGAAGCCTTCGGCGCGCAGGTATCGCCGCTGGCTGGCCGCCTCGAAGAGGACCCAGAGCGCGAGGCTGAACGGCAGCAAAATCAACGAGCCGATATTGGCCCTGAACGAATGGGCTGACAGCTCGTCGGCGTAGGGCGTGATGTCGCCGTCATTGCCGGCGATGGCGCGCAGGTAGAGTTCGTAGACCGGGGCCTGCGTCCAGACGCCGACGCCCTGCAGAACGAGGGTCAGGACTGCGTAGACCAATACGAACCGCAGCAGGAATCCGCGCGGACCCTGCGAGTGCAGAAAGTGCGTCGTTGCGCCTTTCAGGCTGATGCTGTCTCCGGTCATGCGCCAGTCACCTGTCTCTCAGTTGAACGCTTCGAGCTGGTTTTCCTCTTCGATCCCGCCGCGCGGATCATGGCGTACGGCGAAGGCGGCGGGGCCGCCCACGGCATGCTGCAGCACGCCCTGCACGAACAGGACGATGAAGACATAAGCCCCCACCGGCACCAGGAAACCGGGCGAAAAGATCAGGCCGCGCACATCGGCTCCCTGATCGAGTGCGCTGACGAGGTCCATAGAGGCGGGCATGATGATCATCTGCGCGATGCTGGTGATCACCTGGCCGAGAATGCTGCCCGGTATGGCGAGGATGACATATGCCCCGAGAATCGGCCAGAACCGGCCGCGCGAGACATTCCAGGCATCCAGGAAACGGATCTTCCTTTCACGAACGGTCAGGCCGAAACAGGGCGCCAGCCGCGTCGCGAGGAAAACGTAAACGGGAAAGATCAGCAGCATCAGCCCCATGGCGCCGAACATCGGGCCGAGGATGCGCTCGCCGGCTTCGGCGTCGGTCATCCCCTCAGCGCCCGCGAACACAGCCGCCATCGCCGACCACATGATCAGCAGAACCGGCACGGCGATCAGCGCAAATCCGATCAGCCCCCAGAGCAGGCCGACGACCATCATCCGCGCCTCGTCCGCCCCGAAGCCGAGCGAGAAGGCTTCGCCCCGGATATATCGGCGCTGCGAAGCGGCCTCGAACATCGCCAAGATCATCCAGCTGGCCAGTCCGCTCAGCGCCATCCAGGGGATCAGTCCGGCGAGGCCGCCAAAGAACGCATCGAAACCCGCCTGCGGATTGCTGCTGCCATCAGCCGCCTCCAGCGCCGCGATCCAGGCGACAAAGTCGTCTGCAGCCAGCAAGGCGGCCGCACCGAACACCGCCATGAATACAAGCGCGTAGGCTAGGCCGAAGATCCACGGGAAGGACGCCACGTGCGGCGCCGTGAAGGGCCAGCCGAGTGCGCGCTCGAAGGTGAAGCCCCGGATCATGCAGCGTTCCTCCGCACCCTGCGGCGCAGCCTAGCCGCGTTAGGCCGGGCCGATCAAGCGGAGACGGAGGCCTTGGCGACCGCATCGGGCCGCATGCGCCGGTAGGCGGCAGCGGCCATGCCATGCCCCGCGAGCAGGAAGGGTGCAAACAGCAGGATGCCGGCGGCGGCTTCGATGGCGAAGCCGAGCGCCGTATCCGGAACCACCGCCTGCAGCGCCGCATTTGCGGCAAGACCAGCCGCAAAGGGCGCGACATGTGTGGCAAGGGCCGCGGCGGCGAGCGGCTTCAGGTGGGCTTTGGTCCAGGGGAAGGTCTGGAAGACGAGGGCCTTGCCCCGGTCGAAGGTCGCCGCGCCGTAGAGCGTCAGGCGCAGCGCGAAATAGGCAAGGACTGCGAATCCCGCGGCGGCGACAATAAGGTAGACCAAGCCGTACGGCGTCGGCAGCATTTCGATGAAGGCCTGCTGGACAAGTTCAGGGACCGCGTCGGCGCCGAGCTGATACTTGCCCTGCGCCTCGATGAGGATACCCGGCAGGATCAGCAGAAAGAACCCGATGAAAAAACCGAAGAAAAGAAAGGCCAGATAGACCGCGAGATTGGCGTGCGAGAGTGCGAGGAATGCGCCCGGGCGCGGGCCGATAAGGCTGCTGTAGAGGCCGCGGGAGAGCTGGATGCCGGCGCCGAAGGTGGCGATCGCCATGGCAAGCGGCGCGGCGAGGTTGCCATCCAGCCGGAGGCTAGCGCTGTATAAACCGCCGGCGATTGCGAACAGAGCGAGCCAGCGCAGGTTGGGGACCAGCGCGGCGAGACCTTGCTGCCAGCCTTCATTCATTAGGTTGCGTGCCGAGATCTTCGCCGTCATGAGGCCGACAGGTAAAACGCGCGCCCGCCGGGGGCAAACGCCATCTTGACGCGCCCGGCCCGGCGGCCCCATGTCCCGGCCATGACCCTGAAATCCATTCATGTGATCGGCGGCGGCATGGCCGGCTCCGAAGCCAGCTGGCAGATCGCGCAGGCCGGCGTGCCGGTGATCCTGCACGAGATGCGCGGCACTCGCGGCACCGAGGCCCACCAGACCGACAAGCTGGCCGAGCTTGTCTGCTCCAATTCGTTCCGCTCCGATGACCATACGAGCAATGCCGTCGGCGTGCTGCACGAGGAAATGCGGCGCGCGAACGGGCTGATCATTTCCACGGCGAAGGTGCATCAGGTGCCAGCTGGCAGCGCGCTGGCGGTGGACCGCGAGGGCTTTGCCGAAGCCGTGACCGCCAAGCTGGAAGCGCATCCGCTGGTGACGATAGTCCGCGAGGAAGTCGCAGGCATTCCGCCGCAAGACTGGGACTCGGTGATCGTCGCGACCGGGCCGCTGACCTCGATTGCGCTGGCAGAGGCCGTGCGCGCGCATACTGGCGAGACTGACCTGGCCTTCTTCGACGCCATCGCGCCGATCGTGTATGTCGACAGCGTCGACATGAGCAAGGCCTGGCGCCAGAGCCGGTATGACAAGGCGGGCCCTGGCGGCGATACGGCAGCCTATATCAATTGTCCGATGACGCAGGAAGAGTACAACCGCTTCCTCGACGCGCTGATCGCTGCGCCGAAGACCGAGTTCAAGGACTGGGAAAAGAACACGCCGTATTTCGAAGGCTGCCTGCCCATCGAAGTGATGGCGGAGCGCGGCCGGGAGACCCTGCGTTTCGGGCCGATGAAACCGATCGGGTTGACCAATGCGCACAATCCAGCCGTCAAGGCGTATGCCGTTGTTCAGCTTCGGCAGGACAACGCACTCGGCACCTTGTGGAACATGGTCGGCTTCCAGACGAAGCTGAAACACGGCGCGCAGGCCGAGATTTTCCGGATGATCCCGGGACTCGAGAAGGCCGAGTTTGCACGGCTCGGCGGCATTCATCGCAATACGTTCCTGAACTCGCCGAAGCTGCTGGACAGACAGCTTCGCATGAAGACGATGCCGCGCCTGCGGTTTGCGGGCCAGGTGACCGGCGTGGAAGGCTATGTCGAGAGCGCGGCGATGGGCCTGCTCGCGGGCCGCCTGGCCGCTGCCGAACGCCTTGGCCGGCGCCTGGAGGCGCCGCCGGCGACGACCGCGATGGGCGCGCTGGTCAACCACATCACCGGCGGGCATC
Organism: Hyphomonas sp.; assembly: GCA_016124495.1. Classification (GTDB taxonomy): domain Bacteria; phylum Pseudomonadota; class Alphaproteobacteria; order Caulobacterales; family Hyphomonadaceae; genus Hyphomonas. The sequence continues at coordinate 39,802 of WGNP01000006.1, read as the reverse complement.
TTGCGGCGGGCCAGACGTTCCAGCCGATGAACGTGAATTTCGGATTGTTCCCGGATATTGAGGACTATTCGAAGACCGGGCCGGACGGCAAAAGGCTGCGCGGCAAGGACAAGGGAAAGTCGAAAAAGATGGCGCAGGCGATCCGTGCGCTGGAAGATTTCGACGTGTGGCTGGCCGGCGAAGTTCTGGTCGCGGCAGAATAGGCGCGCGCAGAGGTTCGAACGCAGCACGGGCTGACCGGTTGTTTTGAGCTGTTTTGATTTTGACCCACTCTTGCAGGACAGGGCCGGGTCAGCGCCGGATTGCCAGCTTGTATTCGGACAAGCGCTGAGCCCGAGCCGGCATCCTGTTGCGCCGGAGGCTTCGCAGGACGCCGCCGGCAAGATTTCCGGCCAGGCATGGGGGGGCGGACGGCCGCATCGATCGCAGGAAGCCGGATGGCAAATCCATCGACCGGGCGGGATCATCCCAGAGGGGCGTGGCTCGGTCCAGGGCGTTCGGAACGCAGGCGGCGATCCTGGGGCGGAAGCAGGGGCTGCGGTCAGTGCACCGCCAGGCGGCGGCGAAAAGGTTCTCTTGCGGGCGTCAGTGAAAACCTGGCCAGCTTGGCGAAATCACACTTCGCCGGTGTTGATCGCTTTCATGATCGAGAAGCGTTTGGACAGAGGATTCGGCGCCTTGCCTTCGCAATAGAGTTTCCGGAGGCGGAAGTGGGCGATGGCGGGGCGCAGAGGTTTGGGGGCCGGTGGCACGTGCGGACCGAAGGCGTGGCTGGCCTTGCGGCGGACGGCAGCGTAGGCAGCAGAGACGGAGCGGATTTCCTCGGCCCAGTTGTGGACAGGAATGAGTATGTTGGCGGCGGCGAGCGCGACCCAGGCTTCGGGCTCCCGGGTGCGGTCCTGCTCGACAAAGGCGGTCTGGTAGCCGTCGACGAGCTTCTGCAGGGCGCCGGGCTTCAGACGGCCCTCGGCAGTTTCCTCAGCGATTGCGAGGCAGACATCATGACCGCGCGGGGCCTTGCCGGCCTCAATTTCGCCGATCGCTTCGCGCCACCACTGGAACCGGATGAGGCCGAGGGTTTCCTCGCTGACAACTTCCTGCACGCGGACCAGTTCATAATTCAGGGCATAGAGCGCGGTGAGGGCGCGGCGCTGCCCGGCGGGGGCGAAACGGCTGGAAATCCAGCGGTCCTCGTCGACCCGGCGGACGCGCTTGTCGATCTCGGCCCAGGGAGTCTGGGTCAGGGGTCTGGTCTCGTTTGACATGGCCCCCATATGTGCCAAACCGCTGCGAAGCGAAAGACATCAAAGCCGCAATAGAGGACGTTTCCCCATGGCCTTCACCCTGCCCGAGCTGCCGTATGCCCGCACAGCCCTTGCCCCGCACATCTCCGAGGAGACGCTGAATTTCCACTATGGCAAGCACCATCAGGCCTATGTGACTAATCTCAACGGCCTGCTGGCCGGAACGCCCCATGAGAACGCCTCACTGGAAGCGGTTATCAAGGATTCTGCCGGCGACAAGGCGAAGGCCGGAATCTTCAACAACTCCGCTCAGGTATGGAACCACACGTTCTACTGGCATTCGATGAAGCCCGGCGGCGGCGGCAAGCCGCATGGTAAGGTGGCGGACCTGATCGAGCGCGACCTTGGCGGCTATGACAATTTTGTAAAAGAGTTCAAGGCTGCCGGCGCGACGCAGTTCGGCTCCGGCTGGGCCTGGCTGAGCTATAAGGGCGGCAAGCTGGTGATCAGCAAGACGCCGAACGCCGAGACGCCCATGACCGAGGCTGGCACGACGCCGCTGCTGACGATGGATGTCTGGGAACACGCCTATTACATCGACTACCAGAACCGCCGCCCGGATTACATCGACACGTTCCTGTCGAGCCTCGTGAACTGGGATTTTGCCAACCAGAACCTGGCTGACGCGGGCGCCTGAACCGGCTAAATTCCCCTCTTCGATACGAAGAGGGGAGAGCCTCGATGTTTTGTACCCAGTGCGGCAAGGCGGCGGCGCCGGAGCATGTTTTCTGTGCGGGCTGCGGGACGCGGCTGGCTCGCGAGACGGGGCTGATGGCGGCGGTGAGCGAGCCTCTGGCCGCGCCCGAGCCCGCTCTGCCCTGGACCGGCGAGGACTGGCGCGAGACGACGAATTACCGTGTCGTGCTGGGCCACCCCGAGGTGAAGGCGCTGATCGCGGACGCCGCGAAGGCCAGCAAGGCCGGGATGTCAGCCGACGAGTTCATGAAACTGGCCCAGCCGATCCTCGACGCCTCAGGCTCGGGCGGCTTACCGATCAAGCTGATCGCGGAGGTCGCGGCGCCGCTGTACGCCAAGATGGGCGTCAAGACCGGCAAGGACGCGAAGAACGGCTACGCCACATCCTATGGGCGCGTGCTGGCGGCGATCCTCTGTTCGCTGTCGAGCCGGAACCAGACGCTGGTGGCGGTGCACGAGGGGACCGATGGCTGCGTCGTGCAGGCGGAGATCCCCTCCAGCATGACGACCTGGAAAGGTAGACTGTCGATGACGCTGGAGCGCAAGGCAGCAGGCACGCTGGTGTCCAGCGCGGTCGTGTTCGAAGGCCAATCGTCAGACTGGGGACGATCCAAGCGCGTACTGGATGATCTGCATCAGGACATTCTGAACTATCGCAGCCTGCAGCCCTGAAGCCGCGCTCAGGGCTGGGCGGCGACGCGGAAGCCGGTGAGATCGTCGCGGGCGGCGCTGTCGATGCGGGCGCGGGCGGCGATGCGCAGCTCGGCCGGCGTTGACTTGAACGAGCCGCCGCGCACGACGCGCAGCTTGCACGCGGCGACTTCCACGGCGCGGCCATCGAGCGGGGCGTTCGCGAAGGTGTTGACGTAGCAGTCCTGCACCCATTCGCGCAGGTTGCCGGAAATTCCCGCAAGGCCGGCCGCGTTGGCGGGCAGCGTGTCGACGCTCTGCGGCTCCGTGCCGGTGGCGGCCTTGTCGGCTTCGAACAGCGGACCCCACCAGAAGGGGGTTGTCGTGCCGGCGCGGGCGGTAAATTCCCATTCGGCTTCAGAAGGCAGGCGGTAAGGCCGGCCGGTCTTTTTCGTCAGCCAGGCGGTGTAGGCCTGCGCGTCCCTCCACGAAACCTTGGCGACCGGCTGGAGGCCGCGGCCTTTTGTTCCAGCGGGCGGCGTGTAGCCGCCGCAGCCGCCATCGGCGACGCAGGCATCCCACTGGTCAAAGGTGATCTCGGTCTGGCTGATCGCGAAGGGCGCCATGGCGACCTTGCGCTGCGGACCTTCCCAGGCGTTTCGGGCAAGTTCCTCTTCCGGGGCGCCCATCAGGAAGGTTCCGCCGGGAATGGAGATCATGTCCGGGCACATATCGCATTCGCGGAAAGTAGCGAGCACGGGCTCGGCGGGCGTCTCGATGACGGGCTCCGCTACAGGCTCCGGCGCAACTTCCTCCGCAGGCGGAGGAATGACTTCGGCAGCGAGTGACGCGGCGGCAGCAGGCTCGGCCTCGGCAGATTCTGGCGCCGCCAGGGCCGAGAGCTGCGTGAGGACCGGCGCCACGAGGTCCGGGCGCAGGATATAGATGCCGGCGGCGCTGACCATGCCGAAAATGAAAGTGAGCAACACAGCGGTGAGCAGGCCGCCGGAGCGTTGTTTCTGTTTCGGCGGCTTGACGCGCTTGCGGGGCTTTTCGGCGGCGGGCCGGCCGCCCCGGCTCTCGCTGCCCTTGGACGGCGCGGGCGTGGCGGCGAGGCGCTTCTTGATCACTTCGATGAAGGCGAGCCAGGCAGGATCGTTGCGGTCGCCCTGCCATTTCGACAGGTCGGTCGTCTGGATGAGTTCGAACATGACCGGGCGGTCGCATTCCTCGATCATCAGCGGCACAAGTGTGTTCTTGCGGGCCCCGATGGTAGCCTCGGCGCGGACCCAGCGGGATTTCACCGAACGGCTGGACCAGAGCACGACCACGGCGCGGGCCTTGTGCAGGCGGTCCTCGGTGATCTCGTCATAGTTTTCGCCCGCCTGAAGGTTCTGGTCCATCCAGACATTGAAGCCTTCGGCGGTAAGCCCGTCGACGATCAACTGGGCGATTTTCAGGTCTTCCCGATTATATGATACAAAAACTTCCGACATAGGTCCCCACCTTGCCAGTCGTGTCCGGCGCGTAAAGAAGCGCCAGATCTGCACGGCTTGCAAGGCCTGATGCCATGCTTTTACGGCACAAAGCAGTTTTCGCGTCACCCTCAGGCTATACGGCGGGCAAAATATACAGTAAGGGCGCCGCATGTTCCGGGCATGGGATTCGCCCGGCTGCAGTTCTTGAGGTCATCGGGACCTGAAAGACGCAGGACGCGCGCCGCCAATTCGGGTGGCCAGGCAAATCAACCAGACATCCCGGAGACACTACCCTTGACTGAGACCACATTCGCGGACTTCGGCCTCGCCGAGAACATCCTCAAAGCCGTTCTTGAATCCGGCTACACGACCCCCACCCCCATCCAGCGCGAAGCCATTCCGCACATCCTGATGGGCGGCGACGTCACCGGCATTGCCCAGACCGGCACCGGCAAGACGGCTGCCTTCGTACTGCCGATGATCCAGCGCCTCTCCACCGGCCGCGCCCGGGCGCGGATGCCGCGCTGCCTGATCCTCTGCCCGACCCGCGAGCTTGCCGCGCAGGTCGCCGAGAACTTCGAGAAGTACGGCAAATACCTGAAGCTCACGATGGCGCTGCTGATTGGCGGCGTCAGCTTCAAGGACCAGGAAGCGTTGCTGCAGCGCGGCGTCGACGTTCTGATCGCGACGCCGGGCCGCCTGATGGACCAGTTCGACCGCGGCAAGATGCTGCTGATGGGCGTCGAGACACTGATCATCGACGAGGCCGACCGGATGCTCGACATGGGCTTCATCCCTGATATCGAGAAGATCTGCTCCAAGCTGCCGGCCAGCCGCCAGACGCTGCTGTTCTCGGCCACGTTCCCGACCGACATTCAGCGGCTCGCGAAGACGTTCCAGAAAGATCCCAAGAAGATCGAAGTGACACGTCCGACGGACGCGGCGCAAACGATCACCCAGCACGTCGTTCATCTGCCCACGAACGATGGCAAGGCCCGCCGCACGGCGCTGCGCCGCGTCATCGAAGCCTGCGACGTGAAGAACGGCATCGTGTTCTGCAACCGCAAGGTCGAAGTCGATGTGGTGGCCGCCTCACTTACCAAGCATGGCCACGACGCCGCGCCGATCCACGGCGACCTGCCGCAATCTGTGCGGACCGAGACGCTGCAACGCTTCCGTGACGGATCGCTGAAGCTGCTGGTGGCGTCTGACGTTGCCGCGCGCGGTCTCGACATTCCGGATGTTGGCCAGGTGTTCAATTTCGGTCCTCCGCCCAAGGATGAAGACTATATCCACCGCATCGGCCGCACCGGCCGCGCGGGACGCTCGGGCCAGAGCTTCACGCTGGTCTCGCCGGCGGACGAAAAGTCCTGGGGCTTCGTGCTGAAGATGATCAAGCAGGAGGTGAAGGATTTCATGCCGGACGGCCTGCTGGACGAGCTGGCGAACCTTCCGCCGGAAGAAAAGCGCGACCGGCCGGGTGGCCGGGGCGGACGTGACCGGGACCGCGACCGCGGCCCGCGCGGACGCAGCGAACGGGGCGAGAGCCGTGACCGGGGCCCGCGCCGCGAGCGCAGCGAAGAGGCGCCTGTCGTTGTTGAGACGGTGGGCAGAGAAGCGGCCGCCGCCGTTGACATGGTGGCAGAAGCGCCGATCGCCCGCGACGAGGCGCCGAAGCGTGAGCGCGGCCCGCGAAGCGACAAGCGCCGTGAACGCGGTGACAAGCCGCGCCCCGAGCGCGCTGAGCGCCCTGAACAGCCGCGCATGGAACGCACCGAGCGGACAGACCGCGTCAGCGACAAGCGCGAGCGTCCGTCCCGCGATTTCAAACGCAAGGACGACGACCTGATCCTCGAACCGGCCCCCGACAAGGTCAAAGGCTTCGGCTCGGACGTTCCGTCCTTCCTCAAGAAACGCTGATCGCAAGTCCCCGCAGACTACATGTGAAGCCCACCCTGATGAAGGTCAGGGTGGGCTATTTGCGTTCTGGCCAGAGGTCGGCCAGCGACATGGCCGGATTAACCTGGCGGCCGTATTGCGGGTTGCCATGGCGAGGGGCGCATGAATGCCTGTAACCGGAATTGGCAGCGTGTTCTTTCGCGCCAATGACCCCGAGGCGCTGGGCGCCCGGCAGGATGCGCATCCGGGCGCCGGGCCGGGGCATGACGGGACGGGCGCGAAATCTTCCGAGAGCGGGTATTGGCAGACCCAGGCCAGGCCATCGATCTTTGCGCCGTTCAAGGCGGCCACGGGTTATTGGCCGAAAGGCAAGGCCTGTGTGCCGAACCTCCGGGCGACAAAGCTCAGCGCCCTGCTCGCGTGGCTGCGCGCCGCTGGTATCGCGGCCGGGGCCCGTGCGGAACGGGACACGCCTCAGAGCGGAAAATTTTCGCGCGTGCACGACCCGGAAGGTAACCCGATCGGGCTATGGGAGCCGCCCGAGGGCGGTTGAACGAAAAAGAGGGGACACTCCCCCGGGGGAGGGCCCCTGTATTTCATACATTTACGGATTACTTCTTTATCCGCGCCTTGACCTGGCCGCGGTACTTATCGCCGTAAGGCGGACGCATCATGGCGAGGATCTCGTTGTTGGTCTGTGTGTAGATCGCCTTCTTATGGCTGAACTCAAGGAAGCCGTCGCGGCCGTGATAGGCGCCCATGCCGGATGGGCCGACGCCGCCGAACGGCAGATCTTCCTGCGCGACGTGGAAGATCACGTCATTGACGGTGACGCCGCCAGAGGTCGTGTTGTTAAGGACGAAGTCCTTCTCGCTGGCATCGTCGCCGAAATAGTAGAGGCCAAGCGGGCGCGGGTGGGCGTTGATATAGGCGACGGCGTCCTTGGCATCATTGTAGGACTTGACCGGCAGGATGGGTCCGAAGATTTCGTCCTGCATGACCTTCATGTCGTCGGTCGGATCGATGATCAGGGTCGGCGGGATCTTGTGGTGGGGCTGCTGGGCGAAGTTTTCGGACTTCGGGTTCAGCGTGATGACTTCGGCGCCCTTGGTGCGGGCGTCTTCGATATAGCCCTGAAGCCGGTCGAAGTGGCGCTGGTTCACGACCGAGGTGTAGTCGTCATTGTCCTTGAGGCCGGTACAATACATCGTCTCGATGGCGCGGGTGGCGGCGCCGACGAATTCCTGCGTCTTGTCCTTCGGCACAAAGGCATAGTCCGGCGCGAGGCAGATCTGGCCAGCGTTCAGCGTCTTGCCGGCCATGATGCGGCTGGCGGCCTTCTGCATGTCGGCGGAGCGGCCGAGGATCACCGGGCTCTTGCCGCCGAGTTCCAGCGTCAGCGGCACGAGGTTGTCTGCGGCGGCGCGCATCACGTGGTGGGCGACCGAGGTCGCGCCGGTGAAGAGGATATGGTCGAACGCCAGCTTGGTGAATTCGGCGCCGATGTCCGGGCCGCCGGTGACGACGACGACTGCTTCATCCGTATAGTATTTCGCGAAGAGCTGTTTCATCAGCTCGGACGTCGCCTCGGTGAATTCCGACGGCTTGATCATGCAACGGTTGCCAGCCGCAAAGACGCCAGCGAGCGGCGTGAAGGTCAGGTTGACCGGGAAGTTCCATGGGCTGATGACGCCGATGACGCCTTTCGGCTGGTACTGAAGTTCGGCTTTCGAGCCGAGCAGGCCGAGCGGAAATTCGACCTTGCGCTTCTCCGGCTGCATCCATTTCGCAACGTGTTTCTTCGCGTGCTTCAGCGCGCCGATGGAGCCGGCGATGTCGGTGAGGTTCGACTGGTCCTTGGAGCGGTGGCCGAAGTCTTTCGCCATCGCGTCGTTGAGCGCGTCGCCGTGCGTGGCGAGCAGGTCGATCGACTTGTCCAGCCATTCGATCCGCTTGGCGAGCGTCGGCGCGCCGTCGCGCAGGTGGGCGGCTTTCTGCCGGTCGAGCAAAGCGCGCATGCCAGTGCCTGGGGTACCGTCTAGGGCCATTGGAGTTCTCCGAAGTTGAGGTGCCACAGGGGCATTTTCCTTTGTAAACTCTTTAGCGTGCGTTCAGCGTTTGCGCCATGGGGGAGTGAAAGGCTTGCCCCCGCGTGAGGCTTTTCCCGGCCTGAGCAATCGGTTTAATTCGCTGTCAAACGATCACAAGGGAGCGTCAGCGATGGCCAAGTACGAGAAGATTTCCTACGAGCGCGACGGGGACATCGCGATCATTGCGTTCGACGATGACAAGACGCTGAACGCCTGCGGAGTCGATACCGCCATCGAGCTGCTGCATGCGTTCGAGGTTGCCGCCAAGGAAGCGCGCTGCACGATCCTGACCGGCAAGGGGCGCGGCTTCTGTTCCGGCGCGAACCTTGGCGGCATGGGCTCCGGCCCGGCGCTGGCACATCCTGATTCGCCGCCGGACGCTGGCAAGGCGCTGGACGCGTTCTACAATCCTCTGGTCACGGCCATCCGCGAGCATCCGCATCCGGTGATCACCGCCGTGAACGGCGCGGCCGCCGGCGTCGGCTGCGCGATCGGCCTGATGGGCGATCTCGTGATCGCGGCCAAGAGCGCCTACTTCCTGCAGGCCTTCCGCCGGATCGGCCTCGTGCCGGATGGCGGCTCCAGTTACCTTCTGGCCAAGACCATCGGCCGCGTGCGGGCGATGGAAATGGCACTTCTGGGTGAAAAGCTGCCAGCGGAAACAGCGCTGCAATGGGGCCTGGTGAACCGCGTGGTGGACGATGCCAAGCTTATGGAGACGGCAAAGGAATTTGCGCAGAAACTGGCGACCGGGCCGACCGTTGCGCTGTCGCTGGCACGCCAGTGCATCTGGGACGCCTGTGACGACGATTTTGGCGCCGCGCTGCATAATGAGCGGGTCGCCCAGCGCGATGCCGGCCGCACGGAAGACTTCCGCGAAGGCGTTTCCGCCTTCTTACAGAAGCGCCCGGCGGTGTTCAAGGGAAAGTAATCTCAGGTTGAATTTGAGAATTTTTCCCCTTAAAGATCACGAAATGCATTTCGCTTGTCTCTAAGTCTAACTCCGGATTGGAAACCGGATCGGGCGCAATGGACTACAGCCTGGTAGACTTCAACTGTGCTCGCCCGATGGGTAAGTTCGACTTCAGCAATGAATTCGTGCAGGTTTTTGTCGCGCTCCTGCCGCGCATTTTCGAGGATGGCGACGCGTTCGAAGGCATCATCCACCATGATCGCGGTCGGCGCTGCACGGACCGCGGCTGGCGCGGGTTCACGAATGCGTTTCCTTAACCCCAGGACTGGCGCTCGATGGAAGACCTGCAAGCGTCCAGCCAAAACGGCTCCACGCACCCGCCGGGTATGCGCCGGCACGCCAACGAAGTCGACCGCTGTGACGGACCCGGCTTCGAGACGTGGCGGGCGCTGAAGGGCGAGCGCTTCACGCCCGAGGATGGCTGGCAGCGGTTGCAGCACCTGCGGGCGAACGGATCAACGGAGTATGCCTTCTCGCTGGACGAGGCGATGAAGCGGCCGGCGGCGGCCTGATCACTACTTCTTTTTCGGTCTGGTCAGCGGCTTCGCCGCAGCCTTGGCTTTGGCCACAGCGAGCGCGCGTTTCGCCCAGGCGCTGGCTTCGTCGGGATCGTCCATCGCGCAGGACGGCAGGTTGACATAGCCCATGTCGATCGCTTCGCCGGTGCTGGGTTTGATCCAGATGAAGGGCGCGCTGCCTTCGGCCTCGAGGTCTGCGCGGAGCCGGGCGTCGGTTTTCAGGTAGACCGTGTCGTCACCCAGCAGCGCGAACATCAGGCCGTCCCGGAACACGCCCGCTCCGCCGAACATGCGCCGTATGCTGACGCTGCCCATGGGGGCGAAGAGTTCGGCCACGAATTCGTGGAAGGGGTCGGGCGGCTTGGGCATTCTCTATACGGCCGGAAGGCCCAGCCGGTAGACACCCTTGAACGTATCCGGGTTCTCGACCGGCTTGCCTTTCCGGTAGATCGCAATCGTACCGGCCTTGTGCAGGCGGACGGCTTCGGCGCGGACGTCCTTCAGTACACGCAGGAAGTTATCCGGGCTGACGGCCTTGGCGGCGTCTTCCGGCGCAATCGTCTTGCCGGCGCCTCTGGCGGCGGTGAGCGCAAGGATGGCGTCGCGGACCGGGTTCTTCAGCGCGTCACTCACCAGTCGATGGCCGAATAGACAAGCTGCTGGAACTGCATGCGCATCGGATAGGTCGAGGATGGCATGAGTTGCGTAGCCTGGATGGCGATCAGTTCTTCTTCCGGGTCGATCCAGAAGAAGGTGGAGGCGAGGCCACCCCAGCTGAAGGTGCCGTCGCTTCCGGGCTGTCGGGTCTGCACGATATCGGTGACGACCGAGCCACCAAGGCCGAAGCCCACACCGTCCGCCATCACTTCGGTGAAGGCCGATCGGCCCATGCCGCGCATCGTCTGGTTTTCCGGCAGATGGTTCTGGCGCATGAACTCCCAGGTCTTGGGGCTGATGATGCGCGCGCCGTCGAGCGTGCCGCCGCGCATCAGCATCAGGGCGAAGCGGTGATAGTCGCGCATCGTGGAGGCGAGGCCGCCGCCGGCGTTCAGAAGGTTCGGGCGCTTCGCATAGAGCTTCGAAGCGGCGCCGGCAGGATCGGCAAGCGTCGTCTCGCCGGTCTTGGCATCTTTCTGGTAGCAGGCCATCAGACGGTGGATCTTATCGGGCGGGACCCAGAAGTCAGTATCGACCATGCCGAGGGGGCCGAAGATGCGCTCACGGAAGAATTCGTCCAGCGGCTGGCCGGAGATGATTTCCACGAGGGCGCCGAGTACGTCGATGGAGTGGCTGTAGCGCCATTCCGTACCCGGAGAGAATGCAAGCGGCAGCTGACCGATCTGGCGGGCCATATCCTGCAGCGTGTCCTTCGGATGGCCGACCTTGCTGATGCGGTAGATCTCGTCGGTCTCGTCCTGGAACAGGAAGCCGTAGGTGAGGCCGGACGTGTGGGTGACGAGATCGAGAACGTTCATCTCGCGGTCGGGCTTGCGTAGCTTCGGCGCGGCCGCTGTGCCGCCGTCCCATACCATCGCGTTCCTGTATTCCGGGATGTAGCGGCTGACCGGATGGTCGAGCCGGATCTTGCACTCCTCGAGCAGCATCATGATCGCGAGCGTCGTGATCGGCTTCGTCATCGAATAGATACGGAAGATCGTCTCGGCACTGATCGGCTCCTTGCCGCCCATCTCGGTAGCGCCGGTATAGCTTTCATGAGCGATCTCGCCGCCGCGCGAGACGAGCAATCCCATGCACGGCACCTTGCCGGTGTCGATATAGTTGGTCTTGAAGTAGGCTGGCATCGCCGCGAGGCGGTCTGCGTTGAGGCCGACTTCGTGCGGGTCTGTGGGGTCGTGGTCGAACATCAGAGGTTTCCTGCTTTGGCGGCCCGGGCAAGTTCGCGGGCGATGATGATCTGCTGGATCTGGCTGGTGCCTTCGTAAAGGCGGAAAATGCGGACATCGCGGTAGAAGCGTTCGATACCGTAATCGGTGACGTAGCCGGCACCGCCGAAGACCTGCACCGCGCGGTCGGCGACGCGGCCGCAGGCTTCGGTTGCGAAGAGTTTGGCGGAAGAGGCCAGCATCGTGACATCTTCGCCGGCGTCGCGGCGGCGGGCGGCGTCGAGGATCATGCATTCGGCGGCATAGGTTTCAGCCTGGCTGTCGGCGATCATCGCCTGGATCATCTGGTGATCGAAGATCGGCTTGCCGAACTGCTTGCGCTCCAGCGCATAGGTCACCATCTCGCGGATCAGGCGTTTGGAGACACCGGTGGCGACGGCTGAAATGTGCAGCCTGCCCTTGTCCAGCACGCTCATCGCTACCTTGAAGCCTTCGCCCTCTTTCGCGATCAGGTTTTCCGCCGGCACGCGGGCGTTCTCGAAGATCACGTCGCAGATATGCGCGCCCTGCTGGCCCATCTTCTTCTCAGGCGTGCCGACCGAGAGGCCCGGCGTGCCGCGCTCGACGATGAAGGCCGAGACGCCCTTGGCGCCGGGCTCGTTCGGATTCGTCCGTGCCATGACGGTGAAGAGGTCCGCCTTGTTGGCATTGGTGATGTAGCGCTTGGTGCCGTTGAGGATGTAGTGGTCGCCGTCGCGGGTGGCTTTGGTCTTCAGGCCCGCTGCGTCGGAGCCAGCTTCGGGCTCGGTCAGCGCAAAGCTGGCAATCAGCTCGCCGGAGGCGATGCCGGGAAGCCATTTCGATTTCTGCGCCTGCGTGCCGAACAGGATGAGCGCCTGGCTGCCTATGCCGATATTGGTGCCGGCGACCGAGCGGAAGGCCGGGGATGTCATGCCGAGTTCGAAGGCTACGAGGCATTCGGTTTCCATGTCGAGGTCGAGGCCGCCATACTCTTCCGGCACGGCAATACCGAAGAGGCCGAGGGCCTTCATCTCGTCGATCACATGCTGAGGCACGGCGTCTTCCTCGCCGACCTGGGCCTCCACGGGCACGCAGGTCTCGGTCACAAAGCGGCGCACCTGTTCAATCAGCGCGGCGCGGGTTTCGGCGTCAAAGGCCATGCGTGTCGTCTCCCGTACTTGTTTTTCGCGTCCTCTTTATGCCGCAACGGCACGCTTGTCGAAGGGGGCCGTAAGGGTATGGTTGCCGCAGTCAGGAAACAGAGGGGACGCCATGCCGGCCACAATCGAGACGACGGGCGAATTCGCGGGTTGGACGACCTGGAAAGACGAGCCTTTCGAGCACGAGACGGCCGGGCCGTTCTATTACAGGGTCGAGGACGGAAAAGGCGTTTCTGCCTTCCGCGCCGCGCGCAAGCACATGAACGGCGCCGGGGTGATCCACGGCGGCTGCCTGATGACCTTTGCCGATTTCGCCCTGTTCGCCATTGCGCATGAAGCGATGGCTGGAAGCTATGGCCTGACGGTCGCCTTCACGTCGGAATTTCTTGATGGGGCCAAGGAAGGCGAACTGGTCGAAGCGCGCGGCGACACCCTGCGCGCTGGCGGGTCGCTGGTCTTCGTGCGCGGCATCGTGACGTCCGATGGCCGGCCCTGTCTCAATTTTTCCGGCACCATCAAGAAACTGAGGAAACAGCCATGAGCCACCCCCCCTATCAGGAACTTTCCCGCTCCATCAAAGGCAGGACCGCGCTGATCACCGGCGCCGCCAGCGGCATGGGGCGCGCGACCGCGCACCTGTTCGCCCGCGAAGGCGCGAATGTCGCCGTCACCGACCTCAAGCAGGCGAACGTCGATATCGTCGTCGAGGAGATCAAGGCTGCGGGCATCCAGCACGTGAAGGGCTGGGCACTGGATGTCAGCGACGGCGCGGCGATCAAGCGCGTGGTGGATGAGGCAGCGGCGCATTTCGGCGGGATGGACATTCTTGTGAACAATGCGGGCTTTGCGATTCCGGCGCAGGTAGGCGACGAGAGCTATGAGGACAGCTGGGGCCCGAGCATCAACGTGATGCTGACCTCGCACCAGCGGGCGATCCGCGCGGCCTTGCCCTACATGCGCAGGAATGGCTGGGGGCGGATCGTCAATATTGCGTCCACGGAAGGTCTCGGCGCGACGCCGGGCAACTCGCCCTATGTGGCGGCCAAGCATGGCGTAATCGGCCTGACGCGCGGGCTGGCGGTAGACCTTGGCCGCGAGGGCATCACAGTGAACTGTATCTGCCCGGGCCCGATCACCACCGGTATCACCGCGGGCATTCCGGACGAGCACAAGGAAATCTATGCCAAGCGCCGCGTGCCGCTGCGCAGGTACGGAATTCCGGAAGAGGTCGCCAACATGACGCTGTCGCTGGTGTTGCCGGCGGCGAGCTTTCTCAACGGCGCCCACATCCCGGTGGATGGCGGGATGAACATCAAGAACGCCTAGCCCGCAAAGCCCCGCGCGGTCATCTCCGCGTGCCAGCGCCCCAGGTTCGGCATCTCCTTGTGCGGCGCCCACTTCATCACGCGGCAGAAACCGCAGGTGATGTAGAGGGTGATGTCGGCGATCGTGAACCGGTCGGCCGCAACGAACGCATTATTGGCGAGGTGTTCGTTGAAACGCTCCGCCATCTTGCGCGCGGCCTTTTCGCTCTTGGCGGCGGCTTCGGCGCTTTGCGGCACTTCGAGCGGCGCCATGGCGGGATGCGCGTTGCGGAACCAGCCGGCGAACTGGATGAAGAACATCATCTCGACGCGCCGGTCCCACATCTCGATCAGGGCTTTTTCCTTAGGGTCCCTGCCCATTAGGTTTGGCTCCGGGAAGATGCCTTCGAAGTAGGTGCAGATGGCGCGGCTCTCGGTGATGTTCGTGCCATCGTCGAGGATCAGCGCGGGCACCTGCGCATAGGGCGAGACTTCGCGGTAGCCCGGCTGCTTGTGCTCCTGCTTCATGATCGAGATTTCCTCGAGCTCGACGGCGTCCAGCTTGCCCTTGGCGCGCAGGAAATAGATCACGCGGTCAGGGTTCGGCGTGGACGGGCTATGATAGAGCTTCATGTGTTTCCTCCTCAGAATCTTTTTGTCAGGCCGAAGGTCGCGTTCAGCGGCTCTCCGGGAAAGTAGCGCTCATTGCCGAAAGCGACGTCGGCGCGGTCGGCGTAGGCTTCATCCGTCACGTTGCGGAGGGTCAGCGAGGCTTCCAGCATGTCGCTGATGTTCCAGCCTGCGCGGGCGCCGAACACGGTATGGCCTGGATAGGTGACCGTGTTGGCGGGGTCGGTGAAGTACTCGCCGACATGTTCGAGCGTGAGCGACAGCGCAAGCGCGTCCGTGGCCTGCCAATCTATCCGCGCATCGCCGAGCCATTCGGGCGCCGTGTCGATGGTGTTGCCGGAGGTGATCCGCTCCAGCGCAGCGACGACCGGGCGGTTGAAGGTATAGGTCTGGTCACTCCAGGCGAGGTTGCCGCCAAGGCTCAGACGGTCATCGATACGAAGCGTGGCGGCGGCCTCGATGCCGACATGGCGGGTGGATCCGTCGACGACATTCAAGCCATCGGAATCACGGAAGAAGAAGTTTTCCTTCTCCATCCAGTAAGCAGCAATGTCGAAATCCAGATGCCCGAACAGTGCATCTGCGCGCACACCGGCTTCGAGGCTGTCCAGCGTTTCCGCCTGAACCTCACCGGCGACCTGGCGTATCTGCAACCGGTAGAGATCGGAGACCTGCGGCGCCCGGGCGCCGCGAGCATAGTTGGCATAGAGACTATACCAGTTGCGGTCCCAGACGAGGCCGATTTTCGGTGTGATAAAGCTGAAATCATCCGAGCGGTCCACCGGTACATTGAAGCGGCCATTGATGCCGGCGCGCGCGCGGGTGTCGTAGCTGTAATCGTGGGTCTCGCCGCGCAGGCCGGCGAGGAGGCGCAGATTGCCCGTGAGCTGCACATCCGCTTCACTCCACAGGGCGAAGACCTGCGTCTCGACCAGATAATCGTAGTGAATGCCTCGAGGAAAAGCCGGGTTGGCGTTTGGCTGCGGCTGAATTTCCTTGAGATAGCCGGACGCGAAATCTGTGTCGGCGCCGACGCGCCAGCTGATGCGGCCGACGGACTGCAGATCATAGCGTGCCATCAGGCCGCCGCCGGTATGCGCGTTCTTCTCGACGCCGCCATAGGGCAGGAAGTGCTGCGAGAAGACCATGCCCTGGCTGTGCAGGTTGGGCGTCAGGATCAGCTTGCCGGGGCCGAGTTCGCGTTCCAGCCGCAGACCGGCGCGGGCTGACCAGGCATCCCGGAAGGCTTCAGGATTCGGGTTTGTTTCGGCGAGATCGCGGTCCTCATAGGCGCGGGTGCCCTGAATGAAACTCGCAGTTTCCTGGTTGAGGCTGGAGGCAGAGAGCCAGGCGCTGGCGTCCCATGCGCCGAGGGATTTCCGGGTGAGCAGCGACATTTTCTGCTGCTCGCCGCCCGTCTCATCGCGCCAGCCCTTGTCGTCCATGAGGGACAGGTTGAAGCGTGTATCGGCACCGAAATTCACGGAGGCATCGCCGCGCCAGCGGCCGAGCGTGCCATAGCTGGCGCGCAGCGACCGGCCGGAGTCAGGATCCGGCAGGATGACGTTGATCAGTCCGTGTACGGCGTTCGAGCCATATTTCGCACTGCCCGGCCCCCGGATGATTTCGATGGCGTCAGCGATTTCCAGATGCGGCTCGATCAGGCTGTTGACGTTGCCGAAGGCGGGCGAACGGGTAGGCACGCCGTTCTCGAGAATGAGGAAACTTCCCTGCCCGGCTCCGCCAGTCAGCACCGGCGACCGGATAGCAATCAGATGCTCCTGCCCGGAGTTCATCTGTATATTGACGCCGGGGGCCTGGTTGAGGATCTCGGCCGGGCGGTCGGCTGCGGTATCCGCGATCAGCTCCGCATCCATGACCGACTGCGCGCCGGGGTCCCGGTCCTTGCGGTCGCCCCAGACTTCGATGGGCATGAGACGCATGTCGGCGAGTTGAGCGGTGTTAACCGGGTCAGTCTGTGCCAGGCCAGCCGGGGCAAATGCCGCAGCCGCAACCCCAATCAATCCCTTACGAAACGACACGCGCGCACTCCCTCGAAGAGGCGCAGATCAGACGAGCGCCCTCCACAGGTTGTAGGCGCTGACAAGGCAGATGGCGACCCCGACGATCACCGTCAGGGTCTGGCGCGGCACGCGGCGGGCAGCCCATGCGGCAATTGGCGCCGCCACGACGCCGCCGATCAGCAGCGCCAGCGCCGCCTTGCCAAAAGTAGGCCCGAGCGCGACCAGGAAGGCAAGGCTGGCCGAGACGGTCACCACGAACTCCGCGAGGTTGACCGTGCCGACCATCCGGCTTGGTTCACCGCCGCGGGCGATCAGGTTTGACGTTACGACCGGCCCCCAACCGCCGCCGCCGATGGCGTCAGCCATCCCGCCCGCGAAACCGAGGATACGCACCCGGCCGATCTTCGGGGCGCTGCCCCTTGGACGCAGGCCCTTCCAGATCACGATGACGCCCATCAGCAGAAGGTAGGCTGCGATAAAGGGGCGGATGAAGCTGGTGTCGGCGTGGCTGATCAGGAAGGCGCCGATCACGGCGCCGGCGGAGCCGAAGAGCGCGAGGCGCCAGAACACGTTCCAGTCGACGTTGCGGGCAATGGCATGGGAGGTGCCGGAGGCCGCCGTGGTGAACACTTCCGCCGCATGCACGTTGGCGCTCGCCAGCGCTGGCGGAATGCCCATCAGCAACATCGCCGAGGTCGAGATCACGCCGTAGGCCATGCCGAGGGCGCCATCGACCATCTGGGCGAGGAAGCCGACGAGGATCAGCCAGAGAAAGAGTTCATCGATGACGAATGGCACAACCGGTTTTCCGCCCAGAAACTGTAGCATCGCTTGTCGCCAACAAATCGAAGCCCCGCCACGCTGTTTTCCTCAAGCGAGTGATAAGACTATCTGACAGGTCGTGATTAAACTCCGGAGAACAGCTGGTATGGCAAGGCGCCGACCACGGCCGCCGAGAGGCAGGTCGCGAGCGTCCCGGCCAGCAGGGTGTGCCAGGCGAGCTTCAGGAAATCGTCGCGCCGCTCGGGCTCCATGATGGAGAGGCCGCCGATCAGGATTCCGATCGAGCCGAAGTTCGCAAAGCCGCAGACGGCGTGCGCGGTGATCATGCGCGTGCGGGGGTCCATGTCTTCGACGGGCACGCTGGCGAGCTGGATGAAGGCGACGAACTCCGTCAGCACCGTCTTGACGCCCATCAGGCCGCCGGACTTCGAAGCTTCTTCCAGCGGCACGCCGACCATGTACATCAGCGGGGCGAAGATCCAGCCGAGGATGCGTTCGATCGACAGGGCCGAACCGGCAACGTCCGGCAGGGCCTTGAAGCCTTCATTGACGAGATAAAGCAATGCAAGCGCCGCAATCAGCATGGTTGCAATGTTGAAGACGATCTTCAGTCCGTCGGTGGCGCCGGTGGAGAACGCGTCCATCGTCGAGGCGTACTTGAAGTCCGGCTGCTGATTATTGTCGCTGGTCACTTCGGATTCCGGGATCAGCGTCATCGCCACTGCCACCGCCGCCGGCGCAGCCATCATCGAGGCCACGAAAAGCTGCGTGATCGGATTGGCGAGCTTGCCGTCGAGCATGGTGGCGTAGACGACCATCACCGAACCGGCAATCGTCGCGAAGCCTGCCGTCATCATGGTCAGCAATTCGGTTCGCGTCATCGTCTTGAGATACGGGCGCACGAGCAGCGGCGCTTCGGTCATGCCCATGAACACGTTGGCTGAGACGGCGAGCGATGTCGGCCCGCTGATGCCCATCGTCCGGCGAAAGATCGCCGCGAAAGCAGTAGTGATCCATCTCAGGATGCCCCAGTGCCAGAGCATCGCGGAGAGCGCCGCGACGACGATGATCAGCGGCAGGATCTGGAAGAAGAAGGAAGGGGGCACGAGACCCTCGGCCGTGGTGAAAGGCGTGAAGGGCTGCGCAACGAGCGTGTTGTCACCGACATAACCGAACACGAAGTTCGTGCCGTAGCGGGTTGCATCAACCAGTGCCTTGATGACCGGATTGTCGCCGCCTGCCACGCCGGCGTTGCCCATGCCCAACAGTTGCGGAACGCCGAAGAACAGGAGCGCAAAGCTGAACTGGAGGACCGTCGCGCCGAGGATGATCTTCCACGGCAGCGCCTTGCGATTGGACGACAGCGCCCAACACAGGGCGTAGATCACCAAGATCCCGATCAGTGCGCGGCCATTGTCCCAACCCCACTCGTAACCTGCTGGCATTGTCAAACGCGCCTCCCTTCAGACTAGCACCCGGGAGCAGGCTTAGCTGCCACCTTGCCGGTTGGAAAGAAGGCAAAGGCAACCGGTCGACCGCGTCATTCGCTTTGCGGCGGCATTGGGCAGCGTTCGCCTGGCCCACCGGGCGAGTTGCGTTGACCCGGCCGGGTGATTGCCGGGCGCAACCATTAACCGGCGGCAGAAGGACCTCCCCACGCATGCCAAGACGCACGGCCTGCCTGATTGCGCTCTGCCTTGCTGCGTGCTCTGTGCAGACACCGGAGCTGCCCGTCATGCTGGCGGCCGATACTCCTGCCACAACGGCCGCGCCGGACCGGGACCGGTCTGTTGAGGCCGATCTCGCCGGCTAAGCGCGGCTTCTTCTTTGGACAGGCAGACCTTTATCCTGCAGGCGCAAGCCTGGCCTCGGGTGGCGAACGGGCAGACGTTCTGCACGCCATAGGCCGCGATGATCCTGTCGATACGGGGCCGGGCGGCGAAACGCTCAACGGCTGCCCGTTCGCCGACCGTATGCTGACCGGCGATGTCGATATTGCGCTCAAAGGGCTCGTGCTGATCTCGCAGGCGCTGGACTATGAAGGGCCCCCGTCCGTCCACGACAACATCTATTCCTGCGTCACCTACCTGCCGAGCATGGCGGCGGCGGCGCAGTATCATGGCCGCGCCGGCGCCGGCGTACCGCAGGACCAGCTCCTTGCGGAAGCGCGCGCCTTCGCCCGCGACGAATATGGGCCGGCGCTCTGGAAAGGCGCAACGCTCGCACCGGACGAGGGCGCCCGGATCCGCGAGCGCCTTGCCTACTTCACCGGGCTTTCACAGGCGTATATCGACTCCTCCGATCTCGAGATCCTGATGCCGCACTTCCAGAAGGAATTACTGCGCGACAAGGGCGTTGCCTTCGGGCGCCCCGACGGGCGCTATCTCGGCGCCGAAGCCGACGATGTGGCGGAAACTCCGGATGCGGACGTTTCAGGCTACGCCATCGGTTCGGTCTATTCGGCCCTGATGAACCAGTATCTCTCCGCCGATCTCGGCGTGAAGATGGACCGGCCCTGAATGGTGCCGAGCGAGGCGGCGTCGACGAACTGGAACTACCGCGATGTGCCGGAGGGCGAGTACTGGGAGCCGCATTACCTGAACGTCTCGGCCCAGTTGACCACGGCGATGCGCCAGAACACGGCGATGAAAGTCTGGGTCGCCAACGGCTGTTCCGACATGATCACGCCATTCTTCGACGCCGAGATCACGTTTGCCCGTTATGGCATTGCGCAGGAACGGGTGGCGATGACCTGCTATAAGGCTGGCCACATGATGTACCTCAATGAGCCCGCACTGGACGCGCTCGCGGCCGGCCTGCGCACCTTCTATGCGGGAAAGCCGGAGGACGCGCGGCCGGAGTGATCCGCCAAGAAAAAAC
Organism: Hyphomonas sp.; assembly: GCA_016124495.1. Classification (GTDB taxonomy): domain Bacteria; phylum Pseudomonadota; class Alphaproteobacteria; order Caulobacterales; family Hyphomonadaceae; genus Hyphomonas. Next base: position 19,568 of record WGNP01000006.1, on the reverse strand, counting down.
CCTCCGGCCAACGCCGGAGGGTTTTGCAGGAAATGCAGTCGCCTGATCTAGCCGAGCTTGCAGACGCAGAGCTTGTTGCCATCCGGATCACGGAAGTAAGCGCCATAGAAGGTCGGCATCCGGTTGCCGGGTGCGCCTTCATCAGTGGCGCCCATCGAGATCGCCTTGGCATAGACCTTATCCACGACTTCCTTGCTGGCGCAGGCAAGCGCCGGCATCACGCCGTTGCCGGCCGTTGCGGATTTCTGATCATAAGTGTCGCCGATTCCGAGCATCGGCTGGCCAGGGCCGACGCCGTAAAACTGCAGCCGTTCGTTTGCGAAAAAGCGCTTCGCGCCCATTTCGCCGAGCACGGCGTCATAGAAAGCGAGCGCCTTTTCCTTGTTGTTGGTTCCCAGTGTCACGTAGGCCAGCATGGTTTCCTCCCGAGTGCTGTTTCAGAACTGAGGAAATCACGCCGGATTAACCGTGGCAAGATTGACCGAGGGGTATCTCACGCCCGTTTGGCCGCCCGGCGGGCGAGGTGACGCAGCGGACGTGCTTGACGTTGACGTGAACGTCTGGTGTGACACCGCCCAAACAATACAACCGTTTCAGGAGACCCTCATGTCCGAGATCCGTTTTGACGGCCGCGTTGCCATCGTCACCGGTGCTGGTGGCGGCCTTGGCCGTTGCCACGCGCTCGAACTCGCCCGCCGCGGCGCCAAAGTGGTCGTCAACGACCTGGGCGGCTCGCGTGATGGCGCAGGCGGCGGTTCGGATGCGGCCAAGGCCGTGGTGCAGGAAATCGAGGCCTTCGGCGGCGAAGCGATCGCCAACGGCTCGTCGGTGTCGGATGTCGACGGCGTCAAGAAGATGATCGACGACACGATGGCTAAATGGGGCCGCATCGACATCATCATCGCCAATGCCGGCATCCTGCGCGACCGTTCGTTCTCCAAGATGTCGGTCGACGATATCGACCTCGTCCTCGCTGTCCACCTGCGCGGCAGCTTCCTGCCGATCCATGCCGCCTGGGATATCATGAAGGCCCAGAACTATGGCCGGATCGTCGTCACCACCTCGTCGACGGGTCTCTACGGCAACTTCGGCCAGGCCAACTATGGCGCGGCAAAGCTGGGCGTGATCGGCATCATGAATACGCTGAAGATCGAAGGCGCGAAAAACGACATCAAGATCAACGCGGTCTGCCCGATTGCTGCAACCCGGATGACAGAAGACATCATGTCGGAGCAGATGCTGACGGCGCTGAAGCCGGAATACGTGACCCCCGGTGTCATCAACCTCGTCAAGGAAGATGCCCCGACCGGCATGATCCTGTCGGCCGGCGCCGGCGCCTTCTCAATGGCGCAGATCGTTGAAACCGCCGGCGTGTTCGTTGGCGCAGGCGAGGCGCTGACCGCCGAAGCCGTCGCCGCCAAGTGGGACCAGATCACCGACGTCAGCACCACCCGCCCGGCCTTCAGATCCGGCGGCGAGCATGGCCAGAACATCTTCGCCTCGGTCGCGGCCGGCGCGAAGTAAGCGGCTGGGGTTGCCAAGAAACGGCGCGCGTCGCAGGCTCTCCTGAAATCAGGAGACAGATCATGCGACCCGCTCTTCTTGCCCTTTCCCTGACCCTCCTGGCCGGTTGCGGCCATTTCAAGAAAGAGATGGCTGCAGATGAGCCGCCTGCGGCTGAAGTCAGCCGCCCGGTTGCGGCCGTTGGCGAAATGTGCAGCGGCATCGCAGGCCTCCCGTGCGCGGAAGGGCTTGCCTGCATCTTCGATGCGGGAGTCTGCCGCAGCATCGCCGACGCGTCCGGTACCTGCGTCAAGACGCCGACCATCTGTACGCGTGAGTACATGCCGGTCTGCGGATGTGACGGCGAGACCTATGGCAACAAGTGCGAAGCCCTCGCGGCAGGTGCCAGCGTGGCTTACGTGGGCGAGTGCCCTGCGAGCGGAAGCTGAAGTCCAGTTTGAATTCCGGGCTTAGGCTGGGGAACTTCCAAAGGTGGAGGTAACAGGAATGGCGCGCTAGTCGCCGCCTCCGCCATCTCCGCCGCCGCCGTTGCTGTCCGGCGCAGCCGCTTCCGCCTTGACCGGTTTTCCGGCATCGCCTGACCCGGTGTCGTTTCCGGGCTTGCGGCTGGTGTCGGATCCGATGTGGATCATCGGCGGCACAGGGCCGCCGTCATCTCCGCCATGGCGCCAGTCACGCGGCGGGCGTTTGGGCGTCTGCCGCATGGCGAAAAACGCGATGACGCCGATGACGAGCAGGACGAAGATGAGAAATTTCAGCATCCGGTCTCCGCCAGGCTTTCAGGTCAGGCTTCGGTTTTCCGGAGGTACATGGAGTTCTTCGGCATCGCGAACAGGCGCTCGACCATCGGTGCGAAGAATTCGAGCGGCTCGCTCTGGTACTCCGGATCGAAAGCCGACTGGTCGTAGAGATGGCAGAACTGCGCGCAGTATTCGAAGTACGGATTGTCGCGGAACTGGTCACGCATGTTCCGGTCAAGGCCGAGATGGTGAAAGAAATAATAACCCTGGAACATGCCGTGGTTGGCGACCATCCAGTGGTTGGCTTCCGACACGAAGGGTTTCAGGATCGCAGCGGCGACGTCCGGATGGTTGAAGCTGCCAAGCGTGTCGCCGATATCGTGCAGCAGCGCGCAGACAACGTATTCCTCATCACGCCCGTCGCGGTGCGCGCGCGTGGCCGTCTGCAGCGAGTGCGTCAGCCGGTCGACCGGGAAGCCGCCATAGTCGCCGTCCAGCAGCTTCAGATGGTCAAGGACGCGCCTGGCGAGGCCTTTGTTGAAATGCCTGGAGTGCTCGGCAATGATGTCCCAGTCTTCCTTCGAGCCTTCCAGCATTTCGCGGAACTTGGCTTGCTCTTCGATCTTCTGGCCGTCTGCCATGTGGTTTCCTCCCGTTTGGCGGGAGAATAACCCGGATTTCCGGCCCTGCAAAGCAAAGAGCCCCGGACGTTTCCGCCCGGGGCTCCCTGCCCTGTCACCGCTCAGTCCCAGATGTTTCCGAGACCCAGCCCGGCGCGCCAGTCGGCGGCCGGAATGGGGCCTGGCGCGGCGGGCGCGTCACAGGCGCGGCCCTCAAGCCGGCGGTGCAGCCAGCCCCAGGATTCGCCGGTGCGCACACCCGCCACCTGGACTGCCGAGACGATGGCCATCAGGGCCTCGTCCGGCAGGTCCACGTTATCCCGGCCGCGCGCGTCGGCGAGGCGCCAGCCGGCGGGATCGAGCCGCAGCGCAACGGCCGCAGGTCCGCCCTCACCGCGCCAGACGTAGACCGCCATGCAGCCAGCCGCGAGGTCGGCAACGTAGTCACGCAAGCAGTTACGGAGCTCCAGCGCTGTCTTGCTGAGCGCCTCCAACTGCCGCACCGGCTGGAACGGAGCCGGAAGCGCCGGCGCCGCGCCGCCCGGACCGAAATCCGGCGGCTGGATCACGTCCCGCGCCATCCCGAACAGTGCGCCCGGCGAGACCGCACGGCCCAGACGCTGCGCGATGCCGGGCCCGGCCGCCGCCCCGCGGATACGGAGCGCGACGGCAAATGCCGCAGCAAGATCGGCGACGGCCAGATCATCCGTACCCAGAAGGGTGATAATCGGGGCCTGACGCAGCGGCGCCGGCAGCGCCGCAATGATGCCGAGCGTTTCCGGTCGCAGCGCTTTCATGTGGCGGATCAGGATGCGGGCCGCCGGCTCACCGAACAGGTCGAGAAGCCGGACATATTCCTCACCCCGCCACAGCACTTCGCCCAGACGGCCGAACGCTTTCATCAGCCCGCCCGGCGGATCGCGGCCGAAGAGTTCGGCGGCAAGATCCGCGTCACGGGCGCGTTCCACCATCCACGCGATGTACGGGCCTGGGTGCGCACTGCGGCCTGCGAGAATGGCCGCCGCATGCCGCCGCGCCGCCGGCAGCGCGAGGAAGTCCTCGTGCGGCGCCGGCCAGATGCGGGCAATCGCCGCCGCATGGCCTCCCGCAAGGAAAGCCAGCAGGGGCGTAGACGCCGATGCCGAACGAATGTCCACAGCCGCCGGCTGGGTCATGGGCGTGCCCATGATCCTCCTCCTTTCAAACCGCAGACGCACGCACGGGGTGCGTGCGAATGCAGCGTTGAACTGTTTCAGTGCGAGGTCAGGCGCTTACCGGCAAAAGCCCGGGGACGCGTAACACGCTCCCCGCAATGGCAGGGAGCAGCCAGGTTCTCGATGTGACTGCTTCATGTGCGGCTCTTCAGGTGATCCGGACACGGATGGATTCCGGTTCGGAGGCGGGCGTATAATCCGGACTGCGACATTCTGTCAAGCGCGTCCCCGAAAACAAAAAAACCCGGACCGTGAGGTCCGGGCTTTTTGATCCGTTGCCGGAGAGACTATTCGTCAGCGGCTTCGAGTTCGGCCGCATGGCGGGCCTTGTCGGCGGCGCCGCGGGCTTCCGGGTCGCGGTCAACGAGTTCGAGCACGGCGATCGGGGCATTGTCGCCCTGGCGGAAGCCGGCTTTCAGGACGCGGGTGTAGCCGCCGTTGCGGTCCTTGTAGCGCTCGCCCATGACCGCGAACAGCTTCCGCACAGCATCTTCGTTGCGGACGGTCGAGAGGGCCGAACGGCGTGCAGCCAGGTCGCCCTTCTTCGCAAGGGTGACGAGCTTGTCCATGATTGGTGCCATTTCCTTGGCTTTCGGCAAGGTGGTGACGATCTGCTCGTGCTCGATCAGGCTCGCGGCCATGTTGGCGAACATCGCCTTGCGGTGCGAGGAGGTCTTGTTGAGCTTGCGGTGTGCAATCTGGTGGCGCATGGCGTTGTTCCTTCCGAGGTGGTCAGCCCCCGGTCATGTATCCTGGGCTAGATGTGATCGTCGTATTTCTTGGCGAGGCCTTCGATGTCCTCGGGCGGCCAGTCCGGCACTTCCATGCCGAGATGCAGGCCCATGCCGGCGAGAACTTCCTTGATCTCGTTCAGTGACTTGCGGCCGAAGTTCGGGGTACGGAGCATTTCCGCTTCCGACTTCTGGATCAGGTCGCCGATGTAAACGATGTTGTCGTTCTTCAGGCAGTTTGCTGAACGCACGGACAGCTCGAGCTCGTCGACCTTCTTAAGAAGGACCGGGTTGAAACCAAGATCGGTTTCGTCGGCCGAACCGCCAGCTTCCAGCGTCGGCTCTTCGAAGTTGATGAAGAGCTGGAGCTGGTCCTGCAGGATGCGCGCGGCGTACGCCACGGCGTCTTCCGGCGAGACCGAACCATCAGTTTCAACGTCGAGTGTCAGCTTGTCATAGTCGAGAACCGTGCCTTCGCGCGTGTCTTCGACCTGGTAGCCCACGCGGCGGACCGGCGAGTAGATCGCGTCAATGGGGATATACCCGATCGGGGCATCTTCCGGACGGTGCGAATCAGCGGCCACGTAGCCCTTGCCGGTCGCAATCGTGAATTCCATGCGAACTTCAGAGTTGCCGTCGAGCGTGCAGATCACATGGTCAGGGTTCAGGATTTTCACGTCGCCCGACGTCTCGATCTGGCCGGCTTTGACTTCGCCCGGACCTTTCGCACGAAGCACCATGCGCTTCGGCGTTTCCGATTCCATGAAGATGGCGACCTGCTTCAGGTTCAGCACGATCGTGGTGACGTCTTCGCGCACGCCCGGGATGGCCGAGAACTCGTGCACGACGCCGTCGATCTGGACACCGATGATGGCAGCGCCCTGCAGCGAGGACAGCAGCACGCGGCGAAGCGCGTTACCGAGCGTCGTGCCATATCCGCGCTCGAGCGGCTCGACGACAAGCTTTGCCTTGCGCTTGGAGTCGTAGCCAGCCTGGACGACAGGGCGGTTCGGACGGATCAGCACTTTCCAGTTACGGTCATTCACGTTGGTCATCTGGTTTCCTCAGAAAAGGAATGGCCGCGCCATGCAAGGCGCAGCCCGGGGGTATTCGTGTACTAGACGCGGCGGCGCTTCGGCGGGCGGCAGCCATTGTGCGGGATCGGCGTCGTGTCGTTGATCGCGGTGACCGTCAGGCCGGCAGCCTGCAGGGCGCGCAGCGCGCTCTCACGGCCCGAACCGGGACCACGCACGCGCACTTCAACCGTCTGGAGGCCATGCTCCTTGGCTTTCTTCGCAGCGTCCTCGGCAGCCATCTGGGCGGCGTAGGGCGTCGACTTGCGTGAGCCTTTGAAGTCCATCACGCCCGAGGAAGACCAGGAAATCGTGTTGCCCTGGGCATCGGTGATGGTGACCATCGTGTTGTTGAAGCTCGAGTTCACATGAACGACACCCGAGGTGATGTTCTTGCGTTCGCGGCGGCGGATACGGTTAGCTTCGCGGGCCATGGAATCTCAGTCCTATTTCTTCTTGCCGGCGATCGGCTTCGCCGGGCCCTTGCGGGTACGGGCGTTGGTGTGGGTCCGCTGACCGCGGACCGGGAGCTTCTTGCGGTGACGCAGGCCACGGTAGCAACCGAGGTCCATCAGGCGCTTGATGTTCATCGACGTGTCGCGTCGAAGGTCGCCCTCGACCATGTAGCCGGCATCGATCGTTTCACGGATCTTGATGACCTCGGCGTCGGTCAGCTGGTTCACCCGGCGCGATTCCTCGACGCCGACCTTCTCGCAGATTTCCTTCGCAAAGGACGGGCCGATACCATGAATGTAGCGCAGCGCTATGATGACGCGCTTATTCGTCGGGATGTTGACGCCTGCAATACGGGCCAAAGCCGTTTCTCCTCAAGCGGGTTGTTCAAACATGAAATGCGCGCCAGCCGGGCAAAGGGCCCGTCGCGCGCACCGGCGGTTAAGCCTGAAGCTAAGAAACGAGGCTTATAGCCACGCTTTTTCGCCCGTCAACAGAAGAACTGTGCGGTTCAGGCCGATTGTTTCAGAGCCGCATCAATCGATGCGGCCACAGCTTCGATTGAGCCCATCCCGTCGACTTCAACGAGAACGCCGCGTTCCGCATACAGCGGCACCAGCGGGGCAGTATCTTCGTAATAACGCTCGAGACGGCGGGAGAAAGTGGCCGGATTGTCGTCCGCCCTTCCCTGTTCCTCGAAACGCTTGGTGACGCGGGCGAGCAGGCGTTCATCGTCCACTCGCATCCGGATCACCAGATTGACCCGCTCGCCCCGCGATTGCAGCAGGCTGTCCAGGGCTTCGGCCTGTCCCATAGTTCTCGGGAAGCCGTCAAAAATGAAGCCCGGCGCACCGGCGCGGGCTGTCAATTGTTCATCGATCAGGTCAATCACGATCTGGTCGGAAACGAGGCCGCCCTCGTCCATGATCTGTGCCACACGCCTGCCGAGGTCGGAACCGGAGGCACGGGCCGCACGCAGCATGTCGCCGGTGGAAAGCTGAATGAAACCGCGCTGTTCGACCAGCCGCTTGGCCTGAGTGCCCTTACCGGCCGCAGGCGGCCCAAACAGGATCAAATTCACTTCCGCTTGCCCCCGAGCTTCGACTTCTTGATCATCCCCTCATACTGGTGGGCGATCAGGTGTGATTGTATCTGAGTCACCGTATCCATTGTCACAGAAACGACAATAAGCAGCGACGTTCCCCCGATATAGAACGGGATCTGCGGAAAGTAACGGCGCAGGAGTTCGGGCAGGATACAAATGAAGACGAGGTATGCGGTGCCGATGGTGGTCAGGCGGGTCAGGACATAGTCGATATACGCGGCGGTGTTCGAGCCCGGACGGATGCCTGGAATGAAGCCGCCGTATTTGCGAAGGTTGTCGGCCGTTTCGGTCGGATTGAACATAATCGACGTGTAAAAGAACGCGAAGAACACAACCAACAGCGCATAGGTGATGATGTACGTCCAGGAGCCCGGCGAGAAGTTCGCCGCCAGCCAGCCCAGAATGCCGGACGCCGCATTCGGATCGGCTGCTGCGCCAGCGCCGAGGAAGCCCACGGCGGTCATCGGCAGCATCAGCAGGGCCGAAGCGAAGATCGGCGGGATCACACCGGCCGTGTTGATCTTCAGCGGCAGGAAGCTGCGCTGGCCCTGAGCAAAGCCCTGGCTCTGCTGGCGCTTCGGATAATGGATAATCAGGCGCCGCTGCGAGCGCTCGATGAACACAATGAACACGATCAGCGCGATGACCATAAAGGCGATGGCCAGCACGAAGCCGATATCCACAGAGGTGGTGCGCGCCTGTGCCACAAGGTTGTAGATGGCGCGGGGCAGTTCGGCGACGATACCGGCGAAGATGATCAGCGAGATGCCGTTGCCGATGCCGCGGGCGGTAATCTGCTCACCCATCCACATCAGCATCATCGTACCGCCGGTCAGCGTGACCACGCCGGTGAGAATGAAGAACCAGGACGAAATGCCTTCGAGGCGCACAGCGGCGAGACCGCCGGCAATGGCGAAGGACTGCACCAGCGCGAACACGAGGGTCAGGTAGCGGGTATACTGGTTAAGCTGCTTGCGGCCCGCTTCGCCTTCCTTCTTGAGCTTCTCAAGGGTGGGCGAGGCTGTCGTCATCATCTGCACGATGATCGACGCGGTGATGTAGGGCATGACGTTGAGGGCGAAGATGCCCATCCGCTCGACGGCGCCGCCGGCAAACAGGTTCATCGAGCCGAGAATGCCGCCGGCCTGGCTCTCGAACAGGGCCGCATATTGCGACGGATCGAGGCCGGGCAGCGGGATATACGTCCCTAGCCGGTAGAGGACGAGAATGCCGAGCGTGAAAAGGATCCGCGCCTGGAGGTCCTTAGCTTTCGCAAACGTCCCAAAGTTGAGATTGCGGGCCATTTGTTCCGCAGCATTCGCCATCGGCTACACGAGCCTCCCTGAAAGACGTTCGCCGCCAAAGATCGGCGGCGAGGTATGGTTTGTGAAGGGGTGTTTAGCAAAACCCCCGGATTATTCCGCAGCGGCGTCTTTGACTTTGCCCGTGATCGTGACCGATCCGCCGGCCTTTTCGACCGCTTCGACGGCCGCTTTCGAAGCGCCGGTGACAGAGATCTTCAGCTTTTTCGGGGCATCGCCCTTTGCCAGGAGACGGACACCATCACGAACATTGCGCACCAGACCGGCGGCCACAAGGGACTCTTCGGTCACGTTCGACGCATCAAGGTTGCCCGCTTCGACGGCTTTTGCGATCCGGCCGAGGTTGACCCAGGCATGGGTCTTCGAGCTCGGCGCGGTGAAACCACGCTTTGGAAGGCGCATGTAGATCGGCATCTGGCCGCCTTCGAAGCCGTTCACAGCGACGCCCGAACGCGCGTTCTGGCCCTTCACGCCGCGGCCAGCCGTCTTGCCCTTGCCCGAGCCAACGCCGCGGCCGACGCGCATGCGCTTCTTGGTGGAGCCTTCAGCGGGTGAGAGATCGTTGAGTTTCATGACACTGGACTTTCGAATGCTGGAAGTTGGACCAGGCGCGGATGCGCCTTATTCGCCGACGACTTCCACGAGATGGGAGACCTTGCGGATCATGCCGCGCACTTCAGGCGTATCGACAAGTTCCTTGCTGCGGCCAAGCTTGTTCAGGCCAAGGCCCTGCAGCGTCTGGCGCTGTTCAGGCTTGCGGCCAATCGGGCTGCCGATCTGGCGGACGGTGAGGGTTTTGGAAGCCATCGTTTAATCGCCTTCTCAGTTCGCCGAATCGGCCATGCCGGCTTCGGACACACCGTCGGTACGCCGACCGATGACATCCTGGACCTTGAGGCCGCGCTTGGAAGCAACGGTCCGCGGGCTTGCCTGCTCCTTGAGAGCATCAAACGTGGCGCGAACCATGTTGTAGGGGTTGGACGAGCCGATCGACTTGCCGACGACGTCCTGGACGCCGAGGACTTCCATGACGGCGCGCATCGGACCACCGGCGATCACGCCCGTGCCCGGAGGGGCAGCGCGCAGGACCACCTTGCCGGCGCCGTGACGGCCGGAGCCATCATGGTGCAGTGTGCGGCCTTCACGAAGCGGAACACGGACGAGGTTGCGCTTTGCTTCTTCGGTCGCCTTGCGAATCGCTTCCGGGACTTCACGGGCCTTACCCTTGCCGAAGCCGGCGCGGCCCTTCTGGTCACCGACCACCACGAGGGCTGCAAAACCGAAGTTCTTGCCACCCTTCACAGTTTTCGCGACGCGGTTGATACCAACCAGCTTGTCGACGAGCTCAGAGGCCTCGTTGTCGCGTTCGCGCGGGGTCTCGCGATCGCGGCGGCGGCCTCTTTTCTCTCCTCTTTCTTCAACCATCAGCCAAACTCCTTTAGAATTTGAGGCCGCCCTCACGGGCGGCGTCTGCCAGAGCTTTCACCCGGCCGTGGAACATGTAACCGCCGCGATCGAAGACGACGTCTTCAACACCGGCCCTTTTGGCGCGTTCGGCAATTGCCTTGCCGACCAGAGCGGCAGCCTGAATGTTGCTCCCCGCCTTCGCGCCGGCGAGCACTTCGGTTTCGAGCGTCGAGGCCGAGGCGAGCGTGATGCCCTTCTCGTCGTCGATGATCTGCACCGAGATGTTCTTGTGGCTGCGCGAGACCGAGAGGCGCGGAAGGCCTTCGGCGACTTTGCGGAGCTTGGTGCGGACGCGCTGGGCGCGGCGCTGCAATTTTTCGCGTGACGTCTTCATGGCTTACTTCTTCTTGCCTTCCTTGCGGCGGACGTATTCGCCCTGCAGGCGGATACCCTTACCTTTGTAGGGCTCTGGCGGACGGAACTTCTTGATCACGGCGGCAGCCTGGCCAACGGCCTGCTTGTCAGCGCCGGTGATGACAATCTCGGTCGGCTTGGCCGAAGAAATTGTGATGCCTTCCGGCGCCTTGAAGATCACATCGTGCGAATAGCCGAGCGCGAGTTTCAGGTCCTTGCCCTGCATCTGCGCGCGGTAACCGACGCCGACGAGTTCGAGCGTTTTCGAGTAGCCTTTGGTGACACCGTCAACCAGGTTGGCTGCGCGGGCGCGGGCCGTTCCCCATTGTGTGCGGGCGTTGGCGTCGAGCGATTCGGCGAGCGTGGGGGCACGCTTGCCTTTCGCTTTCGCGGCCTCGATGGCCTCGTTCGCAGCCTTCAGAAGGTCGGCGCGCGGCATGACCGAGAGTTCGCTACCCTCGAGCTTAGGCGTGATGACGTCCGGGAGGACGAGCACCAGCTCACCCTTCGGGCCTTTTGCCTTGATCGTCTGACCACTGACGGACACGCTGGCGCCGGCAGGAACAGGGATCGCGAGTTTTCCGATACGGGACATCTTACATGCCTCCTAGAATACGCGGCAGAGAACTTCGCCGCCGACATTCTTGGCGCGGGCGGCGTTGTCCGACATCACGCCCTGCGAAGTCGACAGGATCGAGATGCCAAGACCGTTACGCACGAGCGGAATGTCCGACACAGACGAATAGACCCGGCGGCCAGGCTTCGAAATCCGTTTGATCTCGGAGATGACCGGCTGGCCTTCATAATACTTGAGTTCGATCTCGAGGGACTTGTGGCCGTCCTTCTCGATTTCGGCATACCCGCGGATGTAGCCCTCAAGGGCGAGCACATCGAGCACGCGAACGCGCAGCTTCGATGCCGGGGTCACAACTTTCGTCATGCCGCGCATCTGAGCGTTGCGGATGCGGGTCAGCATATCGCCGAGGGGATCAGAAATGTTCATGTCTTCCCTCCTCTCCTACCAGCTGGATTTCACGAGGCCGGGGATCTGACCACGCGAGCCAAGCTCACGCAGCGCAATCCGCGACATCTTCAGTTTACGATAATAGGCACGCGGACGGCCCGTGACTTCGCAGCGGTTACGCACCCGGTTGGACGCGGAATTGCGCGGCAGCTGGGCGAGCTTGATGCGCGCCTTGAAGCGATCTTCCAGCGACAGGTTCTCGTCCATCGCGGCGGCCTTGAGCTGGGCGCGCTTGGCGGCGTAACGCTCGGCGAGTGCCTTGCGTTTGTTGTTCTTCTCGATTGCGCTCTTCTTTGCCATCTAAGCAGATCTCCTGGCGCTAATTACGGAACGGGAAGCCGCACTCTGCGAGGAGTGCCTTAGCTTCTTCGTTCGTCTCGGCGGTGGTGCACACGATGATGTCCATGCCGCGCACTTCATCCACCTCATCGTAGTTGATCTCCGGGAACACGATGTGTTCCTTCATACCCATGGCGTAGTTGCCACGGCCGTCGAAGCTCTTGCCGTTCAGGCCCCGGAAGTCCTTCACGCGCGGAAGCGCAATCGTCGTCAGCCGGTCAAGGAATTCGTACATACGGTCGCGGCGCAGCGTGACCTTTGCGCCGATCAGCATGCCTTCACGCAGCTTGAAGCCGGCAATCGACTTGCGGGCCTTGGTAGCCACCGGCTTCTGGCCTGCGATGCGCTCGAGCTCGGCGAGAGCAGACTTGATCTTCTTGGAATCGGAGGTGGCTTCACCCACGCCCATGTTGATCACGACCTTGTCGAGCTTCGGAACCTTCATCGGGTTCGAATAGTTGAACTGCTCTTGCAGTTTCGCCCGGATCTCTTCCCGGTACTTCCGCTTGAGGCGCGGTTCATATGCCTCAGACATCGATCGATTCCCCTGAGCGTTTTGCAAAGCGCGTCTTGCGGCCATGCTGGTCAATCTTGAATCCGACGCGGACGGGCTTGCCGTCGCGCGGGTCGACATGGGCCACGTTCGAGACGTGGATGGCAGCTTCGAACGACTTCATGCCGCCCGGGTCCATCTGGCTCGGCTTCTGGTGGCGCTTCACGACGCTGACACCGCGAACCACAACCTTGTGCTCGTCCGGAAGGACCTTCAGGACTTCGCCCTGCGTGCCCTTGTCCTTGCCCGAGATGATGACGACAGTGTCACCCTTCTTGATCTTCGCGGCCATGACTACAGAACCTCCGGCGCCATGTTGGCGATCTTCACCTGGTTCTTGGCGCGAAGTTCGCGCGGAACCGGTCCGAACACCCGCGTGCCGATCGGCTCGCCGTTGTTGTTGATCAGGACGGCGGCGTTCGAGTCGAAGCGGATCGTCGAGCCATCGGCCCGGTTGATGTCTTTCGACACGCGAACGACAACAGCCTTGCGGACGTCGCCTTTCTTAACGCGGCCCGTGGGGATCGCTTCCTTGATCGAGACCACGATCACATCGCCCACCGAGGCGTAACGGCGGGCAGCGCCGCCGAGCACCTTGATGCACATCACGCGGCGGGCGCCCGAGTTATCGGCGACGCGCAGGTTTGTCTGCATCTGGATCATGCTTCGGTTCCTTCATCGGTGACGAGTTCCCAGCGCTTCAGCTTGGACTTGGGCGCGCACTCGCGGATGGTGACGGTCTGACCCTCGACGGCGATATTGCCTTCGTCATGGGCGTGGTAGCGGTTCGACCGGCGAACGATCTTCTTCAGCATCGGGTGCGTGAAGGTCCGTTCGATGCGGACAATGGCGGTCTTGTCCTGCTTGGCGGAAACAACGACGCCTCTCATGGTACGTTTTGGCATGGGTGTCTCCTTACGCCTTACCGGCTTGGGCTTTTTCGCGCAGGATCGTTTTGATCCGGGCTATGTCGCGGCGGACTTCCGTCGCGCGGGCCGTTTTTTCCAGCTGGCCGGTGGCCGCCTGGAAACGCAGGTTGAACTGTTCTTTTTTCAGCTTCACGAGCTCGTCACCGAGCTGGTCTGCCGTTTTTGCTCTCACGTCAGCTGCTTTCATGGCTCAGATCCCCTCGATGCGCTTGACGACTTTGGTCTTGATCGGAAGCTTGGCAGCCCCGAGCGAAAGCGCCATGCGGGCAGTCTCTTCCGTAACACCGTCGATCTCGAAGAGGATACGGCCCGGTGCGACGCGCGCGACCCAACGGTCGACGGCGCCCTTGCCCTTACCCATGCGCACTTCGATCGGCTTGGCGGTTACCGGAACGTCCGGGAACACGCGGATCCACACTTTGCCCTGGCGCTTCATCTCGCGGGTGATGGCGCGGCGTGTCGCTTCGATCTGGCGCGCGGTGACGCGTTCCGGCTCGAGCGCTTTCAGGCCGAACTCACCGAAAGCCAGCGACGTGCCGCCTTTCGACTGCCCGCTGATGCGGCCCTTGAAGGCCTTGCGGAATTTGGTTCGCTTCGGTTGACGCATTGGAATTACGCTCCGGAGGCTTGCGCGCCCGAAGCCGGGCCGCGTTGGTTGGCATTGGCGCGTGCGCGCGACTGGCCCGAGGTCTCAAGACGCTTGTCCTGCGCCATCGGGTCGTGCTCGAGGATCTCGCCTTTATAGACCCAGACCTTGACGCCGATGATGCCATAGGTGGTCGAGGCTTCAGCCGTGCCATAGTCAATGTCGGCGCGCAGCGTGTGCAGTGGGACAGAGCCTTCGGCGTACTTCTCAGTACGGGCAATCTCTGCACCGCCGAGACGACCGGAGACAACGATCTTCACGCCCTCTGCGCCCAGGCGCATAGCGGACTGGATCGAACGTTTCATGGCGCGGCGGAACGAAGCGCGGCGCTCGAGCTGGCGGGCGATGTCGTCGGCGATGAGGTGTGCGTCGACTTCCGGCTTGCGGATTTCAACAAGGTTCACACGAACGTCGTCCGTCGTCATCGAGGCGAGTTCCTTACGGAGCACTTCGATGTCGCCGCCCTTCTTGCCGATCACAAGTCCGGGGCGGGCCGTGTGAATGGTGATCAGGCATTTCTTGTGCGGGCGCTCGATGATGATCTTTGAGATGCCGGCTTGCTTGAGCTTCTCGCGGATCGACTTGCGGATCGCGATGTCTTCGTGAAGCAGGCGGCCGAAATCAGACCCGTCAGCATACCAGCGGCTGTCAGCCGTACGGTTGATGCCCAGGCGAAAGCCGATCGGATTAACTTTCTGACCCATTATGCGGCCTCCGCAGTCTGGCTGACGTCCCGCAGGACGATGGTAAGTTGGGCGAACGGCTTCTGGATCGGCGCAGCGCGGCCACGGGCACGGGCGCGGATACGCTTCATGACCAGGTTCTTGCCGACATGCGCTTCGGCAACGACCAGGCTGTCGATGTCGAGGCCGTGATTGTTCTCGGCGTTGGCAATCGCGCTCTGAAGCAGTTTGCGAACGTCCTTGGCCGGACGTTTCGGCGAGAACTGCAGTTCGGCGAGAGCGCGCTCAACCTTCATGCCGCGGATCTGCTGAGCCAGCAGGTTCAGCTTCTGCGGGCTGGAACGGTACATGCGCAGCACGGCGCGCGACTCGTTCGGGGCCTGTTTCGGAGGATTCTTGGACTTGGCCATGACTACTTCCGTTTCGCTTTCTTGTCAGCGCCGTGGCCGTAATACGTACGGGTCGGAGCGAACTCGCCTAGCTTGTGGCCGACCATCTCTTCCGAGATCGTGACCGGGATGAACTTGTTGCCGTTGTGGACCTGGAAGTTCAGGCCAACGAATTGCGGCAGGATTGTCGAGCGGCGCGACCAGGTCTTGATCACGGCGCGTTTCTCGGACGCGCGGGCGTCTTCTGCTTTCTTCAGCAGGTAGCCATCGACGAACGGGCCTTTCCAGACAGAACGGGGCATGTCTCGCGGCTCCTCTTAGCGTTTTGCGTTGCGGCGACGGATGATCAGACGATCCGTAGCCTTGTTGGTGCGGGTCTTGGGACCGCGGGTTTTCTTGCCCCAAGGGGTGACCGGGTGCCGGCCGCCCGAGGACTTACCTTCACCACCACCATGCGGGTGGTCGACCGGGTTCATGACGACGCCGCGAACGGTCGGGCGGACGCCCTGGTTGCGGGTACGGCCAGCCTTGGAGCTGACTTCGTTCATCTTGTCCGGGTTCGACACGGCGCCGATTGTGGCCAGGCAGGTATCCTGAACCTTGCGAAGCTCGCCCGAAGCCAGCTTGATCTGGGCATAGCCCGACTCGCGGCCGACCAGCTGGGCGTAGGTGCCGGCGGAGCGGACCATCTGCGCGCCCTTCTGGGGCTTAAGCTCGATATTGTGGATGATCGTGCCGACCGGGATCGCCTTCAGCGGGAGCGTGTTGCCCGGCTTGATGTCGGCGGTTGCCGAGGTGATCACGGTGTCGCCGACTTCAAGGCGCTGCGGCGCGATGATGTAGGCGAGCTCGCCGTCCTGATATTTGATCAGGGCGATGAAAGCCGTGCGGTTCGGATCATACTCAAGGCGCTCGACAACGGCCGGGACATCCCAGCGGCTGCGCTTGAAATCGACCTTGCGGTAAAGCCGCTTCGCACCGCCGCCCTGGTGGCGGACAGTGATGCGGCCCTGGTTATTGCGACCGCCTTTCTTATGGAGGCCTTCGGTCAGCGACTTCACCGGATCGCCCTTATGCAGAGCGGAGCGGTCCACCAGTACGAGCTGGCGGCGGCCGGGCGAAGTCGGATTGAATGTCTTCAGTGCCATGTGCTTCGTCCTTCTCCCTTAGAGGCCCGTCGAGATGTCGACAGACTGGCCTTCAGCGAGCGTGACTATGGCTTTTTTCACGTCGGAGCGACGGCCGAGGAAACCCCGGAAGCGTTTCGTCTTGCCCTTCTGGACCAGGGTGTTGACCTTCGTGACCTTCACCTTGAACAGCGCCTCGACGGCTTCCTTGATCGCGGCCTTGTCGGCGGTCGGTGCGACTTCGAAAACGATCTTGTTCTGCTCGGCGACGAGGGTCGATTTCTCGGTGATCAGCGGGCGGCGGATCACGTCATAGTGGTGGGGCTTCACATCAGCCATGATCAAGCCTCCGCTTCTTCGTGGACGCCGTCGAAACGGGCTTTGATACCCTCAGCGGCTTCCTTGGTGATGACGAGCGTCCGGCGGCGCAGGATGTCGTAGACATTCAGGCCAGCGACGGGGAGCACGTCGATGTTCGGGATGTTGCGGGCGGCGCGGGCGAAGTTCTCGTTCACGCTGGCGCCCGAAATGATCAGGGCGTTCTCGATGCCGAGGCCTTTGAAGGCGGCCACCAGATCCTTGGTCTTGCCAGCATCCATTTCAGCCTTGTCGATCACCATGATCGAGCTGTCCTTGAACTTGGACGACAGCGCATGGGCGAGCGCCATCTTGCGAATCTTCTTTGGCAGGTCGTGCGCATGGCTGCGGACGCGCGGGCCGTGGGCTGCACCACCGCCGACAAAGATCGGAGCGTTGCGCGAGCCGTGGCGGGCGCCGCCCGAACCTTTTTGCTTGATTGACTTTTTCGTCGTGCGATTCACTTCCGAACGCGACTTGGCTTTGTGCGTACCAGCCTGACGGCGGGCGAGCTGCCAGCGCACGGTGCGCTGCAGGATGTCGCCGCGGATTTCGTCAATGCCGAAAATCGCGTCGTCCAGCTCAATCTTGCCGGCAGCCTTGCCGGCGAGGGTTTTAACGACAAGTTCCATCAGCCTTCACCCCCGGCAGTCAGCTTCTCTGGCGCCTTGAACGATCCGGATTTCGGTGCGTTCTCGGGCAGAGCTTTTTTCACGGCATCTCGGATTTCGACGAAGGTGCCTTCATGGCCGGGCACAGCACCCTTGACCAGAATGAGACCGCGCTCGACGTCCGTGCGCACAACCGTCAGATTCTGCGTGGTGATGCGCTCGTCGCCGAGATGACCGGCCATTTTCTTGTTCTTGAACACGCGGCCCGGATCCTGGCGCATGCCGGTCGAACCGTGCGAACGGTGCGACAGCGACACGCCGTGGGTGGCACGCAGGCCGCCGAAGTTCCAGCGCTTCATGGCGCCGGCAAAACCCTTGCCGATGCTCTGGGCGCTGACGTCAACTTTCTGGCCCTCGACGAAGTGGTCGGCCAGAACCGTCGAGCCGACGTCAGGAAGGTCGCCACTGACGCGGAATTCTTTCAGTTTCGCTTTCGGGGCGACGCCCGCTTTTGCGAACTGGCCGCGCAGCGCTTTCACGGTGCGCTTGGCTTTCTTGTCACCGGCGCCAAGAATGACGGCCTTGTAGCCGTCGGTGCGAACAACTTCGCCGCCCTTCTTGGTTTTCACGGTGCGCTCTTCTTCAGTGCGCACGCCGACGACCTGGCAGCCTTCGAGCGACAGCACCGTCACCGGAATATGGCGGCCGTCCGCATCGAATACGCGTGTCATGCCGACCTTGCGGGCGAGAACGCCGGTACGGGGAGCAGGCAACGTCATTAGCGGCCTCCCTCTAGTTTGATTTCGATGCCGACACCGGACGACAGGTCGAGCTTCATGAGCGCGTCCACGGTCTGCGGGGTCGGGTCGACGATGTCGAGAATACGGGTGTGGGTGCGGATTTCGAACTGATCGCGCGAAGCTTTGTCGATATGCGGCGACCGGATGACCGTAAAGCGCTCAATGCGTGTCGGCAGCGGGACCGGTCCACGGACTTCCGCGCCGGTGCGCTTCGCCGTATTCACGATCTCCTTTGCCGACATGTCGAGCGCGCGGTGATCGAAGGCTTTCAGCCTGATCCGGATATTTTGTTTTTCCATCTTGCTTCCGTCCGCGCAAAACACTTAGGCCCTGGGCGCGCAGCTCGTCAGCTTCGAGCGGCCCGGGGGCTTCGGTAGGGTTAAATTATCAGTTTCGAGGGAGCGTTCGCTGTTCAAAGCGCAGCCTTCCCGGCGAAGTGGGGCGTATACGCGCGGGAACCGGAGGCGTCAACAGCCGTTAAGGGGGAATCTGCAGGCTCAAAACGGCCGATCCGCCCGTCCGGAAACTGTCTACAGGAAAGACCGGACTTCCGCACGGCTGGCCCTGCCTCCGCGCCGTCCCCCGGAGTCAACTGACACGGCCTTCAGACACTGGCGTCCGGGCCGCCCGGCTCCAGACAGGCGCATCAGGGGAGACGCTGGAATGAGCCGGATTTTCGGGAAGGCCAGCCAGAACGGCTATATCATCCGTGACATCGAGGCCGCCATGGCTCACTGGATCAATGCGATGGGGGCGGGCCCTGATTCTATATCGATACGTCAAGACAGACGGGTTGCTCCACCGGGGCCGGGACGCGAGAGTGAGCATTGCGCTGGCCAATTCCGGGCATCTGCAGATCGGGCTGATCCTGCCGCGCAACGAGGCAACCTCCGTTTACAAGGAGTTCCAGCAGGCCGGCCATGAGGGGCTGCAACACATGTTCTACTGGTCCGAGGACTACCAGGACCACTAAGAAAAAACGCTCGCGCTGGGCTACCGGCTGGGTCGTTAGCGCTGTTTCGGCGGTGAGAAAGGACGCTTAGCCTGTTTTAGCGCCGAGACGCATCCTGACACGGTGATCGAGATTTCCGACATCAGCGGCAGCAAGGGGCGGACTTTCGCGCATATCCGGAAGGTGGCGGAGGGCTGGTACGGGTCGGACCCGATCCGGATTATCCGACAGGCCCCTCCTCCGGACCGCTCCAAACGGCGTCATTCGAATGCGTCCGGTGCATTCTGAATGTCGATTTTTCCCAGTCTTTCTTATTAACTATCCCGCATTAGCGGCCTTTTTCGCTGCGTATCGCTTTCGGCTAAGAGAGGGGCCGTGCTCGATGCGGCGCTGTTCCGAGACGCCCTCCCCCCAAAAGCAAAAGGCCGCCTCCCTGCGGAAGCGGCCTTTGTGTTCTGGTCTGCAGGGCAGCTTACTTTTTGATCTCGGAGACCACGCCGGCGCCGACGGTGCGCCCGCCTTCACGGATGGCGAAGCGCAGGCCCTTGTCCATGG
>WGNP01000013.1 GCA_016124495.1 Hyphomonas sp. | reverse complement strand
CTTGCATGCCACCTTGCGCAGCCGTCTTGCAGACTCGCCCTTCTGCGACGGCGCCGGCTTCACACGCCAGCTCGAAGACGCCTGTCGCGGGATGTGGAAACAGTGGTGCAAGGATGAAGCCGACAGAACCTGAACCATCTGAAAAGGATCAGGCCAGAGATCCGGGTCTAAACCCCTGATGGCTGCCCTGCGCGGACGACAGCATGGAAAGGGCATCAGCAGGCTCACGCGGGGGGCTCACCTCGTACCGTCGCAGCCGGACATTTATCCGCCAATCAGAGCCCCTTTGTTCTTCGCGGGCGCCCCCGAGGATCAGATCACACCGGCCGTCTGCAGACGCGCGAGGACCGGCGCCAGCATCCGCTCGATCGCATCGGCCGACGGTTTCACGTCGCCGTAAGCGGGCACACCCTCGTCGGCAATCACCAGATCGGCCTCGAACATCGCCGGATAGGTGAAGCGGTAATGCGCGGCGCGGACGGTGGACATGTATTGCATCAGAACCGAATCGACCGTGCGGCCTCGTTCGATCACGTCGCGGCGGATACGGCGCGCGAGCCGCAGGTCGTCCGGCGTGTCGACATAGACCGACAGGTCAATCAGTGAGCGGATCTTCGGCATCGACAGCGCGTGGATGCCCTCGAGGATCAGCAACGGCGCAGACTCTATCCGCCGTGTCTTCTTCGAGCGGTCATGCATTTCGTAATCATAGATCGGCTGGTCAACCGGCTCGCCGGCCTTGAGGGCCTTTAGGTCCGAGACGAGGTGGTCGACCTCCTTGGATTTCGGATCGTCATAGTTGATGCCCTTGACCAGCGCGTGGCGCTCGTCCTCGCTTTTCGGAGCGCCGTAGAAACTCATCGGATGGTAATAGGCGTCCTCGCCAAACATCACTGCCTTGCCGGGCCCCAGCCGCTCGAGCAGCGCCGCCGCCAGTGTCGACTTGCCGGAGCCGGAGCCGCCGGACATCGCGATCAGGAACGCTTTCTTCTTCGACATTTCAAACGCCTTCTTGCCCACAAACGGCTTTGTCATGGAAAAGGGCCGCCCCACAAGGAGCGGCCCTTCCGATTCTTGAAGCTGCGGGGCGATTACTCGCCGGCGTCTGCCCCTTCGATTTCTTTGCCGGTTTCCTGGTCGACGACCTTCATCGACAGGCGAACCTTGCCCTTCTCGTCCAGGCCCATGAGCTTGACCCAGACTTTATCGCCCTCTTTGACCATCTCTTTCGGGTGGCCAATGCGCTTGTTGGCCATCTGCGAGACGTGGACGAGGCCGTCCTTCGGACCGAAGAAGTTCACGAACACGCCGAAGTCTTTCATCGACACGACTTTGCCTTCGTAGATGGCGCCGACTTCGGCTTCCGCGGTGATGCCGCGGATCATCTTGATGGCGGCGTCGATCGACTTGCGGTCCAGCGCAGAGATCTGCACCGTGCCGTCGTCCTCGATGTTCACCTTGGCGCCCGTCTGGTCGACGATGCCGCGGATGACCTTGCCGCCGGAACCGATTACGTCACGGATCTTGTCGACCGGGACTTTCATGATTTCCATCTGCGGGGCGGTTTCAGCCAGCTTGCCGCGGGCGGAGGAAAGGCCTTTCGCCATTTCGCCGAGGATGTGGTGACGGCCACCTTTCGCCTGATCGAGGGCCTTGCCCATGATCTCACGCGTGATGCCGGCAACCTTGATGTCCATCTGGAGCGAGGTGATGCCCTTCTCCGTACCAGCCACCTTGAAGTCCATGTCGCCGAGGTGATCCTCGTCGCCGAGGATGTCGGAGAGGACCGCGAAGTCCTTGCCTTCAAGGATGAGGCCCATCGCGATGCCCGACACGGGCCGCGTGATCGGCACGCCCGCATCCATCATGGCGAGGGAGCAACCGCAGACCGTCGCCATCGAGGACGAGCCGTTGGACTCGGTGATCTCGGAGACGAGACGGATCGTGTACGGAAAGTCCTCATGCTTCGGCAGGACGGCCTGAAGGGCGCGCCAGGCCAGTTTGCCGTGGCCGATTTCGCGGCGTCCGGCGCCGCCGAGGCGGCCCGTTTCCCCAACCGAGTACGGAGGGAAGTTGTAGTGCAGCATGAACTTCTCTTTTCGGGTCCCGTCCAGGCCTTCGACATATTGTTCGTCATCGGAGGTTCCGAGCGTCGTGACGCAGATCGCCTGCGTCTCGCCGCGCGTGAACAGGGCCGAGCCGTGCGTACGGGGAAGGAAACCTGCCTCGGCGAGGATCGGACGGATCTGGTCAAGCTTGCGGCCATCGATGCGCTCACCCGTTTTCAGTATGTCGCCGCGCACCACCGAAGCTTCAGCTTCCTTGAACGCTGTCTTGAACAGCTCCGCGGTCATTTCGCCGGGCGCGTCTTCGGAGCCAACGAGGGCAGCTTTCGCCTTATCGCGGGCTGCGCCGACGGCAGCATAACGCTCGCCCTTCGCGGTGATCTTGTAGGCTTTCGACAGGTCCTTGCCGACGATCTTCTCGATCGCTTTCACAGCAGCAGAGTTGTCTTCGGCTTCGAACTCGAACGGTGCGTTGGCGGCTTTCTCGGCGAGCTGAATGATCGCATCGATCACCGGCTGCATCGCGTCATGGCCGGCGACAACGGCGCCGAGCATGATTTCTTCCGAAAGCTCGTAGGCTTCCGATTCGACCATCATCACGGCGTCGGACGTGCCGGCCAGGACGAGGTCGAGATCGGATTCCTCAATTTCGGCCTGGGTCGGGTTGATGACATACCTGCCATCGATATAACCGACGCGGGCGGCGCCGATCGGGCCCATGAACGGGGCGCCGGACAGCACGAGAGCGGCGGACGCGCCGATCATGCCGAGCACGTCGGCATCGTTCTCGAGGTCATAGGAGAGAACGGTGATGATGACCTGGACTTCGTTCTTGAAGCCGTTGACGAACAGCGGGCGGATCGGCCGGTCGATGAGGCGCGAGGTCAGCGTCTCTTTCTCGGTCGGGCGGCCTTCGCGCTTGAAGAAGCCGCCGGGGATGCGGCCGGCTGCGAAGTATTTTTCCTGATAGTTGACGGTCAGGGGGAAGAAGTCCTGACCCGGCTTGGCCGATTTTGCGAAAACGGCGGTCGCGAGCAGCGTGGTGTCGCCATAGGTAACCATGACGGCGCCATCGGCCTGACGCGCCACATGGCCCGTCTCGATCGTGAGTGTGCGGCCGGCCCATTCCAGCGACACGGATTGCGTATTGAACATGTCTGTCTTTCTTTCACATACGAAAAGCCCGCCATGGCCCTATTGCCTGGCGGGCTTGGTGTGGAACTAGCGGCGGATGCCGAGTTCCGTGATGAGCTTGGTATACCGCGCTTCATCCTTGCCCTTGACGTAATCAAGGAGCTTCCGGCGGGTGGCGACCATGGTCAGCAGGCCCCGGCGGGAGTGGTTGTCTTTCTTGTTGGCCTTGAAGTGGTCGGTCAGGCCGTTGATGCGGGCCGTGAGGATCGCAACCTGGACTTCCGGCGAGCCCGTATCGCCCGGTTTCGTGGCGAACTTCTTGATGAGCTCTTGCTTGTGTTCAGCGGTAATCGACATCGGAAAAGCCTTCTGGTTTCGCGCCCGCGGGCGCTGGGTTCATTAATCGCCTGAATTGGCGGGGTTTTTTGGGAACGGGCCTGATCAGGTGGCCACAGCCGGGATGTCGTCCAGCAGGGTCAAGAGACAGCGTCTCCGCCCCAAAAACGGGCTTATGACTCAAATGGGGGGCAATGGGAAGGGCTTGGGGTGATTCCGGCGCCAAACCGGGTAGAGTCGGCAAGGAATGGCCCCGGACCCCCCACATGCCCGAAATTACCCCCCTCCCCTCCGACATTGCGCACATTATCCAGCTGGCCATCGCGCCGGTGTTCACGCTGGCGGGCATCGGGGCGTTGCTGAACGTGATGGCGAACCGCCTCGCTAGGGTGGTCGACAGGTGGCGGGCGCTGGAGGAAGGTCTCGCCGCGGAGGACGAGACGTCCCGCCGCATCCACCACACCGAGCTTGGCGTGCTCGACCGGCGCATGGTACATATTCACCGTGCCATCGCGCTGTGCACCCTGGCCGCTTTGATGATCTGCCTCGTGATCATTCTGCTGTTCACCGGCCAGCTGATCGCCATCCCGGTCGCAGCCGCCGTATCGATCCTGTTCGTCGTCTCGATGAGCCTGCTCGTCGTCGCGCTCGTCTCTTTCTACATCGAGGTGACGATCGCCAGCCGCATCCTGCGCGTGACACGCGCCGTGCTGGAGGCGGGGAAGATGGGCAAAACAGGAACCTGAGGCCGTTTGCGCTGGGAGCGGGGCCAAAAAACCGACGCCCGGCTTGTGCAACGCAACCCGCTCCTTCAGGACATAAGGCTCGCAAACGCCTCACGCGCCTGAAAGAATTCTCCCGAAAACTTGCGCGCCCCCCCGGCGCGCAGGGCCAGACTTGCACTCGTGCCCGGCTCAGGCCCCGCCACGCAGGCGTTACCGGAAGGTTACCCGATCGATACAAAGTTATAAAAATGACAATCAATGAGAATGAACAGACATGACGAATGCAAAGCCTGCAACAGGCTGAGGCGGCATCTGAGCGCAGGAAGGGAACTTGTGCCTGAAGGAAAAACGCCTGCCGGGAAATAACACCCAGCCCGGTCAAGCTGTCAGAAAATCCATCCCCAAACCTTCCGCAACACCTCCGCCCACGGACCCGTCGAAATTTCAGCTCTCAAGACCCAAAGCTGCCCTGAGAGAGGGGTGTTCCTCTGGACATCCCCTCGCGCCGGTGAAACGCTGGAACCAACACGAGGGAGAGACACATCATGCAAGTCGCCGCCTATGCCACACAGGGGCCCACCGACCCCCTGAAGCCCTTCGAGATCACGCGGCGCGACCTGCAGCCCGATGACGTGCTCATCGACATCACCCATTGCGGGATCTGCCACAGCGACATCCACTCGGCGCGCAATGAATGGGGCCGCGCGAAATATCCCTTTGTGCCGGGCCACGAGATTGTCGGCCGCGTCAGCGCCGTCGGCCCGCAAGTCACCCGGCACAAGGTGGGCGACCTTGTCGGCGTCGGATGCCTGGTTGACGCGTGCCTGAAATGCACAGCCTGCCATGACGGCGACGAGCAATATTGCGAGAAAGGCTCGGTGGGCACCTATGGCGGCACCGAGCCGGTGATCGGGGGGCCGACCTATGGCGGCTATTCGAAACAGATCGTGGTGCGCGACAGTTTCGTCTTGAAGATTTCCGAAAAGCTCGACCCTGCCGCCGCCGCGCCTCTGCTCTGCGCAGGCATCACCAGCTGGTCGCCGCTGAAGCATTGGGCCGTCTCGAAGGGAGACAAGGTCGGCGTCATCGGTCTTGGCGGCCTCGGCCACATGGGCATCAAGTTCGCCGCCGCGCTCGGCGCCGAAGTGGTGATGATCACCACCTCGCCGGAAAAGGGCGCAGACGCCCGACGCCTGGGTGTATCGGATGTCCTCGTCTCGAATGACCGTGAACAGATGAAAGCGCACCGGGGCAGTTTCGATTTCCTGCTCAACACCGTACCCGTCAAGCACGACCTAAATCCCTATCTGGGCCTGCTGGCGCGCAATGGCACAATGGTGATCGTCGGCGCCATTGAGCCGCTGGAGGAGATGCATGGCGGCCTGCTGCTCGCCAACCGCCGCAGCGTTGCCGGCTCCGGTATCGGCGGCATCGCGGAGACACAGGAGATGCTCGACTTCTGCGCGGAGCATAACATCGTCTGCGATATCGAGATCATCGACATCAAAGACGTGAACCCTGCCTATGACCGCGTGGTCAAGGGCGACGTGAAATACCGCTTCGTGATCGACATGGCGACGCTTTAAAGCGCAAACACCCGCACGGGCTCGAAATGCCCGGCACGCACTTCGCCGAGCGCAACCGCGTCATCGCCCGCCAGCGCCAGTGCGACGCGGTCATCCTCGTCGCTACGGCCCGCGCGCCAAGCTTCGACCACGTGCGGCATCAGCATGATGGTGCGTCCCTGCCGCAGATTGCCGGCGTCCTGCGCGGTGACCTGCAGGTGCGGCATGGAATTCAGCACCGCATGCAGCGGTTTGAGATGCGCGAACAGTCCCTCCCGGTCCTCAGCCAGCGCCTGAAGGTCGGCAACTGAAACGGCCTTGGCCGCCTCGAACGCGCCGACGCGCGTGCGCCGCAACTGGCTGATGTGGCCCTCGGCGCCGAGATCCGCGGCCAGGTCCCGCGCCATCGCGCGGACATAGAAGCCCTTGCCGGACACGGCATGGATCACCGAATGATCCGCGCCCGGCATACCTATCACCTTGGCAGCGTGGACATCCACTTCGCGCGCCTCAAGCTCGAACACCTCGCCGCCCCGGGCGAGATCGTAGGCCCGCTCACCTGCCACCTTTATGGCGGAGAATTTCGGAGGCACCTGCCGGATCTTGCCAATGTAGTTCTTCAAAGCGGCTTCCACCGCCTCGCGCGGCGGGCGCACATCGGACGTGGCCGTCACTTCCGCTTCGGCGTCCTGGCTGGCGGTGGAGATGCCCCAGCGGATAGTGAAGACGTATTCCTTCTCTGAATCCATCGCCCACTGGACGGTCTTCGTCGCCTCGCCGAGCGCGATCGGCAGGATACCGTCCGCCAGCGGATCGAGCGTGCCGCCATGGCCGACCTTTTCGGCATTGAACAGGCGTTTGACGATCGCGACCGCCTGCGTCGAGGTCATGTCGACGGGCTTGAACAGGTTCAGCCAGCCCGTGACGGGCTCGCCCTTGCGTTTTCTCTGGCGGGACAAGGTATTCTCCAAAGGGTCCGGGCGGGCGGGTCGGACGCGCGTCTGGACCAGATACTGAAGGGCGCCGCTTATCCGGTATGGACGGTGCGCGTCAATCCATGCGCCAGCGCGCCGAGCCCGGCCAGGTCAGGCGGCGGGAGGTGACCCGTCTTCCTCGTCATCCATGACTTCCGCTACAGTAGGGCGGCTTGGGGCAGCGCCGGCGCCCTTGGGCATGCGGAGGTTGACGATGTCGAGGTTAAGGTCGAAGTCGCCGGTGATCGAGGTATCGCCGGAATCCAGCTTGTGGCGGATCACGTCACGGATCTTGGTCAACACTTCGCGGTTATTGTCGACCAGCGGGATCTGGCGGCCATCCGAGGTGCCGATCAGGAGGCGGTAGTAGGGCTCCTGCTTCTTCAGTTTCATCGCGATCATTGCGGCACGCACACCCAGGATGAGGCCGAGCAGCATCAGCAGCGCGCCGACCATCAGGCCGATCACGCCATCGCCCTGCGCCGGGCGGATCGCCCACCAGGCAAAGCCGGCAAGGCCGAAGAACAGGAACCCGACACAGGCCGTCGCATACACGCTCTGGGTTTTCCGGTTGGCCGGCGTGTCCCAGGGGAAGAAATCATGCCTCTCGACGGTCATCGTTGCGATGCGGCGGATGGCGATCGTGTCATCCCCAAGCTGCAATGAGGCGGCCGAGACTTCGCCCTGGCGGGCGCCTTCCTGGTCAATGGTCTGGCGTTGCATGCCCTTGTTCCCCGGCTTCTTGCGCAGTGTTCGTGTCGATACTGGGCGCTGGGCGGTCAAATGACAAAGCATCAAGGCAGAAACGCGGCAATTCCGCCGCCGGGCTCAGCCTTCGACGTCGCGGCGGACGCGCGGATCGGACAGCAGCTTGTCGATGGCGGTTGCCTCATCGTACGATTTGTCGGCGATAAAGTGCAGCTCCGGTGTGAACTTGAGGTCGATCTCGCGCCCCAGACGCCCGCGCAGGAAGGCCCCTGCCCGGTTCAGCGCACCGGCAAGCCGGGCGCGGCCTGCCTCGGAATCGTCGCCGAGAGGGGCGACGTAGACCTTGGCGCGGCGCAGGTCCGGCGAACAGCGTACTTCGCCGACAGTAACAAGCACGCCGTTGAGTTCGGGGTCGCGCAGGTCCTCTCGGGCGATGACATCGGCGAGGGCATGGCGGATGATCTCGCCGGCGCGCAACTGGCGCTGCGACGGAAGACCGGGGGTCGGAGGTTTCTTGGCCATCAGTGGCTTACCCTTGAAGTGACAAATTCCGTAAAGGCAGCCCGGCGAGCCGCATCATTTCCGAACCATTCGTTCGGGATGATCAGCGTATCGGCGCCCTCGATGAAGACAGCAAGATGGCCCGGCGCGGTGACAACTTTGCGAATTCCGCTCCACCCGATGCGGGTTTCTACCGGGCCGCGGCGCACAGAAAGGCATGCCTGCGTCACCGTCACCTGTGTGTCGAGGGTGAGTTCGGTGCCCCGGCCGGGACGGTTGCGATAGGACCAGCGTATAAAGATCAGATACCATGCAATGCCCGCAAAGGCAGCCAGATTGGCCGAGACCAGTATCTGCAGCAACGTATCCCAGCCCATCGATCGCGCTACATCTTTCGCCAACAAGGCAACGCTGGCGGAGATGATCGGCGCAGTGAAGCCTGCATAGTACAGCGCCGTCGGCCCGATCGTACCGCTCCGGCTGACCCGGACCAGCCGCTTTAGATCACGGCCTGTCAGCCGTCCGGATACCGCCAGGGACTCGCTCATCCGGACAGACTAGGCGAGGGTCCTTGCGATTTCCTCTACCTGGAAGCACTCGATTTTGTCGCCGGCACGAATATCTTCGTAACGCTCGAAGGCCATGCCGCATTCCATGCCCGAATTGACCTCAGAGACTTCATCCTTGAAGCGCTTGAGCGTCTTGAGCTTGCCTTCGTGGATGACGACGTTGTCGCGCAGGAGGCGCACGCCGCAGCCTCGCATGACCTTGCCTTCGGAAATCCGGCAGCCCGCAACCTTGCCGACCTTCGTGATGTTGAAGACTTCGAGGATGTCCGCGTAGCCGAGGAAGCTTTCGCGCTTCTCCGGGGCGAGCATGCCCGACAGGGTCGATTTGACGTCGTCAAGGAGGTCGTAGATCACCGAATAGTAGCGGATCTCCACGCCTTCGCGTTCGGCAAGATCGCGCGCCTGCTTGTTGGCACGGACGTTGAACGCAAAGATCGGCGCGTTCGACGAACGGGCCAGCAGGACGTCGGATTCAGAAATTCCGCCAACTGCGCCATGGATGACCTTGGCGCGGACTTCCTCGGTCGAGATCTTGTCGAGCGACATCGAGATCGCCTCGACGGAGCCCTGGACATCGGCCTTCAGAACGATCGGCAGCTCGCGGGTTTCCACGGTGCCATCCTTGAGACGCAGCAGCAGCTGGTCGAGCGAGGCGCGGGCCGCAGCCCCTGCTCCGCCGGACACCTGACGCTTTGTACGGATACGGTATTCTGTGATCTCGCGGGCACGCGCTTCGCTGTCGACCACGACCATCGGCTCGCCCGGATCGGGCGCGCCGTCCATGCCGAGCACTTCGACCGGAAGCGAGGGGCCTGCGCCGTCAAGCTGCTGGCCGCGCTCGTCAACAAGGGCGCGGACCTTGCCCCACTGGGCGCCGGCCACGACAATGTCGCCGCGCTTCAGGGTGCCGCGCTTGATCAGCACTGTGGCGACCGGACCGCGGCCCTTATCGAGCTTGGATTCGATCACGACGCCGTCGGCTTCGCGGTTCGGGTTGGCTTTCAATTCGAGGACTTCAGCCTGCAGCGAGATCGCGTCGGTCAGCTCGTCGAGGCCTTCGCCGGTCTTGGCCGAAACCTTGACTGCAATCGTCACACCACCCATCGATTCCACCTGGATGTCGTGCTGCAGCAGGTCTGTCAGAACCTTGTCCGGGTTGGCATCGTAAAGGTCTGTCTTGGTGACGGCCACGATGATCGGGACGCCGGCCGCCTTGGCATGATTGATGGACTCGATCGTCTGCGGCATGATCGAATCGTTGGCCGCAATGACGAGGACCGCAATGTCGGTCGCGTTGGCGCCGCGGGCACGCATGGCCGTGAAGGCAGCGTGGCCAGGCGTGTCCAGGAAGGTGATCCGCTCGCCGGATTTCAGCTGCACCTGATAGGCGCCGATATGCTGCGTGATGCCGCCGGCTTCGCCCGAAACCACGTCGGTCTTGCGAAGTGCGTCGAGCAGCGAGGTCTTGCCGTGGTCGACGTGGCCCATGATCGTCACGATCGGGGCGCGCGGCTGCAGGTCGGTATCGTCGTCGGCGAGGCCTTCAAGGCCGATCTCGACGTCGGCTTCCGACACACGCTTCACCGTGTGCCCGAATTCTGCAGCGATCAGTTCGGCAGTATCGGCGTCAACGATATCATTGCCGCGCAGCATCTGGCCTTCCTTGATCATAAACTTCACGACGTCGGCGACGCGCTCGTTCATGCGGCCTGCAAGGTCCTGCAGCGTGATGGTTTCGGGAAGCGTGACTTCCACCGCAACCTTATCGCGGTCTCCGGCGCCGCCCATCTTGCGTTCGCGTTCGCGCTCGCGCGCGCGGCGCACCGAGGCGAGGGAGCGTTGGCGGTCAGCGTCGTCGCCGAGGGCAGATGCGATGGTCAGCTTGCCCTGGCGTCGCGCACCGGTATCGCGGCTGCGGGCCGCGGCCTCACGGGCACGGTCCCCGGCGCCGCGGTCATCCTTGACCGGCTTGCCGCCGCCGCGCTTGGCGCGGCCGGCCTCTTCCTCTTCAACCGGAACAGCGGCTGCAGGCGACGCTGCGTCAGCGCGCGGGCGCACCTTGGTCGGACGATCGACCACAGGCTCTTTCGGCGCAGCTTCGGCGATCCTGCGGGCTTCTTCTTCAGCCTTGCGGCGCGCTTCGGCGCCGTCACGGTCGCGGCCTTCCTGGGCCTTGCGCTCCTGTTCGGTGCGCAGACGGTCCTGAGAAGCCTTTTCCTTCTGCTGGTCTTCAGCGCGCGCGGACTCTTCGCTCTTGCGGCGCTCAAGCACCTTCTGGCGGGCTTTCAGTTCGGCCACCGTGATGCCCAGCTTCGACGCGAGCGCGACGAGCTTTGCTTCCATCGATTCCGAGGCAGGGGTTGATGCATCTGCAGGCTGGCCAGCCGCCGGAGTACCGCCCGCCGTGACCGGCCGGCGTTTCTTCGTCTCGACCACTACCTGTTTGGAGCGGCCGTGGCTGAAGCTCTGCTTAACTGTGCCGGCGGACTTACGCACGACTGTCAGCGGCTTGCGCCCACCGGAATTGCCTTGATCGTTGTTATCGCTCATTCGTCCTACATATCATATTCTGAGCCCGGACGCCCATGCGTCCCGGCAGATTCCGTTACCGATCCGGTTCAGGGAACCAGTCAAGTTCGGGAGCAGCGCGAAATCCGGTGAGGCGCCGGTAGGCGACTTCCCAGTTCTTCGCGATGACGCCCCGGCGGACGAGGCCGTGTATCACACGGTCGCGTCCGAAAGCCATGCCCAATTCCTGCGAGCTGAGCGCTCCGGCCACTTTCACGTCGCTATATATGGCTTTCGCGAGAAAATACACCTTGTTACGCCCATCCTCTGCGCCGTCGCTGGCTTCGAGGAGGAAGGCGGGTTCCTTGCCGCGCAGCGCATCCCGCACCTGGTCGTGCCCCTGGATGGCGAGGCCTGCCTTGCGGGCGAGCCCGAGAAGTTCCACGCAGCGTTTGACGAGCAGGCGTTCGGTCAGATCCGAAAGGCCTTCGGGAACCGTCACCGCACTCTTGAAGCCGCGCGCGAAGGCGCCCTTGGCAGCCGCCGTATCGACATGCCGGCGCTCTGCCCCGACCCACACGCCCCGGCCCGGCAGGCGATCGGCGACGTCCGGTGTGACAATATTGTCCGGAGACAGAACATAGCGGATCATCGCCTCCTTCAGGAGGCGTGTCCGCGTGACCGCGCACTGACGCTCCGGCGATGCCGGAGCATCGCCGTCGTCGTCCATTTCATTTTCGGGGATCAGACCCGGTTCACTGCTCGGGTACGGCTTCTTCATCGCCGCCCTCCATCTGCAGGTCTGCTAGGTCAATGCCGAGTTCCTCGGCGAGGGTTTCCTCGTCGTCGTCATTGTTGCCAAGCTCGCCGAGGGCGAGGAGCGCGCGCTCCTCTTCGGTCAGCTCCGGCGCTTCCTCATCGCCGGCTTGCTGGGCGATCAGGGCGTCAACGGCTTCCTGTTCGATCCAGCCCGCGATGACGCGGGCCTTCATGATGAACATCTGGGCGTCGTCCTTGCGCATCTCACCCTTCTTGAGGATGCCTTCGACCCAGACAGGCTTGCCGTCCGGACCGGGCTCGCGGTAGCCGGTGATGTCGTCCGGCACCAGGCCGGCAACGTCTTCCACCGTCTTCACGCCCTGTTCGCCGAGCTTCACGGCAAAGGACGGCGTCATGCTGTCGAGCTCCATCACGTCATCCTCCACACCGAGTTCACGGCGCTTGGTGTCGTTTTCGACGGCGACGCGGTCCAGGAATTCGCGGGCGCGTTCCTGCAGCTCTTCAGCCACGTCCTTGTCAAAGCCTTCGATGGTGATGAAGTCCTCCGGCGCGACGAAGGCGATCTCCTCGACCGATTCGAAGCCTTCCGAGGCGAGGAGCTGGGCGAGGGTTTCGTCCGCATCCAGAGCTTTCATGAAAAGGCTCGTGCGCTCCTGGAATTCTTTCTGGTAGCGCTCGGAGTCTGCCGACTCTGTGATCAGGTCGATCTGCCAGCCAGTCAGCTGCGAAGCGAGGCGCACGTTCTGGCCGCGCCGGCCGATGGCCAGCGGGAACTGGTCATCCGCAACGACAACTTCAACGCGGCGCTCGTCTTCGTCGAGCACCACTTTCGAGACTTCGGCCGGCTGCAGCGCGTTCACGATGAACGTGGCGGCGTCGTAGTTCCAGGGGATGATATCGATCTTCTCGCCCGAAAGCTCGCCGACCACCGCCTGCACGCGCGCGCCGCGCATGCCGACACAGGCGCCGACGGGGTCAATGGAGCTGTCGTTTGAGATCACGCCGATCTTGGCGCGCGAGCCCGGGTCGCGGGCGCAGGCCTTGATCTGGATAACGCCTTCATAGACTTCCGGCACTTCCTGGGCGAACAGCTTGCGCATGAAGTCGGGCGCGGCGCGCGACAGGAAGATCTGCGGGCCTTTCAGCTCACGGCTGACCTTATAGAGATAGGCGCGGACGCGGTCGTTCGGCTGGAAGTTCTCGCGCGGGATACCATCATTGCGGCGGATGATGCCTTCGGCGCGGCCAAGGTCTACGATCACGTGGCCATACTCGACGCGCTTGACGATGCCGTTGATGACTTCGCCGACACGGTCCTTGTACTCATTGTACTGGCGCTCCCGCTCGGCATCGCGCACTTTCTGCGTGATCACCTGCTTGGCGGTCTGGGCGGCGACGCGGCCGAAATCGAAGGGCGGAAGCTCTTCCTTGAGTTCGCTGCCGACTTCGAGCGAGGCGTCAATCTTCTTGGCTTCGGCCAGGCGCAGCTGCTTGGCCTCGTCTTCGAAGTTTTCCTCGGCGACGACCGTCTGCACGCGCCACAGCGTCTGTTCGCCGGTCGCAGGGTCGATCCGGGCACGGATATCGTGCTCCTGGCCGTACTTGGCCTTGGCGGCCTTCTCGATGGCTTCCTGCATCGCCTCGATGACGATGCGCTGGTCGATCGATTTCTCTTCCGCGACCGCTTTCGCGATCTGCAGGATTTCAAGACGGTTGGCGGACACGCCTACGGTGGTCATTGGAGATCTCCTGTCTCTTCTTCATCTGTGTCGTCATCGGACTCGTCGATCTCAAAATCGGCGAGCAGGTCTTCGTCTTCGTCCGGCTGCGGCGGCAGATTGCCGGCGGCGCGGGCAGCCTCGATCAGTTCATCGGTCAGCACGAGGGTGGCGCGGCTCATCTCGTGGACGCCGGCGACCAGTTCGGTCTCGTCGTCGATCTCGAGATGCACGCCGTCCTCCCCTTCCGACACGATCGTACCGGTGAACCGGCGGCGTCCATCGATCGGACGGGCGAGTTCGATCCGGGCGGCGTGGCCGATCCAGCGGCCGAAATCGCCGGGGCGGGTCAGCGGCCGGTCGATACCGGGGGTGGATACCTCAAGGATGTAGGCCTCCGAGATCGGGTCGGCCTCTTCCAGGACCGGGCCCATGGCGCGGCTGAGGCGGGCGCAGTCCTCGACATCGGTCGGCGCGCCCCCGGCCTTTTCAGCCATCACCTGGAGGTGGGGCCGGCGGCCGCCCGAAACGCGCAGGCGCACGACTTCCATGCCGAGACGGTCCGCAACAGGGCGGATGATGTCCAGCAGGCGGCGTTCCTGTTCGGTCAGGGCTATCATGAGAGGCGGGGCAAATCCGGATAAAGAAAAACGGCGGACCCGTTTCCGGACCCGCCGCCGATATATTTCGACTTGGCAGCTAGATAGTCGCGATTGGGCAGTCTGTCGAGGGGGCTTGCTGAGGCAAACAGAAACGGCGGCCAGGTTTCCCGGGCCGCCGCTTCCCCACCCTCGGGGGGGGGATGACTTAGAGGACCTTCAGGTCCACAGCCGAGGTCTTGCCGCGGCGTTCGTCCTTGTGCAGCTCATACTGGATGGACTGGTTTTCGGCGAGCGTGCGCAGGCCCGAACGCTCAACGGCGGAAATGTGAACGAAAACGTCCGCACCGCCCTCATCCGGCTTAATGAAGCCGAAGCCTTTTTGGTCATTGAACCACTTTACTTTTCCGGTTGCCATACTGGCCTTCCTTTACCGTTCCGGGCCGCGACAAGCGCGGGATGCGCCATGCCGGTGCCCATCGAAAGCGGAGGAGGGAAAGTCATTGCCGTCGGTCTGACGGGGTCTTGATATTCAGACCGACCGGTTTCGATGGGCCGTAACAGGTCACAAACCAGACGAAATGTCAATATTCTCCACAGGCTCAGATGCGCAGGAAATCATACCAGACCGGGGCACAATCGCCGAGTTTCTTGGACTCGTAGCGGGTAGTGACATGATCCGCGGGCGGACAGCGCCAGTCATCGGCGCGCGTGGCGGTCCACTGGAAGGCGTCATTCCCCTCAAAGGCGAGCAAGGCTTCATCGGCATAGCTGGCGACATCGGTGGCAAAGCGCAGGCGCCCGCCCGGGGCGAGGATGCGGGCCAGCGCGGCGACAAAATCCGGCTGCACGAGGCGGCGTTTCTGCTGGCGCCGTTTCGGCCAGGGATCCGGGAAGAGAATGAAGACGCGCGCGATGCAGGCCGGCGCAAACGCCTCCAGAAGCAGCCGAGCATCATCCGGCCACAGACGGACATTGGCGAGGCCATTGTCCTCAATCCCCCCAATAGCCTTGGCGACGCCTTCGACAAACGGCTCGCACCCTATGAAACCGGTGTCCGGGTTGGCCGCCGCTTGGGCAACAAGATGCTCTCCGCCACCAAACCCGATTTCCAGCCAGACCCCGCGCGCGGACGGAAAGAGGCTAAGGGGCTGAAAGTCCCGCGCAGCCGGCTGCGGCAGGCGCCAGTGGCCGAGCCGGGTTTCGATCAGTTGCTGCTGGCGCGGCGACAGCGGGCGCCCGCCGGTGCGGCCGAACGTGCGGATCGGGCGATCCCTCAAGCCATCTTGTTCAGGCGCGCTCATGACGAAACCGGATCAATTATGGCCGGGGAGGTTGTCGAAGGCCGAGGCAGCGGCGCGCACGGTGTTCAGCAGCGACTTGCGTAGCGAGACGTCCTCGATCTTCTGGAAAGCCGAGATAAGCTCGAGCATTTCGGGTGTCATAACCGGCGCGTGCGGTTCACCTTCGTCTTCGGCGAATTCGGCCTGTTCGGCGCCGAGGAATTCTTCTGCGCCGTCAAAGAAATAACTGATCGGCACGCCGAGTACGCCGGCGATTTCATAAAGCCGGCCGGCCGAGACGCGGTTGACGCCCTTCTCGTATTTCTGGACCTGCTGGAACGTCAGCTCAAGCAATTCACCAAGGCGTTCCTGGGTCAGTTTGAGTTCGCGGCGGCGCCAACGGATCCGCTGGCCAACAACGCGGTCGATACCGCTCGGAAGTTTGCTGTCCGTCATCTGCCATCCCGTTCCGGCCCCAGCGCCTCGCGAATCAGCGACTTAACGCCTCCAGCACAGGAAGGCCAGTAGTGCGAAAAGGCAGAGGCTGAACCAGAACAGGCCGGCGCCGAGACGGCTCTGGAAGACAGTAACGGGCGCGGGTTCCGGAATGCGGTCGCGGCCATACGTGGTCGCCCAACCTTCCGGTGCAGTTTCAGCCGGAAGTGTGCGCAAGGTCTCGCGGCCATAGCCGTCCACGATGCCTGAGGCGCCCCGGTTGGCAGCGCGCACCATCGGCAGGCCGGTCTCGATCGCGCGATATCGGTTCTGCGCATAGTGCTGGGCCGGGCCCATGCCGGCGCCGAACCAGGCATCGTTCGAAACAAGCACGATCCATTGCGCCCGGTCCGTCTCGTTCGCCTTGCGGGTGATTTCCGGAAACAGGCCCTCATAGCAGATGAGGGCGACGAAGGGCGGGATCTGCGCGGTGTCGACGGCGGTGGCCCCTGCCCCGGGGCGGAAACCGGATGCGGCCAGGCGTTGCGTGCTCGGCGGCAGCAGCGCGGCAAACTCCCGGCCAAACGGGATGAAATCGACCGCGGCCAGCTCGCCGAACGGGACAAGGCGGTGTTTGTCATAGAGCGCGACCGGGCCGGTCTTGTTGGCCGAAGCGTCGAGAACGGCGAGGCTGTTGTAATAGACCGGCGTGTCTTCGGAGAACCATTCATAGCGCGTAGCACCGACGATCAGATTGCGATCGCCGATGTAGGAGGAGATGGCATCAAGCGAGCCCGATTCCTGCAGCAGGTATCCGGGCACGGCGCCTTCCGGCCAGACCACGATATCGCCCGGCCGGCTGTCCGGATAGGTGAGCATGCGTAAATATTCGACGAGCACGGCGCCGGATTCCATCCGGTCCCAATCGGCCTGCGGCACGCCGGCGTCCATGATCACGACCTGCTGGTCAGTCATCGGAGACGGCGCCGCCGTGCGCTCGGCGCCCCATGCCCATCCGAGGGCGAGCGCAACAACCGCCGCAAAGGAGGGCGCCATGCGCAGGCCCAGCCCGCGGGCATCGCGCGTATCGACGAGCGCCGCCGGGGCCGCCATCACGAACACGGTGAGCAGGGTCAGCCAGTAGACGCCGCCGAGCGAGGCGGCCTGCGAGAGGGCGCCGCCTGGAATCCAGGTCGTGCCCGGCAGGTTCCAGGGAAAGCCGCCGAAGAGGTGGCCGCGCACCCATTCGGCCAGCGCGAAGAACGCTGCAAAGACGAAGATGCGCGAGGGCGAAGCGGACCATAAGGCGCCCGCCATCGCCGTGAAGACCGCGCCGATCAGCCCCATGCCGGCGGGCAACACGATCAGCGGCAGCCAGATGAAAGCGAGGTGTTGGTCGGGGTTCACGAGGAACGGCATCGCCGTCCAGTGCATGCTGACAAGGAAGAAGCCGGACCCAAAGGCCCAACCGCGCAGCGCGACCTGCCGGCCCCAGCGGCGGTGACCTCGGGCCCCGTCGATCATCCATACGAGCGCGGTGAAGGAAATCACGAGGACCGCGCTGAAATGGAAGGGCGCAAAGGCAAAGGCCGCAAGCGCGCCGAAAACGGCCGCTGCAAGCGCAGCCTTCCATCCGGAAAGGCGGGCAAGCGATTCGTGAAGGGGCCCCAAAGCCGTGAAGCCGTGGCTGCGGACAGGTTCCGACATGCGAACTCTACTCCTCGGGAGGCGGGGATGCGGGCAGTTCCGGAAGGCGAAGCTTCAGACGCCGGATGCGCCGGGAATCGGCTTCCATTATTTCAATTTCTGCCCCGCTCGGATGGCGCAGGATTTCGCCGCGCAGCGGGACTTTGCCGGCGAGTGCAACCGCGACGCCGCCGAGCGTATCGATCTCGGCGTCGCTGTCGGCAAGGCCAAGATCGACGCCGGATTCTTCGGCGAACTCGTCAATTTCCATACGCCCATCCGCTTCCCATATACGGGCGCTACGGCGGATGAACATCGGCTCGTCATCATCGTGTTCGTCTTCGATATCGCCGACGATCACTTCGACGAGGTCTTCAAGGGTGAGGAGGCCGTCGGTGCCGCCATACTCGTCGACGACCAGTGCAAGATGGATGCGGGTCGCCTGCATCTTCACCAGCAGATCGGTAAGTTTCATCGAGGGCGGAACATACAGCACTTCCCGGTGCAGGCGCTCCAGCGGGCGCTTCGGCAGCGTCTCGTCCTTCGCCAACTCGCTGACCACATCCTTGATGTGCACGAAGCCGATCGGATCATCGAGCGTATCGCGGAACACAGGCAGGCGCGAATGGGTCACTTCGGCGAAGAAGCGCAACAGGTCGGGGAAATCGGTGCCGGCTTCGACCGCCTGGATCTCGGCGCGGGGCACCATGACATCATATACGCGCAGCTGCTCGAATTCGGCGACGCGAAGACGCATGACCTGCGGCGCGCTGCCGGGAATGGTTTCGGGCGCCCCGGTCTCCGGCCGGGGCGCCGGCTTGCGCCGGAAGCCGAAGAGACCGCGTAATCGCCCGGACGGATCGGAAGGGTCAGAATCACTCATGAGGAGCCTGTGTCGCAGAGCAGGTATGGATTGGCTATACCGAGGGAGGCAAGCGCGCTGATCTCGAGAAACTCCATCTGCGCCGCCTCTTCCGGCGTTTCATGGTCGTGTCCGAGGAGGTGCAGATAGCCATGGATCAGAAGGTGAGTCAGGTGATCAGGCATAGCCTTGCCTTGCGCGGCGGCGTCGCGCGCGGCGACGCCGTGGGCGACCGCGATGTCGCCCAGCAGTGGCCGGTCCATCGGCAGGGCCGGAAAGGAGAGCACGTCGGTCGGCTTGTCCCTGCCGCGGAAATCCCGGTTCAGCTGGTGCAGTTCGCCGTCATCGGTCAGCAGAAGCGAGACGAGGCCCTCGACAGGCGCCAGCTTCGCGGCAGCCGCAAAGGCACGCCGGCTCAGGGCATCAAGATCTCCGAGGTCAGACCAGGCCTCCCCTTCGACAATCAAGGCAACTTCGATCATGACGGGGCTCAGCTTTCGCCCGCCGCCGCATAGGCGTCGATGATGCGGCTGACGAGTCCGTGGCGCACGACGTCGGCGGCGGTCAGGCGGTGGGCGGCGATGCCCTCCACATTCTCGAGGATGCGCAGGGCATGCTTCAGTCCGGAGGACTGGCTGCCGGGCAGGTCGACCTGGTCGGGGTCACCGGTGACGACCATGCGGCTGTCGCGGCCGAGGCGGGTCAGCACCATCTTCATCTGCGCAACGGTCGTGTTCTGCGCCTCATCTACGATAACGAAGGCGTTCTTCAGGGTGCGTCCGCGCATGAAGGCGATCGGGGCGACTTCGATCTCGCCGCGCAGCATGCGGCGTTCCATCTGCTCCTGCCCCATCAGTTCGCGCAGCGCGTCCCAGATGGGCAGCATGTAAGGGTCAACCTTCTCTTCGAGCGTGCCCGGAAGGAAGCCAAGCTTCTCGCCAGCTTCGACGGCGGGGCGAGTGACGATCAGGCGCTGGCGAAGGCCCGCCTGCAATTCGGCAACGCCGGTCGCAACCGCGAGGAACGTCTTGCCAGTGCCCGCCGGGCCGACGCCGAAGATCAGCGCATTTTCAGGCTGGGCGAGCAGTTCGATATACTTTGCCTGGCCGCGGGTCATCGCGGTCACCGGCTTGCGCAGACCCTTCAGGCCGGTGAAGGATTGCGAAGGCGATTGGGCGGCCTGCAGCGCGCCTTCGAGTTCCATCTCCGTCGACCCGGCGCCATTACGCAGCCGGCGCTCAAACTCGGCAAGCGCGGCTTCGGCCAGAGCGACCCCCTCTTCCGCACCGTCCAGGCGGATACCGCCGCCCATGCTTTCAGCTCGCAAGCCGAAGGGCTTCAGACGGGCCTCAAGCAGCGCAAGGTTGCGGTGGTGCGGACCGCAGAGGTCGCGCAAGCGTTCAGCCTGCTGGACCGTGTATACCCGGCTTACGGTTTCGGAATGCTGTGCGCTGGCGGGGGGACGTTTCGCGCTCACGCAGCGGGCTCATGGGCACGCACGTGTTCACCCGTGATGGAATTCAGACTGGCTGAAACGATCTTCACGTCCACCAACGTGTTGATGAGCGCTTCGGTTCCATCGAAGTGGAGTGCCTGGAGGTAGGGCGAACGGCCGTGCATCTGGCCGGGATTGCGGCCTTTCCCGGTAACGAGAACGGGGAGCGTCTTGCCGATCTGCGCTTCGTTGAAGGCGGTCTGCTGATCGCGCAGCAAGGATTGCAGCGCCTGCAGCCTTTCGTCCTTCACCGCTTCGGAGAGATGGCCGTGCATTTCGGCCGCTGGCGTGCCGGGACGCGAAGAATACTTGAATGAGTAGGCAACAGCGAAACCGATATCGCGGACCAACTGCATCGTGGCCTCGAAGTCCGCGTCGCTCTCGCCCGGGAAGCCGACGATGAAATCGCTCGCGATGGCGATGTCGGGCCGCGCCTTTCGGACGCGGGCGATGATGTCCCGGTATTGGTCGGCGGTATGGCCGCGGTTCATCGCCTTGAGGATGCGGTCGGAGCCGGCCTGCACAGGCAGGTGCAGGAAGGGCATCATCGCGGACGTGTCGCCGTGCGCGGCAATCAAGTCATCATCCATGTCGCGCGGATGGCTGGTTGTGTAGCGGATGCGCTCGATCCCGCCGATCTTGGCGACGTGGCGCACGAGTTGACCGAGCGTCCAGTCGGCGCCGCCTTCGAGGCGCGGCGCAGGGCCGTGGAAGGCGTTGACGTTCTGGCCGAGCAAGGTGACTTCGCGCACGCCCTTCGAAGCCAGATCGCGAATTTCCGAGACGATATCGTCGACGTTCCGGGAAATTTCGGCGCCGCGTGTGTAGGGAACGACACAAAACGTGCAGAACTTGTCGCACCCTTCCTGCACGGACACGAACGCCGCCGGACCCTCCGGGTCTCGGGTTTTCGGCAGGGCGTCGAACTTCTCGACCGTATCGAACTCGGTCTCCAGCCGGTCACCCACCGCGCGGCTGGCACGGGCGATCATCTCGGGGAGCTTGTGATAGGCCTGCGGGCCGAGGACGAGGTCCACGGCGGGCTGGCGGCGGATGATCTCGGCGCCTTCGGCCTGCGCGACGCAGCCGGCGACCGCGATGGTCATTTTCCCGCCGGAGGCGAGTTTCATCTGCTTCAGCTTGCCGAGTTCGGAATAGACCTTCTCGGTCGCCTTCTCGCGGATATGGCAGGTGTTGATGACCACCAGATCTGCGCCTTCCGGGGCATCCACCGGCGCATAGCCCAACGGCTTCAGCACATCGCGGATGCGCTCGGAGTCATAGACATTCATCTGGCAGCCATAGGTCCTGATAAACAGGCCCTTCAGAGGCTTGGCGTCGGGGGTAGCGGTCATCGGGCGGCTTATGCCTTAAAAGGGGGCAAGCTGAAAGAACCTTCCTCCATCTGACCGGCACTCGGCAGAGAAAGCCTTCACAGGTGGGGAAACCGGGCTAGGGTGGCTCAAATCGATACTTTCGGCGCCGGGGAGGCCTTCAATATGTTCGACAAGTTCTTTGCTGATTTTGAGGCCGGCGTGACCAATGCCAGCGGTTTCATCTGGGCTGGCGAGTGGAATGGCCAGAGCCTCCTGCCTCTGGGCCCGATCATTGTCCTGCTGCTGGGCACCGGCATCTATTTCATGTTCCGGATCGGATTTCGCCCGATACGACGTCTTGTGCCCGCAATCGGCGAAGTCTGGGCAGGCCGGAAAGGCAATGGCGACCCAAGCGCCATCACCCCATTCCAGGCCCTTACGACGGCGCTTTCCGGCCAGGTTGGCACAGGCAACATCGTCGGCGTAGCCACCGCCATTACGCTCGGGGGACCGGGCGCCGTATTCTGGATGTGGATCACGGCCATCTTCGGGATGGCACTGGCCTTCGCCGAAAGCTCGCTGGCCATCAAGTACCGCGAGCGCGACGAGTTCGGGCGGCTGAACGGCGGCCCGATGTATTACATCACCAACGGTCTCGGTAAGCACTGGAAGTGGCTGGCCATCCTCTT
Source organism: Hyphomonas sp. (assembly GCA_016124495.1). GTDB lineage: Bacteria > Pseudomonadota > Alphaproteobacteria > Caulobacterales > Hyphomonadaceae > Hyphomonas. The sequence continues at coordinate 187,166 of WGNP01000013.1, read as the reverse complement.
CTGCATAGGCACGATCTTCTCAGCCACCGCTACGGGCGGCATGGTGCAGGCAAACGGGATCACCCAGAACCTGGTGGAAACCTTCGGGACCGCGTTCGGCGATCAAAGCCTGGTATCGGCATCCGTAACCATCGGCGGCATCGAGTTGGCCGTTGCCAAGATCGTGATCGGACTGGTGATGTCCGTTCTGGTGTTCATCATCATCGTCGGCGGGATCAAGTCGATCGGCAATGTCGCCGAGAAACTCGTGCCCGCGATGGCACTGATATATGTGGTGATGAGCCTTGTGGTGCTTGGCCTGAACTTCCAGGAAATCCCGGACGCATTTGCCATGATTTTCACATCGGCGCTCGGTCTGCAGCAGGCAGCCGGCGGGCTTGCAGGCTATGCCGTCTTGTCGGCCATACGTTTCGGCGTGGCGCGCGGCCTGTTCTCCAACGAAGCGGGGCAAGGCTCGGCGCCGATCGCGCATGCGGCGTCGCAAATGAAAAACCCGGCCACTCAGGGCGAAATCGCCATGATTGGCGTGTTTGTCGACACGCTGATCATCTGCACCATGACGGCGCTGGTGATCATCACGGCAGAAGGCAGCTTCCGCACGGCCCCCGAATTGCTGGCAAACGCCGACATGGTCGCGGCCGGCCTGACGGAGACAACCTCCCATCTCTGGATGGCGCATGATGCCAATCCGGCGACGCTGACCAACCGCGCGTTCACGGACGCTATTCCCGGACCTGTCGGGGGCTGGATCGTGACGCTTTGCCTGACGCTGTTCGCGTTCACGACGATTATCGGCTGGTCCTACTATGCCGAACAGGCCGTGACCTACCTGATCGGCGAATGGGCAACCATGCCGTTCCGCTGCATCTGGTGCGTGGTGATCTTCATCGGCGCGCTGGCGCAGGTTAACTTCGTGTGGATGTTCGGCGATATGGCGAATGCCTCAATGGCGATACCCAACCTGATTGCCATCCTTGCGCTGTCGGGCGTCGTTATTGCGATCCACCGTGCCAATGGAGATCCGGACACGCCTGATGGCGAGAGCATCATTGCGTTGTCGGACAAGGCCGCCGCAAAAGCAAACGCGCCAGCCGAATAGGCTGGCGCGCGTTGCCCTTTCGCCAAGGGCCGGGACGCCTAGATCGTCAGGACGATCTTGCCGAAGTGCTGCTGGCTGGCCTGGTGGGCGAAGGCGGCAGCAATCTGGTCTAGCGGGAAGCGGCTGTCGATCACCGGCTTGAAACCGGTCGCGTCGATGGCGTCCACCATGTCTTCCTGATGGCGTCGTGAACCGACGGTGATACCCGAGAGGGTGATGTTACGCGAAAAGAGCGCAGCTGTCGGCACTTCGCCTGAGACACCGGTGAGCACACCGATCAGCGAGATATGGCCGCCGGGACGGCAGGCATTGATCGACTGGGCCATCGTGCCCGGGCCGCCGATCTCGACAACTTCGTCCACGCCGCGGCCACCGGTCAGTTCAAAGGCCTTTTTGCCCCATTCGGGCGTTTCCTTGTAGTTGATCACGTGGTCGGCGCCGAGGGCGCGCAGCTTCTCCATCTTGGCTTCCGAGGAGGAGGTGGCGATGACGCGGGCGCCGGTCGCCTTGGCGAACTGCAGCGCGAAGATCGAGACGCCGCCCGTGCCCTGCACGAGCACCCAGTCGCCCGGCTTGGTGCGCGTCTCGACATACATGCCGCGCCAGGCGGTGAGCGCCGCGCAGGGCAACGTGGCCGCCTCGTCAAAAGTCCAGCCCTTCGGCATCCGGGTAAAAGCGGTTTCGGGGCCGGCATAAAGCTCGCAGCCGAAACCGTCCGCACCGTCACCGGGGACGCTGGCGAAGCCAGCGGCTTCAACCTGGCCGGATTGCCAGTTCGGGAAGAAGAGCGAGATGACCTTGTCGCCGGTTTTCCATTTGGTGACGCCTTCGCCCACGGCCACGACTTCGCCCGCGCCATCCGACATCGGAATGCGGCCGTCGGGTGTCGGGATGCCGCCGAGAGCGACGATGAAGTCGTGATAGTTCAGCGAACTGGCGCGAACGCGCACGAGCACTTCGCCGGCCCTGGGTTTGGGATCGGGGCGATTTTCGATGATGAGGTTTCCGAGGCCACCGGGTTTCTTGACGGCTGCTACTTTCATAGACGTTTCTCCCTTGTTGGCAGCACGAGGCGGGCCGCGCCCTTGGGGAAGTCAAGAGGCGGCGAGGCGGGCTTCCCTCAGGGCCTTTCGGCGGACCTTTCCGGCATCGTCGCGGACCGGTTCGTCCACATACTCGAAGCTCTTCGGCACTTTGTAGCGCACGAGACGTTCCGCGAGGTGGGCTTCCATCGCTGTCGGATCAGCGGGGCCTTCGGGCCTGTCGATGACCGCGTGCAGACGCGCGCCCATATCGTCGTCCGGCAGGCCGATCACGGCGGAGGAGCGCACGCCGGGGAAAGCATCGATCGCAGCTTCGACTTCGGCCGGATAGATGTTGGCGCCGCCGACAAGGATCATGTCGGAGAGGCGGTCGGTCAGGTAGAGATACCCCTCGGCATCCATCCAGCCCATGTCGCCGAGGCTTTCCCATCCGCCTTCAATCGATTTCGATTCTGCGCCGATGTAGTGATAGGTGGTGCCGGCGCCTGCGAGCGGGCGGATGAAGACTTCGCCAACCTTGCCGGGTGGCAGGGTTTCGCCGTCTTCACCAACGACTTTCATCTCACAGGTCTCGACGGGCTTTCCGACCGATCCTTTGTGCTTCAGCCATTCCGTACCCTGAATAGTGGTGGAGCCCTGCCCTTCGGTGCCGCCGTAAAGTTCCCAGATTACCTCCGGTCCGAGCCACTCGATGAAGCATTCCTTGAGCCAGGGCGGGCAGGGCGCGGCGAGGTGCCAGAGCGCCTTGAGGCCGGAGAGATCGTAGCGTGTACGGACTTCCTCCGGCAGTGCCCAGATGCGGCGCATCATGGTCGGCACCATGTATACGACATCCACCTTGTGGGCCTCGATGAGGCGCAGCGTCTCCTCGGCATCGAAGCGCGTGGTAACGACCACGGTGCAGCCCTTGAACAGCGCCGTCATGGCCCAGAGGAATGGCCCGTTGTGATAGAGCGGGCCGGGGATCAGCATGCAGCCCTGCTGCGGGATCTCCAGCAGCGGCACATCCGGATCGGAGGCAGCGGGTGATTTCGAGACGATCAGCTTGGGCCGGCCGGTAGAGCCGCCGGAAGTCATCGCCTTGTAACTGACCGACGTGACTTCCGGCAGCGGCATATAGGGCAGCGCGCCGTCAGGCTTGTATCCGGCAGAAAGGCAGGGATTGGGGGCGTACTCGCCGGGATCGACACCCACGACGAGGCTCGGCGCGCCGACTTCGACAATCTGATCGCGCTCGAACTTAGGCAGGCGCGAGGAGACCGGCTGCGGCGTCGCGCCGGCTTTCCAGGTGGCGAGGCAGGCTTCGAAAAACTCGATGCCGTTGGGCAGGGCGATGGTGACGAAGTCGTCCTTTTTCACACCGAGCGCCTGGTAGGCGCGGGCGAGGCGGTTGGTGCGGGCCTCGAGTTCGCCCCAGCTGAGGCTCGCCCCTTCGTGGACGAGCGCCACGCGGGCGGGCTGGAGCGCTGTCCAGTGCGCCACGATTCGGGACAGTGAAATCAGCGCCATGTCATTCCTCCATTGATTTTTATCTGTAGGCTGACCGTCAGATTCCGGCCCGCTTCAGCAGCCGCTGGAAACCGGCCCAGAATTCCGCCCGCCGGTCGTCGGTCTCCATCAGGATTTCATGCATGGCGCCCTCAACCGTTATGTGGTCGCAATCCTTGAGGCGGCGGCAGATTTCCACGTGGCTGGCATTGTCGACCAGCTTCTCTTGCGAGGCGGAGGCCACGAAGACAGGAATGCCTACCCGGGACAGGGCTTTCGGCTTGGTGAAAGTCGCCAGGATATCAAGGGAGGCGCCCAGCCAACCCCACGTGACCGGGCCAAGCTCGAGATCAGGCGCCGCATCTATCAGGTCACGTTGCAATTCCCAGCGCCGCTTATCGTGCGTGACGATGTTGGTTTCAAATTTTTCCGGCGGACCGGGCTGGACAGCGTAGTCACCGGAGCGGCCGGTCGCGCGCATCGCCCACACGAGATAGCTCATCCCGAAGAACTTAGACTTCAAACCCCACATCGGCGAAACGAAGGCGGCGGCGTCGACCCTGACGAAATCCTGAGCGATGGCGGCCAACGCGATCGCGCCGCCCATCGAGTGCGCGAGGCAGACATGCGGCCGTGGCAGCCTGTCCTGCAATTCTTCAAGGCCATTGGCCAGCGCGCCCATGAATGTCTCGAACCGGTCAATATGACCCTTCTTGCTGTCGTCGAGCAGGCGCTCCGACAAGCCCTGGCCGGGCCAGTCAAGAATCAGAACCGCAAAGCCCATCTGCTGGAGTTCACGGCCGACTTCGAAATACTTCTCTATGAACTCGGTGCGGCCCGGGCAGACAATGACAGTGCCGCGCGCCTTGGCGGCCGCCAGGGCCGGCGCCGCGCAGGCACGCAGCTCGCGGCCTCCCTCGCCGCTGAACCAGACGACGGCCGCGCCCTCGGGCGCAGGATTGCCCTTCAGGGTCACAAACCCCGAACGCCGTGCCGCCTTGTCATCCATATATCACATCCCGAAAAGTAAAGGCCGCCCGAAGGTGTCTCCGGGCGGCCTTTCAGGTCAATGCCTTTCAGGTCAATGCCTTTCGGCAAGCCGGATCAGCCGGCGAGCTTTTTCATCAGGCTTTGAAGCTGCATGGCGACCGACATGTCACCTGTGACTTTCAGCTTGCCCTGCATGAAGGCCATCGTCGGGTCCATCGCACCAGACGAGATCTTGGCGAAGTCGTCCCAGGCGACGGAAATGGTGGCATCAGCCGGGTCGTCGGAATTGTCGACTTTGCCGTTGGCGCCGTCGATCAGCAGCTTGCCGACGCTGCCGAAATCAAACTTGACTTTTTTCTTGAAATCGCTGCCGCCGGACAGGGCTTCCGAAGCGCGGGCAGTCAGTTGTGCGAGATCCATCCGGGGTTCCTCCTTGGGAATTGGGTCTGAGGGGGGGATAAAGCAAACCGGCGCGCGCGGAGCAAGAAGATTCCCGTTGACGGGCGCGGCGGCAAGGCGATCACCTGTCTTCCATGAGTTGGGAAAAATCGATCGAAGAGCTGCGCCGGCGCGAGCGTCTGGCCGAACACATGGGCGGGGAAGAACCTGTCGAACGCCAGCGGGGACGCGGCAAACTGACTGTGCGGGAGCGCGTGGCGTTCCTGGCCGATCCCGGCAGCTTCCACGAAATCGGGAAGATTGCCGGCAAGGCCACTTACGGGCCGGATGACGAGCTTGCCGGCTTTACGCCGTCCACTTCGGTGACCGGGCGCGCGCGGCTTGAGGGCCGGCCGGTGGTGATTCTGGCCGACGACTTCACCGTGCGGGGCGGGGCGTCTGATGCCTCGATCTGGCAGAAGATGGTTCAGATGATCAAGATGGCGACCGAGTACCGGATGCCGCTGGTGCAGATGATCGACGGTACGGGTGGCGGCGGCTCGGTCAAGGCCCTGGAGAAAGACCCGCGCACCTATATCCCCGAGACGCCGGGCTGGAACGAGATCGTGACCGGCCTGTCGCAGGTGCCGTTCGTCTCGCTCGCGCTGGGGCCGTGCGCCGGGATGGGCGCGGGGCGCGTCGCGGCGAGCCATTTCTCGATCATGGTCAAGGAGCTCAGCCAGGTGTTTGTGGCGGGCCCGCCGGTCGCCATCGCCCTCGGCGAGAATGTCACCAAGGAGGAACTCGGCGGCTGGAAGATCCAGGGGCAGAACGGCACTGTGGATAACGTCGTCGACAGCGAGGCGGATGCCTTTGCGGCGGCGCGGCGCTTCCTCTCCTACCTGCCCCCGTCGGTGCATCACCTTCCCGAGCGCCTGCAGCCCACGGACGATCCGAAACGCAAGGAGGAGAGCCTGATCTCTCTCGTGCCGAAGGATGGCCGCACGCCCTACAAGCCGCGCAAGATCATCGAGGCGGCGGTGGACCGCGGCAGCTTCTTCGAGATCGGCCATGACTGGGGACGCGGCATCGTCACCGGCCTCGCGCGAATTGATGGCTTTGCTGTGGGCATCATGGCCGGCGATCCATTTTTTCTGGACGGGGCTTGGACAGCGGACGTATGCGACAAGGTAACGCGCCAGATGGACCTGTGCTCGACTTTCCATCTGCCGGTCATTCACTTCGTCGATTGCCCCGGCTTCGCTGTCGGTGTGAAGGCGGAGACAGCAGGCGTCACCCGTGCGGGCGTGCGCGCCATGACGGCGGTCTACCAGGCGGACGTGCCCGTCTGCTCGGTGGTGATCCGCAAGGCTTACGGGCTGGCAGGTTCTGCGATGATGAACCAGTCGAAGACCAAGTGGCGCTATTGCTGGCCAAGTGGCGACTGGGGCTCGCTGCCAATGGCAGGCGGGATCGAGGCGGCGTTCCGCAAAGAACTGTCCGAGGCCGAGAACCCCGAGGAACTGAAAGCGGCGCTTTACAAGAAGTTTGAGGCGATCCGCTCGCCCTTCCGCACGGCGGAAAGCTTCCTTGCCGAAGAGATCATCGACCCGCGCCAGACACGCAGCCTGCTGGTCGATTTCGCCCACCATGCTCAGCGCGCCATCGAAGCGGGCGAGCGCCGGATATCCTTCCGGCCCTGAAAAGCCTCATCTCTCCCTGAAAGCGGCGCCCTATTGCCATTTTCAGGGCGTTGGTGCGTGAGTAGCCGCTTGGGTATTCCGGGAAGGACCGTGTCCATGAAATTCCGAGTTTCGCTTGCAGCCGCTGCGTCAGGCATCCTGCTGGCCGCCTGCGGCGCCTCCGACCACACCTACGGGTCGAGCCCGGCCATGGCGCCGCCTACGCCGGAAGCCATGAAGATGGCCGACGCGCCGATGGAAGAAGCTGTCGCTGGAGAGGTCGTTGAGGCCACCCCTGACGCCGCCGGCGCGGTCCAGTACATCGCCTACTCCCATTCGATCGGTCTGCGCATTCCCGTAGGGTCGATCGAGCCCACGATGCAGGCCCACATTGACGCCTGCAACAAGGCCGGGCCGGCGGTTTGCGTGGTCACTAATTCCTGGCTCAACGCCTACTCTGAAGACCAGGCGTCTGCTTCCCTGAACATCAGGGCGACGCCTGCCTGGATCGACACGTTTCTGAGTGGCATCGAGGCGGAAGCTGAAGCGGTGAAAGGCGAGGTGACAAACCGTCAGACCACGGCCGAAGATCTGACCGTCACGATCATCGACACCGATGCGCGCCTGAAGGCGCAGATCCTGCTGCAGGAACGTATTGAGGAATTGCTGGCCGACAGGCCTGGCAATCTGGGAGAACTGCTGGAGACCCAGCGTGAGCTTGCCCGGGTGAACGGCGAAATCGACTCGCTGACCTCGAGCCTCGCGGCGCTGCGCCAGCGGGTCAACATGAGCCAGCTGTCCGTCGGCTACGAGACGAAGACCGACCCGCTTTCGCAAGGCGCGCTTGAGCCGCTTGGAAATGCGTTCGGTAGCTTTTTCTACAATCTTGCCAGCGCTGTTGCGGCGGTTGTCACTGCGTTTGCAGTGGGCCTGCCGTGGCTCATTCTGATCGGCGCGCTGCTCTGGATCTGGCTTCGCCTCATCTGGCCGCGCATCCGGCGTAAGAAGCCGCCGGTGGCATAGACCGAAAAGTCAGGCCGGGCGCTAGGCGCGCTCGGCCTGTTTCTTTTTCGAAGGTGGTTTGCGGGCGAGCAGCATCGAGGCGACTTCCTTCGGCACGATCATCAGCATGTGGCTGAGGGTCGTCTCCCAGTTGTCAAGCAGGTCCTTGGCGCGCAGTGAGCCTGTGCGCTTGGCGTGCTCCTCAATCAGAGCCTTGGCTTCGCCGACGTGTTCATCCGCCATGTCGATGAGCGGATACCAGTCGATCGAGTCCGGGTTCACGACCTGATGGAAACGGCTCGACGGATCCCAGATGAAAGCGGCGCCGCCGGTCATGCCCGCGCCGAAATTGTCGCCGACCGGGCCAAGGATCACCGCGCGGCCATTGGTCATGTACTCGCAGCCATTCGCGCCGCAGCCTTCGACAACCGTCTTTGCGCCGGAATTGCGCACGGCAAAGCGCACGCCTGCCGTGCCGGCCGCAAACAGCTTGCCGGCAGTGGCACCATACAGGCAGGTATTGCCGATAATCGCATCGCCGATGGCTGAGCGCCGGTCACGCGGACGCGGGGTGACGACGATCGTTGCGCCGGAAAGTCCCTTTCCGACATAGTCGTTTGCGTCGCCGAGCACTTCCAGCAGCAGGCCCTGCACGCTGAATGCGCCGAGTGACTGGCCCGCCGAGCCTTCCAGCCGGATGTGCAGACGGCCTTCGGGCAGTGACTGCATGCCGAACTTGCGCGTGATCTTCGAACTCGACCGTGCGCCGATGGCCCGCATCGTGTTCTGGACGCCGTACTCGAGCTGCATCTTCTCGCCGCGCTCGAAAAAGGGCTCGGCGTCGCGCAGGATCTGGGCGTCGAGCGTGTCGGGCACCGGCTCGCGGCGGTTCGGCTTGTAGACGACTGGCGTGTCGGTATCGACCTGTACGAGGAGCGGATTGAGGTCGAGGTCATCAAGGTGCGACGCGCCGCGGCTGACCTGTTTGAGCAGGTCCGTGCGGCCGATGGCCTGGTCGAGCGACTTCAGGCCGAGCGAGGCGAGGATTTCGCGCACATCTTCGGCAATGAAGCTCATTAGGTTCACAACCTTGTCCGGCGAACCCGAGAAGTGCGCGCGCAGCGCCTCGTCCTGTGTGCAGACACCCACCGGGCAGGTGTTTGAATGACACTGACGCACCATTATACAGCCCATCGCCACCAGAGAAGCCGTACCAATGCCGTATTCTTCCGCGCCAAGCATGGCCGCGATAACAATGTCGCGTCCCGTGCGCAGGCCGCCATCGGTGCGGATGGTGATCTTGTCGCGTAGGTTGTTGAGCGACAGCACCTGGTGCGTCTCGGCAAGACCGATTTCCCAGGGCAGGCCTGCATACTTGATGGAAGTCTGGGGGCTTGCGCCTGTGCCGCCAGCGCCGCCAGCGATGAGGATGATGTCGGCCTTCGCCTTGGCAACACCGGCCGCGACCGTGCCGACGCCCGACTGGGCAACAAGTTTCACGCACACGCGGCAATCCGGGTTGATCTGCTTCAGGTCGTAGATCAGCTGGGCGAGGTCTTCGATCGAGTAGATGTCATGGTGCGGCGGCGGCGAGATCAGCGTCACGCCGGGGGTGGCATGGCGCAGCTTAGCGATCAGTTCCGTCACCTTGAAGCCGGGCAGCTGACCGCCTTCCCCGGGCTTGGCGCCTTGCGCGACCTTGATCTCAATCTCGCGGCATTCATTGAGATATTCCGCGGTCACGCCGAAGCGGCCGGAGGCTATCTGCTTGACCGCCGAGTTCATGTTGTCGCCATTTGGCAGGGGGCGGTAGCGCGCGCGATCCTCGCCGCCTTCTCCGGACACGGACTTTGCACCGATCCGGTTCATCGCGACGTTCAGCGTGCCATGCGCTTCCGGCGACAGCGCGCCAAGCGACATGCCGGGCGTGACGAAGCGCTTGCGGATTTCGTTGATCGACTGAACCTGGCTCAGTGGGATCGCCTCTCCGGCAGTTTTGAAGTCGAGCAGGTCGCGCAACTGGATCGGGTCGCGGGCATGCACGGCGTCAACATACTTGCGATAAATCGCATAATCGCCGCGGTCACAGGCCGCCTGCAGCGTGTGGATCAGCGTGCCGTCCAGCGCGTGCAGTTCGTCAGAGGCGCGCAGGCGGTAGAAGCCGCCGACTGGCAGCGAGATGACATCCTCGTCAAACGCCTTCTGGTGGCGCACAAGCGCGTTCTCTTCGAGGCCCGCAAGGCCAAGGCCCGAGATGCGGCTCGACATGCCAGGAAAATAGTCAGCGACCAGGGCGCGGCTGAGGCCGAGCGCTTCGAAGTTGTACCCGCCGCGATAGGAAGAGATGACCGAGATGCCCATCTTGGAGATAATCTTCAGGAGGCCTGCTTCGACCGCATCCTTAAAGTTCTTGACCGCCTGGCCAAGCGAGAGGTCGCCCAGCAGGCCGCGGGCGTGGCGGTCAGCTATGGCATCTTGCGCAAGGTAGGCATTCACGCAGGTTGCGCCGACGCCGATCAGTACAGCAAAATAGTGCGTGTCAAGACATTCTGCCGAACGCACAGTGATCGAGCAGAAGGTACGAAGCCCCTGCGCCACGAGGTGCGAGTGCACCGCGCCGGTCGCGAGGATCATCGGCACGGTAATGCGTGTGGCTGATTGATGCTCGTCCGTAAGGATGATGTGTTCCCGGCCGGCCCGAACGGCCTCTTCGGCTTCGCGACGGATACGCTCCAGCGCATCTTTCAGGGCGGCGCCTTCAGAGGTCACCGCATCGGCGGCGAAGGTGCAATCGATGACTTCGGTGCCAAGACCGAGGCGGGTGTGCATCCGCTCATACATCCCGGTGGTCAGCACCGGGCTTTCGAGCACGAAGACTTCCTGCTGGGATTTGTCCGTATCGAGAACGTTGCCGAGGTTCTTGAACCGCGTGCGCAGGCTCATCACCCGGCCCTCGCGCAGAGGATCAATCGGCGGGTTTGTCACCTGGCTGAAATTCTGGCGGAAGAAATGGCTCATCGGCCGATACGCCGACGACAGTACGGCTGGCGCCGTGTCATCGCCCATCGATCCGATCGCTTCCTTAGAGCTTTCGGCCATCGGCGCGAGTATCAGCTCCAGTGTCTCCAGCGTGAAGCCGGCGGCCGTCTGGCGGCGCAGCAGTTCTTCGCGGCTGAACAATACCGGTTCCGGGCCGGGGCCGATCTCGGGCTCCAGCTCGACCACAGCTTGCAGCCATTCCTCGTAAGGCGCCTTTGCGGCGAGATGATCAACGATCTCCCGATGGTCATAGAACTTTCCGGTCTCGAGGTCCGCCGCGATCATGCCGCCCGCAGGAATAGAGCCGCGCCGGGCGATTTCGTGATTGCCAAGTGGGCACATGCCGGTTTCCGAGCCAACCGCCAGGATACCATCCGTTGTCAGAGCATACCGCAGTGGGCGCAGGCCGTTGCGGTCCAGCCCCGCGACCGCCCAGCGGCCGTCGAAGGCGGCGATGCCGGCCGGGCCGTCCCAGGGCTCCATCACGGAGTTGCAATAATCGTAGAGAGCCCGGTGCGCCATCGGCATGACCGACTCGCGTTTCGACCAGGCTTCCGGGATCAGCATCGCCTTCGCCATCGGCGCAGAGCGGCCAGACTTGCAGAGCATCTCCCAGACGGCATCGAGCGCGCCAGAATCCGAGGTACCGTCCGGGATGATCGGCTTGATGTCGTCTACATCGTCGCCGTAAGCCTCGGAGACCATCCGGATCTCGTGGCTCTTCATCCAGTTCTTGTTGCCGCGAAGCGTGTTGATCTCGCCGTTGTGCGCGATCATCCGGAAAGGCTGGGCCAGCGCCCATTGCGGGAAGGTGTTGGTCGAATAGCGCTGGTGATAGATCGCGAACGCCGAGACGAATCGCTCATCACGCAGGTCAAGATAGAAATTATCGATATCGGCTGCAAGGAACATGCCCTTGTAGATCAGTGACTTGTGGTTCAGCGAGCAGACATAGAAGGACGGGATGCTCGCCTCCCGTGCGCGCCGCTCAATGCGGCGGCGGCAGATGTAGAGCTCGCGCTCCATGTCTTCCGTGCTGCGGCCACGAGCATCGCGGAACATGATCTGCTCGATGGCGGGGCGTGTGTCCTTGGCCTTCTGTCCGATTACGGAGACATCCATCGGCGGCTGGCGCCAGCCGTAGATGTAGAATCCAGACCGCAGCACTTCCCGTTCGACGATCGTGCGGCCCGCTTCCTGCGCCGAAAAATCTGTACGCGGAAGGAATATCTGGCCCACGCAGATACGGTCGTCAGTCGGGGTATGGCCCGTACGGCTGACATGCTCGCGGAAGAAGTCCTGCGGAACGTCAAGGCGAATACCGGCGCCGTCGCCGGTCTTGCCGTCGGCGTCGACGGCGCCGCGGTGCCAGACGTTCTTCAGGGCCGCGATGCCCATCGCAACGATCTCACGCTTCGGCTTGCCGTCGAGCGATACAACGAGGCCAACGCCGCAGGCGTCCTTCTCATCTTCCGGATTGTAGGCGTGGCCGTCGATCAGTTTCTGGCGATTGGCTTCATACTGTTTCACATATTCCGACATCTGACTTACTCCGCCGCCACTTTGGTGGACGCCATGGCTTTCATCGCCTTGTGCATTGCCTCGGCCGCGTCGCGGCCATCCTTGATCGCCCAGACAACGAGCGAAGCGCCGCGCACGATATCGCCCGCCGCATAGACGCCCGGAAGGCTGGTCTGCATCGTCGCGTAGTCCACGCGCACAGCGCCCCAGCGGTTCACGGTCAGCGCTGGCTCATTAAACAGAAGCGGCAGGTCTTCCGGGTCAAAGCCGAGCGCCTTGATCACCATGTCGGCTTTTACGTCGATCATCTCTCCGGACTTGACCGGCGTCTGGCGACCGGAGGCATCCGGCTCTCCCAGCTTCATCTTGCTGGCGCGCACGGCTTTCACCTTACCATTCCTGGAATCGAGGATCGCTTCCGGCGCGCTGAGCCATTCGAAAACGACGCCCTCTTCCTCGGCGTTCTGCACTTCGCGCTGCGAGCCGGGCATGTTGGCGCGATCGCGGCGATATAGACACGTCACCGATTTGGCGCCCTGACGCACGGCCGTCCGCACACAGTCCATCGCCGTATCGCCGCCGCCGATGACCACTACGCGCTTGCCGAGTGCATTCAGCTCGCCGGATTCGAAGGCTTCAACGGTGTCGCCAAGGCCCTTGCGGTTTGAGGCGGTCAGATAATCCAGCGCCGCCAGCACGCCGTCGGCGCCGCTGCCCGGACATTTCAAATCCTTCGCCGCATAGACGCCCGTCGCGATCAACACGGTGTCATGCTCGGCGCGCAGGTCACTCAGCGAAACATCTTTGCCGACGCGCGTGTTGAACTTGAACCGGATGCCGGACGCCTCAAGGTGCCGGATGCGGCGCTCGACGACGTCCTTCTCCAGCTTGAAGCCGGGAATGCCGTAAACCAGTAATCCGCCGCCCCGGTCATACGCGTCGTACACCGTCACCTGATAGCCCTTGCGGCGCAGCTGCTCGCCAGCGGCAAGGCCGCCAGGCCCTGCACCAATGATGCCAGCCGACTGCGCCCGCTCGCGCGGCGGCTTGATCGGCTTGATCCAGCCCTCGGCCCAGGCTGTATCGGTGATGTGTTTCTCGATCGAACCGATCGTAACTGTGCCGTGGCCGGACTGTTCGATCGTGCAGATGCCCTCGCAGAGACGGTCCTGCGGGCATATGCGGCCGCAGATCTCCGGCATGTTGTTGGTGGCGGAGGAGACGCGCCAGGCTTCTTCCATCCGGTCCTCGGCGGCAAGCTTCAGCCAGTCCGGGATGTTGTTCTGCAGAGGGCAGCCCTGCTGGCAGAAGGGCACGCCGCACTGCGAGCAGCGCCCTGCCTGGGCCTTGGCGGCTTCGGCGGAGAAGTCTGCATAGATTTCAGAGAAGTCTTCGGCGCGAACGGGCGCCGGGCGTTTTGCGGGCATCGCGCGCGAAACTTTCGTGAACTGCAGCATCTTCTCGGCCATAAGGCTATTCTCCCGAACGCTGCGCTCTTCGCGCGCGGTGCTCGCTGCTTAAAGTCCAGGCCGCCAGACAGCAAGCCAGATTGGTATTTGTAAATATCATAATGATATTTATAAGCGGATTTTTCAGTCTCAGGGCTTCCAAGGAAGAGAGTCTAAGCAATAATACATATCATTTTGGAGTTTCACATTTTTGACCCTTGGCGCAGCGGCCCGCTCCAAAGCTTTACCATTCTGCGCTAGGCCTGAAGCCCCAATCTCCAGCAGACCCGACGGGCCCATGTCGATCCTCCAGATTCTCATCATTTCGATTGTTCAGGGCATCACTGAATGGCTGCCCGTGTCTTCCTCGGCACACGTGCTGCTGGCGGCCAGCTATTTCGGCTATGAAGGCCGGGATGAGCTGCTGATCAATGCCGTCGCAAACTTCGGCACCGTGGCGTCTATGCTGATCTATTTCCGCAAGGAAATCGGCGAAGCGGTTATCGGCGTGTTCGCCCTCCCCGGCGCGCTCGGCGCCAAACGCGAACTCAGCCCGGGAGAACGCCTTGCCATGAACCTTCTGGCCTCCCTGCCGCTGACCATGCTCGGACTTGCTCTCGCGCGGCTGTACATTCCCGATCCGGTGAACGAGGCCGTTCGCTCGGTGCAGGGCGTCGCCATCCCGCTGATCGGGTTCGGCATCCTGCTCGGCCTCGCGGACATCTACGGCGCCAAAACCCGCACCATCAACGAAATGCCGCCCTGGCACGCTGTCCTGATCGGCGCTGTCCAGGTCATCGCAGCGGTCCTGCCCGGCACGTCGCGCTCCGGCATCACCATGACGACCGCCCGCGCGCTGGGCTATTCGCGTCCCGACGCCGCAAAGTTCGGCATGCTGGTCGGCGCGCCGGTGCTGACGGCGGTCGGCCTCTACATGATCGCGGAGTTCTATTTCGGCAGTGAAGTCGGCATGGTGACAGTCACAGCCGGCGAAGCCATCGCCATCGGCGCAGGCTCCGCGCTCTCGGGACTCGTGGCGATCTACATCCTCATGGCGCTGGTACGCCGGATGAGCTTCCTGCCCTTCGTGGCCTACCGGATCCTGCTGGGCATCGCGCTGCTGACGATGATGCCGATCCCCATGGTCGCCTGATCAGGCTTCGCTGGGCTTGTGGAATTCGCCGTAGGTGCGGAAGCGCCAGAGATAGCGCGGCACAATCGCCTCAACTGATTCCGGGTCCGTCACGCCAAGATCGGCCAGCGTGAGGGCGCCGGGCGCCACCACATTGTCGTCCTTCAGCATCTCAACCTGTGAGCCTGTCAGCGGCGGGGCGCCGAGAAAGCCCCAGGAAAAGGGCGGCACGAAACGCCACACGGCACCGGTAATGTAGCCGACGGGGCGCGCCACGAAGAAAGGCAGCGGCAGCTTGAACCGCTTCAGGTCGATCGTCTTGAGAATGATGTCGTAGAGTTCGTTGAACGTGTAGACGCCCGGCCCGCCCAGCTCAAACGTCCTGCCTGCGGCCATATCGGTATCAACGGCAGCCGCAATCGCGCTCGCCACATTGCCGGCATAGACCGGCTGGAACTTTGTCTTGCCGCCGCCAATCGCCGGCAGGAATGGCGCCGAGCGCGCCATTGCGGCGAACCGGTTAAAGAACTGGTCCTCGGCCCCGAACACAATGGAGGGGCGAAGGATGGTCGCGGTGGGGACGAAGTTACGCACATCCGCTTCGCCCTGCGCCTTGGTTCGTCCATACGGCGAATGCGACGCCGCATTCGCCCCGATGGCAGAGACCTGCACGAATCGCGTGATACCCTTTGTTGCCGCCGCCTCAGCAACCAGCGCCGCGCCCTCACCCTGCGATCCGGCATAGGTCTGCTTGCCGCTTTCAAACAGGATGCCGACCAGGTTCACCACGGCGTCCGCACCCTCAAGCGCACGGTCTATCGAGGCGCGGTCGCGCACATTGGCCTGGACGATGTCTACCCAGCCGGGCGGCCCGGCGAGGCGCACGTCAATCGCAGTATGCACCCGCCGGCAGGCGACCCGGACGCGCCAGCCGCGCTCTACCAGCGTGCGGGCGGCATACCGGCCAATGAAGCCCGAACCCCCAAAAACCGTCACCAGACCTTTGCTCATGCGCCTTGCCTCTCTGCGGGCCCGCGAGCGCCGGCCGCGAATCCCGGTTAAGTGCGCCTTTGACCACAAACTCCTCGCCGATGTCCATGCGGCATGGACGGCCCCGTCAGGTCCGCATCAGGCCCGAAGCCTTGAGCAGCTTGCCAGCGCGCACGACCCGTTCGAGCTTGTGCTCGCTGGAGCGGTCACCCTTGTTGGAATCCGGATGGAAACGGCGGATATACTCGGCGTAGCGCGCGCGGATCTCAGCCGGCTGGGCATCCGCCTCCAGGTCAAGCTCGCGCAGCGCACGCAGCTGCAGGCTCGAGCGATGCGCCTCGACACGTGCTTCGGCGGCAGGCGTATCATCCATGTCGAAGAAGCCCCGGCCTGCCCAGCGGCGCGGATCGTTGGCGTGCGCACTGCGCTTGCCGCCCATCGGCCCGGCGCCCATCCTCCAGGTACGTTTATGGCCGTAGCGCTCGGAGCGAACGAAGGAAGCCGCCTCAGCCTCGCTCATGCCTTCGAAGAAATTGAAGCGGCGATTATAGTCCGACACATGCTGCTCGCAGAAAAAGTGCCGCCCCTTGCCGCCCTGGCGCGGCGCCGGGAAGGCGCCCTCGAGGTCGCAGTTCGGCTCGTCGCACACCCGCGTTTGCTTTGCGCGCGCGCGCGAAGCCTCGTCCTTGGGAGGGTTCACGCGTATATCTCTGAACTTGACGCGGTATCGGAAGGGATCGCTGTCGGACATGGGCCACGATAATAGGGAGCACCGCTTAAAGATGCCACAACCAAGTGACAGACGATCGCGAATTGAAGACATCCTCACTGAAGCCTTCGATCCCGTCACGCTGGTCATTACCGATGACAGCGCCAAACATGCGGGCCACGCGGGCGCCGCGCCGGGCGGCGAGACGCACTACTCAGTCGAAATTGTCGCGGATGCCTTCGCCGGGCTCTCGCGCGTCCAGGTGCAACGCACCGTCATGCTTGTGTTGCAGAAGGAGTTCGATTCGGGCCTGCACGCGCTCGCACTGAAGGCAGCCGCCCCCTAACTTGCATCAATCTTCGAAATGTTCACGCCGGTCACCTGATTGCGCTGGCGCCGCAGGATGTTGAACCGGTAGCCATGGAAGACGAAACTCTGCCCCGGCTCCGGAATCGTCTGCGCCTCGTGGATCACAAGGCCGGCGACCGTCACCGCTTCTTCATCCGGAAGGCTCCAGCCGGTCGCACGATTGAGATCGCGGATCGGCACCCAGCCATCAACATTGACTGAACCGTCAGCCTGCACCCGTACGCCCTGTATCTGCACATCGTGCTCGTCATGGATCGCGCCGACGATTTCCTCGAGAATGTCTTCCAGAGTGATCATGCCCTGCAGCTCGCCGTATTCGTCGACAACCAGTGCAAAGTGCTGGCCCTTTGACAGGAACTGGTCGAGCTGGTCCTTCACCTGCGTCGTCTCCGGCACAAACCAGGGCTTGCGCAGGATCGAGTCGAGATCGAGCTTGGAGAGGTCGCCGCCCATCGGCAGCGCCGCGCGCAGCAGGTCCTTAGCATGCAGGATGCCGATGATCTCTTCCTTCTCGCCGCGGTAGAGCGGCAGACGCGTGTGGGGGCTCGCCAACGCCTTCATCACCAGCTGCCGCCGGTCGATATCCGCATTCAGCATCTGGATGTTCTTGCGATGAATCATCACATCTTCGACCGTCAGGTCCTTGAGATCGAGCGCGCCGACAAGGCGAAGCCGGTCACCGCTTTCCACACCGCCCTCAAGAGCATGCAGATCAATCGCACCGCGGATTTCCTGCTCCGCAGAGACAGGCGCTACTGGCCCCGCAAGACCGAACACCGTCAGAAACATCTTCGCGATGAAGCGGATCAGCTGGATGATCCACGAAGTGGCGCGCACCACAATGCCGATGGGCCGGGCGACCAGCAGCGCCAGGCTGTCCGGCCGCGAGATGGCATAGGTCTTCGGCATCACTTCCGAAAAGATCAGTACGGTAGCTGTCATCACAGCGGTGGAAATGGCAAGCGCAAATCCGCCCGCACCGAAAATTGATGTAAACAGAGACGTTGCCAGCACCACCGCCAGGATATTGACGAGATTGTTGCCCAGCAGGATGGCGCCCATTAAGTCCTCGCGCTTGGTGAGCAGCCGGTTCACTGCCTTCGCGCGGTTGTCGCCTTCCTTCTCCAGCTGGTGCATCCGTGCGCGGGAGGCGGCCGTCAGCGCCGTTTCAGACCCGGAGAAAAATGCAGACAGGCAAAGCAGGACGAAGATGGCAATAAGGTAACCGGCAATCATGTCGGGTGGTAGGTCTCTCTAGGCGGTTTCAAGTAGCTCACGGGCGAGGAAGGCTTCGATGGACGCAAGATCCGCATCCGGATGAATGTAGGAGGCCCCTATCGCGCGCGCGAGGATCAGCGGCACGCGTCCGCCGCGCGCCTTCTTATCTTGCTGCATAAGTTCGGTGAGGCGCGGCGCCGTGAAGCGGGCCCGGTCCCTGCCCCTGAAATCAGACGGCAGGCCCGAGGCGCGGATCACTTCGGTCACCCGGCGCGCATCGTCCGGCGGCGTCACCCCAAGTTCGGCGCCATACCGGAATGCTATCGCCATGCCGAGCGCCACCGCTTCGCCGTGCAGCAGGTCCGGCCCGTAGCCGTTGGCCGCCTCCAGCGCATGACCGAAGGTATGACCGAGGTTCAGAAGCTGGCGCACGCCGGTCTCGGTCTCGTCCTCCACCACGATCGCAGCCTTCGCGGCGCAGGAGCGCGCGACAGCATAGCGCGCCGCTTCCGGATCGAGTGCCAGGACCCTGCGGCCGTTTACGGCCAGCCAGTCAAAGAAAGGTGCATCATTGATCAGGCCGTATTTCAGGATTTCCGCATAGCCCGCCTTCATTTCCCGCGCCGGCAGTGTCGCGAGGAGTTCGGTGTCGGCGATCACCAGCCTGGGCTGGTAGAAGGCACCGACGAGATTCTTGCCGCGCGGCGTATTCACGGCTGTCTTTCCGCCCACGGAGGAATCGACCTGCGCCAGCAGTGTCGTCGGCAATTGTATGAAGCCCATGCCGCGTTTCATCAGGCTGGCGGCAAGGCCGCCCATGTCGCCGATGACGCCGCCGCCAAACGCGATCAGCACATCGCCCCGGTCAGCGCCGCCCCCCAGCAGCCAGTCGAGCACATGGCCGAGCTGCACGAAGGTCTTCGTCTGCTCCCCCGGCGGCAGAGCCATCCAGTCGAGTTTGATCCCGGCACCGGCGACCGATGTTTCCAGCCGCGCCGTATGATGGCGCATCACGTTTTCGTCCGTCAGCACAAAGGCGCGCGGACGCTTTACCAGAAGTGCGAGGCGCGGGCCCAGTTCTGTCAGGGCGCCATGGCCGACGAGAATGTCATAGGCGCGCGCGCCGAGGTCTACCCGGACAGTTTCGATGGAAGCGGTGGTATTCATGTCGGGGTCCAGGTCTCAAGAGCTTTCAGGATAGCGTTCACCGTATTGGTATGCGGCCCATCCTTGGACTGAACGTTAAGGTCAGCCTGTGAATAAAAAGGTTCCCTCTCAGTCACGAGGTTTGACAGGTGCGCCTTGGCGTCGGCGCGTTTCAGCAGCGGCCGGTTGTCGCGCTTCTGCACCCGGCGCCACAATGTCTCAAGGTCGGCGTTCAGCCAGACGGTCACCGCCTTCTCCTTCATCACCGCCCGCGTCTCGGCGTCGATGAAGGCTCCGCCCCCGGTCGCCAGCACATGCGGCGGCAGGTCCAGCAGGCGCTTCAGAACCTGCTTTTCGCCGCGCCGGAAATCCGCTTCACCGTGCAACGCGAATATGTCCGATATCGAAAGGCCGGCTGCCTTCTCGATTTCCGTGTCACTGTCGTAGAAGTCACGGCCGAGTTTTTCTGCCAGACGCCGTCCGACGGTCGACTTTCCGGCGCCCATCAGACCCACCAGCGCGATCGTGCGCCCCTCGAAAGGGGGCGCCGGGCTTGAAGGGTCGCTTTCGTCTGGCATGCTCTCTCTTACCCGGCGTTGCGCGCCTTTTACAGACCTGCCACATAGACGGCGCATTCGGGCGGCAGGATTCGCCGGAAAAATCAGTTGGAAACCAGCTTTCGGGGCAAAAATCCATGCGCAAATTCCTGATCGGCTTCGTCGTCCTCGCTGTGGCGATCGTTGGCGGCATGTGGTGGCTCGGCCAGCAGGCCGCTGGCAACCCGCCCCCGGACGGCGAGACCCGGATTCCCGTCGAAGGCGTGTTCTAGCGCCCTCAACGCGCCCTTAAGCCTGGCATGCCACGATTTTAGGCATGTCTGACAAGCTCCGTATCGGCGCCTTTCTCGAAATGATGTCGGCCGAGCGGGGCGCGAGCCCGAACACGCTCGATGCCTATGGCCGTGATCTGCTGGACGCTTCCGAGTTCTGCAGCGGGCGCCTGACACAGGCTCAGCCCGCCGAGCTCAGCGACTGGGTCACGGACCTGGCCGAACGCGGCCTCGCCCCGGCCTCGCAGGCCCGCAAGCTGTCGGCGCTGCGCCGCTTCTTCCGCTTTCTGTTCGAGGAAGGCGACCGCAAGGACGATCCCACCACCCGGCTCGATGGCCCCTCGCCCGCACGCGACATTCCGGATGTCCTTAGCCGGGAGGAAATGAAAGCGCTGATCTTCGTCTGCAGCAATGACCCCCGCCTCAAATGCCTTGTCGAGCTGCTTTACGGCGCCGGCCTCCGGGCGTCCGAACTGGTGTCCCTCACAATGGGCAGCCTGCCCCGGCGCAAGGGCGTGCGCTGGGTGACCAGCGACATCATCATCCGCGGCAAGGCCGGCAAGGACCGTCTCTGCCCGCTCGGCCGCCCGGCTCTGCAGGCGTTGTCGGACTGGCTGGAAGAACGCACCGACCCGGACGTGAAAACCCGGGCCGAAGATTTCGTCTTCCCATCACGCGGAGCCAGCGGCCACCTGACGCGCCGGCGCCTCGGGCAACTGCTGGAGGGAGCCGCTGCCCAGGCAGGCCTAGACCCGGCGCGCGTTCACCCGCATGCCCTGCGGCACGCCTACGCGACACACCTGCTGCAAGGCGGCGCCGACCTGCGCGCAGTACAGATGCTTCTCGGCCATGCCGACATCGCCACGACGCAGATCTACACCCACGTCCTCACCGATGAACTTCAGGAACTGCTGGAAACCGCGCATCCGATGGCCAACTGAGCGCGCAGAACGCAGCATGAAACGCGCCGCCGGATTCCTCGCCGCCCCAGACCCGTCTGAAGCCGGCCGACCTCGCGATGATTTCGGGAACTGGCTGGACCGGCACGCTAAACTACCGGGACTATAGCCCGCCCTATGGCGACGTGACGATCTCTGCCGAACTGGCCGCAACAGAAACGCCGGACGGACTGAACCTTTCCTACCTCTACCCGAAGGTGCCGCAGGCGAATTCGGAGGGGCTTTTCGCGTTGACAGAGGACGGCGCGGTCCTCGATGGCGGCAGGATCACCGTCATCACGCGCACCGAAGACGGTCTCATAGTCACGACCGAAGAGGCCTGCTGGAACGACAACACGCCAGCGGCCTGCGTGCGCGACTACAGCTTCAGCCCCCACGCCTTTGCCGCCAAACGCGTCCGGTTTGCGGGCGATCCGGAAACGTTCCTGAGAAACGTCTGCCGCTTCACGCGCCCCTGAAAGCCGTCAAACCAGCGTTTCGCCGCTGCGCGTGTTGATCCAGAGTGCATGGATCACACCTGGCAGCCAGCCAGTCACTGTAAGCACGACATTCAGCACGAATTGCCAGCCGACACCTTGCGTCAGCGCCACCGCGACTGGCGGCAGGAAAAAAGTGAGCAGGATCATCGCGAGGGACATGGCGACAGCCTTTCCGGGATTGCCGACGAAAAACGCCCCGGCGCGGCAAATGTTCGCGTGATGCGCCGGGATTTGACGCCGCGCAGCCCGCGCCCTAATCCTCCGCCCGCAAAACCCAGGGGCTCTCATGTCACAGAAAACGCCGCGCAACTTCTTCAAGCCCCTCTCCATCGGTGCGCCGGAACCGATGCGCGACCTGCCCGTCCGCCTCGAGCGAATGATCCACTTTGTGCCGCCCCACCTGGATAAGGTGCGTGCCAAGGTGCCCGAACTTGCCCCCACCGTGGATGTCGTGCTCGCCAACCTCGAAGACGCGATCCCGGCCGACGCCAAAGACGCAGCCCGCGCCGGGGCGGTCGAGATGGCGAACATGTATGACTGGCAGGCCAGGGGCACCGGCTTCTGGAGCCGCGTGAACTGCCTCAACTCCCCCTGGTTCCAGCAGGACGTATCAGACCTCATCCTGAAAGCCGGCCACCAGCTGGACGTCATCATGCTGCCGAAAGTCGAAGGCCCGTGGGACATCCACTTCGCCGATCAATACGTTGCCCAGCTCGAAGCCAAGGCGGGCCTGAAGCGCCCGATCCTCTTCCACGCCATCCTCGAGACTGCCGAGGGCATGGCCCGTGTCGAGGAGATCGCCCTCGCCTCCCCCCGCATGCAGGGCGTCAGCCTCGGCCCGGCAGGCCTTGCCGCAAACCGCAAGATGAAAACCACCCGCGTCGGCGGCGGCCATCCTTTCTACCGCGTGATCGATGATCCGAACTCGGACGGCGCCCCGCGCGCCAGCGTCCAGCAGGACCCCTGGCACTACACCATCGCCCGCATGGTGGACGCCTGCCGCATGGCCGGCATCAACGCCTTCTACGGCCCCTTTGGTGACATCGCCGACCCTGAGGCCTGCGAGCAGCAGTTCCGCAACGCCTTCCTGCTCGGATGTTCCGGCACCTGGTCGCTCCACCCTTCTCAGATCGCCATCGCCAAGCGCGTCTTCTCCCCGGACCCCGCCGAAGTGCAATTCGCCCGCAAGATCCTCGCCGCCATGCCGGACGGCACCGGCGTCGCAATGATCGACGGCAAGATGCAGGACGACGCCACATGGAAACAAGCAAAAGTCATCTCCGACCTGGCCGACCTCGTGGCCACGCGCGATCCGGACTTGGCTGCGGCCTACGCGGGCTAAGGCCCTCTTCAGAAAAATCAGGTTCGCCGGCAAATAATTTTCAGGCAGGTGGGAACCAGCCCAGGACCCGTGCGTTGAAGGCATGAGCGAACGACGCAAGGAATTGCGATCCGGGCCGGCGGAACGCAGGCTTTTTCATTACGGCCCAAAGGGAGCTTCGTTCGCGAAGGCTACACGGTATGCCGACCAATGCCCAGCAAACAGATCGCAGCGTAGCCGAAACTGAGCAGCTCATTCTGCAGTACCGGCATTTGCTTGAGAACATCGAGCAGGGGTTCTGCCTGATCGAGATGACTTATGATGAGGCGGGCACCGCGAACAACTACCGCTTCCTGGAGGCCAATCAGGCCTTCGAGCGTCACACGGGCATCCGCAACGCTGTGGGCAAAACGGCACTCGAAGCTGTGCCCGACCTCGAAGCGCACTGGATCGAGACTTACGCACGGGTCGCAAGAACCGGAGCATCGCTCGCCTTTGAGCAAGGCTCTTTCGCCATGAACCGGCTGTTCAAGATCGACGCCGTCAGCATTGGCGGCGCAGGATCGAACAGGGTCGCGCTGATTTTCAGCGACGTGACTGAGCGCCGGCGGACCGAGCAAAGCCTGATCAAGGGAGAGGAGCGGCTACGCCTTGCATTGGAAGCCGGCAGGATGGCGGTCTGGGATTGGAGTTTCGAGAGCGGTGAGAACATCTGGAACGACGCCATGTACAGGATGCTCGGACTGCAGCCGGACACGGCGCAGGCGTCATTTGCTTCGTGGATGTCACGCGTGCACCCCGCAGACTTGCCGGGCGTTGAATCGCTGTTCTCAGACAGCCTGAAGCCGGGCGGCGAATTTCATATGGAGTACCGGGTCCTGGGACAGCGCGACGAGATTCGCTGGGTGTCTGCACGTGGCCGGACGAACTCTGACGCAGTGGGGAAAGTCACGCGCTCCTACGGCGTGGTAACGGACGTGACCGAACGCAACCTGATCGACAAAGATCTGCGCCTCTCCGAGAAGCGCTACCGCCGGCTTTTCGAGTGTGCTCACGACGGTGTCGTCATTCTCGACGCAGGTACGCGCAAGATCATCGACACCAATCCATTCATGACGAAGCTCTTGGGATACAAGCACGCCGAACTGGTCGGCAAGGAACTCTATGAAATCGGCCTGCTCAAGGACGAAGTCGAGAGCAAAGCGATGATCCGTGAGCTGAACAACCGAAACCAGATCCGGTATGAAGACCTGCCGCTCGAAAGCCGCACAGGCCTGCACAAGGAAGTCGAAGTCATCGCCAACCTCTATAATGAGGGCGACCGCCTCGTCATCCAGTGCAACATCCGCGACATTACCGAGCGCAAGATTGCAGAAGAGCATGTCAGCATGCTGATGGCTGAAATCAATCACCGCGCCAAAAACCTGCTTGCGGTGGTCCAGGCGATTGCAAACCAGACGGCCAAGGAAGGCTCACCGGCCACTTTCTCGGCGCGGCTGTCAGACCGCATCGTGGCACTTGCTGCCGGTCAGGATCTCCTGGTGCGCAACCAATGGCTCGGTGTTGAGCTGTCCGATCTGATCGCCGCGCAGCTGGATCATTTCAGGGACTGGATCGGAACGCGTGTGATGCTCGACGGCCCGGTCGCGGAACTCACCCCCGACGCGGCGCAAGGTATCGGCATGGCGCTGCACGAGCTTGGAACAAACGCGGCCAAGTACGGCGCACTTTCGAACGAAACCGGCGCGGTTCTCATCAGCTGGAAGGTTACGAAAGGGGCCAATCCGAAGTTTTCCATCACCTGGCTTGAGCGGGGGGGACCGAAAGTTCAGCCGCCTACCCGGTCGGGCTTCGGCCAAACCCTGATTGGGCGCATGGCCCAGGCGGCCGTTCAGGGCACAGCTGAGATAAACTTTGCCGAGACAGGCGTCTCCTGGAACCTGAACGCGCCCGCTGCAAACGTACTCACCAAATCTAGCCTGGGTCGGCCATGAGCGTGCTTGCGATGACCGATAAGCCGCAACAGAAAGCGCGGATCCTCATCATTGAGGATGAGGCGATGATCGCCTTTGCCATCGAACAGACCTTGCTGGCGGATGGGTTTGAGATTGCGGGCATCGCCGCAAGGCTTCCGGCGGCGCTGACCTTGATCGACGGCTGCGCATTCGACGCCGCGATCCTCGATACGAATCTGGCCGGCGTCAGCGCCGGGCCGGCAGCGGCCGCACTGAAGTCAAGCGGACGGCCCTTCATCATCGCGTCGGGCTACCCTCCGAGCCAGCAACCTGAAGTCTTCAGGGGTGCGCCGTGCATCCAGAAGCCTTATCCGCCAAAACGCCTCCTTGAACTCCTGCGGGAGATCCTGCCACTCGCCCGCGCGTGATCACGTTCGCCAGAATGGCGATCATACTGCGCGCATTCAGCCTCTCGCGACGCACTGACGCTCCGTAAACGTTGTTGCCGGGCCAGAACCACTTTAGTGTCGTTCGCGGGAGGCAAACACGATGGCAAAACACCTTATCCCCGGGACCGGGCACAGCCCGAACCTGCAACGCTGGTTCGATTGGATGGCGCAGGATCACTCTGGAGACAGCCTGTCGCCGCTGCTGGCCGAAGATGTCGTCTTCAAAAGCCCGGTCGTCCACACGCCGCAGGAAGGCAAGTTCATCACCATGGGCTACCTGCTGGCCGCGGGCCAGACGCTCGGCAATGACAGCTTTCGCTATACCCGCGTCTTTGATTGCGAGACCCGCGCCGTTCTTGAATTCGAAACCGAGATGGACGGCATTGCCGTAAACGGCGTCGACATGATCGAATGGAACAGCGATGGTCAGATCACGGACTTCAAGGTGATGGTTCGTCCGCTGAAGGCCATCAATGCCGTACACGCTGCCATGGGCGCGATGCTCGCCAAGATGAAGGCAGGCGCGTGAAAGCCCCTGTCCTCGAAACGGCGCGCCTGCGCCTCCGCGGCGCCGAGCCCGGGGACCTCGACGCGGCAGCCGCCGTCTGGGCCGATGAAGATGTCGTCCGCTTTATCGGCGGCAAGCCGCGCGGGCGCCAGGATGTCTGGTTTGCGCTGCTGCGCTCGGCCGGCCTCTGGGTATTCAAGGGCTATGGCTACTGGGTGGTCACCGACCGTCAGACCGGGGAGTTCCTGGGCGAGGCCGGCTTTTCGGATTTCCAGCGCGGCCTTCCGGAAGATCTCGTGCCTGGCCCCGAAGCTGGCTGGGCGTTTGGCCGGGCCGCCTGGGGCCGCGGCATCGCCACGGAAGCGATGACCGCCGCACACCAATGGCTGGATTCCAACTGCCCCGGCGTCAGTTCCTGCGTGATAGAGCCCGCCAATTCGAACTCGGTCCGTGTCGCTGAAAAACTGGGTTACCGGAAATCCGGCGAGACGCTGCTCGGCGGCGTTCCCGTCGGCACTTACCGGCGCGGCGCCTGACGTTCCTGCTCGTCGTTCTGCTGTTCGTGCACCTGCCCGGGGCGCCAGGCGCGCAGGAAGTCGAGGAAGGCCGTCTCCGGCAAGCCGGGTGAATAGAGGAAGCCCTGCGCCATGGTGCAGCCGCGCCGCCGCAGGAACTCCGCCTGCCGCGCCGTCTCCACGCCCTCGGCCACGGTCTTGAGGCCCAGCGTTTCCGCCATCGCGAGGATCATCTCCACAATCGCCGGCGCCTGCCGGTCAGTCTCCAGTGCCGAGACGAACTGCCGGTCGATCTTGAACACGTCGAAGGGCAGCTGAGTCAGGGTCGCGAGATTCGAATGGCCGGTGCCAAAATCGTCGATTGCGAGCTTGGTGCCCATCGCCCGCAGCGGCGAGATGAATTCGACCACGCGCGCGGGATCGGACACCGCCATGCTCTCGGTGATCTCCAGCTCCAGCCGGTTCGGGTGCAGGCCCGTCCGGCGCAGCGTCGCCATGATCGCGTCCGTCAGGTCGTGCCGCTGGAACTGGCTGGGGGAAACGTTGACCGCCACCGTCAGGTCATAGCCTTCCAGCTGCCAGCTGCGCGCCGCCTCGCATGCCGCCTCGAGGATCTGCATGCCGATCGCATCGATCAACCCTGCCTGCTCCGCCACCGGAATGAACGTTGCGGGCGAGATCAGCTTGCCATTCGGGCGGCGCCAGCGCGCCAGCGCCTCAGCGCCAACGATCCGGCCTGTCTGGAAGTCGATCTTCGGCTGGAAGACCGCCTTGAATTCCTTGTTCGCCACTGCGTCGCGAAGCTCCGCCTCGAACCGGTAACGCCCTTGTACGATCCGCGTCAGGCGCGGCGTGAAGAAGCGGAAACCGGACTGCGCCTCCGAGCGCACCAGCCGCATGGCGAGCTTGGCATTCTGCATCAGCTTCGGGAAGGATTCGGCGTCTTCCGGCGCCATCACGATACCCCCAGAGATCGACATGATGATCTTCCGCGTCGGCAATTCGAAAGGTTCGGCGAAGGCTGCACGGATCGCGCGCGCGATCGAGATCACATGGTCGCGGTTGATGGCGCAGGGCAGGTAAAGCACGAACTTGTCGGCTGACATGGCCGACAGCATGCTGCCGCGCAGCGCGATTGCCGCCGGATCGCCAAGGTCGGACAGCACCCGCGACAGGCGTTTTGCCGCGCCGTCGATCAACGCATCACCGTTCGGGGTACCAACCTGCTCGAGCAGCTGGCCGAACCGGTCGATGTCCAGCAACATGAACGCTGCCGGATACTCGAAGCTCGCTTCCGGCAGCGTCGCGTTAACGTGCCGCTCCATTGCAATCGCGTTCGGTAATCCGGTGCGCGAATCCTTGTAGGCAATCTGTCGCAAGGTCTCGTTCTCGCGCCGCAGCTTGCGCACCGTCTGCGTCGTCGCCGCGCGCAGGCGGCGCAGCTCCGGGAACTGCATGTTCTCCAGCTCGGCTTCCGCGTCTACGCGACTGGTCATCATGTAGGCGGTAAAGCGTTCAAAAACCGCCTGGAGTGGCTTGGCGCAAAGGTATGTCCCCAGGCCCGAGATGGTCAGGCAAGCGACCAGCATGACGAGCAGGACAGGCAGCGGCACCACAAATCCGAACGGCGCGCCCAGCACGATCATCCGGTAACCAATAGAGATCGCCATGACAGCAAGGTAAAGGAGAATGGAAAAAAGCCCGGCGGTAATCCCGGCGAAAACCGGAATCGATACTCTGCCAGTCAACCGGCCGATAACCGATGAATGCTTCACAGTGAGGCCGCTCCAGACTCCCGGTTCGGAATCTACTGATCAAACTGCCCAGTAGATGTTTAGGAATCTGTGAACATCATGCGCTAGCTGTAATGTTCGCTAAGGACTATATGCCCGAACATGACCCAGATCCGCACCGCCACGATCACCCGCAAGACCAAGGAAACCGACATCTCGGTGGCCGTTAACCTTGACGGCACCGGCAAGTCCGATATCGACACCGGCATCGGCTTTTTCGACCACATGCTTGACAGCCTGTCGCGCCATTCGCTGATCGACCTGACCGTGCGCTGCAAGGGCGACCTGCACATCGATTTCCACCACTCGGTGGAAGACACCGGTATCGTTATTGGCGAAGCGATTGCCAAGGCGCTCGGCGATTTTGGCGGCATCACGCGCTTTGGCCATGCCTATATCCCGATGGACGAGACGCTGACGCGCGCCTCGGTGGACCTGTGCAAGCGGCCCTACCTGATCTGGAAGGTTGATTTTCGGCGTGACAAGCTCGGCGAGATGGACACGGAACTTTTCAAGGAGTTCTTCCACGCCCTGGCCGGCAATGGCGGCATGTGCCTGCACATCGAGAACCTCTACGGCGAGAACAACCACCACATCGCCGAAAGCTGCTTCAAGGCCACTGCGCGCGCCCTACGCACCGCCATCAAGGTAGATCCGCGTCTTGGCGGCAAACCAGCGAGCACCAAGGGCAGCCTGTAGATCGGACCTAAAGCACGCTCGCATCCACCACCGCTTCGATCAGCGCTGGCTCAGACGGCACATGCCCGTCCAGCATCAGCATCGCGAGCCCGTGCACCAGCGACCAGGCCTTGAGCCGCCGCACTTCACGCGCAGATTGCGGCGTATCTGCGCCGAACAGGCTGTCTATCGCGTTAACGAGGATCTGCATCCCGTCCGCCGGCTCCCCCGCGCTCGGCGGCGGCGCCGAAACCGGACCAGCGCTCTGCGCCATCATCAGCCGGAACAGCGACGGATGCGCGAGGGCAAAATGAACATACGCCCGCCCCATTGCGTTGAATGCTTCCACCCCCGGCGCCGATGACGCCATCGCCTTGCGGAAGGCCGCTGCCATCCGGTGATGCCCTTCCAGGCACAACGCGCCCAGTAGCGCTGCCTTGTCCGGAAAGTGCCGGTAGACCGCCGTGGCCGAAACCCCCGCATTGCGCGCAATCTCGCGCAGGCTCAGCGCCTCAGCCGGCCCCGTATCGATCAGTTTCAGGCCCTCTTCGATCAGCGCTGAACGCAAATCGCCATGATGGTAGCGATTTTTCTCGGAATTGATGTTGACAGTGTTATCTTTCTCAGGCATGTTATCAGTGTAAACATTATTTCGCGTTCCCGCAACCTCCGAAGTCCAGAAGGAGCATACCATGTCGAGCCCCGTCGAAGCCGCCATCCGCGGTGTGATCACTAAAGGCCTCATGGGGGTTGCGAATTACAACCGCGCCCACCGCAAGTCCTCGAAAGAGAACCCCTATCTCACCGGCGTCCACACACCCCTGAAAGACGAGCACACGCTCACCGGCCTGAAAGTCACCGGCACTATCCCGGCGGCCCTTAATGGCCTCTACCTGCGCAACGGCCCGAACCCGTTCGAGGCGCCAAACCCCGCCACCCATCACTGGTTTGCCGGGGACGGCATGCTGCACGGCCTGCGCCTCCAGAACGGCGAAGCGCTCTGGTACCGCAACCGCTGGGTGCGCTCACCCGCGATCAACGAAGCGCTCGGCGAGGCCATCGCACCCGGCCCCCGCGTCAACAATTTCGAAAGTCCGAATACGAACGTTGTCGCTTTTGGCGGCAAGATCTGGGCGCTGGTTGAAGCGGGCGGCCTGCCCGTCGAAGTCTCCGACATGCTGGAAACCCGCACACGGAGCGATTTCGACGGTCTGTTGCGCAAGGGCTTTGCCGCCCACCCGCACCTTGATCCGCTGACCGGTGAGACCCATGCCATCTGCTACAATGCGATGGAACCCAACGTGATCTGGCACACCGTCATCACCGCCGAAGGCCAGGTGTGCCGGCACGAACCCGTCGCCGTGCAGGATGGCCCCTCGATCCATGACTGCATGATCACGAGGAACTACGTGATCGTCATGGACCTGCCCGTCACCTTCTCGATGCCAGCCCTGATCGGCGGCGACACTTTCCCCTATCGCTGGAACCCCAAGCACACTGCCCGCATCGGCCTCCTGCCCCGGGAAGGAAAAGGCGACGAGATCATCTGGTGCGCAGTCGAGCCCTGCTACATCTTCCACCCCGCCAATGCCTACGAAACCGAAGACGGCACCGTCGTCATGGACGCGGCCGTGCACCAGGACATGTTCGCCGGCGGCGACCGCGGCCCGAACACCACCGTCTGTACGTTCGAAAGCCTCGAAATCGATCCCGCCACCCGCAAGGTCACACGGACCATCATCGACACCGCGCCGCAGGAATTTCCGCGTCTGGACGAACGCCGCATAGGTCAGCCCTACCGCTATGCCTATACCCTCGCTTTGCCCGCGCACGGCGACCCTGGTTTCGTCGGCGACCCGCGCCTCTTCAAGCATGATCTCGGCACCAGGACGCGCCAGGTTCACAACTTCGGCGAGGGCAAGATGCCGGGCGAATTCGTCTTCGTGCCGGCGCACGTCAAATCGGGCGAGGATGAAGGCTGGCTGATCGGCTATGTCATTGACATCGTCGCCGGTGCGACGGATCTGGTCATCCTCGACGCGCGGGATTTCGCCGGTCCGCCGGTCGCCACGATCACCATCCCAGTGCGCATCCCGCCGGGCTTCCACGGCAACTGGATCACCTTACCCTAGCCGGTCGGGTCTTCTGCCGAAGCCGGCACGCGCGCCACCAGCAGCTTGTCGATCCGGCGACCATCCATGTCGATCACTTCGAATCGCCAGCCATTGGACACCGCCGCATCGCCCAGTTCGGGGATGCGCTGAAGGTGGTGTATCACGAGGCCCGCAACGGTTGTGTACGGAGGATCCTCCTCCGGCGTCAGGTCCGAACCCAGCGCGATCTCCGCGTCCTCGATCGCCATCCGGCCATCCAGAAGCCAGGAGCCATCCTCGCGTTTCTGCGGCCGGGCCAGCCCGTCTTCCGCCGAAAACGCAACGTCCCCGGCAATCGCGCCGAGCACATCGGCGGCCGTGACGATACCCTCGATATGGCCCAGCTCGTCCGACACCAGCGCCATCTGCACTGCACTTGCCTGCATGCTCTCGAGCAGGTTGAGCACCGTCATCGAGTCCGGCACAAACAAAGGCGCATGGCCAGCAGTCTCGAAGTCCGGCAGGCGCTTGCCTTCTGACAGCGCCAGAAGATCCTTGGTCTGAACAACCGAGATCACATGTTCCAGATCGCCGCGTGCGACGGGGAAGCGCGAATGCTTGCTCGCCGCGATCTTCTGCAGCAACTCTTCTGGCGAATCGTCCAGGTCGAGCCAGACGACATCCTTGCGCGACGTCATGATGGAGCGAACGTCCCGGTCTGCAAGCCGCATCACGCTGCGGATCATCGCGCGCTCGTCCTCGTCAATGGCGCCGCTGGCGGCGCCTTCCTCGATCACACTTTCGATTTCCTCTTCCGTCATCAGGTCCGCGTTGACCTTCGACAGGCCGAACACCGTCAGGATCAGGTTGGTCGATCCCCTCAGGATAAAGACGATCGGAAAGGCAAAGGTCGCCAAGGCCGACATAGGAGGCGCAATCAGGCTCGCGAACGCTTCCGGCGCCGTGATGGCGATCCGCTTCGGCACGAGTTCGCCGATGACGATCGACAGATACGTCGTCGCCGCGATCACCACGCCGAACGCGATAAAGCCCGCATGCTCTTCCAACGACGGGAAGGTCTTGACGATCCAGGGCGCCACATCTTCCGCCAGCGCCGTCGCGCCGTATGCGCCCGCGATGACGCCGATCAGCGTGATGCCCACCTGCACCGTAGAGAGAAACCGCGACGGGTCCTCCTGCAGCTTCAGCGCAACCTTCGCCCCCCGGTCACCCTTGTCAGCGCGCATCTGCAGCCGGGTCCGGCGGGAAGAGACAATCGCGAGTTCGGAAAGCGCAAACACCCCGTTGAGGGCGATCAGCGCGAGAAGAATAACTAGATCCATGGTGTGCGGCCTATCGCATGATTTCCCCTCGTGTCCAAGCGCGCCGCACCCCTCAATTGCCACGCCCCGCCCGCGCCGCTAAGAGCCGCCTATGTCCCGTGTTGCGCTCATCGACTATGGCTCCGGCAACCTCCATTCCTGCGCGCGCGCCCTCGCCGCCGCCGCTGGCAGCGCCCATGACATCCAGATCACCGCCTCCCCCGCCGGCCTCGCCGCAGCAGACCGTATCGTCCTGCCCGGCGTCGGCCACTTTGCGGACTGTGCCGGCGCCCTGCGCGCCATCCCCGGCATGGTCGAAGCCCTCGAAGCCGCCGTCATCAACAATGCCCGCCCCTTCTTTGGCATCTGCGTCGGCCTGCAGCTGATGGCAGATGTCGGCCTCGAGGACGGCGAAACGCGCGGCCTCGGCTGGATCCACGGCCTCGTCGAAGCCTTCGAGCCCGCCCCCGGCCTGCCCGTCCCGCATGTCGGCTGGAACGAAATCCTCCTCACCGGCGACCACCCCGTCCTCGCCGGGCTCGGCCCCTCGCCCCACGCCTACTTCACCCACTCCTACGCCTTCCGCCCGGAAGACGAAGCCCACATCGCCGCCTGGTGCGACTACGGCGCGCCCTTCGCCGCCGCCCTCGGCCGGCACAACCTCTTCGGCACCCAGTTCCATCCGGAAAAAAGCCAGAAGCTTGGGCTGACGATCCTGAGCAATTTCCTGAAGTGGTCCCCATGACCTTCACCCTCTTCCCCGCGATTGACCTGAAAGACGGCGCCTGCGTACGCCTCCTGCGCGGCGAGATGGACGCGGCCACCGTGTTCAACACCGATCCCGCCAACCAGGCCTCCGCCTTCGCGAAAATGGGCTTCACCCATCTCCACGTGGTCGACCTAAACGGCGCCTTCGAAGGCCAGCCCGTCAACCGCACCGCCGTCGCCGGCATCCTGAAAGCCACCCCTGCCACGATCCAGCTCGGCGGCGGCATCCGCACTCGCGCCCAGATCGACGCCTGGCTGGAGGCCGGTATCGCCCGCGTCATCCTCGGCACCGTGGCCCTGCGCGACCCCGAACTCGTGAGAACCGCTGCCCGCGCCCTGCCGGGGCGCATTGTTGTTGGCATCGACGCGAAAGAAGGCATGGTCGCCGTCGAAGGCTGGGCCGAGACCAGCGACATGCGCGCCACCGAACTCGCGAAAGCCTTCGAAGGCTGCGGCGTCGCCGCCATCATCGCCACCGACATCAGCCGCGACGGCCTGAAGACCGGCGTGAATATTCCGTTTACGGCAGAACTCGCCAACAGCGTCACCATCCCTGTCATCGCGAGCGGCGGCGTGAAAAGCGTCGACGACATCCACGCGCTAAGAGCCAGCGGCGCCCCCATCGCGGGCACGATTCTGGGCCGGGCACTGTATGATGGAGATATTGATGCGGCGGAGGCGGTCAGAGCAGCGGTCTAGAGCTGGACGCGCGCGCCCACAACTTCATCGCATCAAAACCCAAATGCTATAAACACACAGTCCCCCAATAGCCGCCCGCCAGAACAGGCGTTCGATCCGGCAGGCAGGCCAGAAGGGCCGTATACAGATTATGCCGGCCAGAACGGACATGGCGATCTGCTCCGTCAGCTTGGCATCACGGAGCTGGATCCAGATCAACAAAAGAAAGGACAACATCGCGAATACGTGCCCGAGAAGCCGCTCGCGCGGTGCCGGCAGCCGGGTTGAGGGGTGCACCGCTTCGCAGAGGCACTCGCGTCGCAGCCGTCCGCCCATCGCCGGATTGATCATCACTGCGCCGTTGGGTCCGACTTCGGGCGGCTTACGAGCTTTCATTCGCGATGCATAACAGACCGCCCCGCCACCGTCATCCCGCGCCGTTTATCCGCTGGCAGCCTTCAGCCTCCGCGCCCGTACTCCATCACAAAGGGAGGCCCGCCATGCCTGCGTCTCGCTCACGCATTGCGAAGCGACCCGCGTCGAAAACTGCCTGCCGGTGACCGACCCGGTCGTCATCACGTTGGCAGACTGGCTCTGAGCCGCCGGCATGTCGCCCAACCGGAAAGAGGGCGAAAGCTTAACGACGGTCGAGCTGAAAACTAATTTCGTCTGCAGCGCCAAGGTCGGCGAGGTCGTCTTCGGCGTCCTGCCCCCGCGCACCGCGGCCGCACAACACATCTCCGGGATGTTGAAGTCTAAAAAACGAGAATAGCGGAAAGGTGATCGCCCTGTTGCGCTGTACCCAGATGATCCTCGCGGCGCGCTGCTGCTGGCGGTCCTCGATGTAGCGGCGCATGGCGCGCTCCGCCAGCACGGTGAAGCCTGCAGTGAGAGCAATCCTGATCCGTCGGTTCATTGCACGTCTCCTTGAAGGGGGAGTGACCCATCGCCGCCGCGCCAGAAAGCCCGTCAGGCCGGCACGCGGATCGGCCCCGGCGCGGGCGCCTCGCTGACCGCGCGGTTCTTGCCCGCCGCCTTAGCGCGGCACAGCGCACGGTCAGCCCGGCTCAGCAGCGCAGACACCGTGTCGCCCTCGCGCGCGAGGCAATAGCCCAGGCTGATGGTCACGCGCAGACGTTGGCCGCCATGCACACAGCCTTCGCCGCCCAGGACGCGCACCAGATCCTGAAAATAGTGGCGCGCGTCGGCCTCGGTCGCGAACAGGCCGGCGGCCGCAAATTCTTCCCCGCCAAGGCGCGCCATCACGCCGCTTTCAGGCTCTATCGCGCGCATCGCTCCGCCGACCGACTTCAGGATATTGTCGCCCGCCTCGTGGCCATGCTCATCGTTGACGCGCTTGAAATTGTCGATGTCGGCAATCCCGCAGGCGAGCACGCCTTCGCCCAGTGCGGCCCGGCCCTGAAGCTGCGCCGCTGCGGTGAAGAAGGCCCGCCGGTTCGGCAAGCCCGTCAGCTCGTCACTGCTGGCCAGTCGGTGATTGGCCAGCGCGAGGCGCTCGGCTTTCATCTGTGCCCGCAGGATGAAGAAACTGCAGGTCGGCGCAATGATCAGCGGCAGTACGATGCAGGAAATGTAGACCGACGCGTGATCGACCACCGGATCGATCTGCAGCCAGAACCAGGTTGGCACCAACGAAGCCAGCACCGAGACCGCCGTGAGCAGCGCGCCAGTCAGGATGGCTTTGCGAAGGGCAGTCGTCATAAGCAGGCGGTTCTCGGATTTCGATCCGTACACATACACCGCCATGCTTAAGTCCGGCCCCAGATGGTCGGTGCAATTTGATCGATTTGACATCACACCGGCGCTATGTTCTTTTTATGTTCTGCGCCATTATCGCCGCCTCGTCCCCCTTCCGTTACCCATCCCCTGCCGCTAAACCGCGCGCATGCTGAAAACGCGCATCATCCCCTGCCTCGACGTGAAAGACGGCCGCACCGTTAAGGGCGTCAATTTCGTGGACCTGAAAGATGCCGGCGATCCCGTCGCCCTCGCCCGCGCCTACGACGCGCAGGGGGCGGACGAGCTCTGCTTCCTGGACATCACGGCCAGCCATGAAGGCCGGGGCACACTGCTCGAAACAGTCAGCCGCACGGCGGAGGCCTGTTTCATGCCCCTCACCGTCGGCGGAGGCGTGCGGTCTGTAGAGGACATGGTCGCCTTATTGCGTGCGGGCGCGGACAAGGTGGCGATCAATTCCGCCGCGGTGTCAGACCCAGAGCTCATTTCAGCCTGCGCCGCCAAGGCCGGCCGGCAATGCGTCGTGGTGGCGATCGATGCCCGCAAGACCGGCGAACATTGGGAGATATTCACCAAGGGCGGCCGTGAGGCGACGGGCATGGACGCGGTTAACTTCGCCCGCCTCGCCGCCTCGAAAGGCGCTGGCGAAATCCTTCTGACCTCGATGGACCGCGACGGGACCAAGACCGGATATGACATCGCTCTTCTCAAGGCCGTGTCCTGCGCCGTTACCATCCCGGTCATCGCCAGCGGCGGCGCCGGCAGCGTGGCGGACTTTGCCCCCGCCGTCCTCGAAGGCGGGGCAAGCGCGGTGCTCGCCGCGTCGATCTTCCACTTCGGCGAGGCCACCCTTGCCGAAGCGCGCGACGCTCTAGGCAAGGCAGGCGCCCCGGTGCGGACTGTTTAATCCGCAAACACCGCCTTGCGTTTCTGCATCTCGGCCATCACGGCCTCGATCTGGTTCGGCGTGCGCATGATTTTCAACTGCTCACTGCTTTCCAGGGCGAGGAGTTCCGCATCCGTGGAACCGGCCATCGCATTGCACAGAACTTTCGCCCCGCGCATGGCGGCCGGGTGCTTGCTGGCGATGAGTTTGGCGTGCCAGAGGGCGTCCTCGAGCGGTGTCTCCGAGAGCTTCGTGGCGAAGCCGAAGGCATGCGCCTCGCTGCCCTTGAATTCGCGGTTCGTGTAGGTCAGCTCACGGATCACATCATCGCGCACGTTGCCCCGCCACAGCGGGAAGCCCGCCATGTCCGGCACGAGGCCCCATTTCATTTCCATGATGGCGCAGCGGGTATCAGGATGGATGATGCGGATGTCAGCGCCCGACATGATCTGGAACCCGCCACCGAAGGCGATGCCGTGCACGGCGGCGATCACCGGCACGGGCAGTTCCCGCCAGCCCCAGGCGACATGCTGGGCGAGGTTGGCGATGCCGTGGCTGCGGCTGCCGAGGCTGCCGGTGGCGCCTTCGCCCTGCTTCTTGCCGTCGCCGGGCTGGGCCATCGAGGAGAGGTCTAGTCCCGCGCAGAAGGCGCGGCCTTCGCCGGACAGGACCACGGCGCGCAGGCCCTTGGTATTGTTCAGCTGGGCGATCGCCTCCGCGATGCCCGCGAACATGGCGGGGTCGAGGGCATTCATCTTGTCGGTACGGATCAGGCGGACATCCGCCACGCCGTCGTCGAGCATCGTGATGGAAACGCGGTCTTTCATGGGAACTCCTTCGTTTTGACCAAAGCTGGCCCTCTTACGCAGCGTTCGTCAAGCTTGGCCGGGTGACGCGAACGCGGGGGAACGCTAAATGGCTTGCAACAGGAGCCTACGCCATGACCGACCTTGCCTCCCCTGCCCGGCTGTCCGCCGCCCTCGCGCATCTCGCCGGAACCATTGATGCCCGCGGCAAAGACGGCGATGCGGGCAAGAGCTGGACCGCGAAACTGCTGGCCAAAGGGCCGGACGCCTGCGCCGCCAAGGTCGCCGAAGAAGGCGGCGAACTTGCGGACGCGGTGCGCGGCGAGAGCGACGGCCGGGTGGCGAGCGAGGCGGCGGACGTGCTCTACCATGTCTTCGTGGCGCTCCGGTCGCGCGGCGTGAGCCTCGATGCTGTGGCCGCGGCGCTGGAAACACGCCAGGGCATCAGCGGGATTGACGAAAAGGCTGGGCGAGGGCCTTCGGACCCTTGATAGCCCCGCCGGGTCTTCCCGCCGAGCGGCAGCTTCGAGCCGCGTGAGCAGCATGTCCTTGATCGGGTAGCTGCGAGCCTTACACAACACCCTGCATCCGTCCGCGCACAAATTCCGTATTCGCATTAACGCGCTATAGATTCGTCCCCTCCAGAACCTGCGCCCCCCCCCCGGCAGGGGTTGTCCTCAGCCGCAAACCCGCAAGCGCACTCCCGACAGCCGGATAAAGGCTGAAAGGCCATCATCCGGCGCCCCCGGGACCGGACAAGAAACAACCGATATGAATTTACAAGAACTGAGAATGACTGAGAATGACTGAGAATGACTGAGAGCGAACGAGAATAAATCGCCATCCGAAGTGCACGGATTGCAACGCGATGAAGCAACCCTGAGAGGCAAAAAGCCCGACTTGCACCTATGGCAAACACGCCCTGGAAAACCCGTCCTGATCAAGCCGTTACAAAACGCCCGCCCAGTCCTTACGCAACACCTCTGCCGACGACAGCCGCGCGTAAAAGATGTCTTTGTCTTCAGAATCCTGAAACCCGAGCAGAAATCACTTCTTGCCGGGCGGCTTCACAGCTTGCAGCGTCGTGGTTTTGACGTCGCGGCCTGTGCCGACTTTCTTGCCGTAGCTAGGGGCGCCGGCAGAGGCGCCCGAGACGGCGCCTCGTGTGGTTCTGTCCGTCAGCGGAACAATGGCCATGGCGGCGGGATTGATCGGGTGTTCGTCAAAGAGGGAGGCGAGCTGCTCCGTCATCGCGCCGCCGAGCTGTTCGGCGTCGACGATGGTGACGGCGCGCTTGTAGTAGCGCGTCACGTCATGACCGATGCCAATGGCGATAAGTTCGACCGGAGAGCGGTTCTCGATCTCATCGATCACCTGCCGGAGATGGCGTTCCAGATAGTTGCCAATGTTGACGTTGAGAGTGGAATCGTCGACCGGAGCGCCGTCTGAGATCACCATCAGGATCTTGCGTTGCTCGGGGCGCGCCAGCATCCGGTCATGCGCCCAGAGTAGCGCTTCGCCATCAATATTCTCTTTCAGGAGTCCTTCGCGCATCATCAGTCCGAGATTGCGGCGCGCGCGGCGCCACGGTATGTCGGCGGCCTTGTAGATGATGTGGCGGATATCGTTGAGGCGGCCCGGGCCGTTGGGTTTGCCGGCCTTAACCCAATCCTCGCGGCTCAAGCCGCCTTTCCAGGCCTTGGTGGTAAAGCCGAGAATTTCGGTTTTCACCGCGCAGCGCTCCAGCGTGCGCGCGAGAATATCCGCGCACAGAGCAGCCACCATGATAGGGCGGCCACGCATCGAGCCGGAATTGTCCAGCAGCAGCGTGACGATCGTGTCGCGGAACTTGGTGTCGTCTTCCTGCTTGAAGGAGAGCGGCGCAGTGGGGTCAGTGATCACGCGGGTGAGGCGGGCGGTGTCGAGCACGCCCTCTTCGAGATCGAAAGACCAGGAACGGTTCTGCTGCGCCATCAGGCGGCGCTGAAGCTTGTTAGCAAGCTTCGCGACGGCGCCCTGCAGGCCCTGCAGCTGGTGGTCCAGATAGGCCCGCAGGCGGGTCAGTTCCTCGCCGTCGCAGAGATCCTGCGCCTGCGCGGTCTCGTCATGGGCGCGAGTGAAGACGGAATAGACGAACCGGTCACGCTCGTCGCCCTGCTGGTAATTCGGGCGCAACGGCTTGGAGCCGTCGTCTTCCTCGTCGGGCGAATCGTCGGCATCGAGATCGGCGTCCTGATCGACCGAGACATTGGCTTCTTCGCCGTCGATATCTTCGGTCTCGCCCGCCTCCATCTGCTCGGCGGAGGCTCCCATCTGCTCTTCCGTAGACGTATCATCGTCACCGGTCTGCGTCTCGCTGTCTTCCTGCTGCTCGGCGTTTTCCTGCTGGTCAGTCTCTACATCCTCGCCAGGCACGTCCGAGGCAGTCAGGTCTCGGATGATCGAGCGGATAGTCTTTGAGAACCGGGCCTGATCGTGCAACTGGCCCATCAGGCCGTCTATGGCCTTGCCGGCCCGCGTTTCGACCTTTTCGCGCCAGACATCGGCGACGCGGCGGGCGCTTTCCGGCAGTTCGCGACCCGTGAGCTTTTCGCGCAGCAGGAATTCGAGGGCGGGAGCGAGGATAGCCTCAGGGTCTTCGGAGCCAGCGCCGAAATTGGTGGACTTGCAACGATGGTCGAGCGCGGCGTCGAGATTGCCGGCGGTACCGAGCATGGCATTGGCACCGAGGCTTTCGATGCGCGCGGTCTCGGCGCCTTCATAGACGCGGCGGGCGAGATCGCCCTGCGGTCGGTGGGCGAGGTGGGCGGCGGGATTGTGGTGCGCGCGGCGGAGCGCCATGGCGTCGGCCTCGCCGCGGATGCGGGCCGCGAGTTCGGCGCTGATCTCGATTGGCGGCTGGCGAAGTACGATCCGGTCGCCCTG
Organism: Hyphomonas sp.; assembly: GCA_016124495.1. Classification (GTDB taxonomy): domain Bacteria; phylum Pseudomonadota; class Alphaproteobacteria; order Caulobacterales; family Hyphomonadaceae; genus Hyphomonas. The sequence goes on along the minus strand of WGNP01000013.1, from coordinate 147,190 downwards.
GTCGCCGGCATCATTGCCAAAACCGACCTCGATCTCGCGCTCCGCGCTCATCGCCTTGGTGGTGACAGCGAGCGCGGCCTTGAAGAGCTCCTGGGGTGTAGTGTCCTTTGCCATCCGCCGTGCGTGGGCGCCTGCCCTACGCCACCTTCACCATGAGGGCGCTCTCGGGCAGTTCGGTGCCGAAGCAGCGCTGGTACATCTCGGCGACGAGGGGGCGTTCCAGTTCGTCGCACTTGTTGAGGAAGGTCATGCGGAAGGCGTGGCCGATATCACCGAAAATGGCGAAGTTCTCGGCCCAGGTGATGACGGTGCGCGGGCTCATGACTGTGGAGAGGTCGCCGGCCATGAAGGCGTTGCGTGTAAGATCGGCGAGGGTGACCATCTTGGAAAGCAGGGCTTCGTCCGTACCCGTTGCTTTCGATTTGACGATCTCGACCTCCGCGTCGTGGGCGAGATAGTTCAGGGTCGTCACGATGCTCCAACGGTCCATCTGGCCCTGGTTAAGCTGCTGGGTGCCATGATAGAGGCCGGTCGTGTCGCCGAGGCCGACCGTGTTGGTGGTCGAGAAGAGGCGGAAGTAGGGGTTCGGCGAAATCACGCGGTTCTGATCGAGCAGGGTTAGCTTGCCCGAACTTTCGAGGACGCGCTGGATCACGAACATAACGTCCGGGCGACCGGCATCGTATTCGTCGAACACGATGGCGACCGGGCGCTGCAGGGCCCACGGCAGGATGCCTTCACGGAATTCGGTGACCTGCTTGCCGTCCTTCAGAACGATGGCGTCCTTACCGACCATGTCGATGCGGCTGACATGGCTGTCAAGGTTGACGCGGATCATCGGCCAGTTGAGGCGGGCGGCGACCTGTTCGATGTGGGTGGATTTGCCGGTGCCATGATAGCCCTGCACCATGACGCGGCGGTTGTGCTCGAAGCCCGCGAGTATGGCGAGCGTGGTCTGGGGATCGAACCGGTAGGACGGATCGATTTCCGGCACGTATTCAGTGCGCGTCTTGAAGCCGTGCACGACCATGGCCGTGTCGAGGCCGAACAGCTTCTTGAGGTTCAGCTTCTCGGTGGGCTTCAGGCCTTCGAGCGTATCGGTGGACGTCATTGAAGTCATGGCTATGCGGGGCTCGTCACGGGAAGGGGATATCAGAAAGAAGCGTTCTAGCACGCGATAGCCCTGCGCCTAGTGCGACGTAGGGGAAATGGCAGGCCCCGGGGACCGGCGGTCAGGGCTTGCGGAAGATCAGGAAGGCCCGATCGGTCTTACCGCGGATTTCGGGATCCAAGATGTTCTTTGTGCCGTCGTCGGCAGGATTCCGGAGGATGTCCGGCTCGGTTTCGAAGATAAGGCCGGCGGCTGCGGCCATCGCGAGGACGCATAGGGGGTCGATGCGGTGGGTGTCGCCGCCGGTGGTGGGCGGGCTGCCGGCGGGGGGCGACATGCTCGATGACGACGGAACTGGCGGCCGGGCTTGAGGGCGCGGGGAATGTCCCTGAAGCTCTTGTCCGGGTTGCCGAGGGGTTCAGCGGCGCCCCAGGCATGCACCAGATCTCGTCCGCGCCCTGGAAACAGGTCGCGATATCGATGGAGGCATGGGGACGGCGAAGGCACCGAATTTGGACTTGAGACAGGTGACGTTGGCGAGGCGCCCTTCCAGGCGCTTGGTCAACGTGTCACCCAGGAAGGCATCGAAACCGGCGGGGTTCTGCATGTAGACCTTGCCGGTAGCGCCCACGGCGCGGGAGAGAAATTCTGTGAAATATCCGCCGTCGGCTTCGATCTCGACGACCGTGTCGCCGGGCTGGAGCGCGAAGAGGGCGAGCACTTCAGCCGGGTTGCGCTTCGCGTCTGTGAGGATGTCCGCATCCGGACGGCCCGGCGTCTCGGCAGAGACAGAATAGTCCATGCTGGCGGGAGCTGGTTCCGGCGCGAGGGCCCGCGGTCTGGCGCAGGCCTGGGCGAGCGCAACGGCCGGTGCGGCGGCGCCGGTCTTCAGGATGATGCGCATGGATACGCCCTCCCTCACGGGCGGGTATCTGTTCAGGTTCCCGGCGCCCTAGCGGCGCCAGACGACCTCGCCGCCTATGACGGTCATCACCGGCTCGGCTTTGAGGATGTCACTTTCAGGCACCGTCATCAAGTCGCGGTCAAAGACCGAGAAGTCGGCCAGCTTGCCCGGCTCGATGGTACCAAGATCGGCGTCGCGGAAGCTGGCGAAGGCAGGGCCGGTGGTGAAGAGGGCGAGCGCGCGGGTGCGGGAGACGGCCTCTTCCGGATGCCAGCCTTCGCCGGAAAAGCCCTTAAGGTCCTTGCGGGCGACGGCAGCGTAGAACTCGATGACGGGCGAGCCGACTTCGACCGGCGCGTCGGAGCCGCCGGCGATGACGGTGCCTAGGTCAAGGAGTGTCGCCCAGGCATAGGCGCCGCGCAGGCGGTCCATGCCGAGGCGGGCGGGGGCGAAGAAGAGGTCACCGATAGCATGGCTCGGCTGCATCGATGCAATCAGGCCGCCGGAGGCAACCCGGGCGAGATCGTCCGGGTGGATGACCTGCGCATGCTCGATGCGCCAGCGCAGCGACTTGTCATAGCCGCCGGCCTCGTAGGCCTCCAGGATGCGGCGGTTTGCGAGGTCGCCGATAGCATGAATGGCGAGCTGGACATTCGCGGCCCTGGCCTGCGCCATGAAGGCGGCGAGGCCTTCATCGTCGAGCAGGGAGAGACCGGACGTGTCCGGACGATCGGCGTAGGGCTGGATCAGCTGCGCGCCGCGGCTGCCGAGGGCGCCGTCCATGTAGAGCTTGACGGCGCGGTTGGTGATCGTGCCGGTCTCGTGCTGACGGGTTTCAGCAATCGCGAAAGCGCTGGAATCGAAGGCGTTGTAGAGGCGCAGCGGCAGGCGCCCTTCCCCGTCCAGCGCGGCCATCAGCGGCGCTTCGCGAGCGGACACGCTCATGTTGTGAGCGCCCGTCCAGCCGCGCGACGCGTAAAGCTTGGCGCCGGTTTCGAGGGCGAGGGAGACGGCCGCATCGTCCGGCTCGGCGATCAGCGGCTGGACAAGGCCCATGGCGGCGTCGATCAGGATACCGGAGGCCTTGCCGCGGGCATCGCGTTCGATCTTGCCGCCGGAGGGGTCGGCCGTTTGGTCCGTGATGCCAGCTGCGTCGAGCGCAGCGGTATTGACGACGAGGGCGTGACCGTCCGAGCGGCCGAGGATGACCTTGTGGCTGCCGGAAACGGGGTCGATATCCGTGGCCGTCGGCATGCGGCCTTCCGGCCAGCCGGTCTCGATCCAGCCGCGCCCGACGAGGACGGAACCTTCGGGCTTGCCTGCCAGTTCAGTTTCGACACGGGTGACGAGTTCGGCAACCGAAGCGGTGCCTTCCAGGTTGAGCGTGAGTTCGCGCTCGCCAACGCCTTGCAGGTGAATGTGTGCGTCGGTGAAGCCAGGATAGAGGAAGGCGCCGCCAAGATCGATCAGGTTGATCTCTTCTTCGCTCCAGTCTTCCGACATCGGGGGGATGGTGGCGAGGATGCGGCCATCTTCGCCGACGACGACACCGTTGACGGTTTGCGCCGCCCCTGACGGGTCGGTGAGACCGGTATAGATCGTACCGTTGGTGAAGACGGTGACTTTTTCGGTCGCCTCGGTCTCGGTCGGCAGGGCAGGCGCGCAGGCGGCGAGCAGGAGGCCGGCGGCGGACAGGAGGGCGAGACGCATGAAAGGCTCCGGATCTGGACACGCCAGCACTGGCACGCTTTGGGAAACGCGGCAAACCTGGCCCGTAATGCAAAACGCCGGGCCCTCTGGCCCGGCGCTTCGAAGATTTAATCAGGCCTGCTCGTTCAGGCGGGGACGGCTTTTTTCGCGATATCGCGCTTTATTTTCAGCGCCTTGTCCGAGAGCGCGTCATCCTTGGCCTTGGCGAGGAAAGCGTCGAGGCCGCCGAGTTTGTCGACCGTGCGGAGGGCTTTTGCCGCTATGCGGAGCTTGAAATTCTGGTCCAGCACTTCCGAGTGCAGCGTGACCTGCACAAGATTAGGCAGGTAGCGGCGCTTGGTCTTGATCTGGGAGTGGCTGACGATATGGCCGACCATCGGCTTCGTGCCAGTAAGTTCACATTCGCGGGACATGGGCCTCGCTCCGGGAAAAGGGGCTATATTTGATCTGAAGGCGCGCTCCTACAGGCTGGGGGCGCCTCCTGTCAACCGGGGCGATTCAGGCGGGCGGCCATCGACCGGCGCGCTGCCACAAAAGGGCTGACTGTCACGCCCTGTCATCATATGTCAGTGGGCGGGATGGGCCAAATAAGGCATATTTGCCGTATGGCTGTTCAGGCCTTGTTGGGAAGGGGCGATCTAGAAGACGGGCAGCGCCTGCCCGCTTGACCGCAAAGGACTACAGGACCCGATGAAGCGCAGCTTCCTTTTTGCCGCCGCCTCGCTCGCTCTTCTTGGCGCCTCCGCCGCCCAGACCGGGCCGACCGCGAGCTCTCCCGCCGTTCTCGCCAGCATCAAGACCGGCGCGCCGACGCGCATGGTGTACGAACTCGACGCCCGCGCGATGGTGTTCATCATCCCGGCGACAGGCCGGGCCACCTTCACGGTGGACATGAAGCCCGATTCCTATGCGATCAAGTCGCGGGTACGCACGACCGGCCTTGCCGATGTGTTCGTCAACTATGACATGAACCTCAACGCGTCCGGCAAGACCAGCGCGACCGGCCTCAAGACCACGAAGTACGTGTCTCAGAACAATGACGGGAAGAAGAACCGCCGCGTCGAGATCAACATGACCGATACCGGCTTCACGATGACGGCGAAGCCGAAATTCGGGAATCTCGGCGATCCGGCGGCGACCGCTGAGCAGGCGATCCTCGCGAATGATCCGCTGACGGCGCTGATCACCTTTGCGCTCGAGCCGCGCGCGGCAGGCACCGACCCGTGCGGCGGGCCGATCAAGGTGTTCGACGGTCGCCAACTGACCTACCTCCACCTGAAGCGCGGCAATGCAAACCTTGTGAAACTGAAGACGCCGGCCTGGAACGGCCAGGCCATCGAGTGCCATGTCACGATGGACAAGATTGCCGGCTACAAGAAGGGCGAGTCGAACAATGACACGCTGACCGGAATTTCGGGGCCGCTGCGGATGTATCTCGCGCCGCTGGAAAACGGCTCGCACGTGCCGGTGAAGATCGTCGCGGATACAGACAGGATCGGCAAGGTCACACTGACGGCGCGGACGCTGAGGTTCGAGCCGCTGGTGACGGCGTCGACGGGGACGAGCACGGGCGGCGGGCGTTAGTCCTTCGGCAACCGCTTCAGCGCGGCGATCAGTCCGGCCATATCGGCCGGGACCGGCGCTGCGAAGCGCAGGGGCTTGCCGGTGACCGGATGCTCGAAGCCGAGAACGGCGGCGTGCAGGGCCTGACGGTCCATGGCCTTTGCTGCGGCGATGGCGGCGTCGTGTCCTGCGCCTGCACCGAGAGCCGTCAGGTGCATCTGGCGGCCATAGACGGGATCACCGAGGATCGGCGCGCCGATATGCGCCATGTGCACGCGAATCTGATGGGTGCGGCCGGTTTCGAGACGGCATTCCAGAAGCGCGGCGGCAGGCGCGTGGGTGTGCTTGTCGCGCTCCCCGAAGGTTTCGATCGCCTTGTAGTGGGTGACGGCGCGCCGGGCGGCGGGGCTGTCCGGGTTTCTGTGCACGGACATTTTCTTGCGATCGGTCTGAGAGCGGGCAACGGCCGCGTCAACCGTGCCCACCAGCGGGCGCGGGGCGCCGCGCGTGACGGCGAGGTACATGCGTTCGATGTCGTGGCGTTCGAACAGGGCCGCGAGGCCGGTATGGGCGACCTCGGTTTTCGCCGCGACCATCACACCGCTGGTCAGCTTGTCGAGCCGGTGGACGATGCCGGGGCGCTGAACACCGCCGATGCCGGAGAGCTGACCCTGGCAATGGTGCAGCAGCGCATTGACGAGGGTGGCGTCCTCGCTGCCGGGCGCGGGGTGCACGGCCATGCCAGCGGCCTTGTTTAGGATGATCAGGTGGGCGTCCTCGAACAGGATGTCGAGGGGGATGTCCTCGGCCTGCGGCTCAGCGGCAACCGGATCGGGCAGCGCGACGATATAGACGCTGCCGGCCTTGATGGCGGCGCGGGGGCTGGCTTCGGGGCGGCCATCAACGGTGACCGCGCCTTCCTCGATCAGCGCCCTGGCGCGGGTGCGCGAGATCTCGCCCGCCTTTGCGGCGAGGAAGGCATCGAGGCGCTGGCCTGCGTCTTCAGGTGCGGCGATGATTTCGATCTGGCTCATGGCGCAGCTTATAGACGAGGGATGCGGCCTGCGTCATGCTGGCTTCACATGACTGCGCCATAAGGCGCGAATTGCGGGGAGATACGGCATGACACAGGTAACACGGCGCGGGCTTCTGGGCGGCGCGGCCCTCGGTTCGATCGGCCTGGCGGCCTGCCAGACGGCGCCGAAAGCAGCGAAGGGCTTCGAGGGCGAGCTGGCCTTCCTGCACGGCGTGGCCTCCGGCGACCCCCTGCCCGGCAGCGTGATCCTGTGGACGCGCGTGACGCCGCTGGCGGGCACAGGCCCGGTGACGGTGACCTGGGAAGTGACGCAAGCAGGTGCCTCGGTGCCGGCGGCGACCGGCGAAGTGGTAACTTCAGAGGCGCGCGACTACACGGTCAAAGCCGACGCTTCAGGGCTGAAGCCGGCTACGGAATACACCTTTCGTTTCCGCGCCAAGGCAGCGGACGGGGAGGTGATCTCGCCTTCGGGGCGCACGCGGACAACATCTGCTGATGGCACGGCGCCGGTGAAGCTGGGCGTGGTATCCTGCTCGAACTACCAGTTCGGCCTGTTCACGGCTTACAGCGAACTGTCCAGGGAAGCAGACCTCGACGCCATCGTGCACCTTGGCGACTATATCTACGAATATGGCACCGACGGTTATGGCGGCGATGTCGCCGCACAGCTGGGCCGGCCGCATGATCCGCCGACGGAGACCATCTCGCTGTCAGACTATCGCCGCCGGCATGCGCAGTACAAGTCCGATCCTGGCCTGCAGGCCGCGCATGCAGCTGCGCCCTGGATCTGCACCTGGGACGACCATGAGAGCGCCAACGATTCCTACCGGACGGGCGCCGAGAACCACAATCCGGCTACGGAAGGCGAGTGGAGCGACCGCAAGATGCGTGCGCTGCAGGCCTATTTCGAATGGATGCCGATCCGCGAGGCGAAGCCCGGCGAGTTCAACTCGGCGGTCTGGCGCACGTTCCGCTTCGGCAATGTCGCGACCGTGCATGCCCTCGACTCGCGCCTGACCGGGCGTTCGGAACCACTCGACTGGGGTTCGGCTCTCGCCGGCGCGGCGACGCAGGAAGAAATCGGCGCTCGGGTGATGAAGACGATGATAGCGGTGGCCGACCCTTCGCGCACGATGCTGGGCGCCGAGCAGGAAGCCTGGCTGGCGGCGGAGCTGAAAGCCTCCGTCCAGTCCGGCGCGGCCTGGCAGGTGCTGGCCAACCAGGTGATCATGGCCAAGAACAGGCTGCCGGACTTCACCAAGATCATGACGCCCGAACAGGTGGCGGCGCAGGACCGGCCGGAAGTGCTGGCCTTCCTGCCGTTCACGGCGCTCGGCCTTCCCTGGAACCTCGATGCCTGGGACGGCTATCCGGCCGCGCGCGAACGGCTCTACGCCAACGTGGCCGAGGCCGGCGCGTCGCTCGTCACCCTCGCAGGCGATACGCATACAGCCTACGCCAACGAACTGTTCGATGCGGGCGGCATCCGGCGCGGCGTGGAGTTCGGCTGCACCTCGATCAGCTCGCCCGGCATGGGTACCTATGTGAAGGCGATGCCGGACCTTGGCCAGCAGATTGCCGACGCAAATGAAGAGATCATCTGGCACGACCCTTTCGGCCATGGATACACGGTAGTGACACTTATGGCGGGCGAGGTTCTGGCGACCTTCCGCAAGGTGTCGACCATCTATGCGCTCGACTACACGGCCGAGACGGCAGCGAGCTTCAAGGCGTCCTACACCAAGGGCGGCGTGACGGAACTGTCACCCGCTTAGTCCAGAAGGCCCGAAAGAGTGGAGCGGCCGCCGTCGAGTATCAGGCTTTGGCCGGTGAGGTAGGCGGCCTGGGGCGAGGCAATGTAGCGCGCGGCCTCGGCGATTTCGTCGGCGAGGGCGGCGCGGCCCAGAGGCACGCGGCGCGCGGTCCAGGTTTCAGAACGCTCCTCACGCGGACGGATGGCGATCACGGCGTTAACGCGGATCGCATGCTCGGCGAGTTCAAGCGCGCCGGCCTTCATGACGCCGAGGATCGCATGCTGGCCGACGCTTTCGGTGAACCGGCCCGGCATCGAGGCGATGGCAGCGTAGCCGAGAACGAAGGTGATCGTGCCCTTCTGCGGGATGCGCTGGACGCCGGCCTGCGGCAGGTCTTCCTGCTCCAGCAGGCGCTCAGAGATCACCCTCAGCGCGAGGGCGGCGCCGCGGGCGGAGCGGGCGAGCGCCTTCTCGAATTTTTCCTGCGCAAAATCGAGCAGGTGGTCGCCTTCCTCGATTTCCGGAATAATCACGGCATTGTCGATCCGCCCGAAGGCTTCGAGGGCAGCCGTGACGGCGTTGCGCAGGCCGAGCCGGGTATGCAGCTCGCCGTGGTAGGTGGCGGCGCCTTCTTCCAGCGCATCGCGCGCCGATTCGAGCCGTTCGGCGGAGGCGTCAGCGACGAGGACGCGGTGACCGTCTTCCTGGAAGGTGCGCGCAACGGCGTCGCCGACTTCACGGCCTAGCCCGAGCACGAGGGTAACTGGCTCACCCATCAGCGCGGACCGCGGGTTGCTGCGCGGCGCGCGGGGATTGGCAAGGTTTCATGAGCCCATGTCTCCGGATGGCTGAGGCCACTTATGTGTCCCGGCCAGTCCGCAATTTGCGGGCCAAGGGGATTGGCGTCAGCTGGCTTTCAACTGTCGCAGCTGCTCCTTAATCTTCAATTTCTGTCGCTTCAAATCCTTCACCGTAAGATCATCGCTGGAGGGGCGCTTCTGTTCGGCGGCTATCTGTTCGTCCAGGTGGCGATGCTTTGCGGCGAGCTCACTGATCCGACCATTAAGCGACATGGGCAGTCTCCTGTTTTCAGCACGGCACTTATCGGGCCGTTTTCTCAACATGCCACAAGCAGGCCCCGGAGTCATGCAATACGGATCCTGTTTATGTTAACTGTCCGACATGTGGTCAGCGGGCTGCCCGCCCGACGGCCTTGCGCTGGGACTTTTCCACGAACATGGCCTGATCTGCCCGTGCGATAAGGGCTGCAGCGCTCTGGCCGGTGCGCCATTCGACAACGCCGCAGCTGGCACCGATCCGGACGACCGGGGTGGCCGGGCTGGCCTCGTCGCGCACTTCCAGCGCATCAATGGCCTGGGCGAGCTGGGCCGCCTTGCGCAGGGTATCGTCATAGGTGGCGTGAGCCAGCACGACGCCGAATTCGTCCCCCCCGAGACGGCCGACGATATCGGTTTCGCGGGTCCTGTCCAGCAGGATGCCGGCGACCTTAAGGAGCACGCTATCGCCCGCCGCATGGCCATAGGTGTCATTGACCAGCTTGAAATTGTCCAAATCGATGAAAATCAGGGACAGGGGTGTCTGGAACCGGCCGGACAGGGCAATCTCCCGGCGAACCTCGCGCTCGAAGGCGCGGCGGTTGAAGATCGGCACCAGCGCGTCATTGTCGGCGAGCAGTTCGGCGTCGGCGAGCGCCGCCTTGAGCGCGGCCGACCCGTCGCGCAGGGCAAGCACTTCCTCGCTCAGCGCTTCGATTGCGGCGCGGGTGCGCCGGTCGAGCTGCTTCAGGTCCAGCCCGAGCGCGTCCAGAAGGGCGCGCCGTTCGGCCGAAGCAAAGCGGGGTAAGTCTTTTGCCATGGGGCCAAGATAGCGCCGAATGGGCGGCCTGTAGAGACCCGGTTGCATTTCCCCCGACGCGCGAGCGGGGCCTGCCCGGAAGGCTGGCATACGAACGGTTGACCCGCGCCCCGGCACACTTAAGGTGCGCGCTTTCCGGCAGCGAGGCGGGGCAATGGCAGCGGGCAAGACCCCGGTAGTGGGCATCATCATGGGCAGCCAGTCCGACTGGCCGGTCATGCAGGAAGCCGCGCGGATGCTGGAGACGCTGGGCGTGGCGTATGAAGCGCGAATCGTCTCTGCGCACCGCACGCCGGACCGGCTGGTGGAGTACGCCAAATCGGCGAAGGGCCGCGGCCTCAAGGTGATCATCGCGGGCGCGGGCGGCGCTGCCCACCTGCCAGGCATGGCTGCCTCGATGACCCCCCTGCCCGTACTGGGCGTGCCCGTGCAGTCCAAGACGCTGAAAGGTCTCGATAGCCTCCTGTCCATCGTGCAGATGCCGAAGGGCATTCCGGTGGGCACGCTGGCCATCGGCGAGGCGGGCGCGGCGAATGCCGGCATCCTGGCGGCCTCGATCATCGCACTTGAAGATCGGGGCGTTGCCGCAAAGCTGGACGCTTTCCGTGCGGCGCAGACCGAGAGCGTGAAAGAGGCCCCCGAAGGATGACGCCGCTGCGGCCAGGCGCGACCATCGGCATTCTCGGCGGCGGACAGCTCGGCCGGATGCTGGCGAGCGCCGGCGCGCAGCTCGGCTTCGACATGTTGATCTATTCGCCGGAAGACAATCCGCCGGCGGGACGTGTTGCGGCAGGCGCCTGGTCGGCGGCCTGGGACGATATAGACGCGCTGACCGAGTTCGCGACCGCCTGCGATGCTGTGACGCTGGAGTTCGAAAATGTCCCGGTACTGACGATCGAGGCGGTGGAAGCTGCCGGCACGCCTGTACGTCCGCGCGCAGCTTCGCTGACCGTTTCGCAGGACCGCTTTACCGAGAAAACTTTCCTCAGGGCGCAGGGCATCGCCACGGCACCGTTCGAGGCTGTGGACGGACCGGGCGACATCACGGCTGCGCTGGAAACACTAGGCGGCAAGGGCGTCCTTAAGACGCGGCGCGAAGGCTATGACGGCAAGGGCCAGGCCTGGATCCGGTCTCCCGGCGAGGCCGAAGCGGCCTGGAACCGGATCGGAGAGGCCCCGGCGATCCTTGAAGCCGCCATCGCATTCCAGTGCGAGATTTCGGTGATCGTAGCGCGCGCACCGGGGGGGGAGACACACACCTGGGCGCCGCCGCGCAATCTGCATAAGGACGGCATCCTGTCAGTCTCGACCGTCCCGTCGGGCCTGGCGAAAGCGATCGAGGACGAGGCGCGGGCCAAAGCGGTGACTCTGGCAGAGGCGCTGGACCATGTCGGCGTGCTGGCGCTGGAATTCTTCGTGCTGCCGGACGGCACCCTGCTTGCCAACGAGTTTGCGCCGCGCGTGCACAATTCTGGCCACTGGACGCCGGAAGCCTGCCAGACCGGCCAGTTCGAGCAGCATATCCGCTGCGTCGCCGGCTGGCCGCTGGGCGATACCCATCGCCTGTTCGATGCCGAGATGATCAACCTGATCGGCGAAGCAGGGCTTGTCAGCCCGGCGAGCCTCGGGCCCCATGACACGCTGACCCTCTATGGCAAGCGCGAAGCACGGCCCGGCCGGAAGATGGGCCACATCACGCGCCGCCTCGGCCCCCGAAAGGAATGATCCCATGCGCCTTCCCGTCTCGACCTGGCCGGACATCGAAGCCTGGCTGAAGAAGTCAAAGACCATCGTGATCCCCATCGGCTCGTTCGAGCAGCATGGGCCGAACGGCTTCATCGGCACGGATGCGCTTTGCCCGGAGATCATCGCCAACCATGCCGAGAGCCTCGCGCCGGACGACATCCTTGTCGGGCCGACCTTCAATGTCGGCTGCGCGCAGCACCATCTCGGCTTTCCCGGCACGATCACGCTACGTCCTTCTACAATGATGGCGGCGATGGCGGACTGGACCGAGAGCCTGGTGCGCCACGGGTTCGAGCGGGTGCTGTGGTTCAACGGCCATGGCGGCAACATCTCGACCATCGAGGCGGCCTTCGCCGAGATCCACGCCCGGCGCAGCTATGATCCGAAGGGCGTCGACAACCGGCCGGACCTGGCGCTCAAACGGCGCGACTGGTGGGACTACCGGGAGGTGATGAACGTCTGCAACCAGCTCTATCCCGTAGGCCATGGCAGCCACGCCACAGCCTCGGAAGTCTCCGTGACCTACTGGGCCTATCCGGAACGCGAGCGCCAGCACACGCCGATGAGCCCGAAGATCGCGCCCACCGGTACGATCAGTGACGCGGTGCGCTATCGCCGCGACTTCCCGGATGGCCGCATTGGGTCAGACCCGACCCTTTCGAACGCGGCGGATGGCGGCAAGATCGTCGAAGTGGCGGCGAAGTGCCTGATCGAGGAAGTGTCGCGCTTCAGCATCTAAATCCGGCGTAATCTGTAAGCCTGCGCACTGGAAGCGGGAGGCCAAGCGGTCTATCAGCTTTGGGCATAAGTTGAGGCACCCCGCTAGGCATGCTGGAAGTCAAAGCGCTCGAGAAATCCTACGGATCCAAGCACGCCGTGCGCGGCGTATCGTTTGCCGTGGAAAAGGGCACCGTGCTGGGCTTCCTCGGGCCGAATGGCGCGGGCAAGTCCACGACGATGCGGATGATTGCCGGGGTGCTGGAGCCCGATTCGGGGGATGCGGTGATTGATGGTAAATCCATCATATCTGACCGCCGCGCGGCGCAGGCCTCGCTCGGATACCTGCCGGAAGGCGCCCCGCTCTACGAGGACATGACGCCGCCGGAATTCCTGCGCTTCCTCGCCGAGGCGCGCGCCCTGCCCCGCAGGTCGCGCCAGGACGCGGTAGACCGGGCGATTGCCGACGCGCGCATCCTGAGCGTCAGCCATCAGCGGATCGGCGATCTCTCGAAGGGCTACCGCCGCCGGGTGGGCCTTGCAGGCGCGATCCTGCATGACCCGCCGGTGCTGGTGCTGGACGAGCCGACGGACGGTCTCGATCCCAACCAGAAACGCGCCGTGCGCGCGCTGATCGCCCGGATGGCGCCGACAAAGGCGATCATCATTTCCACCCACACGCTGACCGAAGTGCCGGCCATGTGCCACCGCGCCGTGCTGATCGACCGGGGCCGGGTGATCGCGGATGACACGCCGGCCGGCCTTGCGCGGCGCTCCGAAGACGGATCACTTGAATCGGCGTTTTCCCGCCTCACCGACCAGGACGAGGACGAAAACCTGTGAGCGGCTACCTGACGCGCCAGATGAGCGGCTTTTCTGCTACCTACCGGCGTGAGCTGGGCGCGTACTTCGCGACGCCGATGGCGTATGTCTTCCTTGCGGTATTCCTGCTGGCACTCGGCCTGTTCACCTGGGAGGCGGGCCGGTTTTTCGATAGGGGCGTGGCGGACCTGCAGCCCTTCTTCGTCTGGCACCCATGGCTATACATGATCTTCCTGCCGGCGCTTGCCATGCGGCTCTGGGCCGACGAGAAGGCCAGCGGGACCGATGAGCTTCTGCTTTCCCTCCCGCTCGGCATTCCGGGCCTCGTGCTCGGCAAGCTGATGGCGGCCTGGACTGTGGCCGCCGCCGGTCTGCTGCTGACCCTGCCGATGTGGGCCTCGGTGAACTTCCTCGGCAGCCCGGACAATACCGCCATTGCGCTCGCCTATTTCGTCAGCCTGCTGATGGCCGGGGCCTATCTTTCGATTGGCGCCGCCGTCTCGGCGCTGACCGGCAGCCAGGTTACTTCATTCGTGATCAGTGTGGTGATGGCGTTCATGTTCACCGCGGCCGGCTGGCCACTTGTGCTCTCTACGGTGCAGAGCCTGTTCGGCACCGGTTTTGCCGATATTGTGGCGCGTTTTTCTTTCATCACCCAGTTTGAAGGCGCGCAGCGCGGCGTGCTTGAGCTGCGCGTCGTCGCCTATTTCCTGGGTTTCACGGCGACTTTCGTCTTCCTCAATTGCCTCTGGGCCTCGCGCCAGAGGCTGGGATGAAAAGCCAGGTGAACGCGCGCCGATACCTTGTTTTCTCTACCTTACTGGCCGGCGTGATCCTGCTGGCGGGCAACATAGCCGCGCAGAAACTGCTGGCCGGCGCGCGGATCGATTTCACCGAAGGCGGGCTCTATACGCTGTCGCACGCGACGCTTGCAACACTGGACGAGATCAGTGAACCGGTGGACCTGACTTTCGTTTACTCCCGGCGCGTCGGGCAGGATTTTCCCGCTGTCCAGGCGCATGCGGCGCGCGTGCGCGAACTGCTCTCTACCTACCAGGCAGCCTCCGGCGGCAGTATCCGCGTGCGCGAGATCGATCCGGCGCCGTTTTCAGAAGCTGAGGACGAAGCACTGGCGGCCGGTATACCGGCAGTGCCGGCGGGCGGCAATGATCCGCTCTACTTCGGCATCATCGGGCACAATACGATCGACGATGTACGCATCCTGCCATTCCTCGCGCCAGAGCAGGACCTGACGCTGGAGTATGATCTGACACGGATGATCGCGCGGCTGAACAACCCCGAACCGCCGCGTATCGCCATTCTATCCTCCCTGCCCGGCATGACGGCGCCGGATCCGGCAGGCGGATACGTTCTGCTGCAGGATATTGCCCGCAGCTTCGAGATCTATCCGCTGGCGGAAGATTTCAGCCTTATCCCCGAGGATACAGACGTGCTGCTTCTGGCGCATCCGCCGCCGCTGTCGAGCCGTCAGGAATGGCTGATCGACCAGTACCTACTGCGCGGCGGGCGGGCCGTTTTCCTTGTCGACCCGGCCGCAAAGACCGCCGTGACCGGGGACGTGTTCGGTGCCAGCAACGAGCTTGCCCGCTCCGGCCTTGGCCGACTGGGCCGCGCCTGGGGTGTGGAACTGGCCCCGGACGCTGTGGCCGACGCCGCCTTTGCGCTGCCGGTGCCCGTGCAAACAGAACGCGGCGCCGTCGAGGAGCTGGCGCATCCCCTTTTCCTGGGTGTGCCCGCCGAGGCGATGAACCGGGACGATCCGATCACGGCGGACCTGATGCGCGTCGTGAACTTCGGTGCGCCGGGCGCTCTGCTGGCCGGATCTCCGCCAGACGGCGTGACGATCACGCCGCTGATCACCACCGGGCCCAGCCCCTCTTTCATCAATGCCGGCGAAGCGGCGCGCGACCTGCAGCCGGGCGCCGTATTGGAGGCTTATGAGAGCCTGCCATCACCTCTCGCCCTCGCCGTGCGCGTGTCTGGCCTTCTGGTCAGTGCATTTCCGTCCGGCGCCCCGGCGATCGATGCGCCGCGTGATCCGGCAGCGGCCGAGGCGGCGCGGGCTGCCGCAGCCGCCTTGCCCCCGCATATCCGCGCGGGCGAACGCTCCGCCGAGATCATCGTGATTGCCGACGCCGATTTCATTGCCGATGAGTTCTACATCGTCGAAGGCGGCGGGGTCGCTGTAGCCGACAATGGCGCCCTTGTCCTGAACGCGCTCGATGCGCTGGCCGGCGGGGGCGAACTCTCACGTCTGCGCTCGCGCGCGCCCGCGCTGCGCCCGATGACACGGATCGACCGTATGCGGAGCGAAGCGGAGACCCAGTATTTCCGGCAGCAGTCCGAACTGGAATCTCGCCTCGCCACCGCGCAGACCCGTCTTGCCGAGCTGCAGGATACCGGTGAAGGTGACACCTTCTTCTCCGGCGACCCCGAGGCCGAGCTCAGCGAGCCGGAACGCGCCGAACTCTCCCTGCTGCGCCAGGATATCCTGGATCTCCGCGCCCGATTGCGTGAAACGGAACGCGATTACCGGCGCGGCATCGACCGGCTCGAAAGCAGCCTGAAGGCGCTCAATATCTGGGGCGGGCCCGTCCTGGTGGCGCTCGCCGGGCTGATCGTCTGGCGCCGGCAGAAGCGACCGCGAAAGGCCGGCGCATGAGCACGCTGCGTGACAAGCAACGCACACGCCGCACGCTGGCCATGGCGGGCCTTGCCGCCGCGCTGAGCTTACTGGCCATCGCCACCCATCTCGGCGGCGGCGCACCGGTCCAGACAAGCGAGCGGACCGGTGAGCCAGTGTTCCCCGATTTCTCGGCGCAGCGCGACGAGGCGACCGGTATCCGCATAACTTTGGCTGACGAAACATATATGCTGGTCGCCACCGGCGAAGGCTGGCGGCTCGGCTCGCGCGAAGGCTATCCGGTCCGGCAGGATCTGCTGACAGAGCTCGCCGCGGGACTTGAAAGCCTTGTCTGGGATACGCCGCGTACGGATGACCCCGAGAAACTCGGCCGAATCGGCCTTGGCGATCCGCGGGAAAGCGGCACAGGCGCACTGCTGGAGGTGATCGGCCCGGACGGCAAGGCCGGCGCCGCGCTGATCACCGGGCGCAAGGGCGAGTACATCTATGCGCGCCGGCCGGACGAGACGCTGGCGTTTCGCGTGACCGGTAATCTGCCGCCGCTCTACAGTTCCGAAGCCTGGCTGGACCTCGGCTTTCTGGAAATCCACGAGGACGCGGTCTCCGCCGTCCGCCTGACCGACAGCAGGGGCGAGAGCCTCTTCCTGCAGCGCGAAGTCGGCTCCAGCGACCGCGCCTTCCGCCCGGCCCCGCCTTACCAGAATTACCGCCTGACGAGCCGGCTTGCCGTTACAGGACCCGCGCTGGCGCTGACCCGTTTCCTGCCGATTGGTGTAAAGCCAGCCTCGGCGCTGCGCACGAAGGCGCTCGCCCGCCATATCACGCAGACCCATGACGGGCTGGAAGTTGACGTCCGCGCTTACCGCGAAGCAGACGGCTTCTTCATCACGATGCGCGCGATCGAAGCTGGCGAGGGCGCCACGCGCGGCGCGGCGATCAATGAACGTGCGGCTGGCTGGGCGTTCGAACTGACGGCGACGGACTGGGCAGATTATACGCCTCTCGTCGCGACGATCGTCCGGCCGCCTGACTGACGTCAGTTCGCCCGCATAGTGGCGAGGACGCGGCCCATGCCGGCTTCCTGCACGATAAGCGCGCAACCGGAGGCACAGGCGGGCAGGTCAATCTCGGCCTTGCCGCCAAGCCAGGGGCCGATCTGGCGCACGCTGGTCACCGGGTTGGGCATTCTGGTCTTGTTGTCATCCGCGTCGAGATAGGCGACCCACCAGATATCGGCGAGACCGTCCGGCTGGCCCGTGAGTACGACCTTCTTGCCGGCGCTCTGCAGGCGGACATTCGCAGGCTCGGCCATTTCGGCCTTCATCATCGCCGCACCGACCTTGGTCGGCTTGTTGCCGGCGGCCTGTTCGAGCCCATTGTAGACAGACTGGGGGGTATATGGACCACGCAGCGAGAAGCGCTCGACATAGGCGCGCTGGCGCTCTTTCGATTCAGGCAGTGCCATCTTTTCCTTGCCGCCGAGATAGTCCCAGTAATCGACCGCCCAGGTCAGCACCATCACGCCGTCGCCGCGCTCGGCCTCGACCTGTTGGAGCGTCTTGTAAGCCGCAGGACAGGCGCGGCAGTTCTTCGAGGCGAACAGTTCGACCAGCATCGGGCCTTCCGCGTGCGCGGGTAGCGCGGAGCCGAACAGAAGCGCGAGGGAAACAAGAAGCCGGGTCATCAGAAGGGGTTATATGTGCTCCGGGCCGCCCCGCACAGTCACAGCCACGTGAGAGACTGAGAAAAAGCCCGCCGCAGCCTTCCCGTGCAGCGGGCTTGATACAATTTACGTTGCGTCAGGCGCCGGATTTCGCCAGGTCGCGCAGCACATAGTGCAGCACGCCGCCATGCTTGACGTAATCGACCTCGATTTCGGTATCGATCCGGCACTTGATCAGGATGGATCGCTCCGTGCCGTCGGCATAGGTGATTCTGCAAGGGACCGTCGAAAGCGGCCGGATATCGTTGCCGAGGCCTTCGATATCGATCGTCTCGGTACCCTTGAGACCTAGCGTCTTGCGGGTCTCACCGGGCATGAATTCGAACGGGATGACGCCCATGCCGACCAGGTTCGAGCGGTGGATGCGCTCGAAGCTTTCGGCGATCACGGCTTTCACGCCGAGGAGGTTCGTACCCTTGGCGGCCCAGTCGCGCGACGAGCCGGCGCCGTACTCGATGCCGCCGAAGATGACCAGCGGCACGCCCTTGTCGATCCAGGCCATGGCCGCGTCATAGATCGAGGTCTGCTGGCCGTCCGGGCCGATCGTGTAGCCGCCTTCGACGCCGTCCAGCATTTCGTTCTTGATACGGATGTTCGCGAACGTGCCGCGCATCATGATTTCATGGTTGCCGCGGCGCGAGCCGTAGGAGTTGAAATCCTTCACCGGGACCTGTCGCTCGGTCAGGTACTTCCCCGCCGGGCTGGTGGCGCGGAAGGAGCCGGCCGGGGAGATGTGGTCCGTGGTGATCATGTCGCCCAGCACCGCCAGCACGCGCGCGCCCTTGATCGGGTTGATGTCCCCCTTCTCCCGCGACATGCCCTGGAAGTAGGGCGGGTTCTGGATGTAGGTGGAGGAGACCGGCCAGTCATAGGTTTCGGCATCGGTCGTCTTCACGCCCTGCCATTTGCTGTCGCCCTTAAAGACGTCCGCATACTTCGAAATAAACATCTCGCGGGTCACGACCCGGTGGACCATGTCGGCGATTTCCCTGGTCGTTGGCCAGATGTCCTTGAGGTAGACCTGCTGGCCATCCTTGGAGACCGCAATCGGGTCCTTGGCGACATCGATGTTCATGTCCCCCGCGATCGCGTAGGCCACGACCAGCGGCGGCGAGGCGAGATAGTTCGCCCGCACGTCGGGGCTGATCCGGCCCTCGAAATTGCGGTTGCCCGAGAGAACCGAGACCGCGACGATGTCGTTTTCGTTAATGGACTTCGAGATCTCCGGCGCCAGAGGTCCGGAGTTGCCGATACAGGTGGTGCAGCCGTAGCCGACGAGGTTGAAACCGAGCGCATCAAGGTCTTCCTGCAAGCCGGCGGCGTTCAGGTATTCAGAAACAACCTGCGATCCGGGCGCCAGCGAAGTCTTCACCCAGGGCTTCCGGGTCAGCCCAAGGGCGCGCGCCTTGCGGGCGACGAGACCGGCGGCAATCAGAACGTAAGGGTTCGAGGTGTTGGTGCAGGACGTGATCGAAGCGATCACGACCGAGCCATCGCGCAGAGGCCAGTCACGCCCTTCCACGGGCGCAAGGGTGAAGCCGTCGGCGCTGCCGGGCAGGTGCGCCGGGGCGGGATTGCCCCCCTCTTCCACCATTTCCGACTTCTGCATCGCGGTGGCCATAGCCGGCTTGCGCAGGCCGAGAATGTATTCGCCGAACACCTTCGAAGCCACGTCGAGCGCGACATGGTCCTGCGGGCGTTTAGGGCCGGAAATGGCCGGGACGACATCGCCGAGATCGAGGTGCAGTGTCGAGGTGTAGACCGGCGCATAGTCATTGCCGCGCCAGAAGCCGTTCTGCTTGGCGTAGGCCTCGACGAGCGCGATGCGGTCTTCGTCGCGGCCGGTCTGGCGCAGGTAGCGCAGCGTCTCGTCATCGATCGGGAAGAAGCCGCAGGTGGCGCCATATTCCGGGGCCATGTTGGCGATGGTGGCGCGGTCGGCGAGCGGCATGTTGTCGAGGCCGGGACCGAAGAATTCGACGAACTTGTTCACGACGCCGTGCTTGCGCAGCATCTGAACGACTTTCAGCACGAGGTCAGTTGCTGTGACGCCTTCCTTCAGTGCGCCGGTGATCTTGAAGCCGACGACTTCCGGGATCAGCATCGAGACCGGTTGACCGAGCATTGCCGCCTCAGCTTCGATCCCGCCGACGCCCCAACCGAGAACGGCGAGGCCGTTGACCATGGTCGTGTGCGAATCAGTGCCGACCAGCGTGTCCGGATAGGCAACGAGTTCGCCCGCTTCATTCGGCGCGGTCCAGACCGTCTGGGCGAGATATTCGAGGTTCACCTGGTGGCAGATGCCGGTGCCGGGCGGCACGACGCGGAAATTGTTGAACGCCTTCTGGCCCCATTTGAGGAAGGTGTAGCGCTCCATGTTGCGCTCGTATTCGAGGTCCACGTTGGCCTGGAAGGCGCGGGGTGTGCCGAACTCGTCGATCATCACCGAGTGGTCGATCACGAGATCGACCGGCACCAGCGGGTTGATCTTCTTGGCGTTGCCGC
Organism: Hyphomonas sp.; assembly: GCA_016124495.1. Taxonomy (GTDB): domain Bacteria; phylum Pseudomonadota; class Alphaproteobacteria; order Caulobacterales; family Hyphomonadaceae; genus Hyphomonas. The sequence goes on along the minus strand of WGNP01000013.1, from coordinate 127,059 downwards.
CGAGAGCCTTGATGCCGTCCCGCATCGCGGCGAGGTCGACCACGGCAGGCACGCCGGTGAAGTCCTGCATCAGCACGCGGGCCGGACGATAGGCGATTTCGCGGGGGTTCTGGCCGCCCTCGTCGGCCCACGCACCGAAGGCGCGGATATCGTCTTCGACCACCGTCAGGCCATCCTCGAAGCGCAGCATGTTCTCGAGCAGCACTTTCAGCGCCGCCGGCAGCCGGGACACGTCGCCGAGCCCGGCGTTCCTGGCCGCCGCGGCGATCGAGTAATACGTATAGCTCTTGCCACCGGCCGTGAGCGTGCTTTTCGATTTGAAGCTGTCTTTTGACGGCATGTGTGGGCAGTGCCTCCTGTCACGCGGCCGCCCGAGGCTGGGTCGGGCGGGTCCGCCTTTGTATGCAGCCGTTCCCTTATAGGGCCGTTCCAGCGGGCGCAATCGGGTGTCCTATAACGTGCGCGCGAGAAGGACGCGTTTGCGGGCCGGCCGGAACAGGGTATCCCTGACCGGATGAATTCGCAGGCACCTTCCCTTCTGACCGGCGCAGGTCTCGGTATGATCCGGGGTGAGCGTGTGCTGTTCCGGGAGATTTCCGTTGCGGTGCGCGCAGGCGACGCGCTGCTGCTGCGCGGGGCGAACGGCGCCGGGAAGACAACCCTGCTGCGCGTTCTTGCTGGACTGACCCGGCCCGAAGCGGGCCGCGTGACCCGCGCGGCTGCGCATCATTGGGTCGGCCACCGCGAAGGGCTAAAACCGCAGGAGACGCCTCGCGAGCATCTGAAGCTCTGGACGCAGGCCTGGGGCTCCGGCGCCGAAACTGATCCGGTCCTGACCCGGATGGGTCTTACCCGCCCGGCTGATGTTGCAGGCCGGTACCTTTCCGCCGGCCAGCGCCGCCGCACCGCCCTCGCCCGCCTGCTGCTCGAAGACCGCCCGGTCTGGCTGCTGGATGAACCGTACACGGCGCTGGATGCCGACGGCCGAAAGCTGGTGGACGACCTGATCGCGGCGCACCGGGCCATGGGCGGCGCCGTCATCGCCGCGATCCATGGCGAGGCCGGCTTTGCAGCGAGCGGAGACCTGACGCTTTGAGCGCGGCGCCTATCCTTGCGGCTTTCCGACAGTCCCTCGGCGAAGCCTGGGCGGGCGGTGCAGGCGCGCTGCTTCCGCTCGGCTTTCTCGGTGGCGCGGCCGTACTGGTGCCTCTCGGCATCGGGAGCGACGTTGAAACGCTCAAGGCCGTGGGGCCCGGGATCATCTGGGTTGCCCTCGCGCTCGCCAGCCTTGTGACGCTTGAGCGTATCTTCCAGTCCGACGCCGAAGACGGCACGCTGGACCTCTGGCTGCAGACGGGCGCGCCGGTTTCAGCCATCGCCGCGGCCAAAACGATAGCGCACTGGCTGTCGGCGGGCCTGCCCCTCGCCCTCTTCTCTCCGCTGCTCGCGCTGATGTTCCAGGCCGAGGCGAGCCCGGACTTGCTGGTCAATGCGGGCCTCTACGCCCTCGGCAGCCTTGCCTTTTTCTTCTGGGGCGGGGTCGGTGCGGCGCTCTCGGCCACCGTGCGCCGGGGCGGGCTGCTGATCTCGCTGATCGCGCTGCCCTTGTATGTCCCGACCGCGATTTTTGGCGCCCTCGCGATGTCGGGCGGGCCGGGGTCGGCCGGCGCGCCCCTGTTCCTGGCTGCGTCCACTCTCTTCGCCTGCGCTGTTGCGCCCTATGCGATGGCGGCAGCGCTCCGCTTGGCGGCAGACTGAGGGAGCGCTAGGTCAGGTGTGATGTGGTCCTACTTCGCCAACCCCCACAAGTTCCTGCGCCTGTCGGACTGGCTGGCGCCGGCTTTCTATTCGCTTGGCGCGGCCTGTATCGCCTATGGCCTGTGGCAGGGGCTCTGGATTGTGCCAAAGGACGAATATCAGGGCGGCGACATCATGCGCGTGATGTTCGTTCACGTGCCAGCCGCCTGGCTCGCGATGGCGAGTTACTCAGCCTTGGCGATCGCCAGCTTCGTCTGGTTTGTCTGGCGCCATGAACTCGCCGACATCGCGGCCAAGGCCATCGCCCCGATCGGCGCGGTGTGGACAGCAATTTGCCTCTCGACCGGGTCAATCTGGGGCAAACCGACCTGGGGCACCTGGTGGCAATGGGATGATGCGCGGATGATGTCCGTTCTGTTCCTGTTTTTCCTCTTTCTCGGATACATGGCGCTGCGCGCCGCGATGGACACCCGCCAGAAGGCGGCCCGCGCCGGCGCGATCCTCGCCATGGTCGGCGCCATCAACATCCCGCTGATCAAGTTCTCAGTTGACCTGTTCACCTCGCTCCACCAGGACGCCAGTGTGATCACCGCGGACGGCCCGAAGATGGCCGCTGTGTACCTGACGCCCCTGCTGGTGAGCGCCATCGGCCACTCGCTGCTGTTCGGCGGTCTGGTAATGACCCGCATGCGGACGGAAATCCGCGAGCGGCGCATCGCGCGCTTGCGCTCGCGTGAGCTGGAGGCCTTCTGACACATGCCCGACTTCGACAAGAACGCCGCCTATATCTGGGCCTGCTACGCGCTCGGCGCGCTGCTGATCCTGGGCACAACCCTGCAGGTGATCCTGGCTGCCCGCGCCGCGCGCAAACGCCTCGCGCAGCTAGCCGCCAACGATACGGACGGCGCCTGACATGAGCCGCTGGATCTTCGCCCTGCCGGTCGCTGCGCTGGTCCTGTTCGGATTGCTCGGCGCCTGGCGGATGCTGTATCCGGCCAAGGGCGAGTTCGAACGCGTCTCCCGCGCCGCGCCGGAGTTTGTCTTTGAGCTGAGGGAGGGCGGCGAGATTTCCTTTGCCCCGCCGGCCGATGGCCAGCCGGTGGCCGTGAACCTCTTTGCCAGCTGGTGCGCGCCTTGCGAGGCCGAGCACAAATACCTCATGCAGCTCAGCCAGACCCACCCGGAGCAGCTCACGGGGATCCTCTACAAGGACAAGCCGGAGAACGGCGACGCCTTCCTGAACCGCCTCGGCAATCCGTTTACGCAGGTCGCCCTCGATCCGGACGGCAAGGGCGGACTGGACTTCGGCCTGACGGGTGTGCCGGAGACATTTGTCATATCGGGCGAGGGAGAGATCCTGCTGCACATCGCCGGGCCGCTGGACGAGACCTCTCTCCAAAAAATAAGCGAGGCGCTTGGGGCGCCTCGCTCGTAACTCTGCTTGGTCCTGAAACGGACCTTATTTCCTTTTTTTGGCCGGTGCTTTTTTCGCAGGGGCTTTCTTGGCAGGAGGTGCTTTCTTGGCTTTCGGAGCCGGCGCAGCGTCTTTCTTGTCGACGTCGTCGACGAGGCCGGTCAGGCCCTGGATCAGTGCGTCCTGCTTGGCTTTTGCCAGCGTGGCGAAGAGGGCAGCGTCCGCTTTCATGACGGCCGGGAGGGCCTTGTCATGGGCTTTTTTACCTTTCGGGGTCAGCGACACCGACTTGGCGCGCGCGTCGGTTTTGGAATCCGAACGCTTGATCATGCCGCCGGCTTCCATGCGGGCGACCATGTCGGCGAGGGTCGAGCGGTCGATGCCCGTAGCATTGACAAGATCAGACTGGCTGACACCTTCGTTGCCCGAAAGGGCCGAGAGGACAGAGAACTGGCGCAGCGTGAGGCCGGCCGACTTCAGCGCAGCGGCCGAGTGGTTGGCGGCGATCTGCTGGGCGCGGTGCAGGAGATGGCTGGGCGAAGTGTTGAGATTGAAGGCCATGGTGATGTTTCCGTTTGCTGAGGGTGGGGTGAGGGAAGAAATGAGATGGACTGGGCCGATCCGTTGCCGAGGTGTTAAACAGTAACCCCGTAGACGGATCAAACTCATTCCCCATACAGGCGACAGGATAAAGATTGGATGACTGATCAATTGCCAACTTCTTTCCAGAGTGCAGATTTTCGGCTGGCCACTCCAGAAGGAGATGACAGGGTACGGCGTATCTGCAACCGCTGCAACTTCGTGGATTACGTAAACCCGAAGATCGTTACAGGCTCCGTGGTGACGCAAGGTGAACTCATCCTCCTCTGCAAGCGCGCCATTGAACCCCGCAAGGGATTCTGGACCCTGCCGGCAGGCTTCATGGAGGAGGGCGAAAGCGTCGAGGAAGGCGCCAGGCGCGAGGCGAGAGAAGAGGCGTGTGCGGACATTCGGATTGATCGCATTCTGGCGGTTTACTCGGTACCCCGCATTGCGCAGGTGCAGATCATGTTCCGAGCAACGCTGATGTCGGACATTGCTCCGGGTCCGGAGAGCGAAACTGTGAAGCTCGTCCGCTGGAAGGATATTCCGTGGTCAGAACTTGCGTTCCCGACTGTCGTCTGGGCACTGACGCATTTTGCCGAGACGCGGGCAAAGGATGCGTTCGCGCCTTTCGCCAATCCGCCCGGTACAGAAAAGCTGACACGCTAACTCACGCCAAATGATACAAATCCGTCCAGAGAGATATCGACGGATGGTCGCCGGCAAAGGCGCGCCCTTCTGTGGCTCACCCTTCAACTTCGTTCTGGACGAGTTGCACGTCGCGAAAGCCTAAGCTGGCGCTGAGTCCGCCTTTGGCTCGCGCAGATGTTTCAACGTGTACGGCGTGTTTGCTGCGCCGAAGACCAGCACGATCAGCATGTTGCCAAGCTTCCAGTTGGCCCAGACATCTTCTGCGTCCTTCGCGCCAAATGTCAGTCCAAGGAACTCATATGTGCCAGCGGGCGCGACAGCGATACCTGCCATCACGAGCGGCACGTCAAAGCCCGGCGCATAGGTGCGCCAGAGATATTCGTTCCACAGCGCCATCGCGACGAAGAAAAATCCCCAGCGGATAGCCAGGGTTCGCCAGGCGAAATCCGGCAGATCGAACACTTTCGCAAACAGCGACTTCCAGACATTCCGCCCGAACATCAGCGGAATGAAGATGATGCTCGCCATGAACAGCTGCTGGATGGTGGGCTTCACATAGATGAAAGCCTTCTCCTGGAGCAGAATGCCGATCAGGCCGAAGCCGCCGACAATGGCAGACGAGAACAGCATCATCTGCGAGACCGGCTCACGGCGTATCAGTTGCCGCGCCAGGAAGACCAGCATCAGCCCGAGCAGTACGCCAGTCGCCCAGAAAATCGCCGTGTCCTTATTGATCAGTCCGTCCAGCAGTTCGACGCGCCGGAAAATGTTGTAGACCAGCACAAAGGCGATGACCGGCACGAAGTCCGCCCAGAGCTGGTTCGCCTTGCCGGCGGCCGTGCTGATGCCGTTTTCAGATTTCGCTGTATCGTTCATGCCATTTCCTACGCAGTTGAGGGCCCGCTGGTTCAACCGCGACTGTCTCTCACGGATGCACGCGGCGTTCCAGAGCCGCGCGTCACCCCGCCGCCTGCATCAGCACGAGGCCTGCTGCCAGCGTGGACGCCGCCAGGATCCGCCGCCGCCCGAAGCCTTCCTTCAGCAGCCAGGCCCCGAAGGCGGCTGCAAAAACAACCGAGGTTTCCCGCAGCGCGGTCACCATCGCTGCGTCCGTCAGGGTGTAGGCATAGATGGCAAGGCCGTAGGAGATGGACCCGGCCACACCGCCGATGAGGCCATTGCGAAGTTCCGGCTTCAGGCTCGCGATCACCCTGCCCTTTCGCTGCCAAAGCAGCACGGCCGTCACGCCGATCCAGTCCAGCAGGAACAGCCAGACGATGAAGGTAAACGGCGTCTCCATCGCCCGCGCCGCGCGGGTATCGGCCACGGCATAGAGGCCGACCCCCACCGCCGTCATCATCGCCCAGAACAGTGCCGACCGGTCGAGCCGCCGCCCGTCAGGGGTACTGGACGTCGGCAGCGCAAAGACGAGGATCGAGAGGCTCGCGACCACCAGCCCGGCTGTCTGCAGGAAGGACAGGCCCTCCTGCAGCCAGAAGAACGCCAGCACCGCGGTCGCCAGGGGGCCGAGGCCGCGCATCACCGGGAAGACCAGCGACAGCGCGCCCCGGTGCAGCGCACGGATAGCGCAGAACTGGTAGAACCAGTGCACCGCCATAGACAGAAAGATCAGCCCCCAGGTCCCCGGCGGCGGCAGCGGCACGAAGGGCGCAAACGGCACTACCGTCAGCCCCATTGCCAGCGCCACGATAGCCCGCGTGGTGAGCACGTCCCCGCCGCGCTTCACCATGACATTGGTAATCGCAACCGTCAGGGCCGACATCAGGCAAAGCGCAACGGGAAGGAATTCTGGCCCCATGCCTGCGCATAAGCGGGTTTTACGCAAGGGGGAAGCAGCGTCAGGGTTTGACACCCCCTCCCCTTAAGGCATCCTGCCGGACTGGAGGATTTCCCCATGGCGACACATGACCTGATCATCCGCGGCGGCACCATCATCGACGGCTCCGGCGCGCCGGCCTTCGAAGGCGACGTCGCCGTCTCCGGCGGCGTGATCACGGGCATCGGCAAGGTGGGCGGCAAGGGTCTCGAGGAAATCGACGCGCGCGGACAGGTCGTCACGCCCGGCTTCGTAGACCTGCACACCCATTATGACGGCCAGGCCGCCTGGGCCGAGGCGATCAGCCCCTCCTCGCTGCACGGCATCACCACCGCCGTGATGGGCAATTGCGGCGTGGGCTTTGCCCCGTGCAAACCCGAAGACCACGGCCGCCTGATCCGCCTGATGGAAGGCGTGGAGGACATTCCCTACCCCGTTCTGGAAGAAGGTCTGCCGTGGAAATGGGAAAGCTTCCCCGATTATCTGGACTTCCTTTCAACCCGCAAATTCGACACCGACATCTGCGCCCAGCTACCCCACGCCGCCTTGCGCGTTTTCGTGATGGGCGACCGGGGCGCCAACCGCGAGGATGCGACACCCGCCGACATAGCGGCCATGAAGCAGCTCGCCAAGGACGCCGTGATGGCCGGCGCGATGGGCTTTTCCACCTCGCGGACACTGAACCACCGTACCTCCGACGGCCAGCCGACGCCGACCCTCACCGCCTCTCAGGAAGAACTCACCGGCATCGCCATGGGCCTCGCCGAGGCCGGGCGCGGCGTGCTGCAGTTCGTCTCGGACTTCAACGATCCGCAGAAAGAGGCCGCGATGCTGCGCCGCCTCGTCGAAGTCTCCGGCCGCCCCCTTTCAGTCTCGCTCGCGCAGGCCGATGTTGCGCCGGAAGGCTGGCGCCTCTTGCTCGGCGCCATTGAGACCGCTGCTGCCGAAGGCCTGCCGATCCGCGCGCAGGTGGCCCCTCGCCCCGTCGGCGTGCTGCTTGGACTTGACCTGACGCTGAACCCGTTCAGCGCGCACCCGGTCTACCGCGAGATCGCCGATCTTCCGCATGCTGAACGCGTGCACAAGCTTCACGATCCGGACTTCCGCGCGCGCCTGCTGGCCGATCAGCCGAACACGGACAATCCCTTCCTGAAAGTGATGCTGCGCAGCTTCGGCAAGATCTTCCAGCTGTCAGACCCGGTCGACTACGAACCCGGCCCCGAGCGCACGCTGGCGGCCATCGCGGCCCGGCGCGGCGTCAGCCCCGAGGAAGTCGCCCTCGACCTGATGCTGGAACGGGATGGTCAGGGTATGCTCTACCTGCCCTTCCTCAACTACGCGCAAGGCTCGCTCGACCCCATCTCCGAGATGATGCAGAGCGCCGCCACCCTACCCGGCCTCTCGGACGGCGGCGCGCATGTCGGCATGATCTGCGACGGCTCCTTCACCACAACGATGCTCACCCACTGGATCCGCGACCGGACGCGCGGCCCGAAGCTCAGCCCCGAATTTCTTGTCCACAAACAGTCCCGCGCTACCGCCGAATGGATCGGCCTGTGGGACCGGGGCCTGATCGCGCCGGGCATGCGCGCCGACCTCAACGTGATCGACCTTACAAACCTGAAACTCCACCTGCCGGAAGTCATCCGCGACCTGCCCGCCGGCGGGCGTCGCCTGATGCAACGCGCCTCCGGCTACACCGCCACCATCCTCAAGGGCCAGATCACCCACCGTGACGGCACGCCGACGGGCGCCAAGCCGGGCCGGTTGGTGCGCGGCGCGCAAGTGGCGCCGTCGCAGACGCTCGCGGCCGAGTAAGGTCTGTAAAGGACACTTGACTAGTCAAGGAACCTTGTCATATAGACAAGGAAACTTGACAAGGAATGTTCCGATGACGCAACCGAAAGGCTTCAAATCCGCCAACCGCCGTTACCTCCAGGCCTTCTGGCCCTTGATGTCCATGTATGTGGTCACGGTGGTTGTCACGAGTTCCTTCATTGATATGGAAACAGCCGGCGCTAGCGTCAGAATCGGCAGCGCCGCGGCCACTACCTTGCCACTGGCCGGGGTGCTCTGGGTTATGCTGCGGCTGATTGCCGAAACTGACGAGTATACGCGCCTTCGGCAACTGACCGCCATGGCAAGGGGCGGCGCCATTACTGCAGCGCTCGCCACGTTTGTGGGCTTCCTGCAGATTTACGGCGCCATCGAAGGCTTCCCGGTGTTCCTGCTCGGACCCTTCTTTTTCCTCGCCTACGGGTTCAGCTACGGCGCCGCCTGCCTCGGCAAGCGGGACTGAACGCGATGAAGAACATCATCCGCGCCCTGCGAGCCGAGCGTGGCTGGAGCCAGCAGGACCTCGCCGACAAGCTGGACGTCTCCCGCCAATCGGTGAACGCCATCGAAACCGGTAGGTACGACCCCTCACTTCCGCTCGCCTTTGCGATCGCCCGTCTGTTCGGGCGCAGTCTTGAAGAACTGTTCGACGACGGACCAAGCGTGGCGGAAGCCGCCGAATAAAGATCAAGTCTTCAGGCCGACCAGCGCTTTGGCGAAAGCGCTCGCGCTGAACGGCCGCAAATCCTCCGCCTTCTCGCCGATGCCAATGAAATGGATCGGCAGGTCATGCGCCTCGGCAATCGCGACGAGAACGCCGCCCTTGGCGGTGCCGTCGAGCTTGGTCATCACCAGGCCGGTGACGCCCGCCGTATGCCGGAAGGCCTCGACCTGTGCGAGGGCGTTCTGGCCCACGGTTGCATCCAGCACGAGGATCACGTCATGCGGTGCCTCGGGATCGAGCTTCCTCAGCACCCGGACGACCTTGCCGAGCTCTGCCATCAGCTCGGCCTTGTTCTGCAATCGCCCGGCGGTATCGACCAGCACGAGGTCCAGGTCCTCTGCCTGCGCGCGCTCCACGGCGCCATAGACAAGCCCTGCCGCGTCCGCGCCATGCGCGCCCGCCATCACCGGGATGCCGCCGCGTTCGCCCCACACCTTCAATTGTTCCACTGCGGCCGCGCGGAATGTATCGCCCGCCACGAGGAGTGCCTTGGCGCCCTGCGCCTGAAGCTTCGAGGCAATCTTGCCGATCGTCGTCGTCTTGCCGGACCCATTGACGCCGACAAACAGCACCACGCGCGGGCGCGGTCCAGCCGAGAAATCGACGACCTTCTCGCGCGGCTTAAGGATCGCCTCGATTTCCTCAGCCAGCACGCTGCGGATTTCCTCTCCGGAAATCTCGCGATCAAACCGGCCTTTGGCGAGCCCTTTGGTCACGCGCGCAGCAACCTTTGTGCCCATGTCGGAGGTGATCAGCAGATCTTCGAGCTCTTCCAACGCCGCCGCATCGAGCTTACGGCGGCCCAACGCCGCGAGGCCTGCCGTCAACCGCGCCGCGGAGCGCGCGAGCCCTTCGCCCAGCTTGCCCAGCAGGCCGGGATCGTTCGCCTCGGCTTCAGCCGCAGCCCGCGCCGCCGCCTCGGCTTCGGCGCGCAGGCGCTCATGCTCGCGCCGGTCCTCCAGGAGTTTCAGCTCGGCCGCAGCCTTTGCGCGCACGGCCTCGTCCTCGGCCTCCTGGGCCTCGCGCTGCTGGCGCTCTTCCCAGGCGCGGTTCGCCTCGGCCACCTTCGCCTCGATCAGGGCCTTCTCGCGTGCCGCTTCTTCCTGCGCCGCGAGTTCCTCTGCCGAAAGCTCTGGCGCCGCCATGGCGGCGCCGGCGGCCTTCGCCTCGTCGAGCTTCTTCTTCTTGCCGAACCAGAGGATCATGGGAGATGTGTTCCAAGCAGTTGTTTGCCGTCATGGCCGGTAATCCGCACCGGGAGGACCTGGCCGCCCTCCCCTGCCAGAGAAGTAAGGCGCACAGGCGTGAAGTCCGGAAGCCTCGCCGCAAGGCCGCGTTCGAGCAGCGCGGTGCGGGTTTCGCCCACATGTCGCTCGAGGTGCCGCGCCAGCGCCGCCTCGCCAAACGCGCGCAGCCGCGCAGCGCGCTCTTTGATCAGGGGCTTTGCAACTTGCGGCATCTTCGCCGCCGGCGTGCCGGGACGAGGGCTGTAGGGAAACACGTGCAGGAAGGAGAGGCCACACTCTTCCACCAGCTTCAAAGAGCTTTCAAAATGGGCCTCGGTCTCGGTTGGAAAGCCCGCAATGATGTCGGCGCCCAGCGCGATGTCCGGGCGGACGGCGCGCAGACGCTCCGTGAGCTGAATGGCCTGATCCCGCCCATGTCGGCGCTTCATGCGCTTCAGGATCAGGTCGTCCCCGTGCTGCAATGACAAATGCAGGTATGGCGCCACGCGCGCCTCCCCCAGCGCCGCGATCAGCGCCTCGTCCATCTCGATCGCATCAATCGAGGAAATCCGCAGTTGGCGGAGTTCCGGCACCAGCTTGAGGATGCGCTGCACCAGATTGCCAAGCTGTGGCGCACCCGGCAGGTCCGCGCCCCAGCTTGTCAGGTCGACGCCGGTCAGCACCACTTCGTAATGCCCGGTTTCAACGAGACGCCGCACCTGCGCGACCACCTCCCCCGCCGGCACAGAGCGCGAATTTCCGCGCCCGTACGGAATGATGCAGAAGGTGCACCGGTGGTCGCAGCCATTCTGTACCTGCACATAGGCGCGCGCCCGTCCATCCATCCCGTCAATCAGATGCGCCGCCGTCTCGCGCACGCCCATGATGTCGTTGACGCGCACTTTCTCTGCGCCGCCCAGCAGGTCCAGCGGCGCCCAGGTCTCGGCCTGCATTTTCTCGTGGTTGCCGATTACGCGGGTGACTTCCGGCATCGCTGCGAACGCGCCCGGATCAATCTGCGCTGCGCAGCCCGTGACGAGGATCGGCGCACCAGGGTTTTCCTTTGCCGCCCGCCGGATCGCCTGGCGCGCGCCGCGCACCGCTTCACTGGTCACCGCGCAGGTGTTCACGATCACAGCGTCACCGAGGCCGGCGTCGCGCGCATGCCGGCGCATCACCTCGGACTCATAGGTGTTGAGGCGGCATCCGAGGGTAATCACCGTCGGGCCAGAAGGAGGAGCGGTATCCGGCATGTTGACCGTGAGATCGCGCCTTGAGCTGCGAAAAGCAAGCGCCTAAGACCGGATTGACTATTACGGCGCGGTGCAGGTGCCGGTGCGATGGCCGATAATCAGTCCTTCGGCGGTCATTACCGAGCCGTCGGAGTCGCCGGAAAGCAGGAGATGGACTGAGAACATGTCCCTCGCTTTGTTGACCATAAACTCGGCCGCACCGTTCATCGGAAAGCCTTCAAAGTCGCAGGCAAGGTCGAGGGCGAAGGAATAAGCGTTGCCACGGCTCCGGGTCGCCGCACACCCTTCGAACATATCGGCCATGCTTTCGTCGATGAGAACCTCTTCGTCGGCCGACCAGCACTCGTCTAATGCGGAATGTTCGGACGCATCATCAACTGCTTCGCCGTTGGTGGATAAGGAAACATACATATCCGTGGACGTTGACCACATACCCTTGGCTACCTGGAGCGGATCCGCAGAGACTGGGGCTGCAAACAGGAGGGCAGGCAAGAGGAGAAAGGACAGCCGCAGGGTCACACCCCGAAACAGATTGGCCGCAGGCGTCGCTTTGTTCAAGCCCCGCGCCCTAAACATCCGTCTCGAACTCCAGTTCGACCGGCCCGGTCATGTAAACGTGGTCGTCGCTCTCGCGCCATTCTATGTGGAGGTCGCCGCCATCCACGATGACCCGCGCCTTTCGCCCGGTCAGCTTGGCGCGCGCCGCGCAGACCAGCGCCGCGCAGGCGCCCGTGCCGCAGGCCTTGGTCAGACCAGCCCCGCGCTCCCAGACCCGCAACCGGATCGTCTGCTTGTCGATGACCTGCGCAAAGCCGACATTCGTGCCCTGCGGGAACAACGGATGGTTCTCCACCAGCGGGCCGATCTTCGGTATGTCATATGCATTCACATCCTCGACGAAGAACACCGCATGCGGATTCCCCATCGAGACGACCGCCGGCAGCGCCAGGATCGGCCTGTCGATCGGCCCGATCTTAAGGTCGACGCCGCGCACGTCCATTTTCTCCGCCAACGGAATATCGGCCCAGCCCATCAGGGGCGAACCCATGTCCACCGTGATCAGGCCACCCTCGGCGCGGAAGGCCTTCAGCATGTCGGCTTCGGTCTGGATCGTGATCCGGTCCTTGCCGGTCTCGGCGAGGATGAGATGGCCGACGCAGCGCGAGGCATTTCCGCAGGCATAAACCTGGCCTCCATCAGCATTCCATATCCGCATGAACACATCCTTGGTGGCATCGCGTTCCAGCGCGATCACCTGGTCAGCCTTCAGGTCGGCCGCAATCTGGCGGATCTGCTCCACGCTCGGCGCGAACGGCGCCGAGCGCGCGTCGAAAATGGCAAACGCGTTGCCAGCACCATTCATCTTCCAGAGCTTCATAAGTGAAATCCTACCGGGTTTCAGCGTCTGCGGGAAGCGGGCCAAAAGCCTCACTTCGCCGTTCATTTCGGAACCCGCGCGGAGACCACCCACCCCGCCAGTTGAACACCCAGAGCAAACATCAGCGCCAGCGGTACGAGCCAGTAGTCGAACACCAGTACAGCCGCCGCGGCCGCGATACAGGCGTAATCCACAAGATCGCTCGACATCAGCCAGCCCATCGGCCCGCGGGCCCGGCGCACATCCAACAAAGTCACACCCGGCCAGGTCCGCCCCATATCAGGCGGGCCGAACACGGCCATCAGCTGCCTGGGGTTCAGGATCCCGGTCATTTCGGCCAGATCCGACAATTTGGCCTCACCCTGCGCAATCGAGCGCTTTCGCCCCGACGTGCCGATCAGGCTGACCAGCGCCGACAGGAAGACCGCCAGCGCCGTCGCGAACTCTGTGAAATCCACGTAAGGAAGATATCCGCCCATCTTCCCCATATAGGACGTCTTTCGGGCTTCGTCAGCGGGCCCGCGGAATCGCTGCCCAATAATCGAAGTCGAGCAGCACGCCGTCGGCATATTTGCCGTCGGCGTTCTTGTAGGCGAAATCGCCCGGCGGCTGGTCCTTCACCGCGACGAGGCGCAGGCGCAGCGCGCCGCAGGTCTCCGACAGCTCTGCCTTGTCCAGTACTTCGCTCCAGGCATAGATCGTGTCCCAGGCAAACAGCGGGCTGACATGGCTGCCGGCGTTGATCGCCAGCATCTGCCCGGCATTGGCGAGGCCGTTGAACGACAGCGAGCGCGCAATCGAGATGACCACGCCGCCATAGATCAGGCGCTTGCCGAACCGGCTTTCCTTCTGGCCGTGGAAATCGAAGTGGACCTTGGCGGTGTTCTGGTAGAGACGCGTCGCAATCTGGTGCTCGGCCTCCTGGATCGTCATGCCGTCGCTGTGGTTGATCTTCTCGCCGATCTCGTAGTCCTCATACATGTGCCGGCTGCCGGACTCGGCGATGTTCCAGCGCTTCATCTGGGGAAAGCCGGACAAGTCCTTGGCGTCGACCGTTGCCGGCAGGTCCGGAACCACGGGCTTCGGCGCCGGCGAGGCCTCATCGCGCTTGTTTACCATCACCCAGCGCACATAGTTCAGCACGTCTTCGCCGTACTGGTTTCGCCCGTTCGTCCGAACCCAGACGACCCCGGTCTTGCCGTTGGAGTTCTCCTTCACCCCGATCACTTCGCTGGTCGCGCGCAAGGTGTCGCCGGGCATCACCGGGCGCAGGAAACGGCCATCGGCATAGCCGAGGTTCGCCACGGCGTTCAGGGAAATATCCGGCACGCTCTTGCCGAACACGATGTGGAAGGCATGCAACGGATCGGCGCCGAGGCCAGGCAAGCCAACGCTGCGGGCAAACTCGGCGCAGGAGTATTGCGCGAACCGGCTGCCGTTCAGGGCGCGGTAGAGGGCGAGGTCACCCTCGGTCACCGTCTGCGGCGTTGCATGCACCAGCGTGTCGCCGGGCTTGAAATCCTCGAAGAAATTGCCGGGGTTCGACTTCAACGTCCCGGTTTTCTGAATCGTCGCTGCGCCTGCCACGTCCGTCTCCTTGGTTAGCGGGAAACGCGCGTCAGCTCCGGAACGGGGACGCCGCGCCCAGCACGGTCTCGGCGAACACCTGCACCTGAGGGCCCGGTGAAATCAAGGCGGGAGCGACAAAGGGCAGCGCCGCGATCAGGGTTGCTGCCGCCGCAAGCACGCCGGCCATGGCCTGCGCATCCGGCCGCTCGCCGAATTCCTCGAACGCCCGGGCGCCCATCAGCATGTAAGGCAGCCCGAAGGCCGCAAAGGCCGCAAAGGCGAGCAGGAGACCGGCGAAGACAAGGGCGAGGATCATCATCCGCCGACTGTCCCATACCCGGGCTCAAATCTGGCAAACCGGATCGGTGAAATTTGATCGAACGGCCCGGCTGAGGCCGGTTCTGCGACAAAATTGCGCGGCGCTCAGAGAATCTCGAGCAGCTTGGCGTTTGGGCGTCCGAGCACGGCCTTCTTGCCGTTGATGCCGATCGGCCGCTGGATCAGCTTCGGATTTTCCGCCATCGCGGCATAGACCTTGTCGTCACTCGCAGTCTCGGCGAGCCCGGCCGCCTTGGCGTCCGCCTCCCGCAGGAACGCGCGCGGCGACTTGGCGCCCATCTTCTTCGCGATGTCCATGAGTTCCTCAACGCTGAGCCGCTCCGCCGCGCTCATGTACTTGCGGATTGTGGGCTTCACCCCGTTTGCCTCGAGCAGCTCCAACCCCTTCTTGGACGAGCCGCAACCGGGATTGTGGATGAGGATATAGGTCATGGGGCGCTCCTTTGTGTGGTGGGTGAGGAGTTAGGGGCGGACGCCGCCGTGTCGAGTCCTGTGGCCCAAGTGGCTAAACCAAAGCCCGGATCGCCGCGTCCATCGCCACGGTCCGGCGCGCTTCGTCGAGGTGGAGCAGCTCGGTCATCTTGCCGTTGACCTTCAGCACGCCCTTGCCGGCGTTCGCCGGATCCGCGAACGCCTCGATGACGGCGCGGGCCTGGTCCACGTCGGCGGCCGATGGCGCGAAGACGCGGTTGCACGTATCGACCTGCGAGGGGTGGATCAGCGTCTTGCCGTCAAAGCCGAGGTCGCGGCCCTGTTCGCATTCGCTGGCAAAGCCCGCCTCGTTCTTGATATCATTGTAGACGCCGTCGATGGCCGTGAGGCCGTAGGCGCGCGCGGACGCGACCGAGAGCTGCAGCGCGGTCTGGAAGGCGAGCCGGTCCGGGGTCATCCGGGCACGGCATTCTTTCGCAAGGTCATTGGTGCCCATCACGAAGGTCGTGAGGCGCGAGCCGATCTTCGCTGCAGCGATCTCCTTGATGTTCAGAATGGCGAGCGGCATCTCGATCATCACCCAGAGCGCAAAATCTGCGCCTGCCCCGGCTTTGCCCAGCGCTGCGTCCAGCCGTTCGATATCACGGGCGCCGGTCACCTTCGGCGCCAGCACCGCATGCGCGCCGGCGGCCACCGCCATTTCGAGATCGGCGTGCCCCCATTCGGTATCGAGCCCGTTCATCCGCACGAGCAATTCGCGCGGGCCGTATCCGCCGGCCTTCAGCGCCGCCGCAATCGCGCCGCGCGCTTCGGCCTTGGCCTCAGGCGCGACCGCGTCCTCAAGATCAAGGATCAGCGTGTCGGCGGGAATCTCGCGGGCCTTTTCGAGCGCGCGGGCATTGGCGCCGGGCATGTAAAGGCAGGAACGGCGCGGGCGGTGGGCGGTGGACATGAGCGGGTTACCCCTTAGGCTGGTTCTGGTTTCAAGGGAGCGATGCCCCGCATGACGCAGCATGTCCAGATCAGACGGGCGAGCCCTGCGGATTTCGATGCGCTGGGCGGCGTGTTCCATGCGGCGATCCGCGAGGGCGCGGCCCAGTACACCGAGGCGGACCGCGCCGCCTGGTCGCCGGCTCCGCGCGCCGGCGAGGCCCGGGCCGCACATCTGCGCGCGCAATCGGTCTGGCTCGCCGAAACCGGCGGGCGCCCGCTCGGCTTCCTGACACTGACGGGTGAGGGGTATGTCGACCTCGCCTACATCCTTGCCGAGGCGCAGGGACAGGGCCTTTTCCGGCGGCTCTACGACGCCCTCGAAGGCGAGGCCCGCCGCGTCGGGATGGTCCGTCTCTGGACCGATGCGAGCCTGCATGCGAAGGGCCCCTTCGAAGCGGTCGGCTTTACCGCCGCCTATGCCGAAACGGTGGAGCGCAGCGGCGAGCAGCTGAAACGCTTCCGGATGGAGAAGACACTTCATGGCTGATACCGCCCTGCCCCCGATCTCCGGCTTCACTGCGCCCGGCTTCGAAGCCGTGCAGGACGCCTTCGCGGACAATTTCGCCCGCGGCGAGGAACAGGGCGCTGGCTTTGCGGTGCTGCTGGACGGCGAAGTGATCGTCGACCTTCAGGGCGGCTGGGCCGACCGGGCGGGCACCAAGGCCTGGAACGCGGGCACGATCGTGCCGGTCTACTCCACCACCAAGGGCATCTCGGCCCTGATCCTTGCTATGGCCACCGAAGCGCTTCCGGCGGGATACGAAACTCCGGTCAGCGAAGTCTGGCCAGAATTCGCTGCGGCCGGAAAAGAGGCGGTCACCATCGGCGAAGTCGCCAGTCATCAAGCGGGCCTGCCGGGGTTCATTGACGAGATCGACCCAGCCCTCTGGCTGGATCCGCCCGCCTGCGCCGCTGCCCTCGCAGCGCTTGCCCCGATGTGGCCGCCCGGAACGGCGCATGGCTATCATCCGCTGACATGGGGCTATCTGGTGGGCGAGATCGTCGCCCGCATCACAGGCCGCACGCTCGGAACAATCCTGCGCGAGGACATCACTGCGCCGCTGGGCATCGACTTCCGCATCGGTCTTCCGGAGGCGGAGCATGCGCGTATCGCTGAAATCCTGCGCCCCAAGGCGCTCGCCTCGCTGGGCGAGATCACACCGCCGCGCCGTGCGGCTTTCCTGACGAAATGGTCGGCGCCCGACCGGGGCGGCGCGATCTGGCGCGAGATCGAGATTCCGTCCGCGAACGGACATGGCACCGCCTCCGCCGTGGCCATGCTCTACAATGCCTATGCGAATGTCGGCCTGATCGGCGGCAAGCGCCTGATGCGCCCCGGCACCTTCGCGGCGCTGACCGCCGCGCGCGTGGACGGGCCGGACTTCGTGCTGCCGATGATCACGCGCTTCGGCGCCGGCATCATGCACAACAACCTCAAGGCCTTCGGTCCGTTCGAGGACGGGCTCGGCCATTGCGGCTGGGGCGGCTCGCTTGCCATCGCCTCGCCTTCGCGGGGACTCACCTGCGCCTATGTGATGAACCGCCAGTCGAGCAGCCTGGTCGGTGACCCGCGCGCCGTGCGCCTCGTCGAAGCGGTCGCCGGGTGCCTGTAGCCAGATGCCGGACGGGTTTGACTGGATCGGATTCCTGTTCGCGGTCGCGGTCATCGAGCTGACGCCCGGCCCCAACATGGGCTGGCTGGCGGCGCTCACGATCCGCGAAGGCCGCAAGCCCGCCTTCGGCGCGGTCGCCGGAATCGCCACCGGCCTCTCCCTTCAGCTCATCGCCGCGGTCACCGGACTGACCGCGCTGATCATCAGTGCACCGAGCGTTCACACCGGCCTGCACTGGGCCGGCATCGCCTTCATGCTCTACCTCGCCTGGGAGGCCTTGTCGGACACGGGCTCTGTTGCATTATCAGCAGTCGGCCAGGAGCGCGGCTTCCGGCGCGGCCTGATCGCGAACGTATTGAACCCCAAGGCCCTCGCCTTCTATGTGCTGCTGATCAACCAGTTCGTGAACCCCGCCAGCGCGCTGCCCGTCTGGCAGCAGACCCTGCTGCTCGGCGGGATCCATCTTACCGTCGCAACGCTCGTACATGCCGGCATCGTCCTGCTCGCCGCCCAGCTCGGCGCGCGGCTCGAGACCTGGCGCACCTCGCTGGCGGCGCGGTTAACTTTCACGGGCCTGCTGGTGGCCATCGCTTTCTGGCTCGCCCTCACCCCGCCACGCGGCTGAGCCTGCGTCTGGCACATGCATTGCATCTGTTCCGGTGAATTGAACAATGCTCTCATCAGCATTCGACAGACTTAGCGGCGGCGCCTCCGGGTTCCGCCGCTTTTTTGTGCTTCAGGCCGGCCCAGCCGCGCGGGCCAGCCGCCGGGCCTTGGCATCGCCCATCAGGCTGTCGGTCGTGAAGATCACCAGCGCGGTCCAGATGAAGCCAAAGGCCACCGCGTGCACCGGGCTGAACGCCTCCTTGAACACGAACAGCGCGATCAGGAACTGCAGCGTCGGGCCGATGTACTGCATCATGCCGATGGTCGAGAGCTTCAGCCGCTTGGCCGCGAGCGCAAACAGGATCAGCGGCACTGCCGTGATCGGCCCCGCCGCGATCAGCAGTGCGATGTCCCAGCCGCCCTCTCCCATCCAGCGGCCTCCCGGCTGCGTCGTTGCAAACAAGGCGAGCCAGAGCGCGGCGAGCGGCGCGAGCAGCGCGACCTCGACGAGGAAGCCCGCGCGGCTGTCGATCACGACCTTCTTCCGGATCACGCCATAGCACGCGAACGTCGTACACAGCGCGAGCGCCGCCCAGGGCACATGCCCGAAAGCGAAGGCCATGATCACGACACCGATGGTGGCAATCCCCACGGCGACCCATTGCGCGATCCGCAGCGTCTCCGAAAAGATCAGCATGCCGAACAGGACATTGACCAGCGGGTTGATGTAATAGCCGAGCGAGGCCTCCATCGCGCGGCCGGCATTGACCGCCCAGATATAGATCGCCCAGTTGGAAGCGATCAGCACGCTGGAAAGCGCCAACCACTTGAGGTTCGAGCCGGTGAAGGCCGCCTTCACGTCGCGCCATTTGGTGGCCAGCGCAATCAGCAGGACCGCGGTCGGCACCGACCACAGGATGCGGTGCGCCAGCAGCTCGAACGCGCCGACATGGTTCATCGCGCGGATATACAGCGGCAGGCTGCCCCAGATCAGGTAGCAGCCAAGTGCGGCAGGAAATCCGAGGCGGAGGGCGGCGTTCATGCGCGGGACCTATAGGCCGCTGCCTAAACCCGCGCCACCGGGATTTTGCGGGCCGCGTTGCACTGGCCAACATCCCGTCCGGGCGCTAAGCCTGAAGGGCAACCAGCCCCCCGGAAACACCCCATGCTTCGCGCTCTGCTCTCTGCCGCCAGCCTCCTCGTCCTCAGCCTCGGCGCCGCGGCCGAGACGATCCTTCTCTCCGGTGGCCACGTCATCGATGTCGAGCGCGGGACCGTGATGAAAGATCATGACATCCTCATCGAGGACGGCCGCATCAAGGCAGTAGGACGCGCCGGCACGCTCGGCGCGTCGGGCGTACCCCGTATCGAGATGAAAGGCGCCTTCCTGCTCCCCGGCCTGTCCGACAGCCACGTCCACCTGACCAGCCGCTCCGACCTGCACGGCTATCGCCGCCTCGCCGTCTCCACCTCCCGCTCCGCCATCTCCGGCGTCGCGAACGCGGAGAAGACGCTGCGTGCCGGCTTCACGACCGTGCGCAATCTCGGCGGCCCGGGGTTCGCGGACGTGGACCTGAAGGACGCCATCGATTCCGGCGAAGTACCCGGCCCGAGGATCATTCCCGCCGGCCAGTCGATCGGCATCACCGGTGGGCACTGCGACAACAACCTCCTGCCCTATGAAGACCGCGCCATCGACGGCGGCGTCGCCGATGGTCCGTGGGCGGTGCGCCAGAAGGTGCGCGAGAACAAGAAGTACGGCGCCGAGGTGATCAAGTTCTGCGGTACCGGCGGCGTGCTCTCGAAAGGTACGACCATCGGTGCGCAACAATTCACGCTGGAGGAAATGAAGGCGATCGTGGACGAGGCCCATGAGCTCGGCCTCAAGGTCGCTGTGCACGCCCACGGTGCCAAGGGCATTGCCACCGCAATCGAGGCGGGCGTCGATTCGATCGAGCATGCGAGCCTGATCACCGACGAGAGCATCAAGGCCGCGATCAAGAAAGGCGTCTTCCTGTCGATGGACATCTATGTGTCGGACTTCATCCTTGGCGAAGGCGAAGCGGCCGGCATTCTTCCGGAGTCTCTTGAGAAGGAGAAGATCGTCGGCCAGGCCCAGCGCGAGCGCTTCCAGGCCGCCGTGAAGGCCGGTGCGAAAATCGCCTTCGGCACAGACGCCGGCGTCTATACCCATGGCTACAATGCCCGCCAGTTCGCCTTCATGGTCAAATGGGGCATGAGCCCGGCCGACGCCATCCGTGCCGCCACAATCGGCAATGCCGAACTCTTCGGCCTCGCCGGCGAGATCGGCAGCCTCACAGCCGGCAAGCGCGCCGACATCATCGCCGTGACCGGTGATCCGCTGGCGGACGTTCGCGAGCTGGAAGACGTCGACTTCGTGATGAAGGACGGCGCCGTGTTTTTTGACGGGTTCGCGGACTGACCCGAACCCCTCTCCCGCCTGCGGGAGAGGGGTTCAAGGATGAACACAAAAAAGGCCGCCCTCCCGGGCGGCCTTTTCCGGTCTGACACCCCCCCGGTGCCCCGCCGGGCCGGACTGTCGTCCGGCCCGCTCAGACAAGGTCAATCAAAGCTGTAATTGAACCGAACGCCGATGGCGCGCGGGGCTCCTACATAAGTAAAGTAGCTGCGGGTGTAGACGGGTCCGCCATCATCGTCCGCCAGCACCTGGTTGAACAGCGAGGAAGACACCACACCCGTCTCGTAATACTCGTCGAACAGGTTGTTGATAAACAGTGAGGCCGACCACGGGCCTGTATCATAGACCGCCGACACGTTTGCCACGCCGTAGGCATCGAGCGTCAGCCCGCCGCCCCGGCCGCCGGTGCGGGAAAGCACATCGCCCTGCCAGGCGTAGCCGCCATTGAATGTCAGAGTGCGGTCAGCGCTCAGCTGGTGCACATAGGTTCCGAACACGGAGAACTGGTCTTCCGGAGAGCCCGGAAGGCGGTCGCCGTCCTCGCCATTGATCAGGATCGTACCGAAGCCTGGCGGCGTGATGGAGCCAACGAGGCCTGGCGCGAGCGCTGTCAGCGAAGCTTCTGAATGGCTGTAGCTGCCGCGGACCGACAGTGCCTCGGAGATCAGCCACTCGCCGTTGAACTCGATGCCCTTGGACTCGGCGCCGTCGGCGTTGACGGTGATCGGAATTGACGCGTTGATTGTCGCCGAGGTCAGCTGCGGATCCGTCCACTCGATGAAGTAGGCGGCGCCGTTCAGCGTGACACGGCCATCGGCCAGCGTCGTCTTGAAACCGACTTCGTAGTTGGTGGTCGTGTCGGGCAGGTACTGCCGCTCGTCGCGCGTAGAAACGTCGCCTGCATTCGGGCCGAACTTCTGGCCGGGCGCGAGGGCGCAGGCGCCCTGGACGTTCGGCGCGAGCGGATTGAAGGCGGGGCATTCCGGCACGCCGTTTTCGTTCCCGATCCGGTAGCCTTCAGAGACGGTCAGGTAGCCAAGAATATCGTCCGTAAACTTATAGGACGTATTGAACTTGAACAGCGTGCCTTCATCGGATTGCCCAGTCTTCTCGGTACCATTCGGGCTGCCGGCTGCAAAGTCAGCCTCGAGACTGGATTGCAGGGCGCTGACGCCAACGGTCTGGAAGCCGGCATCGAACAGCGGGAAATCGACATCGCTGAAGGATTCGAGTTCATACTGGTAGTAGCGTCCACCGACCGTGACCGTCCACTTGTCTGTCAGATCGTAACCGATCTCGCCGAAGAAGGCGGACTCTTCCAGTTTCGAATAGGCCTGCGAGTAATACTCAAGGTCGTCCGGGCGGTTGAAGCCAGCGAAATCTGCGTAGCCGGGCGTGTACTCCGCCGAATAGCCTGCGCTCTCGAACTGGTTATAGAATACGCCGGCGATCCAGTTGAGCGGGCCATCGGTTGTCGAGACAAGGCGAAGCTCCTGGTTGATCCGGTCCTGCTTGCCCTTCTCCCGCGTGAAGGACGTAAAGGTCGGGAAAGCTTCATAGCTGTATTCCAGTGTGATCAGCAGGTCTGTCTGGTCGCGCTGGCCGAGGTCGTTGAACTTCGAATAGCCGGTGGCCGAAGTGAGTTCGGCAAAGCCGAGGTCGGCGACGACTTCCAGGGCGAGCAGCTGGTTGGTGATCTCGTTCGGCTCTTCGACGCGCTTGCCGAGTTCATACTCGCCGGCCGGAACAGTTGAGCGCGCGGAGGAACCGCGGCGGCCTTCGATATCGGATTGCTGCACGTAGTAAGTGAGCGTCCCGTCAAGCCAGTCGAGCGGCGCCCAGCGGGCTGCGAGGCGCGCCGACAGAACATCCTCGCCGTCGGCATCGTTCACGCGTCGCAGGTTGGCCGCTACGTCTGATGGATCGGAAAAGTCCGGGTCCGGATCAGACACGCCGATCTCGCGGACCACGAAGGGATAATCGATGAAGCCGGAATCCTTCTCGAAATCGATCGAGCCGCGCACCGCGAAGTTCGGCGCCAGCGTCTTGTTGAACGTGAAGCCGGTATCATAGGAAATGTCGTCGGCTTCGGAATACTGGGAAAGCTCGGTGCGGACATCCAGCGTGTCCCCGCCAAAGTCTGGCTTCTTCGGAATGTAGCGGATCGCGCCGCCGAGCGTGCCGGCGCCGTACAGCGTGCCCTGCGGCCCCAGCAGGACCTCTACGCGCTCCAGGTCGTTCAGCTTCAGGTCGACAAAGAGCGGGACCTCGCCGATATAAGTGGCAACCGTGCCGCCGCCGTCATTGTTGCCGTCCCCGGACCCGAGGCCGTCAGCGTTCAGACCCCGCACGATGATCGGATTGCCCTGCCGGCCGCCGCGGTCGATGACGTTGATGCCGGGCACATATGCGAGCACGTCGGCAAGCTCATCGAAGCCCTGCTCCTCGATCTGCTCACCGCCGACCGCGGCGATGTTCAGCGGCACATCCTGCACGCTCTCAGCCCGGCGGGTGGCGGTAACGGTAACCGCGGTCACGCGCAGTTCAGAGTCGGCCGCTGGCGCCGCCTCCTGGGCCACGGCGGTCATCGCGAAGCCGGAAGCGAGTACGGCCGCGCTCGCGGTCAGGAGAAGATATTTTCTGAGCATGAGTTTTTCCTTGCTTGCGGATGTCTAAGGCCGCCGCCCTGCTGACCCATCAATTGGCGAGGTGAAGCGCGCAAGCCGGGCCGAACCGATTGCTTCCAATTTCAATTCAAATGCAGCAAAAAGAACACAGTATGGGCGTGCCGAGGCACGCTGCGGAGACGCTGTGCCCAATTTTTCATCACTTCCGGGGCCAGGCGACAACAGGCTCGCCGAGGCGGCGCGCCTGCTGTCGCGGAAGGCCTACCGCGAGGCGCATGCGCTGTGCGTCGACGTGCTGAAGACGGCGCCGGACAATGCCGAGGCCTTCTACCTGCTGGGCCTGCTGACCAGTGACCATGGAAATTTCGCCCGGGCTGAGGAGCTGTTCCGCGCCGCCCTCGAGCGCGCACCGGACCATGCCGCGGCCCTTGCCCAGCGGGCCCGCTGCCTGATTGCCCTGTCGCAAAGGGCGCAAGCCGTCAACGCAGCCCGGCAAGCGGGCGCCTTGTTGCCGGAGGACGCCTTCACGCTGGATACGGTTGGCGTGGTGATGAGCCGGGCGGGCCTGCACGGCGAGGCCCTGCCCTTCTACGCGCGCGCCACGACCGCCGAACCGGGCAACGCGAACTACCAGTACAATTACGGCGCCGCATTACAGTTTGCGGGGGACATGGACGGCGCACGGGCGGCCTACCGGGCCTGCGCTGCGGCTGATCCGGAGGATACGCGCGGCCTGCCCGCCATTGTGCAAATCACCCGGCAGACAGAGGAGCGCCAAGAGATCGCCGCGCTGGAAGCGCTGTTTGCGCTGCATGCGGAGGATCCGGATGCAGCGTTACGGATCGGGCATGCGCTGGCGAAAGCGCATGAAGACCTGAAGCAGCCGGAGGCGGCTCTGCATTGGCTGGCGCGGGCGAAGGCCGGCAAGTGCGCGCATATCGCGCATCATGCCGGGGCCGACGCCGCACTGTTCGAGGCGGCGATCCGCTCGGCCGGAGCGCTCCGGGGACGGACGAGCGCGGCCGGGGGCGCGCCCGTGTTCATCTGCGGCATGCCGCGGACGGGCACAACTTTAGTAGACCGGATCCTCTCCAGCCATAGCCAGCTGACCTCTGCCGGGGAGCTGACGGACTTCGCGCTTTGCCTCAAGCGGATGGCGAAGACGCCGTCGAACCTGGTGCTTGATCCGGAGACGCTGGACGCGGCGGCGGGCGCGGACCTCACGGCGGTGGGCGAGCGCTACCTGCAGAGCGTGCGCGGTTCGCTCGGGCTGGCCGGGCGGTTCACCGACAAGATGCCGCTGAACGTATTGCTCGCTCCGGTGATCCTGGCAGCGCTGCCGGAGGCGCGCGTCATTTGCCTGCGGCGCCATCCGGCGGATACGGTGCTGTCGAACTACCGGCAGATGTTTGCGACGAGCTTTTCCTATTACAACTATGCCTACACGCTGGAGGACACGGCGCGCTACTTTGTGCAGTTTGACCGGATGGTCCGGCATTTCGAACACGCGCTCCCGCCGGAGCGGTTCACTCTGGTACAGTATGAGCGGGTGGTGGCGGACCTTGAAACCGAGGCGCGGCGCCTGCTGGATTTCTGCGGCCTGCCGTTCGAGGATCAGTGCCTTGCCTTCCACGAAAACGCCGCGCCGGTGGCGACCGCCAGCTCGGCGCAGGTGCGCGAGCCGCTGTACACGACCGCG
Organism: Hyphomonas sp.; assembly: GCA_016124495.1. Lineage (GTDB taxonomy): Bacteria > Pseudomonadota > Alphaproteobacteria > Caulobacterales > Hyphomonadaceae > Hyphomonas. Next base: position 102,082 of record WGNP01000013.1, on the reverse strand, counting down.
CTGGGGCGCTGGAAGCGGTATGAGGTTGGGCTGAAAGCGGCGCTCGATATCCTAGAGGCGGCGGGCTGCCTTGCGAAAGGTGAAAGATCGCTCGGCTGACCACTGGCGGAATACGCGCACGGCGTTAGACTCCGGAGTGAATTCAAAGGGAAGAAACAATGAAACAGCGCCGCCTGGGCAAGAGCCCGATTTTCGTCTCCGACATCTGCATGGGAACAATGACCTTCGGGTCGCAGACTGACGAGGCCGAGGCCTTCCGCATCCTCGATGCAAGCTATGAGGCGGGCATCAATTTCTATGACACGGCCGAGAATTATCCCGTGCCGCCGGATTCGAAATGGGCCGGGCGGACAGAGGAAATCTTCGGGCGCTGGATGCAGACCAAGGACCGCGACTCGATCATCCTGGCCACCAAGGTGTGCGGGCCGTCGCATGGCTGGATCAAGGGATCGCAGCGCGCTGGCATGACGGCGCTTGACCGGCACAATATCCGCCGCGCCGTGGAGGCAAGCCTTGACCGTCTGCAGACGGATTATATCGACCTCTACCAGACGCATTGGCCGGACCACGGCACCGCCTATGACGAGACGATGGATACGCTAGACGAGCTGGTTCGCGAGGGCCTCGTGAGGATCATCGGCTGTTCGAACGAGGACGCCTGGGGTCTGATGAAGTCGATCGCGACCTCGGAGCGGCTGGGTACGGTACGCTACCAGACGATCCAGAACAATTTCTCACTTAACAACCGACGGTTCGAGGATGCGCTGTCGAAGGTGTGCAAGGAAGAAGGCGTGAGCCTGATCCCTTATTCCCCGATCGGCGGCGGCGTTCTCTCCGGCAAGTACAATGGCGGGGCGACGCCTGAGGGCGCACGGTTCTCCTCCTACCTGAAGCTTGGCGGACGGCAGGCCACGATGGCCCGGCGCTTCGTTAACGAGAAGTCCCTCGCCGCGACCGAGCGCTACATGAAGATCGCAGTAGACGCCGGCATAAGCGTAGTGACGCTGGCGACGGCCTGGTCGAAACAGCATGACTTCGTGGCCTCGACGATTGTCGGTGTGTCGAAGTTTGATCAGCTGGCGGACATCCTGGCGGCGATTGACCTGGAGCTGTCGCCAGATGTGATGAAGGCGTGCGATCAGGTAACGAAGGAAATTCTGTATCCGATGGGGTGAAGCTGCTTGTTGCTCCGAGCGCCTCACCGCCCACGGCCTGCGGTCGCGGGCCCCACCTTTCCCGCTGGGAGATAGGTAAAGCCCTTCCGCTTCAAAACGATCGGGCCCCCGCCTCCATCTTTGGGAGGTCGGGGGCCTTTGCCTTTGTTTCCCACCAAAGTTCGCAGTCCGACGCGCTAGGCGGCCTTCGCCTTGGTGAGGACTTCGCGTTTGCCGGCGTGGTTGGGCGCGGAGATGACGCCCTCTTCCTCGAGGCGGTCGATCAAACCGGCGGCTTTGTTGTAGCCGACCTTGAGGCGGCGCTGGAGATAGGAAGTAGAGGCGCGCTGGTCGCGGATCACGACCGATACCGCTTCGGCGAACAGCGCGTCGTCATCATCGCCGCCAGCTTCACCCATACCAAGCATGGCGTCCATCACCGGGGAACCTGAAGAGCCGTCATCCTTGGCCTCGACAATGTCCATGACATAGTCCGGCTCGCCCTGCTCGCGCAGCCAGTCGGCCACCGCGCAGACTTCCTCGTCGGAGACGAAGGGGCCGTGCAGGCGCTGGGTTTTCTTGCCGGGCTCCTGGTGGAGAAGGTCGCCGTTGCCAAGCAGCTGTTCGGCGCCCTGCTCGTTGAGGATGGTGCGGCTGTCGACCTTGTTGGTGACCATGTAGGAGATACGCGTCGGGAAGTTCGCCTTGATCGTGCCGGTGATGACATCCACGGACGGCCGCTGGGTAGCGGTGATCAGGTGAATACCGGCGGCGCGGGCCATCTGGGCGAGGCGCAGCAGGCAGCCTTCGATTTCCTTGCCTGCGACAACCATCAGGTCCGACATCTCGTCGATCACGACAACGATCTGCGGAATATGGTCGAGCGGCAGCATCTCCGTTTCGAACATGGGCTTGCCGCCGGCGTCGAGACCGGTCTGGACCTTGCGCGCCAGCGGCTCGCCGGCGGCTCGGTACTTCGAAGCCTTCTCGTTGAAGCCGGCGAGGTTGCGAACACCTGCCTTGGACATCAGCTCGTAGCGGTTTTCCATTTCGCGCACGGCCCATTTGAGCGCGTTGACGGCTTCCGGCGCCTTGGTGATGACCGGGGCCAGCAGGTGCGGGATGCCTTCGTAGACGGTGAATTCGAGCTTCTTCGGGTCGATCAGGATAAGGCGGACCTGTTCCGGCGTGTGGCGATAGAGCAGCGACAGGATCATCGCGTTGACGCCGACCGACTTACCCGAGCCGGTGGTGCCTGCGACGAGCAGGTGGGGCATGCGGGCCAGGTCCACGACGGTCGGCTGGCCGCCGATGTCCTCGCCGAGGGCGACGGGCAGCGAAGCGCGCGAGTTCACATAGGCTTCGGACTGCAGGATGGAGCGCAGGAAGACCTTCTCGCGCTCGTCGTTCGGCAGTTCGATGCCGATCGCGTTCTTGCCGGGCACGACGGCGACGCGGGCAGAGACGGCGCTCATCGAGCGGGCGATGTCGTCGGCGAGGGTAATGACGCGCGAGGATTTGACGCCTGGGGCCGGCTCCATCTCGAACAGGGTGATCACGGGGCCCGGGCGCACTTCCTTGATGCGGCCCTGGATGCCGAACTCTTTCAGCACCGCAGACAGGCGCTCGGCCTTGGCCAGCAGGGCGTCCTCGTCGAACGTCTCGCGGCGCTCTTCGGGGACCTGCAGCAGGTCGAGCGACGGCAGGCGCGTCGAGGTGCGGCGACGGGTCGGCGGGGCGACTTTCGGGGCGGCGGTCGTCTTCGGCATCTGGCGCGGTACGGCGAAGCGCAGGCCCGGCGGCGGCGGGGCAGCCTCGGCTTCTTCGGTGTCGTCTTCGTCGTCCCAGGCAGCGGCGCCGTAGCGGCTGTCGTATTCGTCGGCGTCATTGTCGGACGGCAGGTAGCGCGAGGACGGGACGTAGTCGTCGTCATGCTTGATGATCAGGGTGCGGTCGCTGGAAACGGGCACGTCCCTCCCATCCATACGCACCGGCTGGCGGGCGGCGAGCGAGTGGCCGATGCGGATCAGGAAGCCGCCAAGACCTGCAGCGCCGGTGACGGCCGTCTTGCCGGAGCGGGCGGCGGTTTCGGAGAGGAGTTTCGCGTCGCGGCGCTGGAAGCCGAGCGCGGAAAGGCCGGCCCAGAGCGCGGCGCCGCCAAGCAGGAAGCCGGCCCAGCTTTCGGGCGCCGGCAGCATCAGGGCGCGGAACGGCAGGACGGCCAGACTGAACACGCCGTCGCCGAACATGCCGCCGAGGCCGGCGCTGAGCGGCCAGGTTTCCGGCACGGGCCAGGCGGCAAAGGCGGCGGCCGACAGCGGCACGGCCACAGCGCCATACAGCCACCGGCGGATGCGCGGCTTGCCGACGAGGACGGCACGCATGGCGCCGCCGATCATCAGCGCGAGACCGGCGATCCAGCCGGACCAGCCGAGCAGCTGGCGCGCGAGATCGGCGAACACCGCGCCGGCCGAGCCGAACAGGTTCTGCACGCTGGCGCCTGTGGCGGCATTCCAGCTGGGGTCGGATGGCAGGTATGAGCCGACACTGCCACAGACAAACACCCCTGCCCCGAACGCTGCAGCGCCGGTCAGGATCCGCCAGACCGGATCGCTTACCGTGCGCAGGTCTTCGTCCCGGATCGCGGTGTCTTGCATGAGGGGATGCTCCGGTAGTGGCGGGGTACGAAGCGTCAGGTGTCGCCTGTTAGGCTTAACATGCCGCAAACGCGGCCTGTGGAATTCGAAGGTTTTTTGGCCCGGAAGGCCGGAATCTGCTGGAATCCGGCGAGCATAAATTTCTGTCACGGCGAATGACGGTTGCGGCGCAATGAAAAGGGGCCGCGGAACGTGTCCGCGGCCCCAGATGGATTTCGGCAAGCCGGGCTCAGCTGTGATAGGCCGCTTCGCCGTGCGAGGTGATGTCGAGGCCTTCCTGCTCTTCCTCTTCCTTAACGCGGAGGAGGCCGAGGACTTTCAAGGCACCGAAGACAATCAGGCTGCCGACGCCGGACCAGACGAGCGTGACGAGCACACCCTTGATCTGAGCGGTGACCTGGGTTGCGAGGTTGTACGTTGCGACCGGGCAGACCGAGAGGACCGCACCTGCCTCGTTGCAGCTCACATAGTCAACGACGCCGGCGCCGCCCCAGGCGGGGTTGACGAGGAAGCCGGTGGCGATGGCGCCGATGATGCCGCCGATGCCGTGGATGCCGAACACGTCGAGCGCGTCGTCATAGCCGAGGGCCGACTTGAGCGCCGAACAGGCGAACAGGCAGACCGGGCCGGCGATCAGGCCGAGGATGATGGCGCCGACCGGGCCGGCAAAGCCAGCGGCCGGGGTGACGGCAACAAGGCCGGCCACGATGCCGGAGCAGAGGCCGAGAAGGCTGGCTTTGCCGCGCGTCAGCCACTCGGTCATGACCCACGCGAAGCCTGCAGCGGCCGGGGCCAGGAAGGTGTTGGCCATAGCGAGGACGGAGTAGTAGTTCGACTCGAGGTTCGAGCCTGCGTTAAAGCCGAACCAGCCGAACCAGAGCAGGCCGGTGCCAATCAGGACCATCATCAGCGAGTGGGGTGGCATCGGCTCTTTCTTGTAGCCCATGCGCTTGCCGAGAACGATGGCACCGATGAGGGCCGCGATACCCGAGTTGATGTGGACGACGGTACCGCCGGCAAAATCGAGGGCGCCGAAATTCCAGATGAAGCCGCCGACGGCAGGCGTGCCGCTGGCAACGAGGTCGGGACCCGGCCACCACCAGACCATGTGGGCCATCGGGTAGTATACAAGGAGCGGCCAGATGATCGCGAAGAGCACGACGCCGGTGAACTTTACGCGCTCGGCAAGACCGCCGAGAACGAGCGAGGCGGTGATACAGGCGAAGGTCATCTGGAAGACGACGAAGACCAGTTCCGGCAGGTAGATGCCTGTCGAGAAGGTCGCGACGAGGTTATCCGAGAGATCGGTTCCGGCGTCGTTGAGGAACAGACGCGCAGTGCCGCCGATGAATTGGTCGAGGGTGGCCGAAGGGCCGGTGGTGAAGGCCAGCGAGTAACCGACGAGCGCCCAGAGGATCATGCCGATCACTGTGACCGTGCCGACCTGCATGAGAACCGAGAGCGCGTTCTTGGTCCGCACGAGACCGCTGTAGAACAGAGCAAGGCCTGGGATGATCATCAGGAACACGACCATCGTAGAGACCATCATCCACGTGACGTCGCCCTTATCTACGGTCGGCTCCGGCAGGGTGATCCCCGCTTCCTGCGCCCATGCTGCTCCCGCCGCGAGCATTGGCAGCGGAGCAAGCAAGGCCCCGCGGATCCATCGTCCAGTCAATTGGCCCATTGGCCCCTCCTTCTGTCTGTTGCAGTCCTGCAGAGCCGGGACCCCCCGCGCTCTCCCGGACCCGATATGATTTCGGCTGCCCGTAAAAGTCGCACAGCAGTCCTAGGGCGGAGCTGATTCCTGGGGGCGTTGGTTAAAGCTTGTGCACGCTTGCGGCCAAACGCCCAATTCAGTGCCACCGCTGGACGCCGCGGTGCAGCACCGCTACCTCTTTCAAATGTCGCAAACACGCCTCGCCCCCCCCGGCCCCTGTGAACTCGCGGTCATTGGTGCGGGGCCTGTCGGCACATCCCTGGCGATCCTCGCCGCGCAGGCGGGGTTTACCGTAACGCTCATCGACGGCCGGCCGTCGACGGATGAGAATTCAACAGATACAAGGACTTTCGCCGTCGTGCGGGGAAGCTGGCGCCTGCTCATGGCGACGGGGATTGGGCCCGAGCTTGCCGGCCAGACTACACCCCTCAACGGCCTCGACGCGGAAGACGGCGGCACCCACTGGTTCGGCGCGCCGCATGCGGCCTTCTCGGCAGAGGACCTGGACCGGGACCCAAACGGTGAACCGCTGGGCCAGATGGTGCCAGCCGGCGCGCTTCAGGCAGCCCTGGACCGCCAGACGGCGGAGGTGCCCGGCCTGACCTGGCTGCGCGGCGCCAGGTTTTCCGGCATGACAACGGGCCCGGCGGGCGCTGAAATCTCGCTGGAAGACGGACGCATGGTCCGAGCGGGACTGGTGGCCGCCTGCGATGGAATTCACTCAGCGGTCCGCAACAGCCTCGGCCTGCGGACCGAAGGGCGAAGCTATGGCAAATCCGTCTTCGCGGCCGACGTGACCCTGAGCCGCCCGCATCACGGTATCGCCCGGCAGCTGTTTACGCCGGAGGGTCCGTTCGCGACCCTCCCCCTGCCGGGCGACCGCGCCAACCTTGCATGGTACATGAAGGCCGGCGCCGCCGAGACGCTGGCAAAACTGCCGAAGAACCAGATCGAGGCCGAACTGAACGCGCGCTTTGCAGACTTCGCAGGCGAGATGCGCATGGACGGGCCTCCTCTCTCCTATCCGCTGGTGATGCAGATTGCCGAAAAGATGGTGGGCCCGCGCACGGCGCTGCTGGGAGACGCGGCGCGGCGGATCAATCCGCTGGCGGGCCAGGGCCTGAACCTCGGCTTCAAGGATGTCGGCGCGCTGGTGGATGTGATGACCAGCGCGCGCGAGACCGGGCTCGACCCCGGCAGCGATACAGTGCTTGCGCAATATCAGGACTGGCGGCGGTTCGATGCGGCGGCGACCGCGATGGGAATGGACCTGATCGACCGGGCCTTCTCGAATGACAACGGGCTGCTGAAAGGCTTGCGCGGCCTCGCCCTGACGGCAGCCAATCGGATCGCGCCTCTGCGCCGGGCGCTGGCCCGGCAGGCGAGCGCGGACCAGGCACATCTTCCGAGCCTGATGCGGTAGCATCCCTCACCAAGCCGCGCAGCTTATCCTGAGCGAAGCCAAAGCACGGGCGGCACACTGCCGGCCGCGTGGCTAGTCGCCGACCGTCAGGGCGCGGAGGATGTTCCAGGTGTAGAGCCCGCTGGAATGGCCGTCGGAGAAGAAGAGGCGCAGGGCGTAGCGTCCGACGGGTTCGGCTTTCAGGACACGGATGTCCTCCGGCACAGGCTTTTGCGGCGGCTTAGGTCCGCGGCCGTGGCCCTGGACTTCCGCGGACGGACTTTCCTCGCGCAGGCGCTTGTAGGGCACGCGTCCAGACTTGCCGTCATCGAATTCGGCGACGAGTTCCTGCGCGCCGGCGCGGAAAGTGAGGCGCGCGGGCCAGGCGGGAGCGGTCATGTCCCCTCCCCTGTTTCCTGAACACCCGATGCTTCGTCCGCGCCGCCTGAAAGACCCGGCAAAACGTCCATGTCGCGGGCTTCTTCTTCCAGCATGATCGGAATGCCGCCGCGGATCGGATAGGCGAGACGCGCCTTAGCGGAGATCAGCTCATTGGCGGCGCGGTCATAGACCAGCGGCTGGCGTGTGACCGGGCAGATCAGCAGCTCGAGCAGGCGCGGATCGACGCCGTTCGGCATGAATTCGGCGGGAGCATCAGGCGCGCTCATGACGGTCTCTATTGCAAGGGGCCATCGTGACCGCCACTGGCGCTCATCGCCATCAGGGCGATCAGCGTGCGGGCGCGGTCCGCGAGGCTCACCGCTTCGAGCAGCGCCTGCTTCTCTGGCGCGGGGAACGGGCAACCGGCAGCGAGGGCGTCTACAAGCGTTTCCATCGGCGCGTCTTCGACCGCGCCCCAGTCCGCCTGAAGGCCGTGGGTGGCGGCGTACGTGCGCAGCGACAGGATCAGCTCGCTGCGGTCCGGCAGGCCGTCCTCGGACGCAGGATAAAGATCGGCGGCAAAGGCGTCCCATCCGGGGCTGACCTGCCGGTAAGGCGTGGTGACGGCAAGTTCCTGCTTCACGGCGAAGCGGCAGATGCCCGTAAGGGTGACGAGATAGCGGCCGTCATCGGTCTCAGCGTAGCTGGTGATGCGGCCGGCGCAGCCAACACGGGCAATGTCCGGACGCTCGCGCGCGCCGCCGAGCGACTGGATCATGCCGATCAGCCGGTGGCCGCGCATCGCGTCATCGAACATGTTGAGATAGCGCGGCTCGAAGATGTTGAGCGGCAGTTCACAGCGCGGGAAGAGCAATGCCCCCGGCAGCGGGAATACGGGGATAGCCTCCGGCAGGTCTGCGGTCTTTCGGTAATGCGACATGTCAGGCCCTTCCGGCTTTTCTGGACAGAAGGTGGGGCGATTGCCCGATCAGGCAAACATCAGCGAAGCGAGACGCCGGCGGCCTTCGATGGTGACGGGGTCAGCCGGGCCGGCGGCCTCGAAGACCTGCAGCAGTTTCGTCTTCGCCTTGCCGTCTTCCCAGCCGAGCTTGGCGGTGAGGATGATCAGCAGGTGGTCGGCGGCGTCCTTGTAGCGGCCCGCAGCGGCGTACTGTTCGGCGAGCTCGTAGCGCCTGGCATGGTCGCCCGGATTAGCGCTGACGGCGGAAAGGGCCGCGTCCAGCTCGGTCGGCGCCGGGGCATCGGCGGCCATCTCGATGGCGAGGCGGACGCTTTTGACGACGCTTTCATTCTTCCTGGCAGGAGGCACCATCTCCAGCGTGGCAAGAGCGCGTTCGGTATCGCCATTGGCGAGGTAGCAGCGGGCAAGACCGGCGATGGCGGCGGTGTTTTCAGGATCTTCCTGGATTACGGCGGCATAGATTTCGGCGGCAAGCGGAATGTCGCCGGCCTGGCTGGCGGCTTCGGCCTGGCTGAGGGCTTCGGCGATGACCTGCGAATTGTCGGTGCCGCCAAGGAGGCGTTCGATGAAGGCGGTGACCTGCGATTCCGGCAGCGCGCCCATGAAGCCGTCGACCGGGCGGCCCTTGTGGAAGGCGTAGACGGCCGGGATTGAACGCACGCCAAGCTGGCTGGCATAGGCATTGTGCTCTTCGGTGTTGATTTTAACGAGTTTCACCGCGCCTTTTTTGCCCTCGACGACGCGCTCGAGGACAGGGCCAAGAGTGCGGCAGGGCCCGCACCAGGGGGCCCAGAAGTCGACGATGACCGGCTGGGTCATGGAGGCTTCGACCACATCAGCCATGAAGCCCTGGTCGGTGCCGTCCGATGTGTGTTGCAGACCTGCGGTGGCCATGTCGGGTGTCCCTTGCGATACCGTGAGTTTCAGGCGGCAAGATGGGATGCCGGCGGAAAATCTGCAAGCAGTAGGCACTGGTGCACCCGGGGTCGGCGCAGGTTATTGCATAAACGCGAGCCAACTGCCCTGTTTAGCCTGGGTTCAGGCGCCTACCTGTAAATCCCGGCTCAAGGTCACAAGGAGACCCGACACATGATGAACTTGATCGCCAGCATCAGCGCCGCCGCCCTCATCATGGGCGCGCCGCTGACGATGGGCCTGAAACAGGCCCCGACCAGCCCTTCCGTTTCGGCCCCTGCCCCGGCCGCTGCGCCGCTGACTGCCGCTGACCGCTCGAAACTGCTTAAGGAAGCCGCCAAAGCGCTCGCGGCCGTGAAAACGGCGCGGGGCAAGTTCGAGCAGTACTCGCCGGATGGCTCCTACTCCACGGGCCAGTTTGCGCTGTCGCGGCCCGGCAAGGTGCGGTTTGACTATGATGATCCGGTGCCGCTGGTGCTGGTCAGCGACGGGACGACCGTGGCGCTGCAGGATTCCGACCTCGAGACGACCGACCGGGTGCCGCTCGCCTCAACGCCGCTGTCGCTTTTGCTGTCAAGCACTCTCGATTTCGAGAAAGAAGCCGAAGTGGTGGATGTGCGCCGTATGGGTGACCAGACGAGCATCACGGTGCGTGACAAAACTGGCGAGATGGACGGCACGCTGACCGTGGTACTGGCAGACAATGCGCTAACCGGCTGGCGGACGGTCGATGCCAATGGTGGACGCACATCAGTGCTGCTGAGCGGCATTGAAACGGGCACCAAGCTCAACCCGCGCCTGTTCATTCTCAAGGATTTCGACAACCGCTGACCGGCGCCCGGAGTTACCTTCAATTAACTTGCGAACCCGATCGGAAGTGACATTATTGCCACTATCGGCGGCAAGGAAACCCAGCGCAGCATTGACCCCCCGCTGCGAACCTTCCGATCCGCCGAGACCAGTGGCAACTTGCCACGGTCACATCAAAGACGCCGTCAAAAGCGTCCGGCGCGCCCGAACTCCCCGCGTTCGGGCGCGTTGGCGTCTGCGGCCGGATTCCGAATTTTCACGCCTTTGCCCAAGAACCGGGTTTCGCTTTCCGGGCCGGGGCTCTACTCCATCCGGATGCCCAAACCACTCAGAATCGTCAGCTGGAACATCAACTCGGTGCGCCTTCGTGCGCCGAACGTCGAAGGCTTTGTCGCGGCCGAGAAGCCGGACGTAATCTGCCTTCAGGAAACCAAGTGCCAGGACGCCGAGTTTCCTCTGAAGGCGTTCAAGGAGATGGGCTTTGCTCATGTTCTGATGCGCGGGCAGCGCGGCGGACATGCGGGCGTAGCGATTGCCTCGCGCACGCCGATCGAGCTGGTTGAGTCGCCGGACCTCTGCCGCGAGAATCATGCGCGCGTGATTGCCGCGCGGCTCAGATCGGGGCTCGAGATCCACAACATCTACCTGCCGGCCGGCGGCGATGTGCCGGACGCGGCGGTGAACGAGAAGTTCGCCCACAAGCTCGATTTCCTGGACCGTCTGGGCCCCGGCTACGCGAAGCTCAAAAAGGGCGCGCCGCGCATTCTCGTCGGCGACCTGAACGTTGCGCCGCACGAGCATGATGTCTGGTCACACAAGCAGCTGCTGGGGATCGTCTCGCACACACCGGAAGAAACCCAGCGGCTGGAAGACGGGCGGAAATTCGCCGGGTTCGAGGATATCGCTCGCCTCGCCGTTCCGGCCGAGCACAAACTCTACACCTGGTGGAGCTACCGCGCGGCCGACTGGGCTGCCGCCAACAAGGGCCGGCGGCTGGACCATATCTGGGCGAACAAGGAAGCGCTCAGCGATACGAAGGTCGACAGCTACCGGGTGCATCTTGCCTGGCGCGGCGGCTGGAAGCCGTCCGATCATGCGCCGATCAGCGTTCAGGTGAAGGCCTAGACCTGAAGACGGTACCCACCCGGATCGGTCATCAGCAGGCGTGCATTGCCGGGGTCGGGCTCGACCTTCTGGCGGAGGCGGTAGATGTGGGTCTCCAGTGTATGGGTAGTAACGGCGGCGTTATAGCCCCAGACTTCTGACAGCAGCGTCTCGCGCGCGACCGCTCTCCCCCCTGCCCGGTAGAGGTATTTCAGGATCTCTGTTTCCTTCTCCGTCAGCCGGATGCGTTTGCCTTCCTTCGTGCGCAGCGTCTTGGTTGAGGGGCGGAACTCGTAGGGGCCGATCTCGAAGGTCGCGTCTTCTGTCTGCTCGAAGCTGCGCAGCTGGGCGCGTACGCGGGCAAGCAGAACCGAGAAGGTGAACGGCTTGGCCGCGTAGTCATTGGCGCCGGCGTCGAGGCCGGCGACCGTGTCGGCCTCACCGGTGCGGCCCGTCAGCATGATGATCGGCGCACGGATACCGGCGGCGCGAAGGCGCTTGCAGGTCTCGATGCCGTTGATGCCAGGCATGTCAACATCCAGCACGATGATGTCGACGCGCTGGGCAGCGGCGAGCGTCAACGCCTCTTCTCCGGTCCCCGCGTTTGTAACCTGAAAGCCCTCGCTGAGTTCGAACTGTTCAGAGAGCGTGTCGCGGAAGTCAGCCTCGTCATCGACGATGAGAATGTGTTTCCTGGTCGACATCACGAAAATCCTTCAACGCCTGCATGGGCTTAAGTCCGGGCGCCTCTTGGCGCGGGGCATGGGGGGCTGCATAATTCGGCGCGTCACCTTACGCCAATAACAATCCCGGGAGCCGAGACTGGCAAGCCATTTCACTGCCTTCGCAGACGGGCGTTTTGAAGGCGAAGGCCTTGGGCTCCGCTGCGCGCTCGGAAAGGGCGGGGTGAAACCGGCGGCGGCCAAGCGCGAAGGCGACGGGGCCTCCCCCATCGGCCGCTGGCCGGCGCGGCGGGTGTTTTATCGGCCGGACAAGGGGCCGCCGCCGGAAACGGGACTTCCGGCGATTGCGATCCGGCGGGAAGACGGCTGGAGCGATGATGTGGCCGAGCCCACGTACAACCGCCTCGCGCCGCTGCCCTGCCTGGGCAGCCATGAACGCCTCTGGCGGGAGGATGGGCTCTACGACCTGATTGTGGAGCTCGGCTATAATGACGAACCCGTAGTGGCGGGGATGGGCAGTGCGATCTTCCTGCACGTGGCGCGGGACGGGTATGCCCCGACCGAGGGCTGCATCGCGCTGGCTCAGGCAGACTTGCGGGCTGTGCTGAAGTTACTCGGCGGCGGGTCGTTGATCGAGATCCGCGCCTGAGCCTCGTCAAACCGCTGAGCTCATCGGAGACGACCGAGAATGAGCAACTGCATCACCTTGACCAAAACGGATACTCAGGATGAGCTGTCTTTTGTTGCCGGCTACTGTCTCTCCCCAAACAGCGCCGTCCCCACTCGTACATGCGTTGCGCCAAAGCGGGCGGCGAGTTCGTAGTCTCCGCTCATGCCCATCGAAAGCGAAGCCAAACCATGCGCGCGGGCGAGTTTGGCGAGCAGCGCAAAATGTGGCCCGGCCGGTTCGCCCACCGGCGGGATGCACATCAGTCCTTCGATCTCGAGGCCCTGTTTGCGGGCGTACTCGAGGAGGGCGGGCAAATCGGCAGGCGCAATTCCGGCTTTCTGCGGCTCCTCGCCCGTGTTCACCTGGACCATAAGGCGCGGACGGCGGCCGGTCTTCCCCATGGCGGCCGCCAGCGCATCGGCCAGCTTTGGCCGATCGAGCGTCTGGATCACATCGCAGAGGCGGACGGCGTCTTCGGCCTTGTTGGATTGCAATGGGCCAATCAGGTGCAATTCGAGATCCGGGAAGCGCGCGCGCCGGTCTTCCCAGTGGGTTTTTGCCTCCTGGACGCGGTTTTCGCCGAACACCCGCTGACCGGTGGCAAGCATGTCTTCGAGCGCCGCGTCCGGCTGCGTCTTGGAGACTGCGACCAGCACCGGCGGCGGACTAGCCGCGGCGGCGAGCTGCGCGAGGATCGTATCCCGGCGTTTGGAAATTCCGGCTTCCGGCGTATCGGTCATGGTAATGAGCCTAGAACCCCAAAGCCGGGCGCAGCGCAAGCTGATCGCCGCTGCGCGCCTCAGCGCAGCGCACCTTCCCCCTGCCCTGCCACCAGCCTGGTTCGTCACCGATCCAGCGCGGACGCCGGATCCGGCGGCGATTGCGCGCGGGCTTCCGGCAGGATCTGGCATCATTTACCGCCATTTTGGCGCGGCGGACCGGGAGGGCGTGGCGAAGGCGCTGGCCGGAATATGCGGGCGCCGCAGGCTCGCTTTTCTGGTTGCGGCAGATCCCGGGCTGGCCGCGAAGGTGGGTGCGGACGGGGTACACTGGCCTTTCCGGCTGAGACAGGGCGCCCGCCAGTGGCAGACACGGTTCGCCCTGCAGACGGTCAGCGCGCATTCCAGCCGGGAATTGCGGGTCGCGGCACGTCTTCCGGTGGACGGAGTGCTGCTGTCGACCGTGTTTGCCTCTCGCAGCGCCAGCGCGGGGCCAGCACTCGGCCCCCTGCGATTTTGGAGGCTGGGGCGGGAAACACGGCTGCCGGTTTACGCGCTGGGCGGCGTGACGCCGGAAAACGCGGGCAGCGTAGCCGGAGCAGCAGGTTTTGCGGCGGTGGCCGGAATGGCGGCTTTCGGGCCGAAAATCAGAACTTGAAGGCCGATTTCAGCCGGATGCCAGCCTCAACGTCCTGATTTTCCCAACGGGCAGAATCATTCAATCCGTTCAGTTCATCAGCGCGGATGCTGACTTCGCCGCCGACCGAAAAGCGAGGCGTGATCTTGAACGAGGCGCCAGCCTGAACTTCCTCACGCGGAAGCGGCGAGGTGCCGAGGCGGGTGAACTTGTCAACGCTCAGTTCCCAGCGCGAATTGCCGCCGAGGCGCATGGAGAAATCCTGCGACGGCTCTGCCTGCCATTGCGGGCGGTTTTCAGCCGGTTTGGCTTCGGAGAACTGACGATACCACTCGGCCCGGGCCGACGGGGTTTCCGAGGCGGTGGGCGCTTCGATCCGGATGGCGTCATCGCCCGCGCGCACCTGCGCCATCGCAGGGGCCGAGAAGGCCGCCGCAGCGAAGGCAAAGGAAAGGGCAAAACAAGCGCGCATGTCAGACATCCTGAGCTGATTAAATACTGTGCGCAGGTTGCTAATGAAAGATTAACATTCTGATACTCTGGGGTTTTAGCCCGACAGTGTGATTTCGATCACAATGCTATCGGCCTCCTCCCGTATTTGGGGCGCCAGGGGGGGGCGGTTTCCCGTGTAGCGAGTATCGCGGCTCTGCCACCCGCCCACGATCCGCAACCGCTCGCCAAAATTGCGGCCCGCGGACAGGCCGAGCGAGTCTGATTCGGCGCCGATACCTTCATCCTCCGCGGTGGCCAGCTCGAGTCCGGCGTCGATCTTACCGAGCGTCAGGCGCAGACCCGCCGAAACGGCGGTGTAATCGCCGTTGCTGGCAGCATAGCCGTTATCGCTGTCAAGGTAACTCGCCCCGAAGGCCAGTGAGGAGAGCTCCACAGACCCGCCGGCGGACCAGGTCTCGACCGTATCGTAGACGCCGGGAAGCGGCGTCTGTGCTGCATCAGCCTGGCTCCAGGCCGCCGCGGCGCGCAGGCGCACGCCGCTGCGCGGCAGGCGACGAGAGACGTTGAGACCGACTTCGACAGCGTTTTCGATGTCCGCCTGAGGCGCCCCGCCGAGATCGCGGACGGGATCGCGGTCGAGGCCGGCGGCATTGGCCTCCGGCGTCAGGGACACCCCTGCCCGCGCGCCCAGGATGCGGGGGGTCGCATAACTCACCTTGAGGGACGGGCCGGTAAGGTCATGGTCGGTGCGCGCGATCGTCCGGCCGGTGGGGTCGAGCGACGGATTGAGCAGCGCCGCATGGCGAAACAGGGTCGGGGCGCCCTCGAAGAAGCGCGTCGCGACGCCTTCATCGAGACCGGCGCGCAGCTCGCCGTATCCGCCGTCTATATAGAAGTATCCCGTCTCGAGGCGCCCGCGAGGGCCGGCATCGCCGGCAGTAGGCCCCCGGGCGAGGCCGCTGAACGCGCCGGCAGGGGTCGGCGCGGGCTGGGCGGGGCCAAATACGCCGCTGAATCCGGCACGGGAGGGATTGTCCTTGTCGAAGCCGCCGGAGGCGCGAAAGCCCACTTCGGCGCCATTGTCGAGCACGAGGTTCGCCGCGAAGGCGCCGCGCAATGTATAAAGAACGGGCTCGTCAGCGTCCGAGGCCGCGACAACCGCCGCCTCATAGGTCGCCTCGGTTTCCATGCCGCCGGTTTCATCCCAGACGTCCTGCGCCGCAGCAGGAGCCGCAACCGCCACCAACGCGACGGCCAGACCTGTCAGATGTTGCCGCATCGAGATGCTCCCTCGCGATGTGTCCGGTTCGGGCCATGCGCAGAACAACACTGGCGAGGCCATACCTGCGTTGTTATACACGCACAGTGAACAAGGTATTGCACGCAGGAACACAACGATGATGAAGCCGATGACTGCCGCCGCGTTTGCAGCGATGATCGCCCTGAGCGGATGCCTGTCGGGCGGCAAATCCAACTCGGCTGCAGACGCCGCAGCGGAATCGGTGGGCGCCGCGAACCCCTACCTGTGGCGCGCCACGCTCGACACGATGGCGCCTCTGCCGCTTGTCAGCGCCGACGCGCTTGGCGGTCTCGTCATCTATGACTGGAAGTCGTTCGAGGGTGCGCCCGCCGAACGGATCAAGGCAACGGTCTATATCCTGGACTCTCGGCTACGCGCTGACGGCGTCAAGGTCAGCGTCTATCGCCAGGTCAATACCGAGGGAACCTGGACTGACGCGGCGGTGGATTCTGAAACCGGCCAGCAGCTCGAGAACAAGATTCTTGAGCGGGCCCGCCTTCTTAAGGCATCCGAGATCGGCTAAAGCGCCTGACTCAGACCCTACTTCTGATGCCTTGATGGGAGCGCCGGATGGCAACCCGATATGATCCGCAGGCTGCGGAGCCCAGGTGGCGTGACGCCTGGGCCGCAGCGGACCTGTTTCGCACCCGGTCTCCCGCCGAAGCGCCGGGGGCGCCGAAGGCTTACGTCCTCGAGATGTTCCCCTACCCTTCCGGCCGGCTGCACATGGGGCATGTGCGCAACTATGCTATGGGCGACGTCGTTGCCCGCCACCGGCGCGCCAAGGGCTACAATGTCCTCCACCCGATGGGCTGGGACGCCTTCGGCCTGCCAGCTGAGAACGCCGCGATGGAACGCGGAATCGATCCCGGCAAATGGACCTATGCCAACATCGACGCGATGAAGGCGCAATTCAAGAAGCTGGGCCTGTCTCTGGACTGGAGCCGCGAGTTCGCGACCTGTGATCCGGAATACTACGGCGCACAGCAGGCGCTGTTCCTGAAATTCCTCGAGAAGGGCCTTGTCTATCGCAAGGCCTCGAAAGTGAACTGGGACCCGGTCGACAATACCGTACTCGCCAACGAGCAGGTGATTGACGGGCGCGGCTGGCGGTCAGGCGCGCTGGTCGAACAGCGCGACCTGACACAATGGTTCTTCAGGATCACGGCGTATGCGGATGATCTGCTCACGGAAGTCCAGAAGCTGGACCGCTGGCCCGATAAGGTCCGCACGATGCAGGCGAACTGGATCGGCAGGTCGGAAGGCGCGCTGGTCTGGTGGGACATTGCCGGAGCGCCGGAGTTTCTGGTGGCAGCCGGAGCGGAGAGCGGCCCGAACCATGCGACAGATCCAATCGAAGTCTACACGACGCGTCCCGACACATTGTTCGGCGCCAGCTTCATCGCTCTGGCGCCCGACCATCCGCTGACCCGCACGATTGCGGCGCAGAATACCGCTGTCGCAGCTTTCATCACAGAAGCCTCGCGCATCGGCACGTCTGAAGAGGCCATCGAGAAGGCGCCCAAGCTGGGCGTCGACCTCGGCGTGCGCGTGCGTCATCCCTTCGATCCGTCCTGCACCTTGCCGGTCTGGTCCGCCAACTTCGTGCTGTCGAACTATGGCAGCGGCGCGATCTTCGGCTGCCCGGCACACGACCAGCGCGACCTCGATTTTGCGCGAAAGTTCGCCCTGCCGGTCACGCCGGTTGTCCTGCCGCCCGAGACGGCAGCAGAAGACTTCCGCGTCGACGAAAAGGCCTATACCGGCCCGGGACGCATCTTCAATTCCGGCTTTCTTGACGGGCTTGCCGTGGACGAGGCCAAGCGTCTGGCGATCTCAAAACTCGAAGCCTCCGAACATGGCCAGGGTACGGTCAATTACCGCCTGCGCGACTGGGGCTTCTCGCGCCAGCGCTATTGGGGCTGCCCGATCCCGGTGATCTATTGCGAGGTCTGCGGCGTCGTGCCGGTGCCCGCGAAGATGCTGCCGGTGCGTCTGCCGGAGGATGTGACCTTCGACAAGCCGGGCAATCCGCTGGACCATCACCCGACCTGGAAACATGTAAACTGCCCGACCTGCGGAAAACCGGCGCGGCGCGAGACCGACACGCTGGACACGTTCGTGGACAGCTCCTGGTACTATGCCCGCTTTGCCTCGATCAGCGATCCGGCGGAGCGCGCATACTGGCTGCCTGTGGATCAGTATATCGGCGGCGTGGAACATGCCGTGCTGCACCTTCTCTATTCCCGTGCCTTCGCGCGCGCGATGCGGGACGTCGGCGAACTGGACCTGCCGGTCGGAGAGCCGTTCGCGGGCCTCTTCACGCAAGGCATGGTGACGCACGAGACGTACCGCGCAGCCGACGGCCGCTGGCTTGAGCCCGGAGCGGTCGAGAAGCAGGACAATCGCTGGGTCGAGAGGGCGACCGGTGAGCACGTCGAAGCTGGCGCCATTGAGAAAATGTCAAAGTCGAAGAAGAATACCGTCGATCCGGACGGGATCGTTGCGACCTACGGCGCCGATGTCGCGCGCTGGTTCATGTTGTCGGACTCGCCGCCCGAGAGGGATGTCGAATGGACGCAGTCCGGCGTCGAAGGCGCTGGCCGGTTTGCGCAGCGCATCTGGAGTCTGGCCGACAACCTGCCTGTGGCCCCCTACCCTGACCCGGGTGAGGACGCCGCATCGCTGGACCTTCGGCGGGTGAGCCACCGGGCCGCGAAAGCTGTCGACAAGGCCATCGCCGAGTTCCGGTTCAATTCCGCGATCGCGACCATCTATGAATGGGTGAACGCGCTGAAGAAGGCAGAAAGCTCCGGCGGCCTGCTGGGTGCCCGCGCCGAGGCCGTCTCCATGCTGGCGCGCTGCCTGACCCCTTTCATGCCGCACCTTGCCGAGAGCGCGTGGGAGCGGATCGGCGGGCAGGGCCTTGTGTCTGCCGCCGCCTGGCCGGAGGCCGACGCCGCCCTTGTTGCCGAAGATACTGTCACTCTCGCTGTTCAGGTAAACGGCAAACGGCGCGGCGAAATCACCGTGGCGAGGGACCTCGGAAACGAGGCAGTGGAGGCGGCGGCGCGCGCTTTGCCGGAGGTTGCAGGGTTTATCACCGGCAAGGACGTGAAGAAAACCATTGTCGTGCCGGGACGCATCGTGAATATCGTGGTTGCATGAAACACCTCTTCGCCGCCCTGCTCCTCGCCGCCTCGGGCACTTCTCTCAGCGCCTGCGGATTCCAGCCGGTCTATGCGCCAGCGGACGGAAAGTACGCCGATGCCGGGCTGATTGAGGTCGACGACATCCGGGGCAGGGCGGGCCACATGCTGCGCCAGGCCCTGCTGCAGGAACTGGCGCTCGGCGTGCCGGGCCTGACAGAGCAGGTCACCCTCAAGGTCGACCTGAATGACCAGCTTTCGCGACTTGCCTTCCAGCCGGACGGGGCCGCCTCGCGCTCCAGCGTTCTGGCGACCGGCGTTTACGTCATGACGGGGGAGACAGTTTCGGTAACCGGCAGCGTGAATGTCGAGACCGGCTTTCTCGTGCCCGACTCGCCGTTTGGTGATATCGCCGCGCAGACCAGCGCGTCCGACCGCGCCATGCGCATGCTCGCCAAGCGGATCGCGGACGACATCCGCCTCAAGTTCGCGTCCCCGTAATGCTGCTCAAGGGCAAGCAGGCGGAAACTTTCGCCCGGCGCCCCGGAGACGACATCTGGGCGGTGCTCGCCTTTTCCGACGATGAAGGTCTGGCTTCCGACGCTGCGCAAGCAGTACTGTCGGCGTGGGGCGGCAAGGTCGGACTCGAGGTCACCGTTCTGGACGATGATGCAATCCGCAAAGATCCCTCCCTCCTGTTTGATGCGCTGGAGGCGTTCTCCCTCCTTGGCGACAAGCGGGGGGTGCGGGTGCGCACCGGCGGCGATAAGATTGCAGCGCTGCTGATCGAGGCCATCGAGGCGGGAGACTCGGCGCCCGGGCGGTACGCGGCAAAGCTGGTGATCGAGACCGGCAGCCTTGCTGCAAAGTCAAAATTGCGCGGCGCGGCGGAGAAAGCGAAGCGCACCGCGTGCCTTCAGCTTTTCACCGAGGAAGCGGGCGACATCGTCGACAGGGTACGTGCCGCCTTAATGGCAGAAGGCGCGGTGATGGACGATACGGCGCTTGAGATGTTCTGCGCCGATCTTCCGGGGCACCGGGCAATAGCCAACGCCGAGATCGAAAAGCTTGCGCTGTATGCGCGGGGACTCGGGCGGAGTGTGTCCGTGGCTGACGTCCGCGCTCTGACGGCCGCGACCCTGCGCCAGGACATGAGCGGGGTTCTGATCGCCGCGCTCGAGGGCCGCCCGGCGGAAGCGCACAAGGCGCTCGACCGGCTGACCGAGGCAGGGACGAGTCCGATCTCTATCCTGCGGTCGCTGCAGATGGAGACGCTCCGGATGCTGAGCGCGCATGAAAAGGTGTCGGCGGGCGATGCCAATGCGGGCCGCAGCCTGCGCCCCCCGGTCTGGGAGAAAGACTGGCCGGCCTTCCGGAAGCGGATGAATACCTGGACGCCGAGACGCCTGATGCGGATCATGGAGCGGATCCACGATGCCGAACGACAGGCCAAAACCGCTGGGCCGACGGCGGAGCCAATCGTCCGCCTACTGATTAACGATCTGGCAAGGGTTGCCGAAGGCGCGCGCTAGCTTAGAGCTTGCGCTTCGCCGTCAGGCGCTTGCAGACTTCGTCCAGCTGTTCGAGATCGCGGTACTTGATCCGGATCTCACCCCCTTCCCGGCCATGGCGGATGTCGACGACGAGGCCCAGCTCGCGGCTGATGTCCGCTTCGAGGGCCTCGGTGTCGACGTCCTTTTCCATCACCGGCTTGGGCGGTATCGACTTGGTCTCGAGGCTCGCCTCACGCGACTCGCGGGCCTTGGCTTCGACTTCACGAACGCTGAGGCCTTTTTCGATGGCGAGCTCGATGAGCGCTTCGGGGTTGGCACAGCCGAGGGCCGCGCGGGCATGGCCGGCGCTGATGCGGCCTTCGCGGATGTGGCGGCGTGCGCCTTCCGGAAGCTGGAGCAGGCGGAGCGTGTTGGTGATATGGGCGCGGCTCTTGCCGACGCTGGTGGCGAGGCTGTCCTGGGTGCGGCCGAAGCGTTTGATCAGCGCGTCATAGGCCTCCGCCTCGTCGACCGGATTGAGGTCGGCGCGCTGAACGTTCTCGATGATGCCGATCTCGAGGAGCGCAAGTTCGTCGACATCCCTGACCACGGCGGGGATATGGGTAAGCCCCGCCATGCGCGCAGCGCGCCAACGGCGTTCGCCGGCGATGATCTGATACTTGCCCGCCTCTTTCGGATCGGGACGCACCAGAATCGCCTGAAGGACCCCCTTAGTCTTCAGTGATTCCGAAAGCTCGCGCAATTCGCCATCATCAAAGCTGCGGCGCGGTTGGGCCGGGTTGCGGCGGATCAGGTCAAGCGCAATCTCGTTCGGTCGTTCCGCAGGCGGAACATCCGGGGCCGGAACAGTTGCGCTGGGCGAGCGAACGCCCATGGCCTCGACTTCGCCGATCAGTGCCGAAAGCCCGCGTCCGAGCCGCGAAGCGCGGCGGCCGTCATCCTGGGGTTCGCCGCTCATGCCACCCTCGCCTTCTCGCGCTGCAAGACCTCCGATGCGAGACGGATATACGCCTCGCTCCCCGGGCAGCGGTAATCATAAAGGAGCGCCGGCTTGCCGAAAGACGGCGCTTCGGACAGGCGCACGTTGCGTGGAATCACGGTGTTGTAGACCTTGGAGCCGAAGAAAGAGCGCACTTCGTTGGCCACCTGGTCGGACAACGAATTGCGCCGGTCATACATGGTCAGGACAACACCCTGGATTTCGAGCGTCGGATTGAGGCCGGATCGGACCACTTCAACGGTGCGCAAAAGCTGGGACAGGCCTTCCAGGGCCAGGAACTCGCATTGCAGCGGAACGAGCAGCGCATCGGCAGCCGTCATCGCGTTCATCGTCAGGGCCGACAGCGAAGGCGGGCAATCGATCAGGACGTAATCATACTTCACGAGGTCGCCGGTCTCGGCGCGCGCGATATAGGTCTGCAGCGCTTCCTTGAGACGGTAGGACCGGTGGGCATCGCCCGCGAGTTCCGTCTCCACACCGGAAAGGTTCTCGTCGCCTGGAATGATATCGAGGCGAGGGACGATGGTGGAGAGGACGGCTTCCTCGAGCGGGATCCGGTCGACCACGAGGTCGTAGGACGTCTGGAGCCGCTCCGCCCGGGAAATGCCGAGACCGGTCGAGGCGTTACCCTGCGCATCGAAGTCAACGATCAGCACCCGGCGCCCGACGGCGGCGAGCGCGGTGCCAAGGTTGATCGACGTCGTGGTTTTACCGACACCGCCCTTCTGGTTTACGACAGCAAATATTCTAGGCCTGGCCATGGCGTCTCGCAGCCTCCCGCACAATCAAGATTACCCCGGACCCACCACTGCGACTTGGAATCGCTTGATAAGCGAAATTCCACCTTTGCTGGGCTGCCGTCAATTCTTCTTTCCAGCGCTCACCCTTCGGGAAGACCCCTGTTGCCCCTTTGCGCAGCCAGGGCGCGGCATAATCGAGGAGCTCCGGAAGCGGAGCAAACGCGCGTGCAGTGACGTAAGCAGCGGCGATCGGGGGCGCTGCCTCGACCCGGCCCTGGTGGACTTCGGCGGGCAAATCAGCAGCTTTGATGGCGGCGCGAAGAAACGCACATTTCTTTCCGACGCTCTCGATCATCGTCACATGACCGGCCGGACGGGCCGCTGCGAGAATCAATCCGGGAAAACCGGCGCCGGATCCGAGGTCGACCACGCGGGCCGTATCAGGGATCCGGTCAAGCAGCTGGACGGAGTCGCCTACATGCCGCGTCCAGATCTGCGGCCACTCTTTCGGACCAATCAGATTGCTCCGCGTCCGCCAATGGTCGAGCGTCTCAATGATGATGTCGAGCTTAGCCAATGTTTCACGTGAAACATCGTGGGCGGCCAGAAAGGCCCCGCGGTCATTCGTGTGTGTCATTTGTGTGCCGCCCGGATCTACCCTGTTCGCCGGACGCGTTTCACGTGGCCGAGCAGTGCGGTCAAGGCCCCGGGTGTCACACCCTCGATCCGCGCCGCCTGGCCGAGGGTCATCGGGCGCACGGCCTTGAGTTTGGACCGGACCTCGTTCGACAACCCCCCAATGGCATCATAGTCGAGGCCCTCGGGCAGCGTCAGGGACTCGTCACGCCGCAGCGCGGCGACGTCATCCGACTGCCGGTCAAGATAGGCCGCATAGAGGGCTTCAATCTCGATCTGGGCGCCGACCGCGTCAGGGATCGATTCGAGCTCCGGCCAAACGAGGCGGAGGTGCGCGAGCGTGATCTCCTTATATGCGAGATACTCCCAGGCCGACCGGACCCGGCCGTCCTGATTGATGGTCCACCCCGCCTTCACCGCGGCGGCTGGAGACAGGGTCAAGGATTTGAGTTTCGCCCGGGCCTCATCCAATGCGCGATGTTTCACGTGAAACATCGCGGCGCGTTCAGACCCGACACATCCGGCTTCAAGGCCGCGGAATGTCAGCCGCTGGTCGGCATTGTCGGCCCGGAGCGCGAGCCGGTATTCGGCGCGCGAAGTAAACATCCGATAGGGCTCCGTCACGCCCCGGGTCACGAGGTCGTCAATCAAGACGCCAATATAGGCCTCAGCTCGGTCAAAGATGACGGGGTCTTTCTGAGCCGCCGCACGGGCTGCGTTGAGGCCCGCCATGAGACCCTGTGCGCCCGCTTCTTCGTATCCTGTCGTGCCATTGATCTGGCCCGCGAGGTAGAGGCCGGGAAGTGCCTTAACTTCGAGCGCAGGCGAAAGGGCACGCGGGTCTACATAGTCATACTCTATGGCATAGGCATGCTGCAGAATGGCGACATCCTCGAGGCCGGGGATCGTCCGGATGAAAAGGTCCTGGATCTCTTCCGGCAGCGAGGTCGAGATGCCGTTCGGATAGACAGTGTGATCGTCGAGGCCTTCTGGCTCAAGGAAGATCTGGTGGCGATCCCGGTCAGCGAACCGGTGCACCTTGTCCTCGATGGAGGGGCAATAGCGTGGACCGCGTCCGGCAATCGCGCCGGAGTAAACGGCCGACTGGTTGAGGTTCGCATCGATGATCGCGTGGGTCTCGGGCGTGGTCCAGGTGATGCCGCAGGCGAGTTGGGGCACGTCAATCCGCTCGGTCAGGAAACTGAACGGGATCGGCTGGTAATCAGCCGGCTGTATTTCAAGTCGGTCCCAATGGATCGTCCGGCCATCCAGGCGAGCGGGGGTCCCCGTCTTAAGCCGCCCCATCGGCAGGCCGAGCGCACAGAGCCGGTCCGACAATCCGATGGCAGCCGCCTCGCCGACCCGGCCGGCAGGGATGCGCTTGGCGCCGATATGGATGACGCCCTTCAGGAAGGTCCCGGTCGTGATCACAACCCTGGTCGCCCGATAAAGGGTTCCGGTAAGGCCAATGATGCCGGCGACCTGTCCGTCCTCGACGATCAGGTCTTCGGCGCCGTCCTCGATGATTGTAAGGTTAGGGTAATCGCCGAGCTCGGCCTGCATCGCTTCGCGATAGAGCTTGCGGTCTATCTGCGCGCGGGGCCCCCAGACGGCCGGACCCTTGGAGCGGTTCAGCATCCGGAACTGGATGCCGGCCTTGTCGGCCATCCGTCCCATGACGCCGTCGAGGGCATCGATCTCGCGGACTAGGTGGCCTTTGCCAAGGCCCCCAATGGCCGGGTTGCAACTCATCTCGCCGATGGTCGATCGCTTGTGGGTGACGAGCGCTGTGCGCGCGCCGAAGCGGGCAGAGGCCGTTGCGGCTTCGCATCCGGCATGGCCGCCGCCGATCACGATCACATCAAAGTCGGCCGCGTGCGACATTAACCATCTCTTAAGCAGGGGCTGTGGCCGGGTGTATAACGTCGGGGGAGGCGATTCCCTAGAGCCTATTTCCCGATGCAGAAGCGGGAGAAGACAGCGCCGAGAACATCCTCGACACCGATCTCGCCGATGATCGCCTGCATCTCACGGATGGCGAGGCGAAGGTCTTCGGCGACCAGTTCGAAGCCGAAGTCCTGGTCAATTGCCGTCCGGGCCGAGGCGAGGGCGGCGAGGCCGCGGGCCAGTTTCTCACGGTGGCGGGCGCGTGTGATGACCGGGGACTCCACTGATCCGGCGAGCGCAGCGATGCGGGCGCTGAGGCCGGCTTCAAGATTGTCGATCCCCGCGCCGTCCTTTGCAGCGATTATAAAGTCAGATGCAGGCAGCGCGCCGGGGCCCGCGAGATCCGACTTGTTCATCACAATTATCCCCTTCGGCGGCAGGAAGGGGAGGGGAGGGGGGGCAGCCGGATCGGACGCATCTATCAGGAGGAGGCAGAAGTCGGCGTCCTCCGCTGTCATCCTGGCCCGCCGGATTCCTTCTGCCTCGATCTCGTCTTCGGTTTCGCGCAGTCCTGCCGTGTCGGCAATCCAGACAACCTGGCCGCCAAGGACCCGCCGGATCTCGATCACGTCGCGGGTAGTTCCTGGCCGTGCCGTAACGATTGCCGCCTCGCGTCCGGCAAGCCGATTGAGGAGCGTGGACTTGCCAGCATTCGGCGCGCCGATGATTGCGACGCGGAATCCATCCCGGATGCGCTCGCCAATCCCGCCATCCCCGAGGGCGGCTTCGACATCCTTGATTAACCCGTCCACCCGGGTCCGGACCGGATCGGCAACGTCAGGGGCGACATCACCCTCATCCGGAAAGTCGATCAAGACCTCCACCAGAGCGAGAAGTCCCATCAACTCGTCCCGCCAGCCGGAATAGGTCGCGGAAAGGGCGCCGGACAGCTGGCGGAGGGCCTGGCCCTTCTGCGCAAGGGTCTCGGCTTCGATGAGATCTGCCACGCCTTCGGCCTGGGTCAGGTTGAGTTTTCCGGCCTCAAAGGCGCGGCGGGTGAACTCCCCGGGTTCCGCAAGCCGGACATCCGCCATGGAGGTCAGCGCGGCAAGCGCATGGGTGATGACCGCCGGTCCCCCATGCAGGAAGAGCTCGAGCGTGTCTTCGCCGGTGTAGGAGCTGGGGGCGGGGCAGAAGAGGGCAATGCCTTCGTCGACCAGGTTGCCGTCCCGGTCGCTTAGCCGCGTAAGGCTTCCGCGCCGGGCCGGGGGCAAACCACCCGACAGCAATAGCGCGCCGATCTCGTAGACGGCGGGACCGGAAATCCGGACGACCGCAATCGCCGAGGGCGGCGCGCCCGAGGCAAGGGCGCAGATGGTGTCGCGCGTGCCCATCGGCAGGCGCCTCCCGTCAGTTCTTCATCGCTTCGAAGAATTCGTCGTTGGTCTTCGTCTGGCGCAGCTTGTCGATCAGGAAGTCGATCGCGTCCGAGGTTCCCATCGGGCCGAGGATGCGGCGCAGGATGTAAATCTTCGACAACTGGTCCTGCGGCGTTATGAGTTCTTCTTTCCGCGTGCCGGACTTCATGATGTCGAGAGCCGGGAAGGTGCGTTTGTCCGCGATCTTCCGGTCAAGGACGATCTCGGAGTTGCCCGTGCCTTTGAACTCTTCGAAGATAACCTCGTCCATGCGCGAGCCGGTATCGATCAGGGCGGTGGCAACAATCGTCAGCGATCCGCCATTCTCGACGTTTCGTGCCGCGCCGAAGAAACGCTTCGGGCGTTGCAACGCGTTGGCATCCACGCCGCCGGTCAGCACCTTGCCGGAGGAGGGGACCGTCGTGTTGTAGGCGCGGCCGAGACGCGTGATCGAATCGAGCAGGATGACGACATCGCGCTTGTGCTCGACGAGGCGTTTGGCTTTCTCGATCACCATTTCAGCCACCTGGACGTGGCGCGTCGCAGGCTCATCGAAGGTCGAAGCGATGACTTCGCCCTTCACGGTGCGGCGCATGTCGGTCACTTCTTCCGGGCGCTCGTCGATCAGCAGGACGATCAGGTAGCATTCGGGATGGTTCTCTTCGATCGCCGAAGCGATGTTCTGCATCAGGACGGTTTTACCGGTCCGCGGCGGGGCGACGATCAGGGCGCGCTGACCCTTGCCGATCGGGGCCACGATATCGATGACCCGGCCGGAACGATCCTTTTTGGTCGGATCGCGGCTCTCCATTTTCAGGCGGCGGTCCGGATAGAGCGGCGTCAGGTTGTCGAAGTGGACTTTCTTGTTGGCCTTGTCCGGGTCTTCAAAATTGATCCGGCTGACATCGGTCAGTGCGAAGTAGCGCTCTGAATCCTGCGGGGCGATGATCGGCCCTTCGACCGTGTCGCCAGTACGGATGTTCGCTTTCTTAAGGACTTCGGGGCTGACATAAATGTCGTCCGGGCCCGGCAGGTAGTTCGATTCCGGCGAGCGCAGGAAGCCGAAGCCATCAACCAGAACCTCGAGTACGCCCTGGCCCGTAATCTCAACTTCGCTGTCTGCCAGCTC
Organism: Hyphomonas sp.; assembly: GCA_016124495.1. GTDB lineage: Bacteria > Pseudomonadota > Alphaproteobacteria > Caulobacterales > Hyphomonadaceae > Hyphomonas. The sequence continues at coordinate 75,022 of WGNP01000013.1, read as the reverse complement.
CTTCAGGATCGCAAACAGCATGTCCTGGGTTCGCATTGAGGACGCATTTTCAACCTCAAGCTCCTCGGCGTAGAGCAGCAGTTCCTCGGGTGATTTCGCCTTGAGTTCGCGCAAAGTTACACTGGTGAGGTTGTCGAGCATCGAGGAAGCCATTCGGAACGGTCCGGATTTTGGATCTAGCGAGGGGGCGCCGGTCAGGAGAAATTGGGGGGCACCACAAGGACTGGGCGCACCGGCATATATCCCTCATCGCCAATTTGTCCGGAAACGTCAAGCCGGAAAGGGTCGGGGATCAGAATGGCCGGACTATGACCATGATCACGACACCGATCATCAGGATGAAAGGCACTTCGTTAAGCATCCGCAGGGTTTTAGCCTGAACGGTGCCTGAGACCGCATCCACCTTCCTGCCCAGCACCATAAAGTAAGCGTGCACGGCAGTGATGACCGCGACCAACGCCAGTTTCACGAGCATCCAGCCCTGAGACAGCAGATCTGGGTTTAAAACAAGCATCCAGATACCTAGTCCCCAGACCAGCAGGAGGCTCGGCGTGAGAATGATCCGCTTCAGGCGCGCGGAAGCTTCTTTCATCGTCTCGAAAAGCGGTTCGCCCAGCCGGCTCGAGAGCTGATGGATCTTGTAGCGCGGATAGATGAGCAGCCCGGCCATCAGGGCAATAACGAAGATGACGTGGGCCGACTTAACCCAGAGATAGATTTCCATTCCGGACCCTCAGAGTGCCTGCTCGACAACGCGCTCGCCTGCCCTCTGATGTGTGGCTGCATGCGGGCATCCCGTCCAGTCCGACGGGCAAAGCCGGCTGCCTGCGCAGGACCGGATCTCACCTTTCATACCCAGGGCTGCCACCGTTTCATCGGCCAGGGTCCGGATAAATCCGGGATGCGTCCCAAGCGCTTCGACGCGCGTATAGCTTGCCGCCCCGTCGGCTTCGGCGACAAGTCGGTATTCTTCACCCAGCTCGACCAGCGTTTCGATGTGCTCCGATACGAACGCGATCGGTGCGATCAGGATGTGCTTCCTCGCCTTGGCTGCGCGCTCGACTTCTGCTTCCGTCGCCGGACCAATCCACTTCAGCGGCCCGACACGCGACTGGTAACAGGGGATCACTTCCCAATGAGCGGGCACCCGGCCCGCGATCATCTCGGCGAGCGCCTCGCACTGCCACTGGTAGGGGTCACCTTCGCGGACCACCTGCTCCGGCAACCCGTGGGCCGACAGCAGTAAGGTCACCTGCCCCGGTTCACCTGCGCGCCGGTGGCCATCCATGATCCGGTCGACATGCGCCGCCACGAAGTTTTCGTCGAAAGGATAGCAGCAGACGGTTTTCGCCTGACCCTTGAACGCAGCCTTCCAGGCGGTGAGGGACGAACCCGTCGTGGTTGTCGAGAATTGCGGATAGAGCGGCAAGAGGACCACGTCGTCGGCGCCCCAGCGCTTCACGTCAGCTGCGGCTTCTTCCGTAAACGGGTGCCAGTAACGCATTGCAATAAAGCATTTTACGTCGTTGCCGGGCAGAGTTTTCGCTAACTCGGCTTCCAGCGCCCGGGCCTGAAGCTCGGTTTCGCGCAGCAGCGGAGAGCCTCCGCCAGCATCCATCATCGCATAGTTTTTGATAACAGCTGGCGCACGTGTGCGGGAAATCAACCGAGCCAGCAGCCAGCGGATCGGCAGCGGCGCCCGGATGATCGCAGGATCGCGGAACAGGTTTTTCAGGAACGGCTGAACCGACGCGGGTTTGTCCGGACCGCCGAGATTGAACAATACGACGGCAATCTTGCGGCCCATCGGCAGGCTTATCCTTTTCGAATCCGGGCCAGAACGCGTTCAACATTCGCAATCGGGGTTTCAGGACGAACCCCATGACCGAGATTGAAGATATGGGGCCGGCCGCGATAGGCGTCCAGAAGCTGGTCGACCCGTGCGTCAAGACGCGCACCTCCCTCGATCAACAGAAGGGGATCAAGATGGCCCTGAACCGGGAAATTCGGGGGCAGGGTACTATTAATGAATTTCGGCAAGGCAGCGGTATCAAGACCGACGCCCGTCACACCCGTCGCCGCCACATAGTCAGGCACCATTACGCCCGCACCGCGCGGAAAGCCGATGATTGGCACGGTCACACCCATGCCTCGCAGCCGCGCCACCAGTTTCCTGGTCGGCGCAATAATAACTTCCTCGAAGATATTATCCGGCAGGCCCTCCGCCCAGCTATCGAACAGCATCAACGCATCAGCGCCCGCCTCGACTTGCCGGGCAAGGTAACACGCGGTTGCCTCACCTACGAGATCCATTGCCGCCGCCAGATCGGCCTGCCGGCCATGCGCCCAGCGCCAGGCCATGGACTTGTCCGTCTTACCCCGGCCTTCAACCGCATACAGCGTCACCGTCCACGGCGACCCTGCAAAGCCGATCAGCGCGCAGGAAGATGGCAGCGCAGCCTTGACCCGCGAAACTGTTTCATAAACCGGGGAAAGCTTATCGGCAGCCGCTTGCGGTCTGACACGTTCGAGATCTGCCGGACCGTTGATGACTTCGACCAGCGGGCCCTCGCCCTTCTCGAAGGCGACATTGAGACCCATCGCATCGAGAATCAGCAGGATATCCGCGAAGAGGATTGCAGCATCCATGCCGTACCGGCGAACCGGCTGAAGCGTTGCCTCGGCTGCAAGGGAGGGTGTGTAGCAAAAGTCCAGAAAGTCCCGTGCCCGTGAGCGGGTTTCGAGATATTCCGGAAGGTGGCGGCCAGCCTGGCGCATCATCCAGACGGGAGGAGGCGAGACTGCCTTGCCTGAAAGCACATCCAGAAATTTTTTCCCGCCGGCGGCCGTCATTACCCTTCCCCTTTTCATCCCAATTTAAAGGAGCCCGTCAGGGCGCTTATAGTTATGAAACTGCAGAAAGGTTGGAGAGCCTCGTTTCTACGGCTTTGTCCACCAAAATCCACAAGCGAGTCACACGCGCCGCTCGCCTGACAGGCGAACAGATTTCCAGCGACTCTCAATGATTAACGCAAGGTTAAAGCTTCAAGGGAAATCACAGGGCGGAACAGGCCGTGACCACGCGAGAGTCGAATTCTCCCAGTTGTGGAAAGCGTGTGAGTCCCTGTGAGCTGCGGCTCATTCCACAGGCGAGTCACAACCCTTGTGCAAATAAGGAAGCACCGGCAAGACAGGCATATGACACGCCCTGCCCGGCCCGCCATCTACTTCAATGTGCACCTCGTCTCCGACTCCACCGGCGAGACGTTGAACGCAGTACAGCGCGCCGCCTGCGCGCAGTTCGAGAACGTCCAACCGCTGGAGCACAACTATTACCTTGTGCGCTCCGAACGCCAGCTCGAGCGCGTCACCCGCGAGATTGAGGCGGCGCCCGGCGTGGTCTGGTACACGATCTCCGATTCGGGCCTGCGCGCCCGCCTTGAATCTTTCTGCCGTGAGCGGAGCATTCCCACCCTGCCGGTGCTCGATCCTTCAATCGCCATGCTGAGCCGCCATCTCGGCGTCGCCGCCAACAACCGCGTTGCGGGCCAGCATGCGATGGACGAAGACTATTTTGAGCGGATGGAAGCGATCAACTTCACATTGGCACATGATGACGGCCAGAATATGGAAAGCCTGATCGGTGCCGACGTTATACTGCTGGGGGTCAGCCGTACGTCGAAGACACCGACCTGCGTCTACCTCGCCAACCGCAAGGTCCGCGCTGGCAACATTCCGCTGGTGCCAGGTGCTCCGCTACCGGATTTCCTGGAAAAGATGGGTGACAAGGGGCCGCTCGTCGTCGGTTTGAAGATTTCCGCTGAGCGCCTCGTCCAGATCCGGCGCCAGCGCCTCATCTCGCTCAACCAGGATGACGCCGGCGACTATGCGGATGAGGAGGCCGTGCGCGAAGAAATCACGCAGGCGAACCGTTTATTCCAGCGCAACCAGTGGAAGACCATCGATGTGTCGCGCCGCTCAGTCGAAGAAACGGCCGCTGCGATTCTCAACCTTCTGCATGAACGCCGGGGCCATCCGTGAGTCTGGCTGTAACTCTAGCTTCCGGCAGCGCCAGCCGCCGTGCCTTGCTGACGGCTGCTGGCGTCATGGCACAAGCCGTTGCACCAAACGTCGATGAGGATTCCTATCGCACCGCAATGCGCGCCGAAGGGGTGTCCGTGCGCGACCAGGCTATGCAGCTCGCCGAGATGAAGGCCGTCCGCGTGTCGCAGTCGCGTCCAGGGCTCGTCATCGGCGGCGACCAGATGCTTGCGCTTGGTGAGGAGGCGCTCGACAAGCCGTGCGATCTGGCGGAGGCGAAAAACCATCTCCTCCGTCTCTCCGGAAAATCCCACACGCTAGAGACCGCTATCGTGGTTTGTGAAGAGGGCCGGCCCGTCTGGCGCCACCTCGCGCGCCCGAAGCTTACGATGCGCCCGCTCTCGCCCGAATTCATCGACGATTATGTGGCGCGCTGCGGCGGCACGCTGCTTACCACTGTCGGCGCCTACCAGCTCGAAGGCTATGGGGCGCAGCTTTTCTCCCGGATCGAAGGCGACTATTTTTCGATCCTCGGCCTCCCGCTGCTTCCACTGCTCGACTATCTGCGTATCCGGAAGGTCCTGCCGCAATGACAAGGCTGCTCGGCGTCATCGGCGATCCGGTCGCCCACTCGCTCTCCCCCTATATCCACAACCACTGGCTGCGCGAGAACAGCATCGATGCCGTCTACGCCGCACTGGAAGTCAAGCCTGATGAGCTACCCGCTTCGCTGGACTCGCTGCGCGCACACGAAGCGATCGGGCTCAACGTTACGCTGCCCCACAAGGAGAGCGCGCTGCGTCTCGCCCCAACCGCCAGTGACACCGCCCGCCGCCTCCGCGCCGTCAATACGCTGGTTCGCACGCCGGAAGGCCAGTGGCATGCCGAAAACACCGACGCGCCCGGTTTCGCCCTGACGCTCGACTATGGCGATATCGACGTCGATGGCCGCGAAGTCTTCCTGCTTGGGGCAGGGGGCTCAGCCCGCGCCGTTGCAGACGTGCTTGCGCGCCGCGGCGCGCGCCTGACCCTCTGTAACCGGACGATCGCCCGCGCTGAAACCCTGGCGTTGGACCTGGCCCCCGCCGCCCGCATCCTGACCCTCGAGGAGGGTCTCGCCCAGCTGGCGCGTGCCAACATCGTCATCAACACGTTGAGCCTGGGTCATGCCGGTGAGGCGCTCAGGCTGCCGGAATCGGCCGGCGGCATCTTCTATGACATCAGCTATGGCAAGGGCGCCGCCGCCGCTCTTACTGAGGCACGCCGCAAGGGCTGGCGGGCGCTTGACGGGCTGGGCATGCTGGTCGCGCAGGCTTCGCTCAGTTTCGAACTCTGGTTCGGCGTTGCGCCGGATCTCGCTGCTGCGCACGCCCGTGCTCGCTCGCTTCTGGAGGCTGTCCAATGATCATCCTCGGACTGACGGGGTCTATCGGCATGGGCAAGTCCGCCACCGCGACCCTCTTCCGCGAAGAGGGCGTGCCCGTCTATGATGCCGACGCTGCCGTTCACGCGCTCTATACCGAAGGCGGCGCCGCCGTTGCCCCCATCGAAGCGGCCTTTCCCGGGGTCACCGAAGGCGGCACAGTTGACCGCACGCGCCTGCGCACCCGAGTGCTCGACGATCCGGATGCGATGAAACAGCTCGAAGGCATCGTCCACCCGCTCGCCGGCGCCGCGCAGCTCGATTTCCGCCGCAACGCGCATGCCGCCGGTGCGCCGTTCGCCGTCATCGACATTCCGCTCCTGTTCGAGACCGGTGGCAACCGTCACTGCGATTTTACCCTCGTCGTCACGGCGCCGGCGGAGATCCAGCGCGAGCGCGTCCTCGCCCGGCCCGGCATGACCGCAGAAACTTTTGAGGCGATCCTTGCCCGCCAGATGCCGGACGCCGACAAGCGCGCCCGTGCCGATTTCATCCTCTCCTCCGCGCATGGCTTCGACTTTGCCCGAGACCAGGTTCGCGCCATAGTTGCCTTGATGATTCGCCTCGCCGCCGAGAGAGACGCATGACCGACCGGATCCGCGAAATCGCCTTCGATACCGAAACCACCGGCCTCAACCCGGCAGACGGCGACCGCGTTATCGAGATCGGCGCCGTCGAGCTGATCAACCATATCCCGACCGGGCGAACCTTCCGCCGCCTGATCAATCCCGGCCGGCCCGTTTCGGAGGCGACGATCCGCATCACCGGGATCACCGACGGGGACCTGAGCGACAAGCCGCCCTTCGAGCATCCCGATATCGTCGATTCCTTCCTCAGCTTCCTGGGCGACGCGACCCTCGTCGCGCACAATGCTGCGTTCGACCGCGGCTTCCTGAATGCCGAACTGGCGCGTTGTGGGCGCCCGCCGATCCCGGATGATCGTTGGATCGATACGGTTGCGATAGCGCGCAAGCGCTTTCCGGGTGCGCCGGCCAGCCTCGATGCGCTCTGCAAGCGTTTCGACATTTCGCTCGAAAGCCGCACCTTCCACGGCGCGCTGCTCGACAGCCAGCTGCTTGCCAGGGTCTATCTTGAACTGCTCGGCGGACGTGCCCGCGCGTTCAGCTTCGACGCGGCGAATCACCAGGAGGGCGGCCCGGTGCGTCCGCCCGCGCTTCGGCGGCCAAAGCCGCTTGCCTCATCTGCCACAGATCAGGAACTCGCCGCCCATGCTGCGCTCATCGAAAAGCTCGGCGCAGGCGCGGTCTGGAAAACCATCCATTAAGGATCAGGCGGGCGTCTCCCCCGCGCGCTCGGCCGCCTTGCGGTACTGGGCCTGGTAGAGCTGCACGAAATCTACCGGGTCGATCAGCAGGGGCGGGAAGCCGCCTTCACGCGTGATCTCCGCGATGATCCGGCGCGCAAACGGGAACAGCAGGCGGGGACACTCGATCAGCAGCATCGGCTCGATCTGCTTCTCGGTCACGTTCGACAACTGGAACAGGCCAGCATAGTCGAGTTCGGTGATAAACAGCGTCGTCTCGCCGGACGACGCTTTGGCCGAAAGCTTCAGGGAGACCTCAAACAGGCCGTTGCCGTCGACATGCGGGGCAGCGCCGACATCGATCCCTAGGTCGATGTTCGGCTGCGTCTGGACTGGCGCATGGCCAGGATTTTCGAAAGACAGATCCTTCACATACTGGCCAAGAACCCGCAGCGAAGGCGCAGACTGCGCCGGGCTGCCGGGAGTGGGGTTTGCGGGCGCGCTGGTATCTGTCATTATAAATCCTTAACTCTGTCCGGCGTGGCTGGCGCGCCCTGCGCGTAACATGCGCCCCTTGGCCGCGCAACGCAAAGGCTGGCACGTCCGTCTTGCCTGCACTATCTAACCGTGATCGCTGTGGATAAACTTAGGAACCCGCCCCTAAAATGTCGAACCCTGTTATCGAAGTCCTCATCCTGGCTGCCGTGGCGCTGTTCGTGCTGTGGCGTCTTTATGTGGCCCTCGGCCGGGGAGGGGACGAGAGGCCGATGCAGCGCCCTGCGCCCGCGCCGGAACAGCGCGGCGGAGCGCCTGAGGCTCAGGCCCCCGTGCCGCGGCGGACTGAGCCCGAACGTCCCATCTTCACAGGCCCCGCCGCGGGCGGGCTGGAAGAAATCTACAATGCTGACAGCTCCTTCTCGGCGGAAGAATTCCTGCGCGGCGCCAAGGCCGCTTACACGATGATTGTCGGTGCTTATGCGCGCGGCGACCGGGCGGCCCTGCGCCCGCTTCTGGACGATGACGTCTATGAAGCCTGGGACGCCGCCATCAAGGCGCGTGAAACCTCCAGCGACCGGGCCTTCGAGCTGCTGCGCATCAAGCGCGCCGAGATCGACCGCGCCGACCTCGACGTTGGCATCGCCCGCGTCTCGGTGCGCTACGAAGCTGATCTGGGCGACGGCGAAGTGACCCGCACGGCCAAAGAAATCTGGACCTTCAAGCGCGAGGTTGCCTCGCCGGATCCGAACTGGCTGCTGGACGACGTGGACGTCGCCGCCTGACTCTCCTGAAAGGTGAATCGCCGGGTGACAGCCCGGGCCGTTTTGCGGCATAGCCGCAGGTATGCGACATCTCAGATTCCTTCTTCCGCTCGCCCTGATCCTGTCGGCCTGCCAGACCGCACCTGCGCCAATCGAACATCGCCCAGTGCCCGGCGGCTCCGGAACCTCCGGTCTGCCCCCCTCCGCAAACCCCGCCACCTACCTGGAGCTGCCGGGTTGGCGCACGGCCCCGCTCGCTGCGCCCGTTGAAGCCTTCCGGCGTACGTGCGACCGCTTCAGCCGCCGCGCTTTTGACGCGGCCCTGTCGCGCAACGCGCCCTGGGCCGGGACGGCCGGTGACTGGCAACCGGGCTGCGCCGCGCTTGAATCCGCTCAGGGCGAGGCCGCCGCCCGCAAGATTTTTGAAACGCAGTTCGTCCCGCTCGAGATCATCGACCGCGAAGGCAAGGACAAGTTCACAGGCTATTTTGAGCCGCATTATGAAGCCCGACGGGCGCCTGAGGGCGTATTCACCGAACCCGTTTTCGCCGTCCCGTCCGATTTCGTTGCCAATGGCGACAGCCCGCTGCAGAAACTGCCGGATGGTTCGACCCGGCCCTATCCGGCCCGCGCCGACATCACCGCCCGCGGCGGCCCGGCCATCGCCTACGCGCATCCTGCGGACGTCTTCTTCCTGCAGGTCCAGGGCTCCGGCCGGTTGACCTTTCCTGACGGCAGTACGCTGCGCGCCGCTTACGCTGCCCACAATGGCCAACCCTTCAAGTCCGTCGCCAACTGGTTGATCGAAACCGGCCGCATCACCCGCGCTGAAGGCTCGATGCAGGGCATCCGGAGCTGGATGGGCCGCTCCAGCGCCGCCGAAGTGCGCGAGGCGATGAACATCAATCCGCGCTTTGTCTTCTTCCAGTCACTCCCCGAGGGCGACCCGGGCCTCGGCCCGAACGGCGCTCACAATGTCCCGCTCACGCCGCTCGGCTCGATGGCGGTTGATCCCGAATTCCACGCCCTCGGCGTGCCGATGTTTGTACAGACGACGGCGCCCGGCCTCGGCGGGGACTGGTCAGGGCTGCTGATCGCGCAGGATACCGGCGGCGCCATCAAGGGCCCAGTCCGAGGCGATATCTATTTTGGCACCGGGGTCGATGCCGGCAACCGCGCCGGCACGATGAACGCCAAGGGGCGTCTCTGGGTGCTGCTGCCGCGCTCTGTCGTGGAGCGGATGTTTGAAGCCGGGCTCGTCGCAAGTGTCGCCACCCCGGGCCAGGCCGGCGGATGACGCGCCGCAACCTGTCGCCCGAGGAAGCCCGCGCCTGGGCCCGCGTCGCCGCGACGGTCAAGCCCATCGGCATGCGCGCTGCCGATCTGGATGAATTGTCCGCCGCGCTGGAGTCCGGCCGCACGGAACTGGACGCCCTTCCACCGAAGGCCGCGCCCAAATCGTCCAAACCCGAAGCAGCCAAAGCGCCGGCATCGCCCGCCGAGCGCGGCGGCGAGAAGAAAGTGCGGCGCGGCAATCTTTCCATCGCCGCGCGGTTCGACCTGCACGGGCATACACAGGCCAGCGCCTCCCGCGCGCTGCCCATCTTCCTCGAACATCAGCAGACCGACGGTGCGCGCTGCGTGCTCGTCATTACCGGCAAGGGAAAGGAAGGCCAGGGCGTGCTGCGCCGCAACTTCCTGCTCTGGCTCGAATCCCCCGTGGCGCGCCGCCTCGTCTCGGGCTACGCCGAGTCACACCCCAAGCATGGCGGGGCAGGGGCTTTCTATGTGTTCCTCAGGAAAGCAGGCTAGCCCGCCCGCTGCGCTAGCAAAACTTCGGCTATCTGAACCGCATTGAGCGCTGCGCCCTTGCGCAGGTTGTCTCCGGTCACGAACAATACAAGGCCGTGCGTCACGGTCGGGTCTGGCCGTATACGCCCGACATAAACCGGATCCCGGCCGGCTGCGTCGAGCGGGTTGGGAACATCGGCGACCACCACGCCCGGCGCGGCCTTCAGGATTTCCGTCGCCTCCGTAACGCTGATTGCCCGTTCGAACTCTGCGTTTATCGAAAGCGAATGGCCTGTATAAACCGGGACCCGCACACAGGTTCCCGACACCGGCAGACCCGGGATCTCCAGGATCTTGCGGCTTTCGTTGCGCAGCTTCAGTTCTTCGTCCGTATACCCATCTTCGCCGAGGACAAAGTTGAGCGGTACGACGTTGTAGGCAATCGGCACAACGTATTTCTTTGGGGCCGGAAATTCGCGTGCGCGCCCATCCCGTGCCAGCACGCCGGAGCCCTGCCCGAGGGAATCGATCTGGGATTCCAGTTCTTCCACGCCGGCCACACCTCCGCCGGAGACGGCCTGGTAAGTGCTCGCCACCAGCCGTTTCAGGCCGGCGCGGTCATGCAGCGGCTTCAGCACCGGCATCGCGGCCATGGTCGTACAGTTCGGATTGGCGATGATCCCTTTCGGAATGGACCGCAGCGCATGCGGGTTCACTTCGGAGACAACCAGCGGTACGTCCGGATCGCTCCGCCAGGCGGAGGAGTTGTCGATCACGATCGCGCCAGCTGCGGAGACTTTCGGCGCCAGTGCCCGCGAGGTTGATCCGCCAGCGGAGAAAAAAACGATGTCAAGCCCGGCAAAGTCGGCCGTCGAGGCGTCTTCGACCATGACGCTTTCGCCGCCAAACTCAAGCCGCATCCCGGCCGATCTCGCCGACGCAAAGAACCGGATCTGGCTCAGCGGAAAATTCCGCTGAGCCAGGATGCCTCGCATCATTTCACCGACAAGGCCCGTCGCGCCGACAATTCCGACGCGGGGGCGAGAAACCTGCTCAGCCATTTAAGTCCAGAACCTCAGCGAAGGGGGCTATTCGAAATTGCGGAACACGTCGTCGGCCGAGAACGTCCTGCGGCGATCCTCTTCCGGTTCCGGTACGAACGGCGCCGGCGTATCCTGCGCTGGCGCAAGGCCCGGGCCTTCGGAACGCGCGGCTTTCTCGGCGTCCATCTTGCGGCGCTTGTCGGCAGCTTTCGCTATCACTTCGTCGAGTTCGATCTGGCTGCACAGGCCGAGCGTCACCGGGTCCACCGGTTTGATGTTGGTTGCGTTCCAGTGCGACTTGTCGCGCACATTGTTGATCGTCGCTTTCGTAGTGCCGATCAGCTTGATGATCTGGGCGTCCGGCACTTCCGGGTGGTGGCGTATGAACCAGGCCACGGCGTCCGGCTTGTCAGCGCGGCGGATCACCGGCGTGTAGCGGCTGCCCTTGCGCTTCGGCTGAGGGATATGGTCGATGCGCGACTGTTCGACCTTGAGGTCATGAGTAGCATCGGCTTCGCCCAGCGCGATTTCCTCGCGCGAGAGGATGCCGCCGGCGATCGGGTCCACGCCGCGCATATTCTCGGCGACATCGCCGTCCGCGATGCCCTTCACTTCGAGATGGTGCAGGCCGCAGAATTTCGCGATCTGGGCGAAGGTCAGCGTGGTGTTGTCGAGCAGCCAGACGGCAGTGGCGCGCGGCATGAGAACGTCGGACATGGAAATCTCCTCAAACTTGGGTAGCGCCTGAAATGCAGCCGCCCGGCACTGGGGGTGCCGGGCGGTTGGGATCCAGGGCAACTGGGAACCTTGGGCCGCGCTATACGCCAGAAGCAGCCGGCTGGAAAGGCCCACTAGTCTCCGGGGGAAACTACGCCTCGCGCATAACTGTAGCCGCCACAAAACCTGTCCTCGGTTGCTGGCCAAGGATCGTCGCCGAACATGGCCAAACTGAGATAGTCCTTGTCCGGGCCCCCGTTTTGAGCCGTGAGGGCGACGTACCGGTCGGTCATGCACGGATGATCGCCGGGGATGTCTTCACCCTCGCTGGACTTGATCACCTCAAAGACGAACACCAAGGTGCCCGGGTCTTCGGTCACCTCGTTGAGGTAATCCTCCATGCCGATGGGTCTCATCATGATGTCAGACCAGTCGAGCGTGCCGATCGCATTGACACCGCCATCCTCGACGACACGCAGGTCGTAGGTCAGTCCGTTTTCGCCCTGCATGCGGATAGGATGGGTGGGCGAGTCCCAACCTTCAGGCATGGGCAACAAGGAAAAGGTGACGTTGCCGGTTAGTCCGCGAGCCGAATTTGAAGCGGGCTCGAAAGTTGTCGTCTCGCCGTTGATGCCGAGCGGCGGTGGATAGGTCATCACCTCGTAGTGGCAGCAGTACATCCCCTGCTCGGTCCAGTACCTTCCGAGGTCCGCTTCGGATCCCTCTTCCTCAGTGGACGTTTCCGGCGCTTCGGCCTCAGGCTCCGGGGTAACCGTCTCGGCGGGGACCGGTTTGCTCGGCGGCGCCGCCTGCGTGCAGGCGGCGAGCAGGCCCAGCGCCAGCAGCGCGCCGATCAGTGTTGTCGTTTGCATGTTTCGCCGTGTCCCCGTTCGCCAGTCCCACCGAGACCCGCGCCCGGTCACGGCCGCAGCAGGATTTTCCCTGAATGCCCGCCTTGCGCCATCCGTTCAAGCGCGGCCTCTGCTTCGGCCAGCGCAAACGTCCCGTCCAGTACCGGACGAATGGCTCCCGAAATCACATGCGGCCAGAAATCCCGCTCCACGGCGTCGCGGATGCGCCGCTTCTCCGGCACGGGCCGCGCCCGCAGCGTTGTCGCCATCAGCGACAGGCGCTTCATCAGCACCGGCGCGAAATTCACGTTCGCCGCGAACCCGTTCTGATACGCGATGTTGATGATCCGCCCGTCGAGCTTGGCCGCCGAGATGTTCTTCTGGATGTATTCCCCGCCCACCATGTCGAGCGTGACATCGGCGCCGCCTTCGGCTTTCACGATCTCCTCGAACGCCTCTTGGCGGTAATTGATCGCGCGTGTCGCGCCGAGCTCGCGGGCGAGCTTGCATTTCTCCTCCGATCCCGCCGTGCCGAAAATCTTCGGCGCCCCCCAGACCTTCGCCATCTGCAGGGCCATCACGCCGATGCCGCTGGTCGCGCCATGGCAGAGGAAAGTCTCCCCCGGCTTCAGCCCCGCCCTGTCAAACACGTTCGCCCAGACCGTAAACAGCGCTTCGGGAAAACAGCAGGCGAGCGCGAGGTCAAACCCGGAAGGGACGGGGAGTACCGAGCCTTCATCCGCGCAGACATGGGTTGAGTATCCGCCGCCCGCCAGCAGCGCCGCCACCCGGTCGCCCACCTTGTGGAGCTTAGTGCCGGGGCCAACGGCCGAGACGACGCCAGACACCTCGAGGCCGAGGATCGGCGAGGCGCCCGGCGGCGGCGGATAGGCGCCGGCCTTCTGGGCAAGGTCTGCGCGGTTGAGCCCGGCCGCTGCCACCTCGATCTGCACTTCGCCGGGCCCCGGCGCAGTGCGCGGCATTTCGGTCAGAACCAGTTTGTCGCCGGCAGGGGCAAACGCGGCGTGCATCGTGGCGGTCATGTCGGCGCCTTTCGTCAGGGGCAGGGGCTGGATTCGGAGTCGCTTCTAGCCCGTCTTTCTGCTTTTCTGAAACCGTTGAACGGGAGCCGCCTATGGCCATGCCAGATGAAGAGCCGGTGCTGGTGAAGCGCGCCCAGGCGATCGACCAGATGTCGGTGGCGGAACTCGAGGTGCGCATTGCGCATCTGAGGTCCGAAATCGCGGCCTGCGAGGCCGAGATCGAGAAGAAGAAGGCCCAGAAACGGGCTGCGGACGCGCTGTTCGGGGGAGATAATTAAGCCTCGCGAAAGGGCTGACCTTTAAGGTTTGGGGTTCGGACGCGGTAAAGCGGAGTGGGCGCATGGCAAAACGTGATCCGGTTGGGCCTTCGGGGCCGACCGAGGCCTTCACCGGCGGAAAGCTGTTCGACACCGTGTTCACGCGTGGGATGGCCCTCGTTGAGGAAACCGCCTCCTACCTGGATGGCCCGGGCCGCGATCAGGCCAAGACGCTACCCCGCGAAGCAAGCCTCATCTATTCCGCATGGAGCATGGAACTGACGACCCGCCTGATGCAGGCGGCGTCCTGGCTGGTAATGCAAAAGGCGGTGCGCGACGGCGAAATGCGCCGCGAAGATGCCAATTCGTACAAATACCGCATCCGCCGGGACGATCCCCCGCTCGACGCCGTCGCCCAGCAGGGAAAGGGCCTGCCGCCGCGTTTCCTCGAACTCGTCAGCCGTACCGAGGCCCTGTATGAGCAGATCTGCCGCCTGGATGCCGCGCTCTACCGTGCCACCTCGGCCAAGCCTGATACCAATGCCGTTTCCGACCAGATCGCCCAGCTCCAGAAAGCCGCCGAAACCGGCGCCTTCGATCCTCTGATGGTCTGGCGCCGGAAGTAGCCCCCCTTAGAACGCCCCATACGTCCTGAGGAAGGCCGCCGACTGGTCGGCGCAGAAGCCTTCCTTGACCGGCGCGCGCATGATCGTCAGCCGGTGGAAGATCGGCCCAAGCAGCTGCTCAATCACATCATCCAGCTCGAAATCGCGCCGGATCACGCGTTTTGCGGCGAGTTCCGCGAGCAGCATGCGCAGCGGCTGGCGAATGTCGCGGCCGACCCAGGCGCGCCAGACTTCGCCGGCCTCCTTGTCATCGGCCGCCGCCAGAAGCGCCACGCGCAGCACGGCATGGCCCTGTCCGGTCCGGGCGGCGGCTTCCAGAGGGATGATCAGCGCGGTGATGCGTTCCTGCGGGTCGCGGCCGCCCTCCGGCGCATCCGGGATCAGGGCGAGGGCAGCGTCCACGCACATTGCTCCGATCGACGGCCACCAGCGATAAATCGTCTGCTTGGAGGCGCTGGCGCGCTTGGCCACCGAGTCGACGCTGAAACCGCGCCAGCCGTTCTCGGCCATCTCCTCGCGGGCGGCCTCGAGAATCGCGGATTTCGACACTTCGCTGCGCGTCGGCCCCTTGCGGGACTTCGCGCCAGTGCCTCCCGGGGCAGGGGCCACGTTCTGCGTGTCGGTCGGCGTATTCATCGTGAACTCCTTAAGCCCTGCCGGGGTTATAGCCAGAATCGGCGACGGGGCGAAACAGACCGTTCCGTTCTAGATGCCAATTGGTTTCGAAATTGCTTGCGGCCAGTCAGGAAATGCGTATCTCGCCTGCAGTCCATAAGAAGAAACTATCAGGAGCAGAGATGAAAACTGTGGACGATCTCATCGCCGGCTATCGCCGGTTCCGCGCCGGCGTCTATGCTGAGCAGGTCCAGCTTTATCGCGAACTGGGGGAGGGGCAGGACCCGGATGTCATGCTGATCGCCTGCGCTGACAGCCGGGCCGAGCCGTCTGACATCTTCAACGCCGCCCCGGGGCAGATGTTTGTCGTCCGCAACGTCGCCAATCTCGTGCCCCCCTACAAGCCGGATGGCGGTCTGCACGGCGTCTCGTCGGCCCTCGAATTTGCGGTGCGGGTTCTGAAAGTGCGCCATATCGTGGTCATGGGCCATGGCGGCTGCGGCGGGATCACCGCCTCTCTGACCGAATCCAGAAGCCCGCTGATCGGCGAGTTTGTGGCCCCCTGGGTCAAGCTGCTGGACGGTGCCCGCGCCCGGGTCATGGAAAGCGGCTCGCTGAACCCGCAATTCGCGCTCGAACTGGAAGGCATCGAAACCTCGCTCGAAAACCTGATGAGCTTTCCCTGGGTCGCCGAAAAAGTTCAGGCCGGCGAACTTGAACTCCACGGCGCATGGTTCGCGATCAAGCACGGCGAACTCCACTGGCGGAACCCGAACACGAAACGCTTCGAGATTGTCGCGCCCTAACCGGTGGTGCGAGGGCGCCGGCAGCAAAGCAACCCCTTCCACACCCAAAACCGGATCGTTATATTCCCGCCCGCGTGGGGACGTAGCTCAGATGGTAGAGCGCGGCGTTCGCAATGCCGAGGTCGGGAGTTCGATCCTCCTCGTCTCCACCACGCCTTGAGGGCTCAGCCCGCTTTCTTCCCGCGTTCGACGGCGTCGCGGATCAGCTCGCGCGCTTTGTCGACGCCGTACCAGCCCTCGACCCGTGTCCACTTGCCCTGCTCGAGGTCTTTGTAGTGCTGGAAGAAGTGCTGGATCTTATCGATCAGCGTCTGCGGCAGGTCATGATAGGTGGCGATCTTGTCGTAATAGCCGGTCGTCCTGGGGTGCGGCACGGCCAGTACCTTCTCGTCCTGGCCCTTGTCGTCGGTCATCATAAGCACGCCGACTGGGCGTGCGCGCAGCACAGAGCCCGGCACCAGGGGGCGGTTGCCCACCACCATCACGTCGATCGGGTCGCCATCGAGGCTCATCGTATGCGGGATGAAGCCATAGTTACAGGGATAGCGCATCTCGGTGTACAGGAACCGGTCGACGAACATCGCACCGGATTCCTTGTCGATCTCGTACTTAATCGCGTCCCCGCCCAGCGGCACCTCGATCAGCACGTTCACGTCGTCCGGCGGATTGTTCCCGGTCTTGATCTTGGAAAGGTCCATGGCGCGCGTCCTCAGGGGCAGGGGAAAAGTTAGACCGCCCCGATGCAGCGGCGAGGCCGTAACGTCAAGACGGGGGGGGGCCCGTGTGTGTTAAGGCGGGCAGCCTCGCCTCCAGCCAGCCGAGGATCAGTGTGCGTGCCGCGTCCCGGTCGAGGTCGTTAAGCAGCTCATGATACCCTTCCGGGAAAATTTCCAGCGTCTTGTCGGCTGAGCGGATCATCCCGAAGAAGCGCTCGGATCCATTCGCCGGGGTCGCGGCATCCTTCGCCCCGTGCACCATCAGCACTGGCGCGCGCCAGGTATCATACCGGCGCCAGCCATCCTCCGACACCGCAATCGCCGTCGCTCCCAGGCGCGCCGAAGGCGGAAGCAGGCATATCATCGGATCTGCCGTGTAGGCCGCCACTTCTTCTTCAATCCGCGACAGGCTGCCGGGCGCAATCGGCGGCGTCAGCCGCGCCCCCGGCGCCACCGCCGAGACCAGCCCCGCCACCGCCTTCAACACTCCGCCGATCTCGACCAGAAGCGCCGGCGCGCTGAGCACCACGCCCGCCACCCCGCTGGGAGACCGCGCCACGCTCGCCGCCGTCACCAGCCCGCCGAGCGAATGCCCGAACAGGAACACCGGCGCGCCGCCCTCGGTCAGCGCCGCGCGCGCCGCGATATGGTCCGCTACCGCCTTGTGCATGTCCGCCACGCCGCGCGGCCCGTCCGTGCGCCCATGCCCTTCCAGGTCAAACGCATGCACATCAAACCCAAGCGCCACGAGGTGCGGGATCAGCCGGTGATAATGCTCGATATAGCGCTCGGCGTACTCACCATACCCATGCGCCAGCAGCAGCTTCGCCCGGGGGGAGGCGCTCCGCCACACATACCCTGCACGCCCGCGTCCGAAATCCCAGGCCTCCGTCACCGGTGTGTCTGCCATCAGGCGCCTCCTGTCCAAGGCTGCGATCCTGCGCGATCTCGCTGCGGGCCGCTAGCGGGCGGGCGATGATTCTTCGGCTATGTAGATTTTCACTTCTGCCGGAGCAGGCGACAGGGCACGTATCTCCCTAACGAACGTCCGGCTTTCCGGAAGGGCAAAATGGGCCCTCAGCGCGTCCATGTCCGCCCAGCGTTCCACGAACACCAGACGCGAAGGGTCCTCGCAATCGGCATGCACATTGTGCGCAAGACACCCCGGCTCCGCTCGCGAGCGCGCCGAGTGCTCCGTACAAAGCCGGGTGGTCTCAGTGGCTGTCTCGGGCGATGTGATGACGTGGCCAATGACTATGATCATCCGCATCCCTTCGCTCCGGAGCCGCGGCTCTAACACCCCTCTCAGGCCCGCAGGAGAGGGGGGCAGGATCATTTCCGCCGTACCGCATAATTGAAGCTCACGCTGATCCGTGCTTCTTCGCTTGCACCCGGCATCACCTCATGCCGCAGCCAGCTCTCCCACATCAGGCAAGTCCCCTCCGCCGGGGTCACATAGACGAACCGCCGCGCCGCTTCCGGCGCCCTGTCCAGCAGCTGCGGCGCCGCCATCATCATGGCGAGGCGCGGGTCCTCGAACCGGATCCGCCCCGCGCCCTCCGGCACGCAGACATAATAGGTGCCGGAAATTACCGAGCCAGGATGGATATGCCCGGAATGGTACCCGCCCTCGCCGAGCACGTTAACCCACAGCGCGTCGAGCTCCAGCGCCAGTCCGGCCATGTCCCAGTGCAGTGCCGCCGCAAATTTCGCCGCCGCCTTGTCGAGCAGCTTTTTCAACGCGCCGAATTCCGGAAACCGTTCCGGCAGGTCATCCAAAGATGCATAGGAGGTATACCCGGGGTAGCCTTCCTGTTCGCACCAGTCATTGCCGGCCGTGTCGTCCTCCGACAATATCCACGCCGCACGCTCCAGACTGCTGCGCAGGGGGCCGTCACCCAGCGTCATCTCGTCAATCAGCGTCGAAAACAGGTGTCGCATCGGGGGCCTCGTATCGCCTCTCCGCGCGTTACAGGCTCTGGCCGCCTGCTTCAAGCGCCGCCGGCGGACCCGGTTCTGCCAGCTGAAATTGTAACGGGTCGCATAAATGCAAAAGATCTCTGCAGGGGCTGTACAACCCTTCTTTCTTCATTGGCACGCAGGAGGACCTGCGCATGCAGGGTATCGTTTTCAAAGGGTTTCTCGAACATGTGGACGACGCCCTCGGTCCGGCCATGGCCGAAAGCGTGATTGAGGCCTGCGATTTTGCCTCGGGCGGAGCCTGCACCAGCGTCGCCGCCTGTCCTTGCGAGGAGATGGGTAAACTTATCGGGGCGCTGGCAGAACTGTCCGGCCGCGACCTGGCTTCGGTCCTGCCCGAGCTGGCCAGGTGATTGGCCTAAACCTTCCACAATGCCTGTCTGCAGCCTTTCAGTGTGGCGGACTTCTTCGATTTCGTCGGATCGGTCGGTTCGCATATCCACGTCGATGTGATTAAGCTCTATCCGAATGCCGAACTGCCGCGCTTCCCCACGGTCTCGCGTGGACACGGGCGGCTGGTGATTGAGTATGTCGCGTCCCGCGGCCTCCAGAAACGGGCGTTCGGCCTGTTGCGCGGCTGCAGCACGATCTCTGATGAGCCTCGCCACATCACCGCCGCCTGCACGGCCGGGGCCGTCGCCGAGGCCTCCTGGGCCATCGTGCCCGCAAAACAGTTGAACTCGCAAACCTCGCCCGCCATCATCTCGCCGCGCAGATCGATATAGCCGAGCGCCCGGTCCAGCGGATCGTCCGGCGCGAGATAAGGCGCGGCCACAAAGAAGGGCTCGGTCACCGCCGCGCAGATCTCGTCCACGCCGGTCGCAGCCAGCGCCTGCCGCCGGGCCAGTGCGAAAGCTGCCTCCATCAGGCTGCCGCGGGTTTTCGGGTTCGCCGTCCGGGCCATGTCCCGTCTCCTGGACAGGACACAACAAACAGCCGGTTTTTCGGTCAAGTCCGGCCTCGGAACTGAAAAACCGCCCACCCGGTTGAGTGGACGGTTTCCCAAGTCTGATCTGGCGGCGCGCCCCTATTCGGCGGGCAGCAGCCCCGCCGCCATCAGGCGCCCCATGATGATCGGCAGAAGGTTTTCGGGAATTTCGCCCGGCGCCGGCTGGCTGGTAAACGTCCGCGACTCTGACAACACGCGGTCACCCTGCCGGATGATAAAGCCCTCATAGCCTTTGGCGACCACCTGGCGGCAGATTTCCGTGTACGTATTGAGCCCGCCCGCATACGGCATGAACATGCGCGGCTTGCCCGGCACATTGGCACCCATGTACCAGCTGTTGGCCTGCGGCAGCATCGTCGGCGTCACCGCTTCGGTCGAATGCCGGCACCAGGCCGCCTCGGCTTCCGGCGAGGCCTCGATGCTCGTCTGCTGGCGCTGTTTCAGCGACACGAGGCAATCGGCAATCCACTCGACATGCTGCTCGATGGAATTGATCATGTTGGTCAGCACTGACGGGCTGCCGGGTCCGGTGATTGTGAACAGGTTCGGAAAGCCCGCCACCATAAGCCCTAGATAGGTGCGCGGCCCCTCGGCCCAGTGATCCTTGATCCGCCGTCCGCCCACGCCCCGCAGATCGATCCGGTCAATCGCCCCGGTCATCGCATCGAAGCCCGTCGCCAGCACCACTGCGTCAAAAGCATAGTCCTTCGCCGACGTCTTGATCCCCTCCGCCGTGAACCCCGCCAGCGGCTCCGCGCGCAGGTCCACCAGCTCGACATTCGGCCGGTTGAATGTTGCGTAATACCCTGTGTCGACGCATGGCCGCTTGGTGCCGAACGGATGGTCCTTTGGCGTCAGCTTCTCCGCCACCGCAGGGTCGGCCACCTGCTGGCGGATCTTCCCGGCAACAAATTCCTGCACGATCCGGTTGGCTTCCGGGTCAACCGCCGTATCGGCAAACGCCCCGAGGATGCGGAAGCCGCCCCAGGCCCAGCGCCGCTCCAGCTCTGCGTGGATTTCCTCCGGCGCCGTCGCGGTCGCCATCGCTTCGGAGGGCTCGTTCTGGAAGCCGCCGACCGTATCGCGCGAGGCGGCGCGGTAGGCGCGCGGGTCCTTCGCCCAGGCTTGGAAATCCGCCTCCGGGATCGGTCCGTTATGCGCCGGCATCGAGTAGTTCGGCGTGCGCTGGAACACCGTCAGTTGCTCGGCCTGCTGCGCAATGATCGGGATCGACTGGATCGCGGAAGACCCTGTGCCGATGATGCCCACGCGCTTGCCAGAAAAATCCACGCCCTCATGCGGCCAGCGCGAGGTGCGATAGATATCGCCCTTGTAGGTGTCGAGCCCCGGGAAGGTCACGTCCGTCGGAATGGAGAGACACCCCGTCGCGAGGATCAGGTGCCGGCAACGCATGGCCTCGCCCTTGTCCGTCTCGACCTTCCAGACCTGCGCCGCCTCGTCCCAGTGCGCCGCCGTCACCCGCGTGTTGAACCGGATGTCGCGCTTCAGGTCGAACCGCTCGGCTACATGCTCGGCATACTTCAGCAGTTCCGGCTGCGGCGCATATCGCTCGGACCAGCGCCAGTCCTTCTCCAGTTCCTCATCGAACCCGAAACTGTATTCCAGGCTCTGGATATCCACCCGCGCGCCCGGATACCGGTTCCAGTACCAGGTCCCGCCGACGCCGCTGCCCGCTTCCAAAACGCTGGCATTGAACCCCAGCCCCCGCAGCTTGTGCAGCATGTACATGCCCGCAAACCCCGCCCCGACAATCAGGGCATCGATCGGCTGTGCAGACTTGGACGGCGACGAAGTGGCCATGGCATATCCTCCCTTATGCGGCTGCTCAGGGGCACCCGGCTGTTATGTCGGATATAAATGCCTCAATGTGCCCCCCCGGTATAGTCAGGCGCTTCCTTCACGCCGCGTCAGAGTGCGAGGGATCCCATAGCTCATATTCTCCCGTGCGCCGTCACCCCAGGCCAGCGCAGCCGGACCGAGGGCTCATCTTCTGCGCTCCCCACATCAACTAAACCTGTCGCCTCTGCGGCCATCGTCTTGAAGCATAAGGCCGGATCTGCGCGCCGGGCGGCTTTACTTCCCGGGGATGCAAGTCCACGCTCGCCCCTTCGGTGTCAGGCCGGCCGGAGTTTTTTATGCATTTCGAACTCATCGAAGAGCACAGGATGTTGCAGGAGCTTGTTGCGCGGTTCGTGCGGGAAAACCTCATCCCGCTCGAGCAAAAGGTTCTCGAACGCGATGCGCAGGGACAAGGCGCCTATCTGACCCAGGAAGAGCGTGACCGGATCGATGCGCGCTCGCGTGACCTCGGGCTTTGGGGGCTGGATGCGCCCCCGGATGTGGGCGGAGCAGACCTGCCGGCCGTCGCGATGATCGGCGTCAATATCGAGATGGGAAAAACCTGCGTTCCCTATTATCTCCCACCGGACTCGCCAAACCTGCGCATGCTCATGGCGACGGTGAACGAGGATCAGCGCGAGCGATATCTCGTGCCCTATGTGCAGAAGCGCACGGTTTCGGCCATCGGGATTTCTGAGCCGGGCGCGGGCGCCGATCCCGCCGCCATGATCACCCGCGCAGTGCGCGGGGGCGACGAATGGATCATCAATGGCCGCAAGATATGGATCAGCCGCGCGCAGGAGGCTGACTTCACCATCCTGATGGCCGTGACCGACAAGCAGAAGGGCGCGCGCGGCGGCATCTCGGCCTTCCTCGTGGATCGCGGCACGCCGGGCTTCAACGTGCTCCGGCGCATTCCTATGCTGGGCGGCCA
Source organism: Hyphomonas sp. (assembly GCA_016124495.1). Lineage (GTDB taxonomy): Bacteria > Pseudomonadota > Alphaproteobacteria > Caulobacterales > Hyphomonadaceae > Hyphomonas. The sequence goes on along the minus strand of WGNP01000013.1, from coordinate 52,847 downwards.
GTTCACCTACGAAGTGGTGCTCGAAGATTGCCGCGTGCCGGCGGCGAACCTGTTGGGAAAAGAAGGGCAGGGCTTTGCGCCCATGCAGGTGCGGCTTTCCACGAGGCGCCTGCAGATGGCGAGCTGGTCGATCGGCATGGCGCAACGCGCGCTTGACATGATGCTGGAGTATGCGCCGCAGCGCGTGGTGTTCGGCGAGCCACTCTCGAACCGGCAGGCAGTGCAGGGTTGGATCGCTGACGCCTGGACGCGTATCAAAGCGGCGACGCTGATGACGTATGAAACAGCCTGGAAGCTCGACCAGGGCGCGGACGTGCGCACCGATATCTCATCCGTGAAGGCCTATGCGACCGAAATGGCCTACGAGGTGTTGGATCACGCCATGCAGATGTACGGTGCCATGGGCATGACGAAGGAGATACCACTCTCCCTGATGTCCGGCCATATGCGCACCATGCGCATCTATGATGGCCCCACCGAGGTGCACAAATGGGTGGTCGCAAGAAATCTTTTGGGCTTGAAGCGTTGAGCGCGATGGCTACCCGCATCGGCGACATCCATATCGTGCGCGACGGCTTCGTCGCCACCGTCATCATCGACCGGCCTCCAGTGAACTCGATGAGCGTCGATCTCATGCGCGATCTGGCTGACGCGCTCGAAGAACTCGGCAAGGATGGCGCAACCCGAGCGGTTGTGCTGGCGACGCGCGGCAAGGTGTTCTGCGCCGGCGCGGACCTGACACGGCGCGCCGATGAAATCGGCATCGCGGTCCGTGCTGACGTGCCGGGCACAAATCCGCTCTACGATCAGGCCGCGAGGCTGTTTTCGACAGAGTTGCCCATCGTGGCCGCGATACAGGGCGCCGCAGTCGGCGCCGGGTTGGGGCTTGCGATGGTTGCGGATATGCGCATCGCAACGCCGGAGGCGCGGTTCACCGCAAACTTCGTGAAACTGGGTTTCCATCCCGGCTTTGGATTGACCTACACCTTGCCTCGCCTGATTGGACGCGGGCCGGCGGAGGTCATGTTTCTGACAGGTGCGCGCGTAGACGCGCAGGAAGCGCGACGTATCGGACTGGTGAACGAGATTGTCCTCCAGAAGGATCTGCTTTCGGCAGCACAGACACACGCAGCTTCGATTGCTCAGAACGCGCCACTGGCCGTGCGCTCGACGCGCAAGACACTGCGTGCCGACCTTGCTGCCTGTGTCCGGGCGGCGATGGTCCGCGAATTCGAAGAGCAGCAATGGCTGATGAAGACGGGCGATTTCCGCGAAGGTGTGAAGGCTGTAAACGAACGCCGTCCGGGCCACTTCAAGGGCTGCTGAAGCGCGTCGCATCCTGAAAGAGAAAAACCGTCCACACGGCTGTGTGGACGGTTTCTGCACTGCCTCGGATCAGGGAAGTGGGCCTATTCCGGCTTGCGGAATTTCAGGGTCATCCGGTCGCTTTCGCCGATGGCCTTGTATTTCTCCGGGTCGAAGCCTTCGACCGGTTTGCCGTCCCGGTCGGTGGTTGCGAGGTTCGGCGGCAGGGTCCAGACGCCGAAGGGATGGTCGGCCGTATCCGCGGGGTTGGCGTTGATCTCGCTCGCTTCCACGAATTCGAAACCGGCAGCGGTGGCCAGCGCCTTCACATAGTCCTCGTGGACGTAGCCGCTGGTTGCTTTCGGGTCCTGCGCCTGCGTCGAGGGCAGGCGGTGCTCGACCACGCCCAGCACCCCGCCGGGCTTCAGGGCGGTGTAGGCGTCGGCAAAGAATTTCTCAGTATAGCCGCCGGACATCCAGTTGTGGATGTTGCGGAAGGTCAGCACGACATCGGCCGTGCCGTCCTCCGTCAGCGGGCCGGACGTGGCCGAGAAGGCCGTGTGTTCGATGGTGCCGAATTTCGGATCGGCATAGGTCGCCTTGAACTCCGCGAGGCGCTGCTCGGTACGGGCGCGGCGCTCGGGATCCTCGATCGAGGCGGCGTCGAAGCCGGCCGCGACCAGCGTGCCGTCGCCGGAGGCGAGCCAGGGCGCGAGGATGTTTGTGTACCAGCCGCCGCCGGGCCAGACTTCGACGACCTTGTCATCGGATTCGACGCCGAAGAATTCCAGTGTCCCGGCCGGGTTGCGCCAGACATCGCGGGCCTTTTCCTCGTCGCTGCGCAGGTCCGAGGCGATCGCTTCGGCGAGTGTCATGGCCGGCGCAGTTTCAACGGCAACGGTGGCCGCTTCGACCGAGGCCGGGGCAGGGGTTTTGGCTGGCGTGCAGGCGGCCAGCGCGAGGGCCGATACGGCCACGAGCAAAAGTGTTTTCATCGGTGTTTCTCCATCCCCAGGACCTCTTGATAGACCTCATACGCTACCCACATAGGGCTTGTCACGGTGCCGCAAAGCGGGCCGCGGCTGGGGACGCCCTCGCGGCGCCGGGTATCCGGGCCGGACATCCGGACGTCCTCACGTTTCGAAACCGGGTGGTTTTTGCCACCCCAGTTGCTTTGAGTGAAAGGACTGAACTTCCATGAGCACGATTGACCTCACCCCCCTCTACCGCACGATGGTCGGCTTTGACCGCCTCGCCGGCATGATAGATCAGGCCTCCCGCCTCGACGGCACGCAGGGCTACCCCCCTTATAACATTGAGCGCGTCGGCGAAGATGCCTTCGCCGTCGAGATCGCCGTGGCCGGTTTCACCGAGGCAGAACTCGACATCGAAACCAAGGAAGGCCTGCTAACGGTCGCTGGCAAGAAAGCCGGGAACGAGGATGCAGGTGACCGCAATTTCCTGCACCGCGGTATCGCCCAGCGCAGCTTCATCCGCCGCTTCCAGCTCGCCGATCACGTTCTCGTGACCGGGGCGAGCCTTGAGCACGGCGTGCTCCGTATCGATCTCGTCCGCGAGATTCCGGAAGAGAAGAAAGCACGCAAGATCGAGATCGGCCAGACCGCCGTTCCGGCCGAGCCCCGGCTGATCGGCAAGAAGAAAGCCTCCGACGCGGCCTGATCCGCGCTTCAACCTCCGTTCTCGGACGAACTCCCGCAGGTCTGCGCCTGCGGGAGTTTTTCTTTTCAGCGGAAGAAGGTGGTAGCGCCGGCGGCCTCAAGGAAAGCGGGCAGCGCCGGCGCGCCCATCCGCGCCGCAATCTCGGCCCGCAGGTTCCCGAATGCCCGAGCGGCATAGGTCTGTGTCGCCTGCTCAAACAACCCGTCATCGAAGGTGACCGAGAAGCGCTTCTTGCCCCGCGACGCACTGGCGGCATTAGCAAACGCCCAGGGCAGGTAGGTGCGCGAGACTTCTCCCTCGAAGATCGCCAGCAGGGTCGCCTCAAGTGCAGCGAGTGGCTCGAATGGCCCGGACGCCTTTGGATTTTCCATCATCTCGCACCAGGCCACCAGGAACGGGGCGCGATCCCGTATCCAGGTTCCCGGCGACGGGTCAGTCAGCATCTGCTGGAACTGCGCGGCAATCGCAAAGTCCGCCGCGCCCGGCCGTCCGCCGAAGATGAAGAGATGGTCCTGCAGGTGGGTGTTCAGCCGAAGGGCAAAGCGGCGGTAGGATTGTTCCAGTGCCGGCGCGTTCTGCGGCTCGGCGCCGACCAGCGGCAGGCGGGCGAACATGCGGGTGGCAATCTGCTTTGCCGGCGCCTTGAACGCGCGTGGCCGCTTGCCGTCATTCAGCTGCACGAGCACCCGCAGCGCGGCGGCGTCCCGGTCCGGCTGCTGGCCCCAGCGCTGCTGGAACATGCACTTGTTCAGCCACTCGTCCCCGTAATCCTCAAGGATCAGGGACAATGCCTGCGCGGCGGGCTCTTCAGGCTGGGCCGGCGGATCGGGATAAACGGCTTCGAGCGCGGCGAGGATCAGTGTTGAATCCTGCGCCGGGGCGTGATGCGGCGAGAGGAGCAGCGGTACGGTCGGCGTCGCTGCGTTCTTGCGGAACTCGGCCTCGTTGGCCACCGAGCGGCTCACCCAATCGAACGCGACGCCCTTGTACAGGAGTGCGGATCTCACCTTCAGCGAGTAGGGAGAAGTCTCGGCGCCGAACAGGCGGAAGGCGGTCATCGGATCACTCGTGGTTGCTGGGGCCTGTCTAGGCAGTTCACGCCGGGCTGCCAAGCGGCGTTTGCCCGCCGGCGGTTTCCCCGCTAATCGCAGGGACGACAGGATACCCCCGCCCAAAAAGCGCGGGAGCGGGAGACAGTGATGCGGGTGATGCATGTGATGGCGGGGGCCGACGAGGGCGGCGCCGAGAACATCATGCTGGAATCGGTGCTGGCGCTGGCCGAGGCGGGCCATGCCCAGCATGTCGTGACGCGACCGGGCAATACGTTTCGCACGGCGAAGTTTGCGGGCGCCGGAATCGGCGTCGACACCGCGAGCTTCAATCCGTCCTGGCCGTTCCCGACGCGCAAGCTCCTTGGCGAGGTGATCAGCGGCTTCCGGCCGGACGTGATCGAATACTGGATGGGCCGGGCCGGGCAGTTCGCGCCGGCGGCGCACCGGGCCCGCTCGATTGCCTGGTATGGCGGTTATTACAAGCTTGCCCGGTTCCGGGCTTGTGATTGGCATGTCGGGCTGACGATCGACCTTTTGCGGCATATCCGCGAGCAGGGTGTCAGCCAAGACCGCTCCGCGATCATCCATACCTATGCGGACTTTCAGGGTGCGCAGCCTGTGGCGCGGGCAAGCCTGACGACACCCGAGGGCGTCCCCGTCGCGCTGTCGCTTGCCCGACTGCACGAGAAGAAAGGGCTCGACACCCTCCTCGACGCGGCGGCGCGTTTGCCGGACCTGCATGTCTGGATCGCAGGGGAGGGGCCGCTTGAAGCCGAACTCAAGGCGCAGTGCACGCGGCTTGGCCTCGACCACCGGGTGCGCTTTCTTGGCTGGCGCAATGACCGGGGCGCGCTGCTGGCGGCTTGCGACGTCGTCGCGTTTCCGTCCCGGTACGAACCATTCGGCACAGTGACCGTGGACGCCTGGGCGGCCAGCAGACCGCTGGTAGCGGCCGACGCGGTTGGTCCGGCGGCGTATGTGAAGGACGGCGTCAACGGACTGCTGGTGCAAAAGAATGATGTCGACGCCCTTGCGGCGGCGCTCGGGCGCGTGATCTATGACAAGTCACTGGCGCAGAAACTCGTCGCGGGTGGCCGCGCGAGTTATGAGTTGCAGTTCACGAAAGCAGCGTTCCAGCGCGACTCGCTCGCGTTTTACGAAAAGGTTCGGGCGGAAGCAGGACCGTTTGGCGGTTGACTATGCCCGGGCGCTTTTGAAGAACCAGGCATAGAGGTGCGCAGCGCGCAGTTTTCCGCGTCCGATGTCCACGCGAACACCGGCGTTCTTCATGATGTGAATCCCGTCTCTCGCGGTTGGATGCGGATCTTCGATAGCGACTACCACGCGGGCGATACCAGCGCCGACAAGCTTGTTCGAACAGGACGCGGCGCCGCTGGAGCGTTCGCGGCAGGGCTCCAGCGTGACGTAGGCGGTTCCGCCTCGGGCGCGGGAGCCGGCATCTGCCAGCGCAACCTCTTCCGCATGCGGACGGCCGCCCTGGCCGGTGACGCCTTCGCCGACAAGGTGCCCGCGCGCATCAAGGATGACGCAGCCGACCGATGGGTTTGCCCCGGTGAGCCCCTGGTTGAGCCGGGCGAGCGCCAGGGCCCGGCCCATCATCCGATGATCGCGGCGCCGGGTTGGTTTGAGGCTCACGGCAAGGCGGGGAGGGGCTTGGCCCGCGCGGCGTCGAGATAGCGCACAGCCGTCGGTTTGAGGGATGCGTCGAGGTCGATCAGCAGGGGATTGCCAGTCGGGATTTCGATCTCGGTGATCGTTTCGTCCGGCACGTTGAAGAGGTGCTTCACCAGCGCGCGCAGCGAGTTGCCATGTGCGGCGATCAATACGTCATGCCCGTCATCCAGGACCGGCGCGATGCGCGACTGCCAGTAGGGCAGTACGCGCTCCAGCGTCGTCTTCAGGCTTTCCGTATCCGGAATGTCGATGCCGCGATAGCGGGGATCGGAGGCAAGATCATAGGTGCCGCCCGCTGCCAGCGGTGGCGGCGGAATGTCGTAGCTGCGGCGCCAGATGTGGACCTGGTCCTCGCCGTGCCGGGCCGCGGTCTCGGCCTTGTCGAGGCCGGTGAGGCCGCCATAGTGGCGCTCGTTCAGGTGCCAGTCTTTCTCGACCGGAATCCAGGCGCGCTTCATTTCGGTGAGCGCCAGCCAGAGCGTGCGGATGGCGCGCGTCTGGACGCTGGTGAAGGCGTAGCGGAAATCCGCACCGGTTGCGGCGAGCAGTTGGCCGGAGGCGCGCGCTTCGGCTTCGCCCTGCGCAGTAAGGTCGGCGTCCCACCAGCCGGTGAAGCGGTTTTCGAGGTTCCAGGCGGATTGTCCGTGGCGGATGAGGGCGAGTTTGGGCATGCTTGTCCTGACAGTGGGGCGGGCGATCCGGCGCGTTATGCGTCGTAACCCTTTAGAATTTCAAGCGTCCATGACGCGGATCAGCTCGGCGAAGGCGAGCACGACATGATAGCCGGTGGAGGCTGGCATGTCCTTCGCAAGAACGCTGCCATCGGCGGCGAAGTGATCGATCCAGCCGCCATCTTCAGTCAGGAACTCGTCCATCAGCACATCGAAGCTGCGGCACGCGGCGGCGGCGAACCGGTCATCGCCGCGTTGCCCGTACATTGCCAGATGCGCTTTCAGCGCTTCGGTCTGCGGCCAGGTGCGGCGCGAGGCGTCGTGCGCGGCGCCGTGACGGGTAACTTCCTGGCAGGCCCGACCCGCCTCATCGAGGGTGGACAGGCCGAAGCCATAAAGGCGCGCGGCCGCATCCGGCAGCGGCTTGTTGGCAAGGCGCGACCAGGCGTTTAGGAGCCAGACCCATTCGAACTGGTGGCCGGGCTCAACGATGTCTGCCGCCTCGCCGGGCCGCGCTGACCAGTCGCGCGCAAACTTCTCGCCCAGCAACCCGCCTTCGCCGGCGGTAAAGCGGGTATCGAACAGCTGGATGATCTCCGAGGCGCGGGCGAGATGGTCTGCTCTGCGCTCGGCCCGATACAGGGAGAGACAGGCTTCCAGCAGGTGCATGTGCGGATTCTGAAGGCGCACGGCCGGTGCGGGCAGTGCCTCGGCATAGCCGCCATGTGCGGTGTCCCGCGCGAGACGGTCGAGCGCGCCGAGAACCGCGTTGGCGCTCGCCAGCGCCTCGCCGGCCGGGCCTGGCCCGTTGGCCGCTTCGGCGAGGGCGAACAGGACGAAGGCCGTGTCGTAAAGGTCTGCCGAGGCGTCGGCGAGGCCGCGCCCATCGGCGTGAAGGGTTTTTCCCGGAAGGCCGCTGGCGGCGAGGGCGGGGCCGGTGAGTATGGAGACGCCGGACTGGACGAGACGGGCGGCAGTATCGCGCCGCCAGCCCATCCGCCAGGCTTCGGCGAACAGGTAGGTCTGGCGCGCCTGCAGCCGGACCCGGGTGACGTCGCGGGCGACTTCGTCATGCTGCAGCGACAGGACTTCGGGAAACAGCCCCGCATCCGTCAGCCCGTGTTCGGCCCATAACGGAAAACAGCTTTCGAACAGCCAGAGCCGGGCTTCCTTGGCCCGGCGGCGCAGGGCGCTGGTCGTCATCATGTGCCTGCCTCCCGGGTTTCAGCTGCGCAGTGCAAATGGCTCGCCAATCCGCCTGCGGAACTGCTAACAGGAGCCTCCCGGCTTGGCCAGCCGGGGCGCCTATGAAGGCTGCGGACTACAGAAGGGCAGGCATGCGCGACCGGATCTTCTTTCCCCTGGCGGGCCTGCTCGCCATCTTGATGGTGTTTCTGGCCCTGCAGCCAGGTATCGGACGCCTGCCGACGGGCGCGGTGGCGGGCGACGGGGTCAATTATGACCGGATCGTCATCGAGGGCCGGTATCTCAACAAGGTGATCGCCGGCGGCGACGCGCGCACGAAACTGCTGCGCACGCCGGAGTCCGGCTACATTCTGCAGATCGAGGCCGAGGCGCTGGCGCTGGCGGCTGCGCCGGAACTCGGGCCGCATTTCCGGCTGGCGCCGGACCTGGAAGTGCAGTTCTCGGGACGCAGGATCCGCGTCACGGTACGCGCGCGCCCGGCCGATGACCGGGGCGCGATGGAGATGCAGGCGAACTATTCGGCCGGACGGGTCGGCGAGTCGGGCTGGCGGCAGTTTGCGCTGCGGCCGGGCTTCACGGATTTTGCCTTCGAATATGATGTGCCGGTGGCGACGGGCGAACAGGGCGTCGACTATTTCGCGGTGCGCCCGGTCGTGCCGGAAAAGCTGCGCGGACTCCTCATCGAGCGGATCACTATCGACCGGGTGTCCTGATCCGGTTTGCAAGGTGCGCCGGTTTGGCTATCAAGCCGCCTACGCCTCTTGCGCTCGAAGCCTCCTGCCATAGGTGGAGTCCTCGAGCCTTATGACAGGAACTTCCATGCGTATCCTCACTGCCCTGATCGGTGCAGCCGCGCTTGCTGCCTGCGCCACCGCCCCCACCCCGGAGACCAACGTGACCGCCGAGACCAGAGTCCAGACTGCGCCTTTCGATGCCGCGTCGCATCTCTGGCTCGAAGAGGTCGAGGGCGCCGAGGCGCTGGCCTGGGTGACCGCGCAGAACACGCGCACGCTGGCCGAGCTGGAATCCGATCCGCGCTATGCGGGGTATGAGGCGGCGGCGCTGGAGGTGCTGAATTCGAGTGAGCGGATTGCCTACGGCGCGGTGCGGGACGGCGTCGTCTACAATTTCTGGCAGGATTCGGTCAACGTACGCGGCCTTTGGCGACGTACGCCGCTGGCGAGCTATGCGACCGAGGCGCCGGTATGGGAGACGATCATCGATTTCGACAAGCTGGCCGCCGACGAGGGCAAGAACTGGGTCTACAAGGGCGCCGACTGTTTCCGGCCGAAGGCGGGCGGCAAGTATAGCTGTCTCGTGTCGCTGTCGGACGGCGGCAAGGACGCGGTGATCAACCGCGAGTTCGACCTTGAGGGCAAAACGTTCGTGGACGGGGGCTTCGTCACGCCGGAAGCCAAGCAGGGCCTCTCCTGGGCGGGACGCGATACGCTGCTGGTCGCGACCAACTGGGGCGAAGGCACACTGACGGAGTCGGGCTATCCGTTTATTGTCAAGCGCTGGGCCCGCGGCACGGCGCTGGAGGCGGCGCCGGAACTGATCCGTGGCAAGGAGACCGATGTCGGCGTCTGGCCGATGACGATGGAGCTGGAAGACGGCCGAATCCTCGAAGGCGCGGTGCAGGCGGAGACCTTCTTCACGTCCAACTATTTCTGGTTCCCGGAAGGCGAGAGCGCGCCGGTGCAATGGCCGATCCCGCCGATGGTGTCGATCAACGGCGTCTATAAAGGCCAGTTCCTCTTCTCGCTGCAGCAGGACTGGGCGCCCGAAGGGCAGACCGCGTTCAAGGCCGGCGACCTCGTCGCGTTCGAGCTCGAAAAATTCCTGACGACCCGCCAGCTGCCGCCGGTCAGCCTTGTCTTCCGGCCGAGCGAGACGCAGGCTGTCGATGGGGTGGCAGTCGCCAAGGGCGCGGCGCTGCTGGCGATCAGTGACAATGTGATCGGCAGGGTGCTGCGGCTGGAGCCGTCCGCAGGCGGATGGACGACGACGCCGGTGGAACTGCCGGGCACGGGGCAGGTTGGCATCGCCTTTGCGGACCGCAACGAGAGCACAGTATTCCTCAGCTATCAGGATTTCCTGACGCCGGACTCGCTGCTGAACTATGAAATCGAGACTGGCGCGGTGACCACGCTGAAGAGCCTGCCGGCGAAGTTCGATACGGCAGGCCTGAAGGTCGAGCAGTTCTTTGCGACGTCAAAGGATGGCACGAAGGTGCCATACTTCATAGTGCTCCGCGAAGACATCAAGCTGGACGGCAAGACGCCGACCCTGCTCTACGGCTATGGCGGTTTCCAGGTGTCGATGAAGCCGGGCTACAGCCCGGTGATGGGGCGCAACTGGCTGGAGCAGGGCGGGGCCTATGTGCTCGCCAACATCCGCGGCGGCGGCGAGTTCGGCCCCAACTGGCACCAGGCGGGACTGAAGCTTAATCGCCAGCGCATCTATGATGACTTCATTGCGGTCGGCAAAGACCTGATCGCGAAGAAGATCACCTCGCCGGAACATCTCGGCATCCAGGGCGGCTCGAATGGCGGCCTGTTGATGGGCGTGATGCTTAACCAGCGGCCGGACCTCTGGAACGCGGTCGTGGTGCAGGTGCCGCTGCTTGATATGCTGCGCTACCACCTTCTGCTGGCGGGCGCGTCCTGGGTCGGCGAGTACGGCTCGCCGGACGTGCCGGAAGAGCGCGCCTTTCTCGAGACAATCTCGCCCTACCAGAACTTCGATGCCTCGAAGCCTTACCCGGCGCCCTTCTTCGTAACCTCCACGAAGGACGACCGGGTACATCCGGGCCATGCCCGCAAGATGGCGAAACGCTTCGAGGAAGCGGGCCTGCCGTTCTATTACTTCGAGAACATGGATGGCGGCCACGCGGCGGCAGCCGACCAGACGGCCAGGGCCAAACGTTCGGCGCTGGAGTTCACCTATCTGGCGCGGCAGCTGTTTCCGAAGGCGAAGGAATAGGGGCTGGGGCTCGATCAGGGGGCGTCTTTTGGCCCTTTCCTGGCGATGACCGATGAATGCAGTTCTGACTCTTTGGATGGCTGGATGGGGAGCATGGCCCGGCTCAGTTACTCTTCTGTTTCGGTCTTTTCGCTCTGCTTGTTGCTCGCTGGCTGCTCACTTCCAGCCGGTTGGGAGCGTGAGCCGTTCCCCGAGGAGCTGCCGCTTGGCCGGGTGATTGGTTCGTGCCAGAGCGGCGGCTTGCGCGAGGGCATCGTTGTTGCTTTTGTCGAACTGAGGCCGGGGGCGGCCGCCGAGATCGAGAAGCGCGGCCTTGCTTATTTCGACGGTCTGGTCGTGGGCCGGAACACCACGACGCTTCAGCCTTGGGCGAAATCACCTCTGGAAAAACCGGACGGCATCAACGCCGTCGATTCGACCGGCGCGCCTGTCTACGCTTGGCCGATGGCCGGCTGTGGCGACCGCGCCGATCTCGATAACCCGGCGTCGCTGAAAGCTGTCTCGGATTTTGACGAAGGTAACGCCTTCTACACCACATTCAATCACGGCGAAGGGTTGCTGATTATCGCGCCCCGCGCGAACGTGGCCGGCTACTTCTATTTCGGGTAAAACCACGCAATGTCTGATCTCGGCGGATTGTGTTGAAAAAGTCGAAGTTTACAACGTCATTGCGAACTTGGAACAATAAAACCAAATGATTACACGGACAATTCTCTTCCGCACACGGACGGAAGTGCCGATTTTCAAGGCTTTTGGGACTTTTTCGACACAATCGGCGCATTGGCAGCCTGGGGCAGCCTTCTGCGTAGAATGGGCGAAAGGCGGCCGCTTCGATCCATTGCCAATCGGCAAGCGTACTTCTTGACATGGGTATCCGGATCATCACTTTGGTCACTGCGTTGATTTATGCTGGTTCAGCAATGGCCAGCTTTGCCACACCACAGGAAACATCCGTCGCACCGCTTATTTCTTTTGAATCGCCGGCGGAGGCGCGGGCCTGGCGAACCGTCAATGACGACGTCATGGGTGGGCGCTCTCTGGGCGGCAGCGTAGTCGAGGAAGGCCGACTGGTCTTCACGGGGTCGATCAATACAAAGGGCGGTGGGTTCTCTTCGGTTCGTCGCGAAATGGAGCCCGGGGCGCTGGAAGGTGCGCGGGCCTTTGTTCTTTCGATAAAATCTGATGGCCGCGCCTATCAGCTGATTGCGCGCACAAACGCCCGTTTTGGAGGTCGGTACGTTTCGTATCAGGCAGCTATCCCGATGAGCCCGGAGGGGGAGTGGTCGAGTGTTCGCGTAGCCCTCAGCGATTTCGTCCCAAGCGTTTTCGGCCGCATCGTCCCCGCCAGCGAGATCTCGCCCTTGGAGGTTAATGAGCTGGGCTTCATCATTGCCGACAGTGTCGATGGCGATTTTGCTTTGAGCGTGAGATCGATCAGCCTTGAGAGGTCGCCGCCTGATGGCGGCTAGCCTTAGAACCGCTCGAACGGGGAGGTCGCTATCGCGCCCCTGCAGGCGCGGGTTGAGGCGCTGCACCTTGCTTGACCTGTGGAAAGCCCCGTGCTTTACGCACCGCACATCTCGCGCACCCTGATCAGCGCGCCCTGACCGGCACACGTCCTTGTATAAGGACCGGAGGCCAGCGGGGCCCCCCGCCCGGCGAACTTTCGCTCAGCGGGGCTTTTTGGTTTTGCGCGATGTGAGGAGACGAAAGCGATGTTCGACGCCCTGAGCGAACGCCTTGGCAGTATCTTTGACGGCCTGACCGGGCGCGGCGCACTCTCCGAAAAGGATGTCGGCGAGGCCCTGCGCGAAATCCGCGTCGCGCTGCTCGAAGCGGACGTCGCGCTGCCGGTGGTCAAGGACTTCATCGACAAGGTGCGCGTGCGCGCTGTCGGCGAAGAAGTCATCCGCTCGGTCCGCCCCGGCCAGCAGGTTATCAAAATCGTTTATGACGCTCTCGTCGAGATGCTGGGCGCCAACGAAGAAGAATCGCACCTTCGCGTGGACGTGCCCCCGGCCGTCGTGATGATGGCCGGCCTTCAGGGCTCGGGCAAAACCACCACCACCGGCAAGATCGCCAAACGCCTCGCCGACCGCGGCAAGAAGCGTATCCTGCTCGCCTCGCTCGACGTGCGCCGCCCCGCCGCGATGGAACAGCTCGCGGTCCTCGCGCAGCAGGTCGGACCTCTGGTCACCTCCCTGCCGATCATTCCGGGCCAGCTGCCCGCCGACATTGCGCGCCGCGCAATGCAGGCTGCCAAGATCGGCGGCTATGACGTCCTCTTCCTCGACACCGCCGGGCGCACATCGATCGACGAGCAGATGATGAGCGAAGCGGCCGAAATCGCCGCCATCGCCAATCCGTCGGAAGTGCTGCTGGTCGCCGATGCGCTGACGGGTCAGGACGCGGTCGAGACAGCCCGCCGCTTCCATGAGCGCCTGCCGCTTACCGGACTCGTCCTGACACGGATGGATGGCGACGGACGCGGCGGCGCGGCGCTTTCCATGCGGGCCGTCACCGGCCTGCCGATCAAGTTCCTCGGCGTCGGCGAGAAGCTCGATGGTCTCGACACGTTCGATGCCAAGCGCGTTGCTGGCCGCATCCTCGGGCAGGGCGACATCGTCAGTCTCGTCGAAAAAGCGTCCGAGCAGATGGACGCCGAAAAAGCCGAGCGGATGGCCGCTAAGCTCAAGAAAGGCGAATTCGATCTCGAAGATCTCGCCGAGCAGCTCCGCCAGATGCAGCGCATGGGCGGCATGAGCGGCATCATGGGCATGATGCCCGGCGTGCGTAAAGCCAAGGAAGCGTTGGCGGGCATCGACGACCGCGTGCTGAAGCGCCAGGAAGCGATCATCCTGTCGATGACACGCGCCGAGCGGCGAAAGCCGGCGCTGCTGAACGCCTCGCGCCGCAAGCGGATTGCCGCCGGAGCCGGTGTCGATGTCTCTGATGTTAACAAGCTGATGAAGATGCATCAGCAGATGGCCACGATGATGAAACAGATGCGCACCAAGGGTGGCATGAAGAACATGCTCGGCGCTGCTCAGGCTGCGGGCCTCAAGCCCTCTGACCTAGCCAAGATAGGCGGCATGGGCGGTGGTGGCATACCGGGCGGACTGCCCGGTTTGGGCGGACCCCCCGCAGGCGGATTACCTGGCCTTGGCGGCGGCACGCTGCCCGGCCTTCCCGGGAGTAAGAAGAAATGAACAGCCCTGATCAGACCCTCGCCCTGTTCCAGCTGAACCAGCTGCGTGCGTCTATCGACAATATGGACTCGATCCTCGTCCACACGCTGGCCGAACGCTTCAAGCTGACCCAGCAGGTCGGTAAGCTGAAGGCGCTGCACAACATGCCGCCTGCGGACAAATCGCGCGAGAGCGAGCAGATCCAGCGCCTGCGCCGGCTGGCCCACGAATCCGGTCTCGACCCGGCCTTTGCCGAGAAATTCCTGACTTTCATCGTGGCGGAAGTAATCCGCCATCATGAGCAGATACGCGGCCATGAGGCCGAATAGACAAGAACCCCAGAGACGCCACTACACAGGAGACACCCATGGCCCTCAAAATCAGGCTCGCCCGCGGCGGGTCCAAGAAACGCCCCTTCTATTCGATCGTCGTTGCCGACGCGCGCGCCCCGCGTGACGGCCGCTTCATCGAAAAGATCGGTACCTATGATCCGCGCCTCGGCAAGGATTCCGCCGAGCGCGTGAAAGTTGACGCCGTCAAGGCCGCCGACTGGATCAAAAAAGGCGCCCAACCGACCGACCGCGTTTTGCGCTTCCTCTCGAAAGTCGAAGTCGACGGCAAACCGGTCGCTGTCTGGACCAACGGCAACAACCCGAACAAGGGCGAGCCCGGCAAGAAAGCCCAGGAACGCGCCAAGGAGCGCGCCGGCAAGGCCGCCGCTAAGGCCGCTGCCGCTGCCGAGCCGGCTGAAGCCGAGTAATCCTGCCCTCAAGGCCGACAGGCAGCCAGCGTTCCGGAAGGGGTGCTGGCTGTTTTTGTTGGCGTGCAGATGAATGCTGGCCAACGGCGCCGGCATGAGCCGTTCAGATGCAGCGCGGCAGAAATCTCTCCACAACCTGGAGACTTTCCGATGCCCCGCGATCTCTTCTCGCAGTCTGTCCTCGCCATTGCCCTGCTGATCCTTGCGGCAGTCCCCGGTGCCGACGCGCAGAAAGACGACGATGAGGAGGGGCGCCGCCGCCCGCCGCCTCCAGCAGGTCCCGCTGCGATCGTGCTTTATTCCGACACCGGCCTGCGCGGCACGTCTGTCGAGCTGACCGGCGACACGCTGAACTTCAACACCATCCGCTTCAACGACAAGGCCCGCAGCGTCGAGGTCAAGGGCGGGGTGTGGCTGCTGTGTTCGGACTCGAATCTGCGCGGGCGCTGCGAGTATGTTGACCGCACGGTGCGCAATCTCGGTGACATCAACCTCTCGGCCAACATCTCCTCGGCGCAGGCAACGGCATACGACAAGGGTCCGATGAGCTATGATATTGCGTTCTTCGCGAACGGTGACTTTCGCGGCCCGTTCCTCGGTTTTGACGAAGGCGAGGCGACGCTCAACCAGTACCGGTTCAACGACACGGCCAGCTCGGTTCTGGTCAACCGGGGCGCCTGGCTCGTCTGCGAACATGCCGACTATCGCGGGACGTGCGAGTTCATCGATGCCTCGCTGGATAATCTCGGCGACATCTACCTGAACGACAAGATATCGTCCTTCCGCCGCTATGATGTGCGCCGGGAAGGCCCGTGGCGCCGGCCGGTTGATCCGGTCTATCCGCCCGGGGGCGTTGGTGGCGGGGCCGGGGGCGTGCGCGGAGAACAGACGATGTTCTACCCGTCGCCAACCCGCCGCGGCGCCCGGATCTCAAACCACGACGGCGCCGCCACGCGCTTCTGCCAGGACCAGGGCTTCGCGGAAGCTGTCTATAAAGCGCCGGGGAGTGTGCTCTCGGACGTGCTCTGCCGCTAGGAGCGGCGCTTCGAAAAGTGGGAACCGGTTTTCGGAAAAACGCCGCGACAAAATCAAGAACTACAGCATCAGGGTGTTTCGAAGAAACTGCCCGATGCTGTAGAAGCGGGATATGGCAGCCAAACCTGATGACAGACTAATTGCGGTGGGCGTCCTGCGGGGCGCCCATGGTGTGCGCGGCGAAGTCCGCGTGAAGAGCTATACGTCCGATCCGGAAGCGCTGTTCACTTATGGTCCATTGATGAACGAAGCGGGCACCGTGCTGCTGACGCCGAAAACGGCCCGGGCCGGCAAGGACCATTTCATCGTCCGCCCGCAAGAGGCCCTTCAGAAAGAAGAATGGGACGCGCTGCGCGGCCGCCTCATCTATGTGCCGCGGGCGCGCCTGCCGGCGGCTGAGGACGACGAGTTCTATGTCGAGGACCTTGCGGGGATGGACGTTTATTCCGGCGGCGATTCGCCTGCCGGGCGAGTGCGCTCGGTGCAGAATTTCGGATCGGGCGACCTCCTGGAAGTCGATGTGACGGGCCTCGCTTCCAGCGTGTTCGTGCCCTTCACACAGGCTGATGTGCCAGTGGTGGATGTTGCGGCGCGCCGCGTCGTGATCCCCGAGCTCGCCGTCTGGAGCGACCCGGGAACCGGCAAACCTGCGGGCGAGGACGGCGAATAGCAGCTCTTGGCCCGCATGTTGCGAGCGGTTCATATCGCCCGTGTCATTTTGCAGGCGTACCGGACGAAAGGGTCCCCTGATGCGCCGTTTATCCTTATGCACCGTTGTCGCACTGACCGCTCCCGCAATCTTCTGCGCACCCGCCGCCTTCGCTCAGTATGAAACGAGTTACGGGCGGGGTGATGACCTTCCGGCTGCCATTGCCCTTTTCGGCGACAAGAATTTCTACGGCGACATTCGCGACGCTTATGACCCGTTCGCCAACCTGCATGACCTTGCCTTCAACGACCAGACGCGTTCAGTCGCCGTCTTCGCCGGTCAATGGGAGCTGTGCGAGCATAAGAACTTCACCGGGCGCTGCGTGTTCATAAGGGAAGATGTCAGCGACCTCGGCTGGTTTGGCCTTGCGGGACGTGTGTCCTCCGTCCGCCCGATATACGAGTATACCGAGGCTGCGCACGGCCTCCTCTTCTCGCGCGACAAGTATGGCTACATCCGCTACGCCAACAACGAGAGCTATGGCTATGACACATGGAACTACGGCTATGCCAGCTCCTGGGGCCTCAGCGTCTTTCACTATGGCTATTCGCCGGACTACCACCGCTACGGCTATTACAGCCCGACCTGGGGCTATGATCCTTACGGATTTGCCTGGGGCCCGCGCGGCACAATCCGCTACACGACGACCTACCGGCGTCACCCACGCCCGAGCGTGATCAACCCCTACTGGGCTGGCTGGGACTGGCACCGGTCCGACTGGCGGCATGGCCACTGGAGCTGGCGCGACGGGCGCCACGGCGATGACTGGCGTGAGTGGCGCCGGGGCGACCGTGACCACCGCGATGATCGGGATGGCCGCGGCGGCGGCGGACACGACTGGCGCCCGGGTGACGGCGACGGCGACGGCGGAGGCGGTCGGGGCGACCGCGATGATCGCGACGACCGTCCGGTGCGCGATGTTCCCGGCGATCGCTGGGGACCCGGCGCCGGAGGCACCCCTACCGTGTCACCGATACCGGAAGATCCACGTCCGGGCCGCGATGGCCGGGGCGTACGGGACTGGCGTGACGGACGCGGCGGCGGGGATGGCGGAAGCTGGACTCCCGGAAACGATCTCGACACAGCAATCGTGACACCGCCGGCTGATATTCCGCGCGAGCCTCGTGGGGGCCGCGAAGGCTGGGGCGGGCGCGGTGGTGCGTCGGACGGCCTGCTTGGCGGTCCGGGTACGGAAACGCCGCGCGGCGGCGATGATGCCGGAGCGGGTGGCGGCAGCGATGACCGCCGCGGCGGTAGCCGGTTCGGAGACGGAATGTCCGGGGGCGGAATCTTCGGCACGGGCGCAGGCCGCAGCACGCCGGCGGCTGTTTCTCCGCCGCCACCCCCACCGCCTCCGCCGCCGAGCGAAAGCCGCTGGGGCGGAGACGGCGATAACGCCGGCTGGGTTGGACGCGGCGACAGCCGCCCGGATGACGGTGGCCAGGATGAATCCCGCCGCCGAGACCAGGACTGATAAGGGTTTAACCGCCGCGTGGATCATTCCACTCGGCGGCGACGCCATATCCGCCGCGCCGCACCAGCCAGAACATCCCGATCAGGTCGAAGATCCCCGCGCCGAGGCGCCCGATGAAGCCGTACTTTGACTGTCCTGCCAGGCGCTGCCGGTCGTTCACCAACTCCTCGCGCACTTCCCATCCCCCCCGCTTGACCAGCGCCGGCAGGAAGCGGTGCATCGAGGCAAAATAGGGCAGTTCGCGGAAGGCTTGCGTACGGATCAGTTTCCAGCCGCAGCCCGTATCGGTCGCATCATCCTGCAGCACGAACCGGCGCACGCCGTTGGCGACGCGCGACTGGACCCACTTGAATCCGGAATCGTTGCGGCTGCTCCGCCTGCCGGCAATGATGCCGAGCTTGCCGGGCGCGCCCAGTGCGATCAGCGCCTGCCAGAGCCGCGCTGTATCGTTCGGATCATTCTGCCCGTCGCCGTCGAGCAGCTGGACCCACTCTCCGCGCACGGATCTGAGGCCGGTGAACAGCGCGGCGGATTTCCCGCGCCGCTGCACGTGGGTCAGCACCGTCACCGTATCCGGATGCGCCGCCTTTGCCTCCGCCAGCTCTGCGCCGGTTGCGTCGCCGGACGCATCGTTGACGCAGATCACCTCGAAATCGATGCCCGCCAGCGCGGCATGCACCTCGTCGATTACGGGATGCACATTGCCCGCCTCATTGAAGAAGGGGATCAGCACGGAAAGGGCGGGAGCGCTTGTCATTCGTCTCATGCCTAGTCCAGCCCGCGCCGGAATCCAATCTCCTGTCTTGCGAGCCAGCCTGCGTGCTGTAAGGCCGGCTGCAGCCGAACGGGGAAAGAGGGCATGGCCGCCGAAGTTGCCCGTGGGCCCGATCTGGGCGCCCTCGTGATACTGCTCGGCTCCGCCGTGATCGCCGTGCCCGTCTTCAAGCGTATCGGCTTCGGCTCGGCGCCCGGCTATCTTGCCGCCGGCCTCGGCATCGGCCCGTTTGGCTTGCACCTGCTCACAGAGCCTGCCGAAATTCTGCACGTCGCCGAACTCGGTGTGGTGACGTCCCTCTTTACTACAGGTCTGGAGATGCAGCCCGCGCGCCAGTGGGGGATGCGCCAGCAGATCTTCGGCCTGGGCCTTGTGCAGGTCCTCACCTGGATCCTGCTGCTCTCCTGGGCCGCGGTCGCGCTCGGATATTCGGCGCAAAACTCGCTGATCGCAGGCGCTGGCTTCGTGCTGAGCTCCACCGCCATCGTCATGCAGACGCTGCAGGAGCGCGGCGACCTTGCCAAGCCGAAGGTGCAGAAAATGGTCTCCATCTGGATCTGGCGATCGTGCCGCGGCTGGCGCTCGACCGTCTCGGCGAGTCGGAAGGCGCCATCGACGACGCCATCGAGGAACTGCGCCGCCGCGACGAGGAACGCTTCGCGCTGCAGATGACGGGCGGGATGCTCGCGGGCCGCGAGCTGATGATCGGCAAAGGCGGCAGCGAAAAACCGAAAGACGTCGCCGGGCCGGACACCGCTCCGGGCGAGAGCCCGGTTGGCGGCTAAGCGCCCGCGCGCTACACCCCGCCTATGTTCACCGCGACCTGCATCACCCTCGTGCCCGAGGCGTATCCCGGCCCGCTCGGCGCCTCGATCCTGGGCCGGTCGCGTGCCGAAGGGATCTGGGCGCTCGAAACCGTCGACCTGCGGACCTTCGGCCTCGGCAAGCACCGCAAGGTGGATGACACGCCGGCCGGGGGCGGGGCGGGCCTGGTGTTGCGTGCTGATGTGGCCGCTGTCGCCCTGGACAGTGTTCCGGCCAATGGCCGCCCCCTCGTTTACCTTTCCCCGCGCGGTCCCCGGTTTAACCAGAAAATGGCCCGCGACTGGGCGGCGGGGCCGGGTGTGGTCCTTTTCTGTGGCCGGTTCGAAGGTCTCGACGAGCGGGTGATCGAGGCCCGGGGGATGCAGGAGGTCTCGCTGGGGGACTTTGTCCTCGCCGGCGGGGATGTCGCGGCTATGGCGATGGTCGAGGCGGCGGTGCGGCTTTTGCCCGGTGTGGCGGGCAATGCGGCCTCCCTGACGGGGGAATCCTTCGAGACCGGCCTGCTGGAACACCCCCAGTATACCCAGCCCCGGGAGTGGGAGGGGCGGGGGATTCCGGACATTCTCCTCTCCGGCGACCACAAGCGTATAGAAGAGTGGCGTCTGGACCGCTCAAAGGCGTTGACTTTTAACCGCCGCCCCGATTTATACGCCGCTTACTCCCGACCCCCCACATCTGTTGCGCCGGAGACTGGCGATGAACCTGATTAAAGAGCTTGAGACGGCCGAAATGGCCCGCGTTCTCGGCGACAAGAAGATTCCGACCTTTTCGCCCGGCGACACGCTGGCGGTGAACGTGAAAATCAAGGAAGGCGACCGTGAGCGCGTCCAGCGCTATGAAGGCGTCTGCATCGCCCGCGCCGGCCAGGGTCTCAACGAGAGCTTCACGGTCCGCAAGATCTCCTTTGGTGAAGGCGTCGAGCGTGTGTTCCCGGTGGTCTCGCCGCTGATCGACTCGATCGAAGTGGTCCGCAAGGGCCGCGTCCGCCGCGCGAAACTCTACTACCTGCGCGACCTGCGCGGCAAAGGCGCCCGTATCGCCGAGCGCACCACCGGCCACGGCATCGAGACCCAGGAACTCGCTGTATCCAAAACCGAGCGCCGCCGCCAGAAAGACGCCGAAAAGGTTGCCCGCAAGGACACCGCCGCGAAGGCCCGCGCCGAAGCGGCTGAAGCCGCCGCTGCTGCCGAGGCTGTTGCCGCTGCAGAGGCTGCTGCTGCTGAAGCCGCTGCCGCAGCCGAAAAGCCCGCCGAAGCATAGGTTTCGGGCCAATGCCCAACTGCCAGAGCGCCCTTGCCTTGCGGCGAGGGCGTTTTCGCATTTGACAGGCTTCCTTCCTGCAGCGCCGCCGCTATTGTGCGGCGCGCAAGAGCGAGACCGAAATGCCCGGAAAGACCCTCTACGACAAGATCTGGGACGCGCATGTCGTCCATACCGATGCCGCCTCCGGCGAAAGCCTCCTCTATATTGACCTTCACCTTATCCATGAGGTGACGACCCCGCAGGCGTTTGACGGCCTGAAGGTTGCCGGCCGCCGTGTGCGCCGACCGGAACTGACGCTGGCGGTCGCCGATCACAATACGCCCACCGAAAACCAATCGCTCGGCCTTGCGGGCGTGGCAGATCCCGAAGCGCGCAATCAGCTGGAAACGCTGACGCGCAATGTCGCCGAGCACGGCATCCGGTTTTTCCCGATGGGCGACATCAACAATGGTATCGTTCACGTTGTCGGGCCGGAGCAGGGGCGTACCCAGCCCGGCATGACTATCGTCTGCGGCGACAGCCATACCTCCACCCACGGCGCTTTTGGCGCGCTGGCGCACGGAATCGGCACGTCCGAGGTCGAGCATGTGCTGGCTACGCAAACGCTCCGTGCCCGGAAGATGCTGAACATGGCGATCGAGGTGTCTGGCCGCTTGCGAGAGGGCGTCACGGCGAAGGACCTTGCCCTCCATATCATCGCGATCACTGGCACGGCCGGCGGCACCGGCTATGTCATCGAATACCGGGGCGAGGCCGTGCGCGCCCTGTCGATGGAAGGCCGGATGACGCTGTGCAACCTCTCCATCGAAGGCGGCGCCCGCGCGGGTCTTGTCGCGCCGGACGAGAAGACCTTCGCTTATGTAAACGGCCGCCCCGCCGCGCCGAAGGGTGGCGCCTGGGAAATGGCGGAGCGCTACTGGCAGACGCTGCGATCGGATGATGACGCCGTGTTCGATCACGTTTTGACCATCAAGGGGGCAGACGTTGAGCCGACTGTCACCTGGGGCACGAGCCCGGAGCAGGGTATTGCCCTTTCCGGGATTATTCCGCGTCCGGAGGATTTCGCCGATCCTGTGAAAGCGGCCGCCTGCGAACGCGCGCTGGCTTATATGGGCCTTGAAGGCGGAAAGCCGATTGCCGGTACGCCGGTGCAGCGCGTATTCATCGGCTCGTGCACCAATTCCCGTATCGAGGACCTGCGCGCCGCTGCAACCATTGCGAAGACCGGCAAGGTTGCGCCGGGTGTGCGTGCGATGGTGGTGCCGGGCTCCGGCCTTGTTCGTGCGCAGGCAGAGGAAGAAGGCCTCGACGCCATATTCCTCGATGCTGGCTTCGAATGGCGCGAACCCGGTTGTTCCATGTGCCTCGGCATGAACCCGGATATCCTCGCGCCGGGGGAGCGCTGCGCCTCGACCTCTAATCGCAACTTCGAAGGCCGTCAGGGCCGGGGTGGCCGTACCCATCTGATGAGCCCGCAGCTTGCTGCCCGCGCCGCCCTCACCGGCGTCATCGGTTAATCCGTCTACAGATAAAGGAACGCGACATGGCCTTCGATCTTGCCCCCCGTCAGGACTGGACCCGCGAAGAGATCGCGGCAGTCTATGAACTCCCGCTCGACCAGTTGGTGGCGCGCGCCCTCGCCGTTAAAGCCGCCAACTGGCCGGATGGTGCGGTTCAGAAATCCCAGCTCCTGTCGATCAAGACCGGGGGCTGCCCGGAAGACTGCGGCTATTGCAGCCAGTCTGCCAAGTTCGACACCGGCCTCAAGGCCGAGAAGCTTCTGCCGCTCGAAGAGGTCGTCGAGACGGCCCGCCGCGCCAAGGCCAATGGCGCGGACCGGTTCTGCATGGGCGCGGCCTGGCGCTCGCTGAAGGACCGCGACCTGCCGAAGGTTGCCGAGATGATTTCTGCCGTGAAGGCCGAGGGGCTGGAGACGTGCGTGACGCTAGGGATGCTCGAGGAGGGCCAGGCCGAAGCGTTGAAGGCGGCCGGGCTCGACTATTACAACCACAACCTCGACACCTCGCGTGAGTATTACGGCGATGTCGTCAGTACACGTACCTATGACGACCGGCTGGAGACGCTTGGCCGTTGCCGTACCGCCGGCATCAAGCTTTGCTGCGGCGGTATCCTCGGCATGGGCGAATCCCGCGCCGACCGGGTTGGCTTGATCCACGAACTCTCCAAGCTGACCCCGCATCCGGAAAGCGTGCCGGTCAACAAGCTGGTGCCGATCAAGGGTACGCCGCTCGGAAACAGTGAAGAGCTCGACACGCTCGAACTCACCCGCGCGATTGCCACCTGCCGCATCGTCTTCCCGCAAAGCTGGGTGCGCCTCTCGGCGGGTCGCGAGTCGATGAGCCCGGAAGGCCAGGCGCTTTGCCTGCTAGCCGGCGCCAATTCCATCTTCGTCGGCGATCGGCTTCTGACCACGCCGCTGCCGGGCGCGGACAAGGACGCCAGGCTGCTGGAGTCGGTCGCTGGCGGCTGCGCGAAGTGCTGAGGCTTTAACCCGGGGGTTTTCGGGTTTGGTGAGCCGTTTTTCCGGATTTGCCGCGCGTAAAGGCCGGAACGCCTGTTAAAACAGGGATTGGTGCGTAGTCGGGTGCGCAACCCCTCTCGTTTCGTCTCGATCTTTCTACATTTGACTTCGTTTTTGTCTCAGTCTTTCTCGGCGATTCGCAAAGTTTCTGACTTTTTATCACTTGCTCTCGCAGAGGGCGGGGATGCTCCGGGGGCGGAGGGGCTGGGGTCATGCGCGGATGTGGGCATAAGTCCGGACGGCGTACGGCTTGGCCCGTCCTTCGACCCCTGCCTTCGCAGGGGCATGCTTCGCTCGGGATAAGCTGGTTGTCATCACCCGCGCAGGTTGACTAGGCTTTCGCTTTCTTTGGGGGATTGTGATGTTCGGGCGCAGGTACTTTCTTGATCCCGACGTCGAGGCTTTCCACGTCAAATGCTGGGGTTGGCTCCTGCGCAACCGGGGCGCCGACGATTTCGGCAAATCTCCTCTCGTTCTTCCGACTGCGGACTTCTTCCCGTCGACTGATGCGCAAGGACACGCCCGCGCAACTCACATCTTCCACCAAGTCCGGAAAATCACGGGATGGAAGACTGGCCTGTCAGTCTTGTGCCGCAAGCTGAGCGGGCAGGAAGGGTGTCTAGCGTTGGCAATGTGCAGCACACTGGTGCGGCGGCAGGTACCTTCTCGCATTCCGGAAACTCCGGAAAAGTCACTTACGATCCTGCACTCATCAAAAAGCCGGCGGCCCTGATTGCCGTGTTTGCGCATGAGCTTGGCCACTACATCTGCGAAAACATCCAGGAAGATCCACCGGGAGGCTGGGACCTTCTGGAGCCGGCGACAGACGTGACAGCGTGCTATCTCGGCTTTGGAGTGTTCAGCGCCAATGCCGCGTTTGACCTGACCAACCATACCGACTTTGACAGTCAGGGGTGGCAGTCGAACAAGCTCGGCTATCTGACTGAAGCGGAATGGTCGTTCAACATTGCCCTTTTTTGCGCCTTGCGCGGCATCGACCATAGTCTCGCCAAGCCCCACTTGAAGGCCCACCTCTTCAACGAGGTAAAGAAAGCGGCGGCTTATGCGGCCAAGCATGATCTGGCGACCGCGATACGAACGGACGCTGCCCGCCGATCCTGAAGCCCAACCTTCCGGCTCACACTTCAGCCCAGCTAAACACGGCCTTCGGTTGCGCATTGTCCCGCGCGCGCCGATATTCGGGGTTCAAGTTTATCTCTGAAGGGAGACAGCCATGTCCGGAACCGTGAAACTCGAGAGCGGCGTAACGCTCGATGGCCCGCGGGGGCGGGTGTATGGGTCGATCCTGGAGACGATTGGCTCGACGCCGCTGGTACGGGCGGAGAAGTTTGCAAAGGCCGAGGGCGTGAAGGCCGACCTTCTGTTCAAGCTCGAATTCTTCAATCCGCTGGCGAGCGTGAAGGACCGGATTGGCCTCGCAATGATCCTGGGCCTTGAGGCCGAGGGCAAGCTGAAGCCGGGCGGGACGCTGATCGAGCCGACGTCGGGCAATACCGGCATCGGTCTCGCCTTCGTCGCGGCGCAGCGCGGCTACCGGCTGATCCTGACGATGCCGGAATCGATGTCGATCGAGCGGCGCAAGATGCTCGCCTATCTCGGCGCCGAGCTGGAGCTGACGCCGAAAGAGAAGGGGATGGGGGGCGCGATTGCCAAAGCGAAGGAGCTGCTGGAGTCGATCCCCGGTTCGGTCAGCCCCAGCCAGTTCGACAATCCGGCGAATCCTGCGATCCACGAAAAGACGACCGCCGAGGAAATCTGGGCGGACACCGATGGCAAGGTCGATGCGGTCATCGCCGGCATCGGCACCGGCGGGACGTTCACGGGCGTCGGCCGCGTTCTGAAGCCGCGCAAGCCGGGCCTGCAGATGTTTGCCGTCGAGCCGGAAGCGTCCCCGGTCCTTTCCGGCGGCGCGCCGGGGCCGCACATGATCCAGGGCATCGGCGCTGGCTTCATTCCGGGCAATGCGGATACGAGCCTGATCGATGAAGTGCTGAAAGTGTCGAACAGCGACGCGATTTCGGCGGCGCGCAAGCTTGCGAAGATCGAAGGCATTCCGGGCGGTATCTCCTCCGGCGCGGCGGCGCATGCGGCGGTGCAGCTCGGCAAGCGGCCGGACATGGCGGGCAAGACGATTGTCGTGATCCTCGCGAGCTTCGCGGAGCGGTATGTTTCGACGGCGTTGTTCGAGGGCTTGTAGCGCCGCGAGCGGCTTGGATTGGCCTGTTCAATCCGCTCGGTCAGCGTGGGTCAAAAGCTAGTTTCCCGCCTCGCCCAAAGCGCCTTCAATTGCGGCCTTTGTTGCGCACTGAACCAATGCCTCGCGGGTCTGCGCGTCAAGACTGCCGGCTTTCTCGATGGCGACCGGCAAGCCTTCTCCGCTGAGACTTTCGCTGACGACATTCTTCAGCGTTTCCAGATGCTCGCCGGTGATCTCGGACCCCAGGTTGTCCTGAACGCAGCCGCAGAATACTTCGGATTGCCCGGCCAGCACGCAGGCTGTCTTGGTATCCACTGCGCCGCTTGCCGCCTCGAGGGCCTGCCCGCCCAGATCGAGCGCGCTCTGCTTCACGTGTTGCAGGTCGGCTGCATCACCGCAGGCTCCAAGCACCATTGCGACGCCCGCCACCATAATAGTACGCATCATGCCTTCCCTCTAACTTTCCTTGCCTGTCAAAAGCCCCGGTCAGCCGGAGGCCGTGAAGCGGCTTGATGGTCATTGGTTTTTCCGTTCGCCGGGAGACGTGGATACCGCCGGACGCTTCTGCAAGCGTCTCGCCCGGGACATTGCGAAAGTGTCGCGGTCGCGAAAGCCCGATTGTCATCTACGCCGGCACCGAGCTATTTCACTGTGCTTTCTGGTCGGGTCTGTCCAAACAGGCGCTGGACAGATACAGCGTCACCTATCGGCGCACCTGCGCCATCGGGGTTTTCGGCAGTGCGGCGCGGGATACTGCGGCGGCAGCGCTGTCTGATGTAACGGTCTCTTCTGTTTCAAGGTGGGCAAGAATGGAAAAACTACTCTCATGGGTTGGGTCGCTGCTCTATGGCATGCGTTTCACCATGCTGTTCTTCTATGTGGGTCTGGTCACGATCATTCTTGGTATTCTCGGCAAGTTCGTGCTCGAGACCTACCGGCTGATGAACACCCTGCTGTTTGATGAGATCACCAAGATCGACCTGATCATCAAGGTGCTGGAACTGGTGGACATGACCATGGTGGCGCAGCTTGTCTGGGTTGTGTCTCTGGCGGGCGTATCACTCTTCGTTACGACCCGGCACTTTGACGAGAAAGACATGAAGAAGCCGGACTGGCTGGACCACGTCAACACCTACAATCTCAAGCTGAAGCTCGCGTTTGCCATCATCTCGATTTCAGGCGTTCACGCCCTGAAGACTTACCTGGGCGGTGACCTCAGTCTGGAGAACGTGCAGATTGTGGCAGTGGTGGCTGTCATTCACTTCACGTTCGTCCTTTCCGCGATCGGAATTTCCTTTGCAGAGCGGCTGACGCGCGAAAAGGAATAAAGCGCCTGAAGCAGGAGCCGCGAAGGGTGTTCGACGGAGTTTCGCGGCCGCCTTAAGGTCCGTTGCGGCAGGGCTCGCCAGGTTCCGGGCCTTGATGGTAACTGCGGGTGAGACACCATCCGAGGAAATATCATGGCCCGTTACACCCTGCACGGCATCTTTGCGTCCGGCCCCACCTACAAGGCGGCGCTGATGCTGCGCCTTACCGGCACACCGTTCGACTATGAACATGTCGACCTGCGCGCCGGGGCGCACAAGGCGGACGCCTTTCTCGCCCGGAACCGCTACGGCCAGGTGCCGGTGCTGGAAGACAGCCAGACCGATTACTGCCTCTGCCAGTCGTCCGTGATCCTCGACTACCTCGCCGATGAGACCGGAAAGTTCGGCGGCAGGGACCGGGGCGAGCGGCTGCGGGCGCGCGAATGGCAGCTCTGGGGCGCGGGCACGCTGACCACCGGCATCTATCGCACGCGGGCGCTGAAGCTCGGCTTCTTCAAGTTTCCCGAACAGGTCGCCGAAGCGAACCTGCAGTCCGCGCTGGTCAGCCTGAAGGAGCTGAACAAGCTGCTGGACGGGCGTGACTGGCTGGTCGGCAAGGGCGCCACGATTGCGGACATCGATATCTACGCCATCGCGGCCTATGCCCCACAGGCGGGCATTGATCTGGCGCCCTATGGCAATGTCCGCAAATGGCTGGCGGGTGTCGAGGCCCTGCCTGGCTTCAAGGCGGTGAATGACTGCCTGCCGCAGGCGAGCGCGGCCGCATGATCAACGGCCTCGATCACATCGTGATCCTCGCGCCGGATATCGAGGCGGGCACGGCGGTGTATGCCGCCCTGCTCGGCCGGGCACCGGATTGGCGGGCGGTCAGTGATGGGGGGGTGGCAACTGCGCTGTTCCAGCTTGGCAATACGGCGCTGGAACTTGTTGCCCCGTCCGGGTGCGGAGCATCGGCCGAGCACCTGCGCGCGCGGATCACGCAGGAGGGGCCCGGCCTCAAATCCCTCGCCTTCCGCTCAACCGACCTTGGGGGTGATCACCGCGTCCTGACGCGCTTGGCCCTTTCTCCCGAAGAAATCCAGGACGGGATGAGCGAAGACATGGCGCGCGAGGCCCGCCGGACCTGGCGCAGCTTCCGCGTGCCGCCTGAGCACACTGCCGGCATCCGCTGGTTCTTCGTAGCGCCGGAGGAGGGCGCGCTGGAGCCGGCGGAGGTGGCGCTCGGCCACGTCCATGCGTTAGACCATCTGGTAATCAACACGCCGAACCCGGACCGCGCGATGGCGCTATATGGCGCCAAGCTCGGCCTGCGTCTCGCGCTCGACCGTTCGGCGCCGGAATGGGGCCTGCGGCTGATCTTCTTCCGCACCGGCGGCCTGACGGTCGAGATCGCACACCGGTCGGGGCAGGGGGAGGAGGCGTCCGGGCCGGATAATTTCTGGGGCCTCACGTGGCGTGTCGGCGATATCGAGGCGGCGCACGGCCGGCTCGCTACCAAGGGCTTCAATGTCTCCGAGGTGCGAACGGGGCGCCGCGCGGGCACCCGCGTCTTTACCGTCCGCGACGGCACAATGGGCGTGCCGACCCTGTTCATTTCCGGCGGCGTGGATTAAAAACGACCCATGACCCCGTTCACATCCCTCACCGGAACTGCTGCGCCGCTGCTCGAGAAGGGCAAGCCGATGTCGAATGTCGACACGGACATGATCATCCCGAAACAGTTCCTGAAGACGACGACGCGGACCGGGCTCGCGACCGGTCTGTTCCATGAACTGAAAACCAAGGCGGATGGTTCTCCCGACCCAAGTTTCGTGCTCAACCGGCCTGAGTACGCGAAAGCCTCGATCCTGATAGCGGGCGAGAATTTCGGCTGCGGCTCGTCGCGCGAGCATGCGCCCTGGGCGCTGCTCGACCAGGGCGTTACCTGTGTTATCGCGCCCAGCTTCGCCGACATTTTCCACAATAACTGCTACAAGAACGGCATCCTGCCGGTGCGGTTGCCGGCGGATGTGTGCGAGAGGCTGGCGAAGGCGGCGGGTGGATCGAACCACGTCTTCACGGTGGACCTTGCCACTCAGGCCGTGACGACGCCGGACGGCGAGACGCACCATTTCGACATCGACCCGGGCCGAAAGTCCAACCTGATGGCTGGCCTCGATGAGATCGGCGCCTCGCTGACCGCCGCGTGCGAGATCGACACGTTTGAAGCCCGGCGCCGCCTCGCCGCCCCCTGGCTCGAACCCGCGCGCTGAGCGTGGACCTGGCTGCAACCGGAGACACGATCTTATGCCCCGCGCCGCCCGCCTCATCCTGCCTCTGCTGCTGCTGGTTCCGCTGAGCGGATGTCTGACCGATCCTTTCGGTATGAAGCCGGAGGTACCGGGCGTCGAGGTTCCCGTTAATCCGGCGCCGGCAGAGGAGGCACCTGGTTCCGGACAGGACCCGTCCTGATCACGCCAGGATCAACCCGGGCTTGTCACCGGGTTTGTGGGATGAATGAATTGTGCCCCTGACCAGACTTGCTGCGACTTGCGCGGAACACAGGACACCAGACGATAGGTACGCCTGCATCACCCGACACCCGGCGTTACTCATAGCAGCCCTGACCACCGCTCTGGGACCCTGTGCCACGGCCCCCGCGCAGCCTGCCGCCGGTACGGGAAAGCTCACCGCCTCAATGGAAGGCCAGGCAGCGCCGGATGGCACCCCCATCCCTTGCCGCGCCATGGATACGATCGGAACGCGCTTTGCGCAGAAAGAGTGCAAGTCCACCAAGGTCTGGGAAGATTTCGACAAGCTTATGGCCGGCAATGCCAGGGAACAGACGGACAAGATTCAGCGGGTAGGAAGCGGCGGCGCGACCACCGCCGGCCAGTGACAAACACCCCATGATCGTCATCGAAGGCCCCGTTCGCGTTCCGCCCAAAAACCTTGAAGCGGCCCGGCCGGCGACGGAGCAGATGATCGGGGCCAGCCGCGCCGGGGCAGGCTGTATTGACTACGCCTATTCCGTCGATGTGCTGTGTCCCGGCCTCATGCGCATCACGCACCGGGCGCTGCGCCTCTATGAGGCCGACCCCGAGCCTATCTGAACCGGTTGCGCCCGCCGTCCGGCCTCGCTACTCACGCGGCGAGACTGACCCTTCCGGAGGCCCGCGCCCATGAAAAAAACTCTGCTCCTGCTGCCCGGTGACGGCATCGGACCGGAAGTCATTGCCGAGGCGCGCCGCGTGGCGGAATTCCTCCTGCCGGACATCATCATAGAAGCCGGTCTTGTTGGGGGCGCCAGCCTCGATGCGCATGGCACCCCGCTGACCGACGAGACGCTGGGGCGGGCGCGCAAGTCGCACGCGGTCCTGCTCGGCGCGGTCGGCGGGCCGAAATGGACCGGAGCGGCGCGCGACAAGCGCCCGGAAGCCGGCCTGCTGGCGCTGCGCAAAGGGCTGGACGTGTTTGCGAACCTGCGCCCCGCCTTCTGTTTCCCGGCGCTGGTGGAGGCGTCTAGCCTCAAGCGCGACCGCATTGAAGGGCTCGACCTGATGATCGTCCGTGAACTGACGGGAGGTGTCTATTTCGGCCAGCCGCGCGGTATCGACGAGGAGGGCGGTCTGCGCCGCGGCTATGATACCGCCATTTATACCCATCCGGAGATTGAGCGTGTCGCCCGCGTCGCGTTCGACATTGCGCGCGGCCGTTCGGGGCGCGTGCTTTCGGTGGAGAAATCCAATGTTATGGAGTCGGGCCTGTTCTGGCGCCAGGAAGTCACGCTCGCGCATGCCGAGTTCGGGGGCGGCGTCGCGCTCAGCCATATGTACGCCGATGCCTGCGCGATGGAACTCGTGCGCCAGCCCAAGCAATTCGATGTAATCCTGGCCGACAACCTGTTCGGTGACATCCTGTCGGATGAAGCCGCGATGCTAACCGGCTCAATCGGCATGCTGCCTTCGGCCTCGCTCGGCGCGCCGGGTGTGCCGGGCCTCTATGAGCCGGTGCATGGCTCGGCGCCGGATATCGCGGGGCAGGGCCTCGCCAACCCGTGCGCCGCCATCCTCTCGCTCGAGATGGCGCTGCGCTGGTCGCTTGGGAAGGAGAAGGCGGCTGACGCGCTTCTCGCCGCTGTGGGCAAGGCCTTGGACCGAGGCGCGCGCACGCGGGACCTCGGCGGCGCACTGACGACCCGACAGATGGCTGACGCGATCCTGGCTGCATTTTAGGTCGCACGTTCGCGGCGACGTGTAGCCCATTCTGCCGGATGAGCCACATTTTGTGGCGACCTCTGCGCATGTTTTGACTTCTCTGGCACTTATGACATCCTCCATAAAAATGCCCGGGAGGAACCATAATGTCATATGCCGCCGGACGGCTGATCCACGACGCCGACTCTCATCTCATGGAGATGACGGATGTCCTCGACCCGTATTTCGAAAAGCGCCTGCTCGCGCGCTATCACGACTTGCCGGTTTACAAATGGAAGCACTCCCATGCGGACCGGATGAACGCGGAGCGTGCGCGCCATGAGGACGCGGCCTACCGCGCCGCCGCCGCAGACGCGATCCTGCTCAACAAGAACTATACCGCCCTCGGATCTTTCCGCCGCGAGGATCGGCCCGCCGCGATGGACCGTCTCGGCTTCGCCAGCCAGCTGGTTTTCACGACCTTCTGCCTCGGCAATTTCGGGCTCGACCAGTCCGATGACATGGAACTCTGCTACGCTGCCGCCGATGCGCATAACCGGATGATGACGGACTTCTGCGCCGTCGACCGGCGCCTTCTGCCGGTGACCTATGTGCCGCTGGAAGATTTCGCCCGCGCTGAGGCGACCGCGCGCCTTGCGATCAAGCTGGGCGCTAAGGCGATCATGGTTCCGTCCGCGTGCCCACAAAAGCATTCGCCGAGCCATATCGGGCTCGACCCTGTCTGGCGCCTCGCGGAGGAGGCAGGGCTGCCGGTCCTCCTGCATGTCGGCGGCGAGGAGAAGATGAGCCCTGTCTACAAGGCCAATGGCCTGCCGCCGGTGCCGGATTTCCATGGCGGTGACGACAATTTCACGTCGGTCTCCTACATGCCGATCCCGCAATCGGCGATGCAGACACTTGCGACGTTGATCTTCGATGGTGTGTTCGACAGGTTCCCGAAACTGAAATGGGGCGCCATCGAACTGGGTGCTGCCTGGGTGCCCGGATGGATGCGCTCGATGGATTCGGCCGCGCATGCTTTTGTGCGCAATGAGGAGCGGTTGCAGAGGCTCTCGGCGAAGCCGTCCGAGATCGTCCGCCGGAGTTTTCGCGCCGCGCCCTATCCGCATGAGGACGCTGGCTGGATCATCCGCAATTCAGGCGATGAAATCTGCCTTTTCTCGTCGGACTATCCGCATGTCGAAGGTGGCCGCAATCCGTTGAAGCGTTTCGACGAAACGCTGGCGGGCTGCACTCCGGCGCAGATCACGAACTTCTACTCGGAGAACTTCATCGACCTCATGGGGGCGGGGCTCGCGGCGGATCTGCGGCGGCCGAAACTCCAGCAATCGGCCTGACCTGGATGGCGAAAAACGCCAGGCCCGCGAAAGTGGGCCTCCCCTCCGGAGGCAGTCGGCGGATTGCCAGGGTGGGCGGTGATGCGCCTGTGCAGGCCTGGAAGCAGGAGGCCGGCCAGCGGCTGGATGCGCTGATCGTCAAGGCTGTGACCGAAGGTTCAGAAGGCCTTGAAGTGGAACTCGCCCTTCTACGGAATTGAAGGGCAGGGCTGGTTCGTCACGTTCCACGTGCTGACGCGGTATGTGAAGGTGAACGTCTTCAAGGGCGCCGAGATTGACCCGCTCCCGCCCGGTGCGACGCCGAAGAGCGGCGAAGCCCGCTGGACCGAACTTTACGAAGGCGAGTTCGACGAAGCCCGTTTGGCGAACTGGATGAAACAGGCCGCCGGGCTTGCGGGCTGGAAACCCCTGGCCCCTGAGCTGACAGGGCTTCTGGCAAAGGGCTATTGCCTCTGCCGGAGTCTCGCCTATCCATCCTTTGCATAAGCCGGGTCGGGGGTCTTGGAGATGCAAAACGGGGGCGGAGCCAGGCCATTGGCCGATGAGCAGGCACTTATCGCGGCACTGCGCGAGGGGGCTTGGGCGGACCTGACATTGGCACCGGGATATGACGCTGCACTCAAGCCGGTTGTTCCGGCCCGGTTCCTCCGGGACATGCTGCTGGGGCTCGATAGCCGCATTGCCGGTCTCCCGTCGGGCCTGCGAGTGCGCGGCGTCCGGGTCGAGGGCGATCTCGACCTCGCAGATTGCACCGCGCCGGGCGGCGGCGGCTTTGGCGTTATAGCTCTTGAGCAGTGTGATTTCTCAGGCCGCATTGACATCACCAATGCGGAACTCTCCCGGTTTTCGATCCGTCAGAGCCGGTTTCGCGAACTCTGGGGAGAGGGCGTCAAGGTCAGCGGAGACTTCGACTTCAGGGAGGCCTCTCCATTGCCGTCGTCGCCGCCGGCAATGCCGATGGCCTATATCCGCTTGAGGGCGGCCCGGATCGGCGGCGATCTCTGGGCGCGCGGAGCATTGTTGAAATGTCCCGGCGACGTGCCGCGCGGCCTGACAAGGGCGCCCCCGGCCTTGAACCTCTGGCTTGCCCGGATCGAGGGCAGCGCCCTGTTCGAGATGGGCTTCGTCGCCGAAGGCGATGTGCGGATGTCGAGCGCCTTTATCGGGGGCGACCTTGCATTCGACGGTGCCACGATCACGGGCCGCGATGGCCTCGCGCTCGATGCGGCCGGCGTCAACATCGGCGGCGAGGCAACCTTTGACCTGCTCGATGAGCGGCGATTTGTTGCTGAAGGTGAAGTGCGGCTGTCAAATGCCAGCGTCGGCAAGAATCTCAACTTTTACGGTGCCTCTGTGTCCAACCCGGACGGAGACGCGCTCGATGTCAGTGCCAGCACAGTCGGCGCGCACGTTCGCCTGACCGTCGCCAAAAGTCACCGGTTCGAGGCCATTGGGCGAGTGGTCTTCTGGGACACGAAAGTTTCCGGCGACTTCATCTGCAACGGCGCGCGCCTGTCTGCGCCCGGTCGTGTCGCGCTTGCGGCTGCAAACATCCAGGTGGGTGGGCGGGCCGGCTTCGACATGGTCGATGGGTCGCGCTTTGAAGCCGAAGGCGAGGTGCAGCTCTCTAACTCGACCATCGGCAAGGACCTCGCCTTTTTCGGTGCGCACCTCAGCAACCCCGGCGCCGACGCCCTGGATGCCAACGCCTGCAGCGTCGGCGGCCACGTTCAGCTGATGCCGATCGACAGGACACGGTTCGAGGCCGAAGGGGCGTCCCTGTTCTGGGACGCGCGAGTCGCCGGCGATTTCGCCTGCCACGGCGCGCGCTTGAACAATCCCGGCGGGCTCGCGCTCGCCGCGGCAGGCATCCAGATTGGCGGCCTTGCCAACTTTGATGCCTATGAGCATTTCCGGTTCGAGTCTTTCGGCGAAGTCAGGCTGGCGAATGGAAGCATCGGCAAGTCGCTAAGCTTCTTTGGCGCCGCCCTGAGCCATCCGGGCGGCGACGCGCTGGATGCAAGCGCCTGCAACGTCGGCGGCCATGTCCGGCTCGTCGCGATAAACGACCATAAGTTCGAGGCGGAAGGCACGACCACGTTCTGGAAGGCTCGGATTGCCGGAGACTTCGGCTGCCAGGGCGCCCGGTTCATCCGGCCCGACGGCGTCGCGCTCAATGCCAGCGCTTGTTCCGTAGACGGCGGACTATACGCACATGACAACACGCTTGATGGTATCGTCGATCTTTCGAATGCCCGGATCGATACGCTGGGCAGCTTCGCCGACTCAGCCTGGAGCGGCGCCCGCCGCATCCGCCTCGACAGTATAAGCCTGCGCCAGATTGAAGTGGACCAGTCGGACGGCGTCGCCTGGCAGGCCAGGATGCGCTGGCTGCAACGCAGTACCGACCTGACCGCCAAGGGACAGCGCATCGTGTCTCCGCACCCCTGGCGGGAGTGCGCCATCGCATTCGCGCGTTCTGGACGCCATACCGACGCACGGCGGATCCAGCGCGAAGGCTACCGGGAGGAAAACCGCGCCCGTCCGCTCTGGATCCGGCCGTTCGTCTGGCTGTTTGCGGAAGTTCCGTTCGGCTTTGGTCTTTCGGCGCTGCGCGCGACCGTGACGCTCGTTGCATTCTGGATCGCCGGCATCGTGGGTGCCGAGGTCATGCTTGTGCGAAATGTGTTGGTCGACCTCTCGAGCCGCGGCGACCCGCAAGCCTGCCTGTCGCTTGTGCCGGCGCTTTACGCACTGGATACCGCCATTCCCATCATCGACCTGCGTCAGGAGTCGCTTTGTGATCCGGCCGATATCGGCCAGGCTGGCCTGTTCCAGGGTATCCAGCTCTCGCGCCTTGCCGGAAACATGCCATTCCTGCCGGCCATGCCGGCGGTGACCCTGTTCGACGAAGTCACACTCTGGACCTGGGCCAAGGCGATTTATGCATTGCTAGGCACATTCCTCGTCAGCTTCGCGGGCATAACCTATTCGGGCGTATTCAAGCCGAAAGAGTAGAGCCACCTAGCTGTAATCTGCGATCCGGCAGAGCAGGGGGCCTCGGAACTCGAAGAAGCTGGCGCCGCGCACACGGACGGTCTCGCCGGCACGGATGCCGTTGGGCAGGTCCACGGCGGCGCGGCCCTCGAACTCGATCTCGGCGGCTGCAGTGCTCGCCCCGGTGACGAGGTTCGTCAGGCGCTGGCGGCGGTAGGAAAAAGCGTTCCCGGAGACTTCGGCCACCTGGCGCATCATGACCTTGCCATCGAGGCGCATAGACTGGCCGGCATTCGAGATGTTCTCGAACACGACATCATCGGTCACGCAGGCCAGCATCCCGTCGATGTCCCGGTCATTATAGCTTGCGATATAACGGCGGATGATCTCGTCCAGCACGGCTTGCGGGTCCCTTTTCGGCGCCCCAGCTACCTGCCAGCCGGTGGCGTATTGCACAAGCCGCTTTAAGCCGGAGACAGTTTGCGCCATAAGGCGCCAAACTGACCGGAAGAGGACTTGGAAATCATGGGCACGCGTATCGCGATCGTCGGCGCCACGGGCAATGTCGGGCGGGAGCTCTTCAACATTCTCGACGAGCGCCTGTTCCCCGCAGACGAAGTCTACGCCATCGCCTCTCGCCGCTCGATCGGCAAGGAAGTCGCGTATGGCGACCGCACCCTGAAATGCCATGACCTCGAGCAGTTCGACTTCTCGAAGGTCGACATCGTGCTGATGTCTGCGGGCGGTAAGGTCTCCAGGGAATGGTGCCCGAAGATCGCCGCCACCGGCGCGATCGTCATCGACAACTCCTCTGCCTGGCGGATGGACAAGGACGTGCCCCTCGTGGTGCCGGAAGTGAACGCCGATGCGGTCATGGGCTACACCAAGAAGCGCATCATCGCGAACCCCAACTGCTCGACGGCCCAGCTGGTTGTCGCGCTGAAGCCGCTGCATGACGCGGTCGGCATCAAGCGCGTTGTCGTCTCGACCTACCAGTCGGTCTCTGGCGCCGGCAAGGAAGCGATGGACGAGCTGTGGAACCAGACGAAAGGTATCTTCGTAAATGACGAGCCCGCCCCGGTCGTTTTCGAGAAGGAAATTGCCTTCAACGTGATCCCGAAAATCGGGTCGTTCCTGCCGGATGGGTACACGGACGAAGAAGCCAAAATGTGGAACGAGACCAAGAAGATGATCGACCCGGCGATCCAGCTGTCCGTCACCTGCGTGCGCGTGCCGGTCTTTGTCGGCCACTCGGAAGCCGTTCATGTCGAGCTCAACGGCCCGATGAGCGCGAAAGAGGCCCAGGCCCTGCTGCGCGAAAGCCCCGGCATCATGCTGCTCGATGATCCGTCCAAGGACGTCTATGTCACGCCGAAAGAGTGTGTCGGCGACTGGGCGACCTTCGTCAGCCGGGTCCGCAAGGATATCAGCACCGAGAATGGCCTCGCCTTCTGGGTCGTCTCCGATAACCTGCGCAAGGGCGCCGCCCTCAACGCGGTCCAGATCGCTGAGGAACTTCTGAACCGCGGCGTGATTAAACCGGAAAAAGTCACCGCGCGGGCTTAAAGCCCTGAAAAATCCACCACCTCGAACCGGTGTTGCGTCGCTTCCACGAAGCGGCGGAAGCCGGCTTGGGAGATGGCTGTCGTGCCGGTGTTCACAAGGGGGTGGAAGTTCACGGTCTCTGCCGCGGCGAGTGCCGCATCGACCAGGAAGCGCACGCGCCGCCGTGTGTCATTCATCAGCGCGAAGGCCGTCACCGAACCCGGCGCCACGCCCAGCACTTCGCTCATCAGCTCCGCCGGTCCGAAGGAGAGGCGCTTTGTGCCGATCAGCTTGTGCAGCTGGTTGAGCTTCAGCTGGTTGTGGGCCTCTGCCGCAATCAAGACGAGCGTGCCTTCAGCATCCTTCAGGAACAGGTTCTTGGTGTGTGCGCCCGGCATGTGCTCCTTCAGCGCGCCGGACTGCGCCACCGTGAACATCGCCTCGTGCCAGACGGTCGAATGCGCGATGCCGGAAGAATCGAGATAGGCGAACAGGTCTTCGGGGCTTGCAGGCATGGCCTCTATTCGCCAAGACTTAGCCTTTCCGTCAAGGATTTAAGGGCCTGCATCCCATGCGCCTCGAATGCTACAAGATCTACGATGTAGCCCCGCAGATCGTGCCCGGCCGGTCGGACCGGGCCTGGATGGACGCCTTCGTGGACCGCCACCCCTATCGCTGCCTGCCGCTGACCATGGCGAACTCGACGGGTTGGGAAATCCTTTGCCCGATGGACATGAAGATCCAGTGGAATGGCGGCCCGCGCATCGAGGACATTAACCTGATGACCACGGGCGACCCCGCCGCCATCGCGAGCTTTGCCGACAGCCATTTTATGCGTGGCATCGTGACCTTCCATACCGGCCACCTGTTCCGCACGCCGCCGGGCTGGGGCGTCTGGGTCACTGGCCCGCCGAACTGGCCGAAGGATGGCATCGCGCCGCTCACCGGCCTCGTCGAGACCGACTGGCTGCCGTTCCCGTTCACGATGAACTGGCAGATGACGCGGCCCGGCGAAGTCGTCTTCCGCAAGGGCGAGCCGTTCGCGTTCATCACCTTGATGGAACACAAGCGCCTCGAGGAGATTGAGCCCGAGCGCAAGCTGATGAGCACCGACCCGGACCTCGTCGACGAGTACAGGGCCTGGCGCGACAGCCGCGCCGACTTCAACACCCGCCTCAAGGACGGCGAGCAGACCGCGCTGAAGGAACGCTGGCAGCGCCACTACATGAAGGGCGAGAAACCGACCGGTGACAAAGCGGAAGTGCACCAGACCAAGCGGCGGCTGATGCCGCCGAAGGAAATCAAGTAGGGTGCCAGTTGGCCTTCATCCCCGTCCGTACGGGGATGTGCGCAATAACTCAGTTCTTCCCGAACTTCCGGTCGCGGCCAGCCATAAGCCTCAGCCGCAGGGCGTTCAGCTTGATGAAGCCTTCGGCGTCTTTCTGGTCGTAGGCGCCGTGGTCGTCCTCGAAGGTTACGATCTTTTCCGAGTACAGACTATAGGGCGAGCTGCGGCCGATCAGGTAAGCGTTACCCTTGTAGAGCTTTATGGTCACTTCGCCGGTCACCCAGCGCTGCGAATGGTCGATGGCGGCCTGCAGCATTTCGCGCTCGGGGCTCCACCAGAAGCCGTTATAGATCATCTCTGCATAGCGCGGCATCAGCTCGTCTTTGAGGTGGCTCTGCCCGCGGTCGAGGGTGGCCTGTTCGATGCCGCGGTGGGCGACCAGCAGGATCGTGCCGCCGGGCGTTTCGTAGATGCCGCGGGACTTCATGCCGACGAAGCGGTTTTCCAGTAGATCGAGGCGGCCGATGCCATGTTTCTTGCCGTAGGCGTTGAGCGCGGTCAGCAGGGTTGCCGGGCTCATCGCCTCGCCATTGACAGACACCGCGTCGCCGCGCTCGAAGCCGATTCTGATCACCTCCGACTGGTCCGGCGCGTCTTCCGGCGAAATCGTCCGCATGTGGACAAATTCCGGTGCGGGTTCGGCCGGATTTTCCAGAACCTTGCCCTCAGAGGAGGAGTGGAGAAGGTTTGCGTCCACGGAGAAGGGCGCGTCACCGCGCTTGTCCTTGGCGATCTCGATACCGTTTTCCTCGGCGAACTTCAGCAGGTCCGTGCGCGATTTGAACGCCCAGTCCCGCCAGGGCGCAATCACCTTGATGTCGGGGTTAAGGCCATAATAGCCGAGCTCGAAGCGGACCTGGTCATTCCCCTTGCCGGTGGCGCCATGGCAGACGGCGTCGGCGCCGACCATGTCGGCAATTTCGATCTGGCGCTTGGCGATCAGCGGCCGTGCAATCGAGGTGCCGAGGAGATAGACGCCTTCATAGACGGCGTTGGCGCGGAACATCGGGAAGACGAAATCGCGCACAAATTCCTCGCGCACGTCCTCGATGAAGATGTTCTCCGGTTTCACGCCAGCGGCCAGCGCCTTCTTGCGGGCCGGCTCCAGCTCCTCGCCCTGGCCCAGGTTGGCGGTGAAGGTGACGACTTCGCAGCCGAATTCGACTTGCAGCCATTTCAGGATGATCGAGGTGTCGAGGCCGCCCGAATAGGCAAGAACGACCTTTTTGGGCGCGGTGCGGGGCTTCGACATGGACATTCCTGACGTGATTTTCGGCGCAGAGGGGAAAGTGTTGCCTTAAAGTCCCGTCCGCTGCCTGACAAGCATGACAGGTTGGGTGAATCCGGTGGTTTATGTCGCCTTGAGACATTATAGTGAATATGCTGGACCAGCGCGGCACCGGAGGCCGCCAGCGACAAGGTGGCTGTCATGTTGAACGACCCGATGGACAGTGCGACCCGCCGCAGCCCCGCGCTGCCGGAAAGCCTGCACCAGGCCGTCCGTGAGGCCGAAGCCACCGGCCGCGCCGCCGAGGCGCGTGCACAGTCGGCGATGCCGTTCCGCGCCCGTTTGCGCGCCCGCGACGCCGTGCGCCCGCAGCCGACGCTGTCGATCCTGACTCATTCCGGCCCGATCAGCGCCGGCCCGGTATCTCACAATGCCGTCTCCGAGGTGCGCCTGCTGCGCCAACCGCCGCCAGCCCCGAAGCCGGTGAACAAGGCGCCGCTCGTGCCGGTCGCGGCGACGGCGGGCGGAATTGCTGTCATTCCGCAGGGCGGTAAGCGGGGCGGCTCCGGCGATGACAGCGAAGACGCCCGCGCCGGTTTCTTCGGGCGGATAACCGACTTCCCGCAACTCGCCTTCGCCGGTCTCGCGGTGCTCGGCCTGGCAGGCCTTTCCGTCATGGCCGCCGACAACGCCCTCGGCGCAAAGCCGGACAGGGACACTGCCGACGACAGCGCCGCGGTCACCACGGTCGGCGTCTCCGCCGCCGCGGTCCAGCAGGCTTCGGCGGGAACCGTTGCCACGCCCTGGTTCGATTATCGCGGCACGGCCGATCTGCTGAGGGCCCGTGTCGCCGAACTGCGCGCCG
Source organism: Hyphomonas sp. (assembly GCA_016124495.1). Lineage (GTDB taxonomy): Bacteria > Pseudomonadota > Alphaproteobacteria > Caulobacterales > Hyphomonadaceae > Hyphomonas. The sequence goes on along the minus strand of WGNP01000013.1, from coordinate 12,620 downwards.
AGGAAGACGCCGTCGCCCGTATGGCCTCCGTTGAAGCGGATCGCGCGGCGGCCGCCATTGCCAATGCCGAGGCTGCGCGTGTTGCCGCCGAAAAGCCCGCCGCGACCAGCGGCCCGGCCATCATCGACAACCGCGTCCGGGACCGGCTCGCAGCTGAAGAAGCCGCCCGCGCGGCCTCCGCTACCGTGGCCGCGCAGCTGAAAACGCAGGAAGCAGCTGCTGCCGCGAAAGTCGAAGCCGGTCGTATTGCTGCCGAAGAAGCCGCCCGCGCCGCAGCGGCCGCCGCCGAGCAACAGCGCCTCGCGCAGGTCGAAGCGCAGCGCGCCGCCGATGCGGAGGCCAAACGGCTCGCCGATCTTGCTGCGAAGAAACAGGCGGCGGACGCCGAAGCCAAACGCCTAGCACAGATCGAAGCCGACAAGGCTGCGAAGGCGGCCGAGGCCAGGCGCCTCGCGGACATCGAGGCCAAACGCGCCGCCGATGTCGAAGCTAAACGGCTCGCCTCGCTCGAGGCCAAGCGGGCTGCGGATGCGGCGGAAGCCACGCGTCTCGCCAATCTCGAATCGCGCCGGCTCGCGGACGCGGAAGCCGCGCGCCTGGCCGCGGTGGCCGCTGTCGCTGCCGCGCCGGCGCCGCGCGTCTGGACCAGCCCGCCGGGCCGCGCCTCGCTGAAGCCGGAGCGTCCGGCTGCCACGCTGGTCGCCGCGGCGCCTGTTGAGCGCACGGCGCCGGCGTCACTCAGCACCGGTGCGCCTGAAGTGCGCCAGCTTGCCAACATGCCGCGCCCGGTGGATGATTTCATTGCCGAACGCGCCGAGTATACGGCGGGCAGCACGCTGGATGCTGCCGCGCTGGACGTGTTGAAATCGGATTTCATCAAGCTCGTCGAAGGTAGCGCCGACGGCACGCACCACGAACTGCTGACGCCTGACGGCCGGCCCTTGCTGATCCATTTCGAGCGCACGGTTCCGGTCGATCCGATGAGGGCCAGTATTCAGGCGATCGGCTATGCTCCGTCGTCGGACGGTTTCATCACGCGCGCCTATCTGCAGCCCGTCGATGTCACGGTTTCCGTGATGTGCCGGGACGTGTCCTATGCCTTTCCGGGCCAGGAGCGCGGACGCTTTGCTGCCTGCGAAGGCGCCGATGGCACCTGGACGATGGCGCGCGCCTCGACCACGAACGCCAATCCGGTCTAGCCGGGCGCCCTCTGTTTCGTCGCCGGCGCGCGTTTGACGCCCGTCTGCTTCGCGGCGCGTTCCAGCAGATGGTGCTCGACCAGCCGGAAATTACCCTTGTGGGACCGGAAGAAGAGGTCAAACGCATCACCCACGATCGGGATGGCGCCGAGCCCGGCATCGGTGACGAGATTGAGGACAATCCGCGTGTGCACATGCCAGGGCAGGCGCAGCCGAACGGACGTTGCCAGCGCGGCGCCGCCGGTCACCAGGGTTACCGCGTCGCCGGCCACAGGAATGAGGCCGACCAGCGCGTCGGCGCCGAACTTCACGCCCATCACTTCAAACTGCGAATCGAGAAGCCTCGCCAGCGCGCGCAGCGCCTTCAGTTCTTCCTCTACGGTGCGTCCGCTTTCGAGGCGTACCTTCAGGAGGGCTTCTTCGGAAACGGCTGTCCGCAGTCCCAAGCTTGTTCTCCCTCATTGCGGGCTCATGATTGCACAGATGAACAAAGCCTGCGACAGGACTTTGCCATGACGACCGGACCTGTTTACAAGCTGCTCACCGAAGCCGATTGGTCCCGGGCCGAAGCCTCGGGCGCAACCGCCACGGCCCTCGATGTGACTGACGGATACGTTCATCTGTCGACCCGCGCGCAAGTGCACGAAACGGCCCGGCGATATTATTCCGGGCAGGCGCGGGTGCGGTTATTGCGGTTTGATCCGGCGGTGCTCGGCGATATCCGCTGGGAGAAGAGCCAGAGCGGGGAGCTGTTTCCTCACCTTTATGGACCGCTGGAGATTGCCAGGGCAGCCGGCAGCTGGTGGCTGGCGGCGGGGCAGGATGGCGCGCCCGTTTTTCCGGAGGATGTGTGATGCTGGCAGATCTTGGCGCAAGGGCGATCCGCCTGCTGCCGCCCGAGGCGGCGCACAATGCAACGCTCCGCCTGCTGACGAAGGGCTTCGGCGTGCCTGCGCAGGCGCCGGTCTTCCCGGCGGCTCTGTCGGTGACATTGCCGAAGTCCGGGTTGAAACTCACGTCGCCGGTGGGTCTTGCTGCCGGGTTTGACAAGAACTGCGAGGTGCCGGACGCGATGGCGAGGTTCGGGTTCGGCTTTGTCGAATGCGGCACGGTCACGCCGAAGCCGCAGGCGGGCAATCCGAAGCCGCGTCTGTTCCGTCTGGAGGAAGACCGCGCGGTGATCAACCGGATGGGCTTCAACAATTACGGCCTCGACTATTTCGTCCGCCGGCTCGCGAAATGCTCTCCGGGCGTGCCGGTTGGCGCGAATGTGGGCGCCAACAAGGATTCAGCAGACCGCACGCAGGATTATGTGACGGGCATCGAAGCCGTCGCCCCGCATGCAGACTATATCACGATCAATATCTCTTCGCCGAACACGCCGGGTCTGCGCGGACTTCAGGACAAAGGATCGCTCAACGCGCTATTGACGCGTTGCGGCGCGGCCGAACGCAAGGGCAAGCCGGTGTTCCTGAAAGTTGCGCCTGACCTTGATACCGAGGCGATAGCGGACATTTGCAGCGTGGTGCGCGGGCAAGGGGCCTGGTTGTCGGGCCTGATCATTTCCAACACGACATTGGCGCGGCCGTCCACGCTGCAGGACGAGCAGAAGTCTCAGGCGGGCGGCCTTTCGGGTGCGCCGCTCTTTCATCCGTCTACGGCGGTGCTGACGCGGTTTGCCCGTGAGCTTCGGGGAGAGTTCGACCTGATCGGTGCCGGCGGCATCGCGTCCGGCGCGGATGCTTACAGGAAGCTGCGCGCCGGGGCGCATGCCGTCCAGCTCTACTCGATGCTGGTGTATGAAGGGCCGGGCCTTGCGGCGCGGATTGCTGCTGAACTGGACGCCGCGCGGGCCAAAGACGGCTTTGCCTCGATCGCCGAGGTGACCGGAAAAGACCTCTAGAGCAAGAATCTGATAGAATCAGATAGCTTGCTCTGGACTTTTTGATTTGTCGCAAATTCTTACGCTCAGCCGGTGGCCGTTTGAGCGGAATTTGGGCTCTAGCCGATCGAATCCACGCGCACCGCGACGCAGCCATCCACTGCGGTCATTGCGATGTAGGTATACTTCACGTTCCGGGCACTGACGAATTCCTGCCAGGCCTTATATTCGTGGTGGCGCCAGCTCGGATAATTGAAATACTCGTCGAACATGACGACAGAACCTGGAACCAGACGGTCGCCGGCAAGGTCGAGGATGATCTTGGTGCCGCCGTAGAGATCGCAGTCGACATGCAGCAGGCTGACCGGGCCGGGATGCGCGGCGAGGAAGCCGGGCAGCGTCTTGTCGAACCAGCCGACATGCAGTTTCACATTGGAGGGCACTTCCGGAAGCTGCTGCTTTTGGGAAAAGGCGCCGCGGCGTTCGAGGTGGCCCGTCCAGTCTTCGGGCAGGCCTTCGAAACTGTCGAAGCCGTGCACCTGTGCTTTCGTGCGAGAGGCGATCTGCCGGATCGAATTGCCGCCCGCGACGCCGAACTCGAGGAACAGGCCGGCAGGCGGGGCGCGCTCCATCAGGAAGGCGATATAGGCCGGGTAGCTCTCGAAGATCATCGCCTCGGGCATGTAGGCCTGGGCGTAGTCGGCCGCTTCGTTCAGGGCGCGCAGCTGAAGCTGGTAGAGGAGGTTGCGGCCATAGTTCTTGTAGATGATGCGCCGCATCAACCGCTGGACCAGCGTGCGTTTCTGTTTGGTCGGCTGCGTACGGGCCATGGGGCGCTCCGGTCTTGGCGAAGCGCCCTCTTTAGCGAGCAGGCCCGCTCGCGGCAATCACTGGAGCACAACGACCTGACGGGCGACGGTGCCCTTGTTGCTCTTGAGATTTTGCATCGCGCCGGTGATGCCATCGAGCCCGATGCGGTCCGAGATCAGGTCGTCGAGGTGCAGCTTGCCCTGCCGGTAGAGATCGACGAAGCGCGGGAAATCGATCCGGAACCGGTTCGAGCCCATCACGGCGCCCTGCAGGCGTTTCTCGGTGACGAGGAGTTCGATGCCGGGGATCTCGATGTTCACGCCCGGAGAGATCATGCCGATGATGGTGGCGACGCCGCGCGGGCGGAGCATGTGATATGCCATCTCGGCAGTTTGCTTGCTGCCGACGCATTCGAACGAATAGTGCACGCCGCCCCTGGTGAGTTCCTTGACCTGCTCGATGGCATTGCCGGATTTCGGGTTGACCGTGTCGGTCGCGCCGAAACGGGTGGCGAGTTGCAGTTTCTCCGGCGAGAGGTCGACCGCAATGATGCGCGAGGCGCCGGCAATGGCCGCGCCGTTGATCGCCGCGAGGCCGACGCCGCCGCAGCCAATGACGGCCACGGTGGAGCCCGGCTCGACCCTGGCGGAATGGAAGACGGAGCCAACACCTGTAATCACGCCGCAGCCGATGAGGCAGGCGCGGTCCAGCGGCATGTCCTTGTCTATGGAGCACAGGGCGTTCTCGTGGACGAGGATCTGCTCGGCGAAGGAGGAGAGGTTCAGGAACTGGCCGACCTTTTCCTTGCCGATGGAGAGGCGCGGGGCTTCATCCGGGCGGCGCTTGAACTGGTCGCCATTGACGGTGTGGCAGACCGACATGTGGCCGGTGAGACAGTATTCGCAGACGCCGCAAAAGGGCGAAAGGATCGAGATGACATGGTCGCCGGGTTTCACGGCCGAGACCATTGAGCCGACCTGTTCGACGACGCCGGCGCTTTCATGGCCGAGGATGACGGGCATCTCGGTCGGGAAATTGCCGTCCCAGAAGTGCACGTCGGAGTGGCAGACGCCGATCGCCTTCAGGCGGACGAGCACTTCGCGCGGGCCGGGCTTGGAGATGGTGACGTCCTCGATCGACAGAGGCTTGTTGGCCTCCCGCATCACGGCAGCTTTCATGGCGTGTTTCCTCCGGTTTTCTGGCCGCCTGTTTTCAGGCTGTTACGGCAAGTGTCGCGCAAGGTGGGGGCATTGACCAGAGTGACGCTGCGTTAGCTCGCCATCGCCTTCAGCGCCGTGCGCGTAAAGTCATCCGCCGGAAACAGGAGTTCGAGGCGCAGGTCGCGGATGGTGACGTCTTCGCTGGTGCCGAAATGGGCTATGGTGGAGAGAAAGCTCAGCTGGCCGCGGGGCACGTTGATGATCAGGGGCACAAGCGGCCGGCGGTGTACGCCGCCGGGCAGGGGGTGGCGCAGGCTGGCGGCGTCGAGGGCGGTGAGCAGGTCGCGCAGGACCAGGTCGCCCGCCGCTTCAAGGGCTTCGAGGGCGATGCGGCCGCGCATCTCGTGGACGACTTCCGGCAGGTTGGCGATCATCGCTTCGGCGGCGGGATTGTCCGTCAGTATGCGGACGAGGCTGGTCTCGCCGGCCTCGGCTTGCAGCGGCGTGAGCAAGGCGGCGGCGGTGGCATTGGTGCCGCGCACGCGCCAGTGGCGGTCGCACAGGATGGCTGGCCAGGGGGCGTGCCGGTCCATCATTTCCCTGAGCACGACGCGGAAGGGGCCGAGCGCTTCGGACTCGAGCGGAGAATCCGGGAAGACGGCGGCATAACCGGCCGCCTTGAGAAGTGCGTTCTGGCTGCCGAGGGGGAGGGTGAGCCCTTCGCAAATCTGCAGCACCATCTCGCGGCTCGGCTTGGCGCGGCCGGTTTCAAGGAAGGAGAGATGGCGGGGGGAGACATCGCAATCGAGAGCGAGGTCCAGCTGGCTCATCCGGCGCGCGGCGCGGAAACGGCGCAGGAGGGCGGCAAAGGCATCGCTTTCGGCAGCGGGCAGGGCGGGGTTACGCAGGCTCATGGGTTTATGCTCGCAGGCACGCGCGCGCGAGTCCATGACCTCGCAGGTAATTGCGCAGCTTACGCCGCCGGGGCCAGGATGCAGCAACATCAAGGCAGGAGAGACGCATGACCGGGCTTTGGAAAACATGGATCACGCTCTGGTGCTGGGGCGTCATTATTTTTGGCGCGGTGCTGGCGACCGCGGGGCTTCCGGCAACGGAGGGTATCGCGGGTCTTGCGTTCAGCCTGATCGGCGGCGCGCAAGTGGAGGCTGGCTATTTTGATCCGCCCGGCATGCGTTTTTCGGTGGCCCTGATGGGCGCCGTGACGCTCGGATGGGGCTTTACGATCCTTTTCCTGCTGCCGGCGATCCATGCGGCCGGCGCGCCCGCCTGGCGCGGGCTGACGACGGCGATGCTGATATGGTTCGTGATCGACAGCGCGTTCTCAGTTTCGACCGGTTTTGCGCTCAACGCGGTGTCGAACATAGTGCTGGTGATCCTGCTCATGGTGCCGCTGCTGGCCAGCGGCGCACTTAAGTCCGCTCACTGAGCCCCGGGCTAAGGAGACCTGACATGACGACGACCCGCATGTCTGCTGCTTAGACGGTGCATGCCTTTCTGAATGCCGCCACCGCCTTCGGCTATGACGCAGCGATGACGCTGATCGCGGAAGGCTGGCCTGCGGGAACATGCCGATGGGCAAGGCCATTGGCCCGGCCGGGGTGCGCGGGGTGCTGGAGGCGTTCTTCTCGCCACCGGCTGGGCCGAGTTGCCGGCAGCGGGCGTCTGGGTGGTCGAGAACAGGCGGATCACCTTATGGCGCGAGTATTTCGACGCCGCGGCGATCTTCTCGAAATAGTCCGCGCCCTGGCGGATTAGTATGTCGGGGCCGGGATCAGGCCAAGGGCGCGGCCCATGACGTGGAAGAGTTCGTTCTGCTCGATGACGCCGGTGACGAGGTTTGCGCCCGGACCGGAGGCGAGGGCGGCGACGTCCTCGCCGCCATGTGTTTCCGAGTACATCGGCACGAGAGCCGGCTGGCGGAAATCCGGCGCCAGCGTGTTGACGCCGGTCAGATCCTGGCGGTTGCAGTCGAAGACCGGTTTGCCCTCGGCATCCTTGCCGTTCTCGCGGCAGGCGCCAGGGCCGTTAGCATAGCCAAGCGTCGTGTACGGAAGACCGTCGGCGCCGGTGGAGCCGCCTTCGCCGCCAATGCCTGAGGCGGAGATGCCGAGGATCGGGTTGTTCCGCTGCGCATAGCCGGCAATCGTCAGCGTGTGCGAATGATCAGCCGTCACGATGATCAGCGTCTCTTCCGGGTTGGTCATTTCGAGCGCGGTGGCGATCGCGGCGTCGAAGGCCATCGCGTCTTCCAGCGCGCGGATCGCATTGCCGGCATGATGTCCGTGGTCGATGCGCCCGCCTTCGACCATCAGGACATAGCCGTCCTCGTCCTGCGACAGGCGCGTGATCGCAGCCCGGGTCATGTCGGCGATGTGGGGTTCGCCCGCCTTGTCAGCTTCGCGGTCAAGTTCGTACTGCATATGGGACGGCTCGAACAGGCCGAGCAGCTTGACGCCAGTGGTGAAATCGGTCGCATCGAAGCCGGCCTTGTCGAAGGCGAACTTGTGGTCGGGTGACTTGGCGGTCCATTCTTCGGTCAGGTTGCGGCCATCGGTGCGGTCGCCGGTCTTGCCGTCATATTCCGGGTCCGGTGTTTCCTTCGTAAGGAATTTCGAGCGCCCGCCGCCGAGAAGGATGTCAAAGCTGCCTTCCGGCCATTCGATCAGCTGGCGGGCGATGTCTTTGCAGGTATCGGAAGACGCGCCCTTCATGTCACTGTCGGCTTCCCAGTCGCGCAGCGGCACCTTGGCGAAGGCGGAGGCGGGCGTCGCGTGGGTGATGCGGGCGGTCGAGACAAGGCCGGTGGAGAGGCCGGCGCGGGCGGCAAGTTCGAACAGTGTGTCAACTTCCGTGCCCGGAACACTGGCGCAGTTGCCATAGCTGACGCTGCTGTTGACGCCGAGGACGCCTGAGAGGGTCTTGATGCCGCTGACCATTGCGACGGCGGTGCCGGCCGAATCGGCGATCTGGAAATTGTGGCTGTAGGTCTTGGAGAGGGCCGAATACGGCAGGTCGTCCATCGCCAGGTGGTGGCTCTCGCCGTCTTGGCCCGCGGACTGGCCGGCATAGATGCGCGCGGCGGTGATGGTGGAAATGCCCATGCCGTCGCCGATGAAGAGGATGACGTTCTTTGCGGGTTTTGCGCCGCGCGCCGCGATGCGGGCGTCCACGGCGGCGGCAGCGCTGGTGTAATAGGCGTCAGCGGACTGGACCGGCGTTACGGGTTCTCGGGCCTGGACAAGTTGTGCGTCTGCCTGCGGCGCGGCGGCTTCGGGCGGGGTTGCGCAAGCGGCGAGGACGGTGAGGCTGGCGGCGAGGGCGGCAAGGGATGGGCGCATGGATCGGCTCCGGTCAGTATCTGTCCTGACGCCATAGCCCAGCTTCGTGACTGTTGCGACCCGTCACGCGGCCGGCAGGGGCCGGGTTCGCTGTTTCTGCTGGGCAAGCCAGACAGCAACAAGGATCGCAGCCGCGCCGGCGGCCTGGATCGTGCTCAGCGGTTCCTTGAACAGGGACCAGGATATCGCGGCGGCGACGACCGGCTGGGCGAGAACGAGGATGCCGGCGACGGCTGTGTCAGTGGAGCCGAGGCCGGAGATTATCAGGCCCTGGCCTGCGACCTGCACGACGATGGCCAGTGCGAGGGGCGCGAGGAAACCAGTGGGCGTTTTCGGCATGAAATCCTCGCCCGAAAGCAGCACCACGAAAAAGGCGAGGGCCGTTTCGAAGACGCTCAGCCAGAACATCGCTTCAAGGCCGCCCAGCGTGCGGCGGGCGAGTTTCGAGAACAGCATGTAGAAGGAAACGAAGACTGCGGCCGCCAGCGCGAAGAGATCGCCGCGCAGCGCGCCGGGATGCGTTCCGTCTCCGCCGAGGGACAAGGCGGCGGCGCCGAGGATGGCGAGACCGGCGGCGAGTGCCCAGTTGAGGCCGGGGCGCTCTTTCAGGAAGGCCCAGGCGGCGAGGCCGACGAGGACGTTACCCAGATTGACGATGAACGTGGCGTTCGAGACGCTCGTCATTGTCAGGGCCCAGTGCCAGAGCGCCATATCGAGCGTGAAGAAGAGCGCGGCGAGGAAGACGGCGATATTGGGTGTCGCGGGCAGGCGGCGGTCGACCGCTAGGACGAGGATCAGCAGCATCGGCACGGCGAAGAGGTAGCGCCAGAAGGCGATGGCCTGGGGGCCGAGTTCATGAAGGCCGAGACGCAGGCCGATCGGCGCGAAGCCGAGCGCGATGCCGCCGCCGAGCACCATCAGCGGGCCGAGCCAGGGGTGCGGCTGGAGGACGGGGCGAGGCTGGGGAACGGCGTTGGTCATGCAGCGCGGGTCATCGCGCGAATATCGTCCGGCGTCATCCCTTCTTTGCGGTAGTCGGCGAGGCTCTTGTCGCCGAAGCGTTTGGAGAGTTTCTTGCCGTCCGGGCCCAGGATCAGCGGATGGAAGCGGTAGACGGGCGAAGGCCAGCCCATCAGTGCCTGAAGCAGGACGTGGATGGCGGTCACCTCGCGCAGGTCTTCGCCGCGGATGACGTGCGTGACGCCTTGCAGTGCATCATCATGGCAGCAGGCAAGGTGGTAGCTTGCAGGCGTGTCCTTGCGGGCGAGGACGACATCGCCGAACCGGTCCGGCCGGGCGGAAATGGTGCGGGGGCCGGTTTGGGCCCATTCGGCATAGGCAAGGTCGCGGAACAGCGGGCCGAGCGTGTCCCGGGCAGCGTCCATCGACAGGCGCCAGGCATAGGGGGCGTTGTGGGCGAGGCGTTCGGCTTCTTTCGCCGGGCCGAGGGGGTGGCTGACAAGGCCGCCTTCGTCAGGGTCGGCCCCGGCGGGCAGGCGTGCGGCGATCTCGCGCCGGGTGAGAAAGCAGCGATAAACAAGTCCCTGCGCGCGAAGGGCGTTGAGAACTTTGCTGTAGTCCGCGAAATGGTCTGACTGGCGGCGCACCTCGCCGCTCCAGTCCAGTCCCAGCCAGGCCAGGTCTTCCATTAGGGAAGCCTCGAACTCCGGGCGGCAGCGAGTCTGGTCGATATCCTCGATCCGGAGCCGCACTTCGCCGCCTTCGGTGCGGGCGGCGTCCCAGACCGCAAAGGCCGAGGCAGCATGCCCAAGATGCAGGCGGCCGGTAGGGGAAGGGGCGAAGCGGGTGCGCAAGATGGGTAGGGTCCTGAGAATACAGAGTTTCACTGTTGCAAGGATTTGGTAAGAAACGTATCGCCTTGAGGCATTAGAGGGTAGCTGAGATGTTGATTGCCGGTTGGCTTGAGACAGCTGACAAGTGGTTGAAAACCAACGTGCCGGGCGCCGAATGGCTCGCCCTGTTCGGCGCTGCTGTGGCCATGCTGGGCGCGGTTTGTTTTGTCGTCATGCTGCTGCGCGGGCTCGGACGCCTTGCCAGCGCCGTCTCCAATGGCAGCCGGGCAGCCCGCGCCAAGGCCAGCAAGACCCCCGGTTTCCGTATCCTTCTGGCCCGTCCAGCTGGTTCTGCCAGCAGGCGGACCGCCAAATGGCTCGGCGGCGCATTGACGCGCCATCTGCCGGTCTTTTCGTTCGGCGCGCCGTTTTCGCTTGTCCCGATGGGCCGGATCAAGGGCGGCCTCGGCACCGCCTCGGTGGCCCGGGCGCGCAAGCGGATGGCCAAGGCCGATGCAGACCTGTTCGTCTGGGCGAGCCGCCAGGGCAATGGTGAGCGCGGCCTTGAAGTACACGGCCTCAGCCGGGGCGGCGGTTTGACCCCCGCCGACGCGCGCCTGTTCACCATCGCGCTGCCCGGCGCGCGCAAGGCGCAGACCGAAGATGTGGCGCGCCTCGCCGCCTACCTGATCGCCAAGCATCTGCAGCCCGCCCTCTCGGACCCGCAGGCCTTCCGCGTCGAGAAAATCCGTGACCTGGCCAGCCAACTCGACAGCGTGCTGGCGAATGAACTTCCCGTCTCGCAGACGCTGCGCAACGAGATCGAAGCGGATTTCTGCGCCGCCGGTGTCCGCGTGGCCGAGGAACTCGGCGAACTGTCGGCGCTCGACAAGGTGATCTCGATGCGGCGCGGGCACCTCGAGGCGGCGACGCTGACTGCGGATACCGGACGCATCATCCAGGCGAAACTGGAACTTGGCCGCGCGCTGATCGTGCGGGCCGAGAAACAGTTCGACCAGGCAGTGGTCAAGGAAGCTATCAGCCACCTGGCGCAAGCGGTCGAAGGCCTGCGTGGCGACCCGGTGATCCAGCGTGCGCAATCGGCCTCGGACGCGCTGTTCAAGGCTCAGGCGATGATCGAGTCGCGCAAGCGGTTCTCGCTGAACTTCGGATCGTAGGGTCCGGCGCCCCGCTTCAGCGCGGTTTGGCCCATCTTTCGACGTCGCTCAGGCTGAGCCGTCCGGCCTGGCCGGCTGGCTTCAGCCAGCTTCGACTTGCGGCAGAGGGCAGCTGACGCCCGTGCCGCCGATGCCGCAATAGCCGTTAGGGTTCTTGGCAAGGTATTGCTGGTGATAGTCCTCGGCGAGGAACACATCGCCGCGGGCGCCGAGTTCGGTGGTGACCGGGGCGCGGTGACCATTGGCGACGAGTTCGGTGTTGTAGGCGGCGATCATCGCGCGGGCGCTGGCTTCCTGCGCGGCGCTGGTGAAGTAGACGGCCGAGCGGTACTGGGTGCCGACATCGTTGCCCTGGCGCATGCCCTGGGTCGGATCATGGCTTTCGAGGAAGAGCTTCATCAGGTCCGTGAAGGTGACTTCGGCGGGGTTGAAGATAACCTCGACGATCTCGGTATGGCCGGTGCCGCCGGAGCAGACTTCCTCGTAGGTGGGGTTGGGTGTGAGGCCGCCAGCATAGCCGACGCGGGTCAGCCAGACGCCTCTGGTCTGCCAGAAGATGCGCTCAGCGCCCCAGAAGCAGCCGAGGCCAAATACTGCGGTCTCATAACCGGCCGGTGCGTCCGCCTGGATCGGGCGGCCATTGACGAAATGGGTCGCTGCGGTGGGGATGGGCCGGGCGCGGCCGGGCAGGGCGGTTTCGCGGGTCGGCAGGGCGGCAGGCTTGCGGGAGAAGAACATCAGCGCGGTTCCCTTGTTTCGTGCCTAGATATGGGCTCGAACGGTCAAAGCGGCAATCACAAGCTTGCGAGGGGCCACATCATCCGTTATCTGCTCGCCTTCGCCGCCTGCGGCGTACGGAGAGGTGGCCGAGTGGTCGATGGCGCACGCCTGGAAAGTGTGTAGACGTTAACGCGTCTCCAGGGTTCGAATCCCTGTCTCTCCGCCAGACTCCCCAGACAGCTCTAGCAACAACCCACTGAAATCGCTTGAATTTCTGCGGTATTTTGCACCGCGCTGCACAGGCTCGAACTTGATCTGCTGCACATTTTGCTACACATTTTGCTGCACAAAGTCCGCTAAGCGTGACGGAGGCGAGCCTGTCGATCGTGAAACGCGGGAGCACGTTCCAGCTGCGCCGCCGGGTGCCGCAAAGGTATCGCGCGGTTGAGCCGAGAGGCGTGGTCTGGATCAGCCTGCATACAGATTCCGAGACGGTAGCCCGCAGCAAGGCAGACCGTG